>NZ_JBLHZT010000026.1:0-52720 GCF_047631475.1 Sneathiella sp. | reverse complement strand
ATGCCCATTCCTGTGTCCTTATTGCTTGCGTCCATTGACAGGGAAAGATATGCCTGTTGAAATCAATGACCGCAAGGGAAGATTGAGAGCAGCAATGGTTAAACAGACAAACAGTGCCTTATCAGGCTTCGGGACAACAATTTTTGAAGTCATGTCCGCGCTCGCAAATGAAAAAGGGGCGATTAATCTGGGGCAAGGATTTCCGGATGAGGATGGACCCGAAGACATTCGTGCCATCGCCGCAAAAGCCTTAATGGAGGGCCCCAATCAGTATCCCCCGATGATGGGTACAATGGAGTTGCGGCAGGCTGTTGCCGATCATAATCACCGTTTTTATGGAATCGCCGTTAATCCTGAAACAGATATTTTGATCACGTCTGGTGCGACTGAGGCATTGAATGACAGTCTGATGGCATTGATCGAGCCGGGCGATGAAGTTGTTTTATTCGAGCCCTTATATGATTGCTATTTACCTCTTGTCCTGCGGGCCGGGGGTATTCCAAAATTTGTCCGTCTGGATCCTCCTCATTGGACCCTGGATGCGGACCGGCTTGCAGAAGCGTTTTCGGAAAAAACCAAACTTGTTCTGTTGAACACCCCCATGAACCCCACTGGGAAAGTGTTTAATCTGGATGAATTGCAGATGATCACTGACCGGGTGCTTGAAAATGATGCCTATGTTGTCTGTGATGAAGTTTATGAACATATCGTCTTTGGATTATCCCGCCATATCCCGATTGCGACCTTTCCGGGGATGGGAGAGCGCACTGTCCGTATTGGTTCGGCTGGGAAGACTTTTTCGTTGACCGGATGGAAGGTGGGATATGTGACCGGCTGCACCGAAATGATTGCGCGGATTGCAAAGGCCCATCAGTTTGTGACCTTTACAACCCCGCCTGCTTTGCAGCACGCGGTTGCCTATGGCCTGAACAAAGATGATGATTATTACGAAACGCTACGAGAAGATATGCAGGCGAAACGGAACTTTATGAAGTTTGGTTTGGAATCTGCGGGTCTTCAAACAGCAGATTGCGACGGAACTTATTTTATCAATGCGGATATCAGGGCGTCAGGTTTCAAGGGAACAGATGCTGAATTCTGTCAGTTGATTATCGAACAGGCCGGTGTCGCAGCCTTGCCTGTGAGTGCTTTTTATACGTCCGATAACGCGGTTGATCATTTTGTCCGCTTTTGTTTCTGTAAGAAAGAGCAAGTCTTGTCAGATGCGGTGTCCCGACTGAATGATTTTTTTTCTAACAATTGAAGAAACCTGCTTGACCGGTAGGGATATGATCGGTAAATAAAGCGCCACCCAATGGCGAGTGTAGCTCAGTTGGTTAGAGCGCCTGACTGTGACTCAGGAGGTCGCCGGTTCAATCCCGGTCACTCGCCCCAAACAACCCCTTGAAAAGCTTCGGTTTTTCGGGGGTTTTTTGCTTCTTGGAAGCGCGGTTTTATACTTTAGGTCCAATTTGCCTTGATTGTCGCGCCCGTTTCAGCACCTCAAGTGTGAATTTGGTTCAGTGAAGTTTCGTTTTATTCTGTTTTCTGCGGCCCCACCAGACCTCTACCCGGCGGCGTAGGCGGCGGGCAAACGGGATATCAACAGACAATACTAGAATAGCAAGCGGTAGCATCCAGAAGCCGGCAATGGGCATAAAGCCAAAAATCCCGCCAAACATAAGAGCCCAGCCCAAGAGGAGCCTGTGAGACTTCTTTTTCGGAATTTTAAATTTTTCTCTGAAATTTTTCATAAGGCCATAATTGGATAAGTCACTAACACCCTGCATATATAACCGTTCGACGTTTTTCCCAAGAATATTCTTTTACCAACGTCTCTTCCATTGCATGTGACCGTGTTGAATTCTATTCTTCTTTGAAAATGACAAATAAAAAACAAATATGGGGGCGTTATGTCGGAAGAATTGGCCTATGCATCGGCGACAGAACTTTTAAAAGGATATGCATCCGGAGATATCTCTCCGGTTGATGCGACACAAGCCGCACTGGATCAAATCAGGCGGTATGATGGTGCGTTAAATGCATTTGTCTTTGTCGATGAAGAAGGGGCGTTGGCCGCCGCGAAACAGTCGGAAGACCGTTGGAAAAACAACGCGCCTCAGGGGATGATTGACGGTATTCCAACGACGATCAAAGATATAATGCTGATGAAGGGCTTTCCTACATTGAAGGGATCCTGCATTGTCGATCCTGCAGGACCTTGGGACGACGATGCGCCAGCGGTTCAAAGGCTGCGCGAGCAAGGCGCTGTCTTATTGGGGAAGACGACAACGCCGGAATTTGGATGGAAGGGCGTCACGGATAGTCCATTAAGCGGCGCGACCAGAAACCCATGGAACCCGGCAATGACGCCGGGTGGGTCCAGTGGCGGTGCGTCTGCGGCCTGTGCCGCGGGTATGGGGGTTCTTCATACGGGAAGCGATGGCGGTGGTTCCATTCGCATTCCAGCCGCATTTACAGGGATATTTGGTCTAAAGCCAAGTTTCGGTCGGGTGCCCGTCTGGCCAGCGTCGGCTTTTGGGACTGTCTCACATGTTGGGCCAATGACCCGCTCCGTTGCTGATGCAGCATTAATGCTGCAAAGTATGATCGGATTTGATTATCGCGACTGGTTTTCCCTTCCTGCCACGGATGTGGATTATCGAACTTCCCTTAAGGATGGATTTAAAGGTCGCAAAGTGGCCTATAGCCGAAATCTTGGCTATGCCGCTGTTAATGATGATGTTGCCAGAGCCGTGGACAAGGCGGTTGATTTAATTCGGGCATCTGGCGTGGATGTTGTGGAAGTCGATCCCGGATTTGAAAATCCGATCGAAATGTTCAAAACACTTTGGTATTCCGGCGCGGCCTACGCCATGAAAGATGTTCCTGAAGATAAACGGGATATGCTGGATCCTGGGCTTAAACAGGTAATTGAGGAAGCGGCAGGGTATGGCATAAATGATGTGATGGATGCTTCTGTCGCCCGCACAGAGCTGGGCATTAAGATGCGTAAATTCCATCAACAATATGACCTGTTGTTAACGCCGTCGCTTTCCGTCACAGCCTTTCCAGTTTCACAGCTTACGCCGGACGATCGTCAGGTTGGGGGGCAATGGGTTGACTGGACGCCGTTCTCTTATCCTTTTAACCTGACACAGCAACCTGCCTGTTCTGTCCCATGTGGGTTCGGAGATGATGGAATGCCGGTCGGATTACAAATCGTGGGACCGATGCACCGTGATGACATGGTGCTGGCCGCTGCTGCGGCCTTTGAAGAAATGTCTCCGGTACGTGGCGCGCGCCCGGATCTTTCCAAACTGGTGTAAGATAAAATGACTCTTGGTCCTGAAATATTAACGGTTGAACAAATGTACCAGTGTGATGACTGGGCGATAAAAAAAGGTGTTCCGGGCCGAGAGTTGATGGAAAATGCAGGGCAGGGGGTTGCGGCTTTCATTGAGGAAGGCTGGGATCTCTGTCCGATCGGAATTTTATGCGGGCCGGGCAATAACGGGGGGGACGGATATGTCGTTGCCCGGGCGCTCTTTGAGGCTGGCTGGCCTGTTCAGGTCTTCGTCTATGGGGATGTTTCCAAGCTTTCCGGTGATGCGTTGGAAATGTACGAAAAATGCCCTGTTTCAACAGCACCCCTCTCTGAGATTGGGCAGTTTGAAGCGGGTATTTTTGTCGACGCTCTTTTCGGGGCAGGGTTTCGAGGAACACTCCCCGCCAAGGTCGTCGAAGCTTTTGAGCATATCCGCCGAGAGAAGGCTGACATTATTGCTGTCGATGTTCCCAGTGGGTTGGATGGTAATACCGGGGCGATCAGTCCGGGTACTCCGGAAGCGGTTTTGACGGTCAGTTTTTTCCGGGCAAAGCGTGGACATTATCTGGATCCTGGCAAAGATCTTATTGGCCTTTTAAAGCTGATTGATATCGGAATTCCAGAGGACGTGCTGGATGAGCTGGACAATTTGTGTTGGTTGAACGAGCCGGGCTTATGGGTTGATGCCATGCCCGTTGCAAAGCGAAGCGGCCATAAATATGACCGAGGACATACTGGAATTTGCGGCGGTGGAATGACCCATACTGGTGCCGCACGATTAACCGCCCGCTGTGCGCTTAGGGCCGGTGCGGGGGCTGTTTCCGTTATATCGCCACCGTCTGGAATAATGACCTATAGCGCGGCATTGGAAGCGGTGATGTTATTAAAACAGGACAATCAACCGCTTGACCAGATTATTGAAGAAAAACGATTGGGGACAATTGTTGTCGGGCCTGCCAACGGGGTAACAGAAAAGACGATGGAAAATGCTTTGGCGGCAGTTTCATCAGATGCAGAGGTCGTCCTTGATGCAGACGCCCTGTCTGTCTTTCAGGAAGATCCTGATCGTCTGTTTGCGGCCATTGGCAAAAAGAAGATCGGTGCCGTTGTGTTGACACCGCATAGCGCGGAGTTTGCCCGTCTGTTCAAACAAGAGACTGATGCAATAGCGTCAGCCCGGGCTGCGGCCCGTCTGTCAGGCGCAATCGTTTTGTTGAAAGGAGCGACAACTGTAATCGCGGATCCAGATGGAACGGTTGCCTTGAATGTCCATGCGCCGCCGTGGATGGCAACAGCAGGTTCTGGGGATGCCCTTGCCGGGATTATCGCAGGCCTTATCTCGGGTGGGATGAAGCCCTTTCTGGCGGCGATGGCAGCAACGTGGGTGCATGGTCAGGCGGGCTATCGGTTTGGGCCCGGACTGATTGCTGAAGACATCGAAAAGGAAATCCCTGCAATCCTCCAGTCTCTGTAATAAAGGGTACTGTATATTGAACCAAAAAACCGGTTTTTACCGTATAAAGGGTTTATTTACGATTTTCCTATATATTACAAAAGAATACTGGATTACATTGATCGTTTGGATTGGCCATGTTGTTTAAGAAGATAGATTTAAGAGAGAAAATCGTTCAAGGCGATATCTATTATAGAGCAATGCAAATTAATGCTCAGGAAGAAGCAAAAGTGCTTTATGTCAGTGATGATGATTTTGGCATTCCTCACGTTCACTTTGAAAGAACGCTTCTTGGAAGTGGGTATAAGGATCCGCAGGGTGTGCGCGTTTTGGCACTGGATACCTTTGCCAAAGACTTCCGGTTAACCAACTGAGACGGTATATTCCTGTTTTCCTATAATTTTTTTCCGATTTTCATATTTTATGAGTTGGCAGAAAACTGCGGTTTTTAATCGGCCGTGGTTGCTTTTTTCAGATTTCTTTTCCAGAAGTCCACAATTCCCCTAGTCAATTGAAGAAATGTTGTGCTATAGACTGCCGCTCCATATGGAAACGGCTGTTTTTCAGTTGGCTGTGTGGACAAAAATGCGGGTATGGCGGAATTGGTAGACGCGCCAGATTTAGGTTCTGGTGCCGAGAGGCGTGGGGGTTCGACTCCCTCTACCCGCACCAAAAATTTTCGCGGCTGACGAATGTGTCGGCCGCCGGTGCCAAAATAGATCTTTTAACAGAATTGACAGGTAATCGTTCATGCAGGTTACACAGACTAGCTCCGAGGGGCTGAAACGGGATTTCACAGTCGTTGTTGCGGCGGCAGAAATTGAAAGCAAAGTGACAGAAAAACTGACCACAGTTGGTCAGCAGGTAAAATTACCTGGTTTCCGTCCAGGTAAAGTTCCCATGAACATTCTGCGTCAGCGTTTTGGCCGTTCAGTCATGGGTGAAATTCTGGAAGAAACGGTTAATGAAACCAGCCAGAAAGCCTTGACAGATAACGAACTTCGTCCTGCGCAGCAGCCGAAAATCGAAATCACCAAATTTGATGAAGGTGAGGATCTCGAATTCACGATCGAAGTCGAAATCATGCCTGAATTCGAACCAATGGACTTTTCCAAGCTGAAGCTTGAAAAGCTTGTCGCAGATGTTGCTGACGAAAAAGTAGCAGAGGCGTTGGAACAGATTGCTGGCCAGCAGAAAAACTTCAAAAAAGTAGCCCGTAACCGTAAAGCCAAAGAAGGCGATGCAGTCCTGATCGATTTTGTCGGTAAAGTGGATGGTGTTGCGTTTGATGGCGGTACAGCAGAAGGTCATCAGCTTGAGCTCGGTTCAGGACAATTTATTCCTGGCTTTGAAGAGCAGCTGATTGGTCAAAAAGGCGGCGACGAAGTTGCTGTTAAAGTGACATTCCCTGAAAATTATGGTTCTGCGGATCTAGCCGGCAAAGACGCTGTGTTTGACGTGACTGTTCACGAAGTACAGGAAGCGGCTCCGGTTGAGATTGATGACGATTTCGCCAAGAAACTTGGCCTTGATGACCTTGCAGCATTGAAAGATGCCGTACGGGGTCGGATGGAAGAAGAATACAGCCAGCTTTCACGTCAGACATTGAAGCGTAACATGCTGGATGCGTTGGCTGACGGCCATTCTTTCGAAGTTCCTCCTGGAATGAAAGAGTCCGAATTCAACAACATTTGGGATCAGTTCAAACAGGAACTGGAGCGGTCTAACCAGAAAATGGAAGATCAGGACCAGTCTGAAGAAGAGCTGAAAGCGGAATACACAGAAATCGCAGAGCGTCGTGTTCGTTTGGGGTTGCTGCTTGCGGAAGTTGGTCGTTTGAACAACATCGATGTAAGTAACGAAGAAGTACAGCAGGCAATGCTCGTACAGGCTCGTAACTTCCCAGGACAGGAACAGCAGATTTTTGAGATGTTCCAGAAAAACCCTGAGATGCAGAATTCACTTCGCGCACCGATCTTTGAAGACAAAGTTGTCGATTTCATCGCTGAGCTTGCAACTGTTTCCGAAAAGAAAGTTTCTGTAGAGGAACTGACAGCGGATCCAGATGAAGCGACGGAAGAAAAGCCAAAGAAAAAAGCTGCGGCTAAAAAAGCACCTGCAAAGAAGGCGCCTGCTAAGAAAAAAGCGGATGGCGATAAGCCAGCTGCTAAAAAAGCGGCCCCTAAAAAAGCAGCAGCTAAAAAATCCGAAAAATAAATTTCGGATTTTGGGTGGTAATTTCTGAAACGATATGCAAATTGAAATAACCACTTATTATTTTGAGGAAGATGCGTGATGGTCGATGTGATTGATACTTATATGAACACTCTGGTCCCGATGGTTGTGGAGCAATCCGCAAGGGGAGAGCGGGCATATGATATTTTCTCACGTCTGTTGAAAGAGAGAATTATCTTTATCACCGGGCAAGTTCATGATGGCATGGCAAGCCTGATCACCGCGCAGCTCCTTTTCCTTGAAGCGGAAAACCCAAACAAACCGATTTCGATGTATATCAACTCACCAGGGGGTGTCGTTACCTCTGGTTTGGCGATGTATGACACCATGCAATATATCAAACCTGATATTGCAACGGTTTGTATTGGTCAGGCCGCTTCAATGGGCTCTTTCCTGCTTACAGCAGGCACAAAAGGCCAGCGTTATGCGCTGCCGAACGCCCGGGTCATGATTCACCAGCCCTCAGGCGGTGCACAAGGGCAGGCGACGGATATTGAAATTCAGGCTCGGGAAATTCTTAAAGTCCGGGCCCGCCTGAATGACCTTTATGTTCATCACACAGGCCAAGCCTTGGACGTTATCGAAAATGCGATGGAGCGTGATAACTTTATGACCGCCGACGAAGCCAAGGATTTTGGTTTGATCGATGAGGTGGTTTCCAAGCGCCCGGATTCTCTCGCGACCGATACATCATCATAATTGTTGCTTCACACATTATTTTAATTTTGTGAGCTTGTGCCTTTCTAGGGCCGATATTATCTAGATGTTAACGAAATGTTGAGGCCGTCTGTAATATGATGGCCTCTATGGGCAAGGAAGTCGTCATTTTCAGTACTTCGTGACAAGAATTACACATTCTTGTTGTCCACTGTCTGGTCGGCGGCTAATATGGAACTGCCCAAAGAATAATTGGAGTGCCTATGAGCAAAACGAGTGGCGGAGATTCGAAAAATAATACCCTGTATTGTTCCTTCTGTGGCAAGAGCCAGCATGAAGTGCGCAAACTGATAGCAGGGCCTACCGTATTCATTTGTGATGAGTGCGTTGAACTCTGCAAAGATATCATTCACGAAGAGCATAAAAGTACCCTGGTTAAGTCTAGTGATGGTGTGCCGACTCCCGTTGAAATCAGTGAAGTGCTGAACGACTATGTTATTGGTCAGAAGCATGCGAAGAAGGTTTTGTCGGTTGCAGTTCATAACCATTACAAGCGCTTGCACCATAGTGCCAAGTCGGATGATGTCGAATTGGCGAAGTCCAATATCCTGCTAGTGGGGCCAACCGGGTGTGGTAAAACACTTCTGGCGCAAACCTTGGCGCGGATTCTGGATGTTCCCTTTACGATGGCAGATGCAACAACCCTGACCGAAGCGGGTTACGTAGGCGAGGATGTTGAAAACATCATCCTGAAGCTATTGCAGTCAGCGGACTACAATGTTGAACGGGCTCAACGGGGTATCGTTTATATCGATGAGGTCGACAAAATTAGTCGCAAATCAGACAACCCATCCATAACACGGGATGTGTCCGGTGAAGGTGTACAGCAGGCATTGTTGAAAATTATGGAAGGAACAGTTGCATCTGTTCCACCGCAAGGCGGCCGTAAACATCCTCAGCAGGAATTCCTGCAGGTCGATACAACAAATATTCTGTTTATCTGTGGTGGTGCTTTTGCCGGTCTTGATAAAATTATCGGATCGCGCGGAAAAGACACATCCATTGGTTTCGGCGCCGATGTGCGTGGCGAAGAAGATCACAATGTTGGTGAATTGCTAAAAGGCGTTGAGCCTGACGATTTGACAAAATTTGGAATGATCCCGGAATTTGTTGGTCGTTTGCCAGTGCTTGCGACGCTTGAAGATCTTGACGAAGACGCGCTCGTTGAAATTTTGACAACTCCTAAAAATGCGCTTGTAAAACAGTATCAGCGCCTTTTCGAAATGGGGGATGTTAAGCTGACATTTAGCGAAGATGCATTGTCCGCGATTTCGAAAAAAGCGATCGAACGTAAAACTGGTGCACGTGGCCTTCGTTCAATCCTTGAAAATATCCTGCTAGATCCAATGTATGATCTTCCAACACTGGAAGGCGTTGAAGAGATCGTGATTAGTGGCGATGTTGTTGAAGGAACAGGACAGCCGCTCTATATCTATGCTGAGAAGCAAGACGCAACCAGTAGTGCTTAACTATTTTCGACTAAGGGGCGTTCCTGTCCCTTAGTCAATTTTTCCACTTCGGACGACCATCATTTGCCCATTTGCAAAGAATGGCGATGGTGTCTTTTAAGGCAACATAATGATCGACACACCTCATACTCAATCTTTTCCAGTGCTGCCTCTTCGGGACATCGTGGTGTTTCCTCACATGATTGTTCCGCTTTTTGTAGGCCGCGATAAATCTGTTCGGGCTCTGGAAGACGTGATGAAGGATGACAAACAGATCCTTCTTGTCGCGCAGAAAAATGCCAATCAGGATGATCCGGGCGAAGATGATATTCACCGCGTCGGAACCATTGCTTCCGTTTTGCAATTGTTGAAATTGCCAGATGGAACAGTGAAGGTTCTTGTCGAAGGTGTTGAACGCGCCCGTATTCATCACTTTACAGAGAACGAAGAATTCTTTCAGGCGCATGCGGAAGTTATCGACGATAAAGAAAATGAATCTGCGGAATTGGAAGCGTTGGCTCGTTCCGTTATTGCCCAGTTTGAGCAATATGTGAAATTAAACCGAAAGATTCCGCCAGAGGTCCTGGTTTCTCTAAACCAGATCGATGACCCGTCTAAACTTGCTGATACAATGGCGTCCCACATGGCGCTGAAAATTTCCGAGAAGCAGGAACTCCTTGAAATTGAAGGAACTTCTGAGCGCTTGGAGCGTGTTTACAGCTTGATGGAAGACGAAATCGGTGTTCTTCAGGTAGAAAAGAAAATCCGCAGCCGTGTAAAACGGCAGATGGAAAAAACTCAGCGCGAGTATTATTTGAATGAGCAAATGAAAGCCATTCAAAAGGAGCTGGGCGAAGGCGAAGATGGCCGGGATGAGCTGTCTGAACTTGAAGAAAAAATCAGTAAAACCAAACTGACAAAAGAGGCGAGTGAGAAATGCCAGCAGGAAATGAAAAAACTGCGGAGCATGAGTCCTATGTCAGCCGAGGCAACGGTGGTTCGAAATTATCTGGATTGGATTCTAGGAATTCCGTGGGGCAAACGAACCCGCGTTAAAAAGGATCTTGCGCTTGCAGAGAAAATCCTGAATGACGACCATTATGGCCTGGAAAAAGTAAAAGAACGGATTTTGGAGTATCTTGCTGTTCAGCAGCGGGTTCGCAAAATTCAAGGTTCTATTCTTTGCCTTGTTGGCCCTCCCGGTGTTGGTAAAACATCATTGGGTCAATCTGTTGCGAAGGCGACAGGACGTAATTTCGTGCGTGTTGCCTTGGGCGGTGTACGGGATGAAGCGGAGATCCGCGGTCACCGACGGACTTATATTGGCTCTATGCCAGGTAAAGTCGTCCAGTCCATGAAGAAAGCAAAGTCGATTAATCCCCTTTTCCTGTTTGATGAGATCGACAAGTTGGGGAATGATTTCCGCGGCGATCCATCTTCTGCATTGTTGGAAGTTCTCGATCCGGAGCAGAACACACATTTCGCCGATCATTATCTCGAAGTTGAGTATGATCTGTCAGAAGTTATGTTCATTTGCACAGCAAATTCCCTGAACATGCCGGGACCGCTTCGCGACCGTATGGAAATTATCAATCTGTCCGGTTACACGGAAGATGAAAAAGTAGAGATTGCAAAACGCCATCTGATCAAGAAACAGCGTAAGAACCATGGCCTGAAAGAAGGTGAATGGACGCTGACGGATGAAGCGGTTCGGGATTTGATCCGTTATTATTGCCGTGAAGCGGGCGTTCGTAATTTGGAACGTGAAATTGCGAAACTGGCGCGTAAGGCCGTTAAAGAGATCATTACCGATGGAACCAAATCCATCACGGTTACACCGGAAAATCTAGAAACCTATGCTGGCGTTCGCCGTCATCGGTTCGGTGAAATCGAAGAAGAAGATCGCGTCGGTCTGGTAACCGGACTTGCCTGGACAGAAGTTGGCGGCGAATTGCTGACAATTGAAGCGGTTAAGCTTTATGGTAAAGGCCGGATGCAAATCACGGGTAAACTTGGCGATGTGATGCAGGAATCTGTTCAGGCAGCGAAAAGCTTCGTGCAATCTCGTTGTCTTGAAATGGGTGTTAAGCCAACAGATTTTGACAAACACGATTTCCATGTTCACGTTCCTGAAGGGGCAACCCCCAAAGATGGACCGTCTGCCGGTATCGCGATGGTTACCTCCATCATCTCTGTGCTAACGGATATTCCTGTACATAAAGACGTGGCGATGACGGGCGAAGTTACTCTTCGGGGCCGTGTTCTTCCGATCGGTGGTTTGAAAGAAAAACTGCTTGCAGCGTTACGTGGCGGTATCAAAACAGTTCTTATTCCTCATGATAATGAGAAAGATCTGGCAGAGATTCCCGATAACGTAAAAGAAGGGTTGGAAATTATTCCAGTATCTGACGTTAGTGAGGTGTTAAAAGTCGCTTTGACGAAGCCGTTAGAGCCTCTTAATTGGAGCGAAGAGCGTCTTGCTCAGGAGCTGGCCAGTGCTGCATCTGCACAAAAAGGAACAGACGGCCTAACAACGCACTAAGTTTTAATAAAATTCTCTGAAATGCGCAGAAAAGCTGGGGATATCTTTCATTTTCCCTTTGACCGAATGGAATGTGCGCTCTAGTATTCATCGGTCTTTTGTTGGAATACATGCGACGTAAAAAACGTCATTAAAACTAAAGGGGGCTTATAGTGAATAAGAACGATCTCGTTGCCGCGGTGGCAGAAATTTCTGGTCTTGGTAAAGCGGATGCAGGTAAAGGTGTTGACGCTGTACTGGAAGCAGTAACAAAAGCTCTGGCATCAGGGGATGACGTTCGTCTGGTTGGCTTTGGTACATTCAGCGTTGCTGAACGTAAAGCTTCCGAGGGTCGTAACCCACGTACAGGCGAAACTATCCAGATCGCTGCGTCAAAGCAGCCAAAATTCAAAGCTGGTAAAGCTCTGAAAGACTCTGTAAACGGCTAAAAACTCCCGTTTTTTCCGATAAAATGAGGCCAGACCAAAAAAAATGGTGCTGGCCTCTTTTTTTGTCTTCCCTTTGTGTTTCGGGCCTGTTATACACTGCCTCGCACCGTACGATGGGTGATTAGCTCAGCTGGTTAGAGCACCTCGTTTACACCGAGGGGGTCGGGAGTTCGAATCTCTCATCACCCACCATCATTTCAAAAAAGGCCCGCTCTTTGCGGGCCTTTTTGATTCTACGGCTCTCATCTTGGATGAAGGTTCAGTGCGCCGAGTGTACCTTTACGCAGGGCTCTTTTCCCGCAAGGTATATTGACCCCAGAATACGCTGCTTAGAATAATCAGTATTCCGGTGATTTGTATGCCGCTTAATACTTCTTCTAACAGAAGCCAGCCCAAAAGGGTTGCCGTTGTGGGGCTCAGAAATCCTAAAATAGAGACCGCTGAAGGGTGAATGAGTTTAACACCTCGCAACCAGATGACATAGGTAATGGCCCCACCAACCAATCCCAGATAGGCTAATCCCCAGATATTTCTCGTTGTTATTTCGGTTAATTCAGAGGGATTAAGAAGAAGGAAAGGGAGCAATAAAAGGCCTCCGGCCGTCAGCTGCCAAGCTGTAAAAGTTAAGGAGGATACAGGCGGATGCCACTTGCGGCTTAAAACAGTGCCCAAGGCCATTGAAACTGACCCCAAGAGCCCGGCAACGACCCCCGAAAAGTTTAGCGAGGCGTCTGGTGTTAGTATCAAAAGAGCAACCCCGATAAACCCCGCCAATACAGCAACCAATGACCATATTCTGATGGGGCTGCCTAAAAAATACCGCGCTGCAAAAATGACGATAAAGGGTTGAAGTGCGCCAAGAATTGCGGCTACCCCTCCCGGAAGACGGTGCGCTGCAAAAAAGAGCAGGGACCAGAAAATTGAAAAGTTTAAGGCGCCTAACAAAAACATTCTGGGGATCCAGATACCCTTCGGGAGTTCACGCACGAGTATCAACAACAACAAACCGGCTGGAACGGCCCTGAAAAACGAAATGGTCAAAGGGCTTAGATTGATCAAAAACTGTGTGGAAACAATATAGCTGCTACCCCAGATCATAGGTGCGAGTGCCGTAATCAGAAGAGTGCTGTTTTTATTCATTAGGTCCACACTAACATTCCATATTAAAAATCTACAATATCTTGACATCAAGATAAAATCCACTACCTATCAACGAATGGATGAGATTGATCACATAAGGCAACAATGGGCCGAGCAAAGACCCGAGTTTGATACGAAGCCGACAGAATTAATTGGTCGCTTGCTGCGGGTTTCCCAATTTATATCCCAGCAAATGGAAAACACTTTTGCAAAACATGGGTTGAACCAGGCAGGATTTGATGTCCTTGCGACTCTTGTCAGAGAAGGCCCCCCGCATTCGTTGACCCCTAACGGGTTGCTTGCGCGCATGATGGTCACTTCGGGAACGATGACCAACCGGATCGACCAGATTGAGAAGCAAGGGTTGGTGAGACGTCAACGAAATGACACAGATGGCCGAAGTGTGGTCGTGACCTTGACGGAAAAAGGCCTGACTGTCATCAATGCGGCACTTGAGGATCATCTGATTACGCAGGCATCCCTTGTCTCAACTCTAAATACAGAGCAGAGAGGGATGCTCACGGGCCTGTTGAAAGAATGGCAGAAAGGTTCGCAAATTCCTTAGGGATCTGTTGTAACGTGCCGCCAATAGACGAGGTGACGCGCACCCGCTTTTAGGGGGCCACCCTCTATTATGTGGCAGGCATCTATCAAGATCGAAAAACCACCGCTGATAATAAGCGATCGATCGGTCGTGAAACTGGACGCTCTGCATGCTTGAAACGACGCGATGCTGGCATTCTCTGCCGGTTGGACCATGTGGCTAAAGGTCTGTAGGTTCGCGGTCTGTGATTTAAAGCCAATTGTCGCCGCCTTGGCACCTTCCATTGATATCAGGGGATACCGGGTCGGAGTGTATCCTGCCGCAAGCCCAATAGGCCATATTCTGCGGCCCGTGACGTCATGAGGCGGGGAACCCTTACTTTGGCCGCTGCGTCAGCCGGTATTTCGCTATTCGACCAGTATGCACAATGAAGGGCGCAGTGAAGGGCAGGGCAGAGCATCTGGGTTCAGGAATTCACGGATATAGTGGAGGGCACCTAAAATGGCATTGGTCAGGGCCACGTTCATAACAACTTACCTTTCCAGTGCGGGCTGATCTGTAACGAGATCTAATTCCCCGGATATCCCAGAATTGAGAGGCCATATCTGGTCTACGACATTGCAGTTCGTTGTAATCAAAAGGGCGATCAGACGCACCCCTTAAGGCTAATCCCCAGCTGCCATAGTTTGCCTGACCGTCATTTGTCTTCTTTTTTAGGGATATGAGATTTGAAGTGAGTTCATCTGCGCGCCGGTAGGGCAAACCGCGCGTCTTTCCCGGTAATAAGGTTTACTGCAATAAGGTCGATGTCCGACCGTACGCCGATAATAAAAACCATTTTACCCGTTTATGTCGTTCTCAATCCCGTTTGATGTGTGGGGGTTTTGTTGCGGGATGAAATAAAACGGTGCGAAAAGGGGTGTACTTTTCGGATGCCGACTTGAAATTTGAATCGGGTCGGGATCCCTAACCGTGAAAATGAACGGGAACGTTAACCATGTGTGTCTAAATAGCAACGCTCGGATTCTATTAGAAAAATCACATTTTGACCTGTTTTGCAGCTTTCCTATTTTAAAAAAAAACTGGGTTTGAAGAAAACTGATTCAATTGGATTTGTGTGTGATTCAAAAAAATCGAGACTTTCTTTCTGTAACGACGGAAATAAAATCTTTTGAAGACCAATATAATTTGCCGAAGTCCCCCATATCAGAAAAGTAAACTATTCTGGACACCTTTAAAACTGCGATTTTCGCCTCTCTGAAACAGCGATGTAATTTTTCTTTCATTATTCTGTTTATGTTGCTTGACAGGTGGGCCCTCCTTCAATAAAACACGGCCTCACAGCGGGGGTGTAGCTCAGTTGGTTAGAGCGCCGGCCTGTCACGCCGGAGGCCGCGGGTTCGAGTCCCGTCACTCCCGCCACTTTCCCCGCTGTGAATTTTCCGATAGTTAATACATAATTAATGCGCCCCAAGTATTGGTATGCTTGGATTTATGCGTTAAAAGAATTTGGCGAAATTATGTTGCCAAGCGGCTATTTTTCCGTATAACCCAGCACTATAATGCGCCCGAAATTGAGCTAGAGGGAGTGACGTAAACCAGCGTCCATTTGCTGGAAATTGTCATTGTCGTTGATATGGAAGCACTACTTTTAGAATACTTGCCGATCCTGATTTTCTTGGGAATCGCCGTCGGTTTGTCCGCCGTTATCGTTATCGCTTCGATGATTGTAGCGGCTCAGCATCCTGATGCGGAAAAACTTTCTCCTTACGAATGTGGTTTTGAACCCTTCGATGATGCGCGGAATCAGTTTGACGTTCGGTTTTATCTGGTTGCCATTCTTTTCATTATTTTTGATCTGGAAGTTGCCTTCCTTTTCCCATGGGCTGTGTCCCTGGGCGATGTCGGCATGTTTGGCTTCTGGTCGATGATGGTGTTTTTGGGCATCCTGACAATCGGATTTGTTTATGAATGGAAGAAGGGAGCCCTGGAATGGGAGTAAATCCTTCAACAACGGGAATGCCAACAGCAATCCCAGGGGATGATCAAGACGATTTTTTCCGGGATTTGAGCAGCCAGCTTGATGACAAAGGGTATGTTGTTACACAAGTTGACAAATTGGTGAATTGGGCCCGTACCGGATCTCTTTGGCCAATGACTTTTGGTTTGGCCTGCTGTGCTGTTGAAATGATGCATGCCTGGCAGCCTCGGTACGACATGGAACGGTTGGGCGTTGTGCCGCGTGGGTCACCGCGTCAGGCCGACGTCATGATTGTCGCCGGAACGCTGACCAATAAAATGGCGCCAGCCCTTCGTAAAGTTTACGATCAGATGGCTGAGCCTCGGTATGTGATCTCAATGGGATCCTGTGCAAATGGCGGCGGCTATTATCACTATTCTTATTCGGTGGTTCGTGGATGTGATCGGATTGTTCCGGTTGATGTCTATGTTCCGGGTTGTCCTCCAACAGCAGAAGCCCTGGTTTACGGTATCTTCCAATTGCAGAAGAAGATTCGCCGGACCGGTACTTTCGTCAGATAAAGCGCGAAGATCGGAAAACAAATGGAAAACGCTTTAAAGGAACTTGGCGCCCACATCGCAGGTGAATTGTCATCCGAGGTGATATCGACTGAAGTCGCGCATAATGAACTTTTTATCGAAGTTCGTGCTGACGTCATTGATAAAGTGCTGGCTTTCCTTCGTGATGATTCGACATGTAAGTTTCAGGTTTTGTGTGATGTCTGTGGCGTCGACTATCCTGAACGCCCGCTGCGTTTTGATGTGGTCTACAATTTGTTGAGCCTCAGCAACAACCAGCGGATTACTGTGAAAGTTCAAACGGACGCGCGCACGCCTGTGCCGACCGTCGTTCCGATTTTCCCGACAGCCAACTGGTTTGAACGTGAAGCATGGGATATGTACGGCATCATGTTCTCAGATCATCCGGATCTACGACGGATGCTGACGGATTACGGGTTTGAAGGCCATCCCCTTCGCAAGGATTTCCCGCTTACCGGACATGTTGAGGTGCGGTATAGCGAAGATGAAAAACGCGTTGTTTATGAACCTGTCTCCTTGGTTCAGGAATTCCGTAAATTTGACTTCCAGAGCCCGTGGGAAGGAACTGAATATGTTCTTCCGGGTGATGAAAAAGCGACGGAGCAGGGCTAATGGCTGAAGTGCAAATTAAAAACTATACGTTGAACTTTGGTCCGCAGCATCCAGCCGCCCATGGTGTTTTGCGGATGGTTCTGGAACTGGATGGCGAGATCGTTGAGCGGGTTGACCCGCATATCGGCCTTCTGCATCGCGGTACCGAGAAACTAATCGAAAACAAAACCTACATGCAGGCCATGCCGTATTTTGATCGGCTGGATTATTCCGCACCGATGGCGCAGGAACATGTTTTTGTTTTGGCCGCCGAGCGTTTGCTTGGATGTGAAGTGCCTCGCCGGGGTCAGTTCATTCGTGTTCTGTATGCAGAAATTTCTCGTTTGATGAATCACCTGATGAATGTTTGCGCACAGGCCATGGACGTTGGGGCAACAACCCCGATGCTGTGGGGGTTTGTTGAGCGCGAAACGCTGATGGAATTCTACGAGCGTGTTTGCGGCGCCCGGATGCATGGCGCCTATTTCCGGATTGGCGGCGTTCATCAGGACATGCCTGCAGGTCTTGACGATGATATTCGCACCTTTATTGAAGGCTTCCCAAAGGTTTTGAACGATATTGAAACACTGCTGACTGAAAACCGGATTTTCAAACAGCGGAACGTTGATATTGGTGTTGTTAGCCAGGAAGAAGCCATGGCTTGGGGCTTTTCAGGCGTCATGCTGCGGTCAACAGGTCTGGCTTGGGATATTCGTAAGGCGACACCGTATGACGTTTACGGTGAGCTGGACTTTGATATTCCAGTGGGACTGAACGGTGACTGTTATGACCGTTATCTGATGCGTCTGGAAGAAATGCGTCAGTCTTTGAAAATTATGGAACAGTGTCTGGATAAAATGCCTGAAGGACCTGTTTTGAGTGAAGATCCGAAGATTGCTCCTCCGCGGCGGTCCGATATGAAGACCTCCATGGAAGCTTTGATCAATCACTTTAAACATTATACCGAAGGTGTTCGGGTGCCTGCTGGAGAGACTTATACGGCCATTGAGGCGCCGAAAGGCGAACTTGGTGTGTATCTGGTCGCAGATGGCAGCAGCAAGCCTTATCGCTGCAAGGTGAGGGCACCAGGATTTGCCCATCTGCAGGGCATGGACTTCCTCACACGGGGGCATATGCTGGCCGATGCGTCAGCTATTCTGGGTAGTTTGGATATTGTATTTGGCGAGGTGGATCGATGAGTCAGGTCATTAAAACTGGCAAGGCGTTTGAGTTTACGCCAGAGAATATTGAAAAGGCCAATGTCTTTATCGCAAAATATCCAGAAGGTCGGCAGCAAAGTGCTGTCATGCCGCTTTTGGATCTGGCGCAACGTCAAAATGAAAATTGGCTGTCAAAAGAAGCGATTGAATATGTCGGTCAGTATCTGGATGTTCCGTATATGCGTGTTCTGGAGGTTGCGTCCTTCTACACCATGTATAACCTGAAACCTGTTGGTAAGTTCTTCCTGCAGCTTTGCCGGACAACCCCATGCTGGCTTCGCGGATCCGATAATCTTGAGAAGGTTTGTAAAGACAAGCTCGGTATTGGAAACGGAGAAACGACAGAAGACGGAAAATTCACGCTTCTGGAAGTGGAATGTCTGGGGGCATGTGTTAATGCGCCGGTCATTCAGGTAAACGATGACTTCTACGAAGATTTGAACGCCGAGAATTTCGAAACTCTGCTTGATAAACTTGCTAAAGGCGACGTGCCCGATCACGGACCGCAGATTGATCGGATCAATTCTGCCCCAGTGGGCGGTCCTACGACGTTGCTTGAAAAAGCGGGAGACGCCTGATGCTTAAAGACCAGGATCGTATTTTTACCAACCTTTATGGACAGCATGACTGGCGTCTCGCCGGTGCGAAAGCCAGAGGTGTTTGGGACAACACCAAGAAACTCATGGAAATGGGGCAGGATGAAATCATTGAACAGGTGAAAGCCAGTGGTCTTCGGGGCCGCGGTGGTGCGGGTTTCCCGACCGGCCTGAAATGGTCTTTCATGCCCAAAGAATCAGATGGTCGTCCGAATTATCTGATCGTTAATGCGGATGAGTCTGAACCTGGTACCTGTAAGGACCGGGAAATCATGCGTTTTGATCCACATCGGTTGCTCGAAGGGTGTCTGGTCGCTGGTTTCTCCATGCGGGCAGTGGCTGCCTACATCTATATTCGGGGCGAGTTCGTCAATGAAGCCATTCATCTGAACGAAGCCATTCAGGAAGCCTATGCAGACGGCCTGATCGGTAAAAACGCCTGCGGCAGCGGATACGATTTTGACATTTATGTTCATCGTGGGGCCGGTGCGTATATCTGCGGCGAAGAAACAGCCCTGATTGAAAGCCTTGAAGGCAATAAAGGCCAGCCACGCCTGAAACCTCCTTTTCCAGCGAATGTTGGTGCCTGGGGTTGTCCATCCACAGTGAATAATGTGGAAAGCATTGCCGTTGGTCCTGAAATTCTGCGTCGCGGCGCTGACTGGTTTGCCGGTCTTGGCCGCCCGAATAATACTGGAACAAAACTGTTCTGTATTTCCGGGCACGTGAACAACCCTTGTAATGTTGAAGAAGAGATGGGTATTCCTCTTCGTGAACTGATTGAAAAGCATGCCGGTGGCGTGCGCGGTGGATGGGATAATCTGCTGGCAATCATTCCGGGCGGCTCTTCCGTTCCTCTTCTGCCTAAAAGCATCTGCGATGATGTGCTGATGGACTTTGATAGCTTGCGCGAAGTGCAAAGTGGTCTTGGAACCGCAGCCGTTATTGTGATGGATAAATCTACGGACGTTATCCGGGCAATCGAACGCCTGTCGCATTTCTACAAGCATGAAAGCTGTGGTCAGTGCACGCCTTGCCGGGAAGGTACCGGTTGGATGTGGCGCATGATGCAGCGTCTCGTGTCCGGAGATGCGGAAATTGAAGAAATCGATATGTTGATCGATGTTTCGAAACGTATCGAAGGTCATACAATCTGCGCCCTTGGTGACGCGGCTGCATGGCCAATTCAGGGTCTGATCCGTCATTTCCGCCCCTTGGTGGAAGAGCGAATCAAAAACAAGAAAGCCGTGAAAGCGGCCTGATTGGCACGCTACTTAAGGAGCGAAACATGCCGACACTTACAGTTGATGGTGTAGAAGTCACAGTCGAGAACGGAGCGACAATTCTGCAGGCTTGCGAAGAAGCAGGCGCAGAAATTCCACGCTTCTGTTATCACGAGCGGTTATCGATTGCCGGTAACTGCCGCATGTGCCTTGTCGAAATGGAGAAAGCCCCGAAACTGGTGGCTTCCTGTGCGATGCCTGCCGGCGATGGTATGGTCATTCACACCAATACAGAAAAGGTGAAGAACGGTCGCGAAGGCGCGATGGAATTCTTGCTGATCAATCACCCGCTGGATTGCCCGATTTGTGATCAGGGTGGTGAATGTGATCTTCAGGATCAGTCCATGGCGTATGGTTCTGGCAACAGCCGGTATCTGGAACACAAGCGTGCTGTTAAAGAAAAGAATATGGGACCATTGGTGAAAACCACCATGACCCGCTGTATTCACTGTACGCGCTGCGTTCGTTTTGCAACGGAAGTTGCCGGTGTTGATGATCTGGGCGCCTTGAACCGCGGTGAAAATACTGAAATTGTTACGTATCTTGAACAGGCTTTGAATTCAGAACTGTCCGGGAACATCATTGATCTTTGCCCCGTCGGCGCACTGACGTCTAAACCCTATGCGTTTACCGCCCGGCCTTGGGAACTTCGCAAAACGGAAAGCATTGACGTTCTCGATGCCGTCGGTGCCAATATCCGGATTGACTCCAAAGGTCAGGAAGTAATGCGTGTTCTTCCGCGTCTGAACGAAGATGTGAACGAAGAATGGCTCTCTGACCGCTCCCGTTTTTCATATGATGGTTTGAAACGTCAGCGTCTTGATACGCCTTATGTTCGTAAGGACGGCAAATTACAAGCTGTTGGCTGGTCCGAAGCATTGTCCGTCGTTGCTGAGAAGCTGAATGCGACAGAGGCGTCAAAAGTCGGTGCCATTGCGGGAGATCTAGCTTGTGCAGAAAGCATGAAAGCGCTTAAAGATCTGATGGATGCCTTTGACGTCAAAAATATTGACTGTCGTCAGGATGGCGCCGCTCTGGACCCGTCAAACCGGTCCTCTTATCTTTTCAATACAACAATTGCTGGAATTGAAGAGGCAGATGCTCTGTTGATCGTCGGCTCAAACCCACGGGTTGAAGCGGCGCTTCTGAATGCCCGCATCCGCAAGCGGTGGAAAAAAGGAAACTTCCCTATCGCTTTGATCGGAGAGCAGGCGGACCTCACTTACAATCACGAGTATCTGGGAGCCGGTGCGTCTACGTTGCAGGAAGTTGCTGATGGCAAACATTCGTTTTCAGAGGTTCTGAAAAAAGCCGAGCGGCCGATGATTATCTTGGGTCAGGGCGCGCTGAACAGAGCAGACGGCTCGGCGGTTTTGGCGTTGGCTAAAAAAGTAGCGGATGATTTCGGTCTCATTTCTGATGATTGGAACGGATTTAACGTTCTTCATACAGCCGCAGCCCGTGTTGCAGGTCTTGATCTTGGATTAACACCGGGTGAAGGCGGTAAATCAGTGGCCGAAATACTGGATGCAGCAGCGAGCGGAGACCTCGAAGTCGTTTACCTGCTGGGTGCCGACGAAATTGAAACCTCAAAGCTTGAAAAAGCCTTCGTGGTATATCAGGGAAGCCACGGTGATGCGGGAGCCCATGTGGCTGACGTGATCCTGCCAGGCGCTGCCTACACTGAAAAAGATGCCCTTTGGGTGAATACAGAAGGTCGGCCGCAACTTGGTAACCGGGCGGTTTACCCTCCTGGCGATGCGCGGGAAGACTGGACGATCCTTCGGGCGTTGTCTGAAGAAGCCGGTAAAACACTACCCTACAATTCCCTTGCTGAATTAAGGGGTAAGATGGTTGAAGCGGCTCCTCATTTTGCAGAGATTGATGAAGTTTCAAAAGCTGAATGGGGCGATTTTGGGACAGCCGGTAACGTGGACGATACGGCGTTTGTCAATCCAATCAAAGACAACTACCTGACCAATTCCATTTCACGGGCCAGTGGTATCATGGCCGAATGTAGTGCTGCTTTTGCGGCAGACAGCGAAGAGGGGACCGGCACCAATGGTTGAGTTCTGGGATACATATCTTTTACCGACATTGATCATCATCGGTAAGATCCTGCTGATTGTTGTGCCGATGCTCGTTGCGATGGCTTACCTGACTTTGTACGAACGCAAAGTCATGGCGGGCATGCAATTGCGCCGCGGACCGAACGTTGTTGGCCTTTTTGGTCTGTTGCAGCCTTTTGCAGACGGCGCCAAACTTTTCTTCAAGGAAACCGTCATTCCATCCGGCGCGAACAAGGTTTTGTTCCTGATGGCCCCAATGATTACGTTTTTCCTGTCCTTGATTGCATGGGCGGTCATCCCGTTTGATGAAGGCATGGTTTTGTCCGACATCAATGTTGGTGTGCTGTATCTGTTTGCGATCTCTTCTCTCGGTGTTTATGGCATTATCATTTCCGGTTGGGCGTCAAACTCCCGATATCCTTTCCTTGGGGCCCTGCGCTCTGCGGCTCAGATGGTATCGTATGAAGTCTCCATCGGTTTTGTCATTGTTACTGTGCTGCTGTGTGTGGGTTCGCTGAACCTTACGGACATTGTTTTAGCTCAGAAGGGCGATTTCGGACTGTTCAGTTGGTTCTTTGTGCCGCTATTCCCAATGTTCATCGTGTTCTTCATTTCAATTCTGGCGGAAACAAACCGGCATCCATTTGACCTTCCGGAAGCGGAAGCCGAATTGGTGGCAGGGTATCAAACAGAATATTCATCCATGGCGTTCGCTTTATTTTTCCTGGGTGAATATGTGAACATGATCCTGATGTGCGGTATCTGTGTTGTTCTGTTCATGGGCGGCTGGTTGCCGATCGTGGATATTGTGCCGTTCAATTGGATTCCAGGGGTTGTCTGGTTCGGTTTGAAAGTTGCGTTCCTGTTGTTTGTCTTTATCTGGGCGCGGGCTGCGTTGCCTCGTTACAGATATGACCAGTTGATGCGTTTGGGTTGGAAAGTGTTCCTGCCACTATCCCTGTTCTGGGTTGTTGCGACAGCAGGTTTCCTTGTGGCGTTTGATAAAGCACCAAAGGACAGCGATAGAATGAATGAGAAGGTGTCTGTTGTTATTGAACAGACGCTGGAAAAGAAAATTTAACGGTAAAGGCTTGTCATAATGGGCTTTATAGATAAACAGGCGCGTAGTCTGCTTCTTGGGGAAATTGTCTCCGGGTTTGCCATGACGTTTCGGTATATGTTTCGGACAAAAGCGACCATCAACTATCCTTATGAAAAAGGGCCGTTGAGCCCGCGTTTCCGGGGCGAACATGCATTGCGCCGTTACGCCAATGGGGAAGAGCGTTGCATTGCCTGTAAATTATGCGAAGCGGCCTGTCCTGCACTGGCGATTACGATTGATGCTGAACCGCGCGAGGACGGCAGTCGCCGGACGACACGGTATGACATTGATATGACGAAGTGCATTTATTGCGGCTTCTGTCAGGAAGCCTGTCCGGTCGATGCCATTGTGGAAGGTCCAAATTTCGAATTTGCGACCGAAACACGCGAAGAACTTTTCTATGACAAGGCAAAACTACTTGCCAACGGTGATCGGTGGGAGCAAGAGCTCGCTCAAAACCTGAACGCCGACACACCATACAGATAAGGTAGGATGAACGCTGTGTCTCCAGTGATCAAAATGTTGTCTTCATCAACAGGGGGGGGGAAGTAATGATAATCGCTACTCTTGCTTTCTATCTTTTTGCCATATTGACAGTTGCTGCCGCCTTTATGGTGATTGCGTCAAAAAACCCGGTTCATTCGGTACTGTTCCTGATATTGGCTTTCTTTAATTCAGCAGGCCTGTTTGTTCTGCTTGGCGCGGAATTCCTGGCGATGATCCTTGTGGTCGTCTATGTGGGTGCCGTTGCTGTCCTGTTCCTGTTTGTTGTGATGATGTTGGATATCAACTTCTCTGAACTTCGGCAGGGCTTTCTTCAGTATCTTCCAATTGGTGCATTGATCGGGCTTATCCTGCTTGTAGAACTGCTTCTTGTTGTTGGCAGCTGGTCCTTGTCACCTGAAGCCATCGAGCTTGCGACTGCGAAGGTGACAGCGGATAGCAACCTGACCAATACCGAGCAACTGGGGTCGCTGCTCTATACAGATTATGCCTACCTGTTTCAGGCTGCGGGCATGATCCTGCTTGTTGCAATGATCGGGGCGATCGTTTTGACACACCGTCAACGTGAAGGTGTTAAGAAACAGGTGATTGCCGATCAGGTTTATCGTCGGCCAGAAGAGTCAATGGCGGTTCGTAAAGTCGAACCCGGCCAAGGCATTTAGGAGAGCGAGATGGAAATCGGACTTGCCCATTACCTTACTGTGTCAGCGATATTGCTTACACTTGGTATTTTCGGGATCTTCCTGAATAAAAAGAACGTAATTGTTATTCTGATGTCGATCGAATTGATGCTGCTGGCGGTGAATATCAATCTGGTTGCGTTCTCTTCTTTCCTTGGCGATATGGTGGGTCAGGTATTTACCCTCTTTATCCTGACTGTTGCGGCGGGTGAAGCTGCGATCGGTCTTGCCATTCTTGTCGTTTACTTCCGAAACCGTGGATCAATTGCGGTTGAGGACATCCATCACATGAAAGGCTAAGGCTAGAGAAAATGATGTACGTCCTCATTGTATTCCTTCCTCTGATCGCAGCAATTCTGGCAGGCTTTTTTGGCCGTCAGATTGGCGTAAAGGGAAGTCAGATCGTTACCTGCGGTGCTGTTGCCATTAGTGCCATCCTGTCTTGGGTCGCCCTTATTCAGGTGGCTTTTGGAAGTGATCCGCAGACGGTTCAGCTCTTCACATGGATTTCTTCGGGCACGTTTGACGTGTCCTGGGTCCTGCGCATTGACAGCCTGACAGCAGTGATGCTGGTTGTTGTTAATACGGTTTCCGCTCTGGTTCACATTTACTCCGTGGGCTATATGAGCCACGATCCGCACAGACAACGTTTCATGGCGTATTTGTCACTGTTTACGTTTGCCATGTTGATGCTGGTCACCTCTGACAACTTTCTGCAGATGTATTTTGGCTGGGAAGGCGTTGGCTTGGCGAGTTATCTGCTGATCGGTTTCTGGTATAAAAAACCATCAGCCAATGCGGCCTCTATCAAGGCGTTTGTTGTGAACCGCGTTGGTGACTTCGGCTTTGCCCTTGGTATCATGGGCATTTATCTGGCTTTCGGATCCATCAGTTTTGATACTGTATTTGCGGCAGCGCCGGATATGGTTGGCCAAACCTTCGGTTTCCTTGGCTATGACGTTGATGTTCTGACGACAATCTGTTTGCTGTTATTCCTGGGTGCGATGGGTAAATCAGCCCAGCTTGGTCTGCACACCTGGTTGCCAGACGCGATGGAAGGCCCGACCCCCGTGTCTGCGCTGATCCATGCGGCGACGATGGTGACGGCCGGTGTCTTCATGGTTGCGCGTTGCTCGCCGATCTTTGAATTTGCACCAATCGCGCTTGAAGTTGTGACCGTTGTCGGTGCGTCGACAGCGTTGTTTGCAGCAACCGTTGGTCTGGTTCAAAATGACATCAAACGGGTGATTGCCTATTCAACCTGTTCACAGCTTGGCTATATGTTCTTTGCCATTGGCGTTGGTGCTTATCCGATTGCCATTTTCCATCTGTTCACTCACGCTTTCTTTAAAGCGTTGCTCTTCTTAGGGTCCGGTTCGGTTATTCATGCCGTGTCTGATGAACAGGATATGCGGAAAATGGGTGGCCTTGGAAAACACATCAAGATCACCTATGCCATGATGCTGATCGGTACTCTTGCTTTGACCGGGTTTCCGTTCCTGTCAGGTTTCTATTCCAAAGATGCGGTCATTGAGGCCGCGTATGCTGCTGGAACAGGTGTTGGTGAATATGCTTTCTGGTGTGGTGTGGCGGCTGCGGTTTTGACTGCTTTCTATTCTTGGCGTCTGGCGTTTCTTACGTTCCATGGTGAGCCACGGGCTGATAAAGAAGTTATGTCACATGTGCATGAAAGCCCGTTTGTCATGCTGTTTCCGCTCTATGTGTTGGCAATTGGTGCTTTGTTTGCAGGTTTCTTCTTCTATGGCCCGATGGTTGGCGACGGATATAAGGAATTCTGGGGAGATGCGATCTTTATCGCTCAAACCAATACTGTAATGACAGACTTCCATCACCCTCCAACCTGGGTGATTGCTCTGCCGATTATCGCAGGTTTCCTAGGCTTGCTGGTGGCGTTCAATATGTATATTCGCCGTACAGACATTCCGGTTCAGTTGGCAAAAACCCATTCTGCCCTGTACCAGTTCCTTCTCAACAAATGGTATTTTGATGAACTTTATGATGTCTTGTTTGTCAAAACCGCCCGTTGGCTCGGCAATAAATTCTGGACCTTCGGTGATGGTAGAATTATCGACGGACTGGGACCAAATGGTGTTGCGGCCCGTGTCGTTGACCTTGCCAAGCGGGCATCGGTTCTTCAAAGCGGATATGTTTACCATTATGCATTTGCAATGCTGATCGGTGTTGCAGCGTTCGTTTCCTTCTTTTTCCTCGCAGGTGGACACTAAGTCATGGCTGATTGGAATATACTCTCATTTGTGACCTTCTTTCCGTTAGCAGGAGCGTTAATGATCCTGCTTACCGGCGGTAAAAAAGAAGATGCCAACCGGAATGCGCGGCATGTTGCCCTTTGGACAACCGTTGCGACTTTTGCTGTTTCTCTTTTGATCTGGGTTTACTTTGACCCTTCTCAAGCGGGTTTCCAGCTCGTAGAAGATGCGGCTTGGCTCGGTGAAACCATTCGGTATCGGATGGGCGTTGACGGTATTTCGATGCTGTTCATCATCCTGACAACCTTCCTGATGCCCCTTTGTATTCTCGCCAGCTGGGATGCCATTACGGTTCGGGTTCGCGAATATATGATTGCGTTTCTGATCATGGAAACACTGATGATCGGTGTGTTCTGTGCGTTGGATATGGTGCTGTTCTACCTGTTCTTTGAAGCCGGTTTGATCCCCATGTTCCTGATCATTGGTATCTGGGGCGGTGCGAACCGGGTTTATGCAAGTTTCAAATTCTTCCTGTACACGTTGGTCGGGTCGGTTTTGATGCTGGCTGCGATGATCGCCATGTATCAGATCGCTGGTACAACGGATATTCAGGTTCTGATGGAAACTCAGTTTGCTAGCGAATTGCAGACTTGGTTGTGGCTTGCATTCTTCGCATCCTTTGCGGTGAAAGTGCCGATGTGGCCAGTTCACACTTGGTTGCCAGATGCACACGTTCAGGCCCCAACGGCAGGTTCTGTGATCCTGGCAGGTGTTTTGCTGAAAATGGGTGGGTACGGCTTTTTGCGGTTCTCAATTCCGATGTTCCCTGAAGCATCCGATTATTTTGCCCCAATGGTTTTCGCCCTGAGTGTGGTGGCTATTATTTACACGTCCTTGGTGGCATTGGTGCAGAAAGACATGAAGAAGCTGATTGCTTATTCCTCTGTCGCGCATATGGGTTTCATCACAATCGGTATTTTTACTTTCACCCAACAGGGGCTTGAAGGCGGCATACTGCAGATGATCAGCCACGGTATTGTCTCTGGCGCTCTGTTCCTGTGTGTGGGGGTGATCTACGATCGTATTCATACCCGCGAAATCTCCCGCTATGGCGGACTTGTCCATCGGATGCCGAAATATGCTGTGATCTTCATGATCTTTACGATGGCAACGATTGGTCTTCCCGGAACAAGTGGCTTCGTTGGCGAGTTTCTTATTCTGGTCGGAACCTATCAAGTCAGCACATGGACTGCTTTCTTCGCGACCACCGGTGTTATTCTGGGCGCAGCTTACAGCCTGTACCTGTATCGCCGGGTTGTTTTTGGTGAGTTGGTTAAAGAAGACCTGAAAAACATTCTGGACGTCAATAAACGCGAACTTCTGATTTTCGCACCCTTGATTGTTGTCGCAATGTGGATCGGCGTTTACCCGGAACCGTTTCTTAATATCATGCATGCTTCTGTGACGAACCTCATGGAACAGCATCAACTGGCGCTAGATGCCGCCAAAACAGCCGTTCAAGCGGCTAAATAGGTAGGATTTGACAATGGATTTGCATGACTTTTCAATCGCGCTTCCGGAAATCTTTCTGGCCTTGGCCTCAATGGCCTTGTTGATGTTCGGTGTGTATAAAGGGAAGGGGGCAACAAAGCCTGTTTCCTGGATGGCAACGATTTCCCTGATTATAGCAGCCGTTCTGGTGCTATTGGGCAATGGCAATTCAGCCGTAACTTTTAATGGTCTGTTTCAGGTCGACGTTTTCGGTTCTTTCATGAAGGTTCTTGCGCTTGGTGCGTCGGCATTGGCGATCATCATGAGCATGGATTTCAATGCGCGGGAGCGGATTGACCGGTTTGAATTCCCGGTACTGATCGTTATCGCGGCACTGGGTATGTTGCTGATGATCTCGGCCAATGACCTGATGTCCCTTTATCTGGGTATTGAGTTGATGAGCCTGTCGCTATACGTGACAGCGGCCTTCAGAAGAGACAGCTTGCGTTCAACAGAAGCGGGTCTGAAATATTTTGTATTGGGTGCGCTTTCATCAGGAATGCTGCTTTATGGCTGTTCTTTGATTTACGGCTTCACCGGGACAACAAATTTTGATCTGATTGCTCAGTCAATAACTGAAGGGCATGACGGTCCAAATATCGGCTTGTTGATTGGCTTGGTCTTCCTGGTAGCAGGACTGTGTTTCAAGGTTTCTGCGGTTCCTTTTCACATGTGGACACCGGATGTTTACGAAGGGGTTCCAACTCCTGTAACGGCTTTCTTTGCAGCCGCGCCGAAGGTGGCCGGTATGGCATTGTTTATGCGGGCGTTCCTGACACCATTTGGTGACATGGTCGATCAGTGGCAGCAGATTATTGTGTTCGTTTCTATTCTTTCCATGGTTCTTGGCGCGTTTGCGGCTATCAACCAAAAGAATATCAAACGCCTGATGGCTTATTCATCAATCGGTCATATCGGATATGCGCTCGTTGGTCTTGCAGCTGGCACCGAAGAAGGTGTTAAAGGCGTGCTTATCTATCTGACCATCTACGTTGTGATGAATATCGGAACGTTTGCCATTATTCTGTCCATGCGTCAGAAAGACGGCATGGTGGAAGACATCTCGCAGTTGGCTGGTCTGGGTAAATCCCGCCCGATGATGGCCTTTTTGTTGATGATCTTTATGTTTAGTCTGGCGGGCATTCCGCCGTTGGCCGGGTTCTTCGGTAAATTCTATGTGTTCGTAGCGGCTATTAATGCTGGCCTGTATGCTCTTGCTATTATCGGCTTGTTGGCGTCGGTCGTGGGTGCTTTCTATTATATCCGTATCGTTAAAATCATGTATTTTGATGATGAAGCAGAAGGCTTTGAACCTCTCACCAAAACATTGGCTGTTATTATGGGGGCGTCTGGCGTCTTCACGATGCTGTTCTTTGTGTATCCCGCTCCATTGCTGGCGGGCGCAGCTTCAGCCGCTGGAGCCCTGTTTCAGTGATCAAAGATCAGGGCGGCCGACCGGTTAATCTGCCGCCCTTTTTTACCCTTCATGCCTTTGACAGTATAGGCAGTACAAATGAAGAAGCGCGGGCACTTGCTGATAAAGGGGCCGTTGAAGGCCAACTGGTTTGGGCGCGTTCTCAAAATCAGGGTGTCGGTCGCAGAGGCCGAGGTTGGAGCAGCCCGGAAGGTAATCTCTATTGCTCCTTGATGCTTCGACCAAATTGTTCGGTTCAGGAAGGTGCTAAACTTTCCTTTCTTATTGCGTTGGCATTATACCGGTCGGCGAAAGACGTCCTGCCAGATCATGCGGATCTTTCCTTAAAATGGCCAAATGATCTATTGATTGATCGTCACAAGGTGGCGGGGATCCTCCTTGAAAGCAAAAGCGCGTCTGACGGTAATCTTGAATGGCTGGTCGTTGGAACAGGCGTTAATATTGCTTTTTTTCCCGAGCATACTGACGGATTGCCCGCGACATCATTCGAAAAACAGGGAAGCGATTGTTCTGTTGAGCAGGTTTTAGAACTGTATGCGGCTCATTTTTTGGATCTTTATCGTGTTTGGCAAAAGGATGGTTTCGAGCCTATACGCCGGGAATGGCTTCAATATGCCTCCGGGATGAAGAAGAAAATAACCGTCCGCTTGCCCAATGAAACTTTTAATGGAACATTTATTGATCTTGATACGGCGGGGGCACTTGTGCTTCAGTTAGAAGATGGATCACAAAGAATGGTAACGGCAGGAGAGGTCTTTTTTCTGCCTAATGATTAAGTGAGGTTCTCATGCTGTTGGCAATTGACGTTGGAAATACAAATATTACCTTCGCTGCTTTTTCAGGAAAAAGTCTCGTTAATGAATGGCGTATTGCGACATCAGGAACCCGTACAGCCGAAGAATATGGTGTCTGGCTAAGCCAGTCGATGGCACTGGATGACCTTAAGCTTATCGATATAAAAGATGTCATCATCGGAACCGTTGTGCCCGGTGCACTTTTCAACTTGAAGGGCATGTGCAAACGGTATTTTGGGTGTACACCGTTAGTGATTGGTGAGCCTAACGTTGACTTGGGGATGACCCCACAAATTGATAATCCTCAAGAAGCAGGCGCTGATCGTCTGGTGGATGCTGTGGCGGCGCATTCTAAATACGGCGGACCTCTTATCGTTTTGGATTTTGGGACGGCAACAACTTTGGACGTGGTGGATGAGCAGGGCAATTATGCTGGGGGGATTATTGCCCCTGGCGTTAATTTGAGCCTGGACGCCCTTCACAGCGCCGCGGCGAAACTCCCTCGAATTGCGATAGAAAAACCTCGGCAGGTTATCGGTAAGAATACTCTGGAATGTATGCAATCAGGTATATTCTGGGGATATATCAGCATGATTGAAGGACTGATCAACCGGATCCGGGAAGAATACGGGTTGCCGTTGAAAACAGTCGCAACCGGGGGATTGGCAAGCCTTTTTGGGCGGCATACGGATTATATTGATTTTATTGACAAAGATTTAACCCTAAGTGGTCTTGTCGAGATTTTTCATAAAAACAAGCTGTAATAGTTTGTGATTATGATTGTATATCAAGTGGTTATAAGAAAGTAGTTCCCAACCAACAACAATTGTGTGTAAATGGTTTATGGCGACAACTGGCTACAACTATAAAATTGATCTGATTGCCAACTGTATTTTTATTAAACATTACGGGTCGATCACCTTTGATAGCTTGCGGGAAAGATCAAATGATACTGGTGCTCACCCTGATCACCGACCGGGATTGAACAGAGTTCTGGATTTGACAGGATGCAGCATTGAGATTGATCCGGCTGGAATACGGGCCGTTGCTGGTTACATAAAAGAACAATCGGCCCTGCGTGGGACCTATACAGAAATACTTATCGTAGATAGTGCATTGGCGTTTGGTTTTGGACGCGTGATAAGCGGTTTGCTTGATGAAGATTTTGTGCGCTACCTTATTCTGTATGCGGACGCGCCGAATTTAGGTGCTGACGTTAAAAAAGCACTTTCTTTGGGGAACGATTATTTGTTTCCGGATTTTTTGGCCATCCGATAGCCTTTTTATAGTCCTGTAGCCTTTTTAGTTTGTGTCTTACAACCGATTTCTGTATGAAGTCCTGATTAAGGTTAATGCTAATATATAAAAATTTTGATATTTAAATTTTGAGTGGGCGTGTGATTAATTCAGGTTTTGAGTATTCTATAGTCAACGAAGCCAAATGCTTTTTCGTAAAGCACTACGGCGTTTTGACAAAAGAAATTTTAATGAACGGTAACAAGGCCGTGGCGGAGGATAGTGCTTATCGCAGAGGTCTGAACCGTTTGATCGATGTTTCTGGCTGTTCTTTGGACCTAAGCCCTGACGACATACGATTTTTGGCGGCCAAAAAATTGACAATTCAACATTCTGATGTGAGTTTTCGAGGGGCCTATCTTGTCGATACGACATTGGCCCATGGTGTTGCGCGCATGTTTAATTCACACACTGGTAAAGATAACAGCGAATATAAAATTTTTGATATAAACGTTATCAAGAATTCACAAGCCGTTCTGGATTGGCTGCATTTGCCGGAAATTGATATGGTGCCACCCTTTATAAGCCTGCGAAACTTGGGCTCTTCCTGAATTTCAGACTTTTTGTTTTTACCTGTTACTGCTAGTTATTCCTTTCTGCGCCTCTAAGTATTGGTTTTTTTATGGATTTTAATAATAGCCTGCATTTCCTCCCTCTCGGAGGAAGCGGTGAAATTGGTATGAACCTCAATTTATATTGCTGTAATGGCAAATGGTTGATGGTTGATTGTGGTATTTCTTTTGCGGATGAGCGGGCTCCTGGAATTGACCTCATTGTGCCGGATGCCGGCTGGATTGCCGAGCGACGTGCTGATTTGCTGGCGATTGTTGTGACCCACGCGCATGAAGACCATGTCGGTGCCGTTGCCCGGATGTGGCGTCAGTTTCAGTGTCCTGTTTATACCAGCCCTTTCACGGCGCAAATACTACACAATAAGCTGGTCGAAGAAGGCTTGGAGGATGACGTTATTGTCAATATCGTCTCCCCCGGTAGTTCCATTCAAATCGGTGATTTCCATCTGGATTTCGTTGATCTAACCCATTCAATTCCGGAAATGCAGGCTTTGATGATTACAACGCCGCATGGCAAGGTGTTGCATAGTGGTGACTGGAAACTGGACCCTGATCCGGTCGTTGGCCCGGAAAGTAACATGAGTAAAATGGGGGACATCTCTAATGATGTCCTTGCCATGATATGCGATTCCACAAATGTTTTTAAAAGCGGAACCTCTGGCTCTGAGGGGGATGTTCAGGCCAGTCTGGATACGTTGCTGGGCACGCTTAAACAGGGACGTGTGGCGATAACAACCTTTGCCTCCAACATTGCACGCCTTAAGACCATTTCAGCCATTGCCGAAAAACATCAGCGGCATGTGGTGCTTGTCGGACGATCCTTGCACAGAATGACTGAAGCTGCAAAAAAGTCTGGATATTTGAATGACATACCGCCCTTTCTGAATGAAAAGGATCTGGGGTATCTGCCCCGTGAAAGTGTTCTGCTTCTCTGTACAGGCAGCCAGGGGGAAACCCGCGGCGCCATGGCAAGGATTGCCCGGAATGATCACCAGAATGTCCGGTTGGAAAAGGGCGATACAGTCATCTTTTCGTCCAAGGTGATCCCCGGCAATGAAAAAAGTCTCTATGCGCTGCATAATCAGTTGACGGAAAATGGCGTCAATGTGATCACTGAAGCAGATGAATTTGTGCATGTTTCCGGCCACCCGGCCAAATCAGAACTTGAACAGATGTACAAGACCGTTCAGCCGAAAATCGCGATCCCGGTTCATGGGGAAGCCCGTCACTTGAAAGCACATTGTGAATTGGCACTATCCCTGGGAGTGTCGCAGGCAGTTGAAATTAAAAATGGCGATGTCCTAAAGCTGGCACCCGGCGACGCGTCTATCGTTGGAACTGTGCCTTCAGGCCGTTTCGCCGTGGATGTGGGCGGAATGACCCCTATGGACGGTGATTTTCTGTCTACCCGTCGGCGCATGATTTTTAACGGGGCCGCCAATGCGTTGATCATTATCAATGAGGCGGGTCAAATTACAGAAGATCCGGTGATTAATCTGCGGGGTGTTGTTGATGTGGATCTGTTTCCAGATCTGCAGGCAGATTTAAAGAAAGAAATTCTGGCGCGTCATTATGAAATGTCAAAACCGAATAGACTGAGGGACGATGAGGTCGCTGAAACCGCACGACGTTCCATTCGTAAGGTCTTTCGGAAACTTGCAGGCCGACGGCCAATAACCGATGTGCATGTTGTGCGAATTGAAGAAGATGTGTAAAAGCTAACAAACGAACATAAAGTAAATAAGCGGATCACAAGGAATAAGAAAATGATTGGTCGTTTAAATCATGTTGCTATCGCTGTACCGGATCTGGAAGCGGCAACGAAAACCTACCGGGACGTATTAGGCGCTAAAGTGAGCGCCCCTCAGGCAGAACCGGATCACGGTGTTACCGTTGTGTTTGTGGAGCTGGACAATACAAAGATCGAGCTTCTCCACCCGCTGGGAGAGGGGTCGCCGATTGCTGGATATCTTGAAAAGAATAAGTCCGGCGGAATGCATCACGTGTGTTACGAAGTTGAAGATATTCTGGCGGCTCGCGACAAGCTTGTTGAACAGGGCGCCCGTATATTGGGAAGCGGAGAGCCTAAAATTGGCGCTCACAAAAAGCCAGTTTTGTTCCTGCACCCGAAAGATTTCAACGGGACCCTTGTCGAGTTGGAACAGGTTTAATTAAAGGCTGAATATTATGACCATTGTTGGTGGTATCGTTGTCTTTTCAATTACTTGGATGGTCGTTCTTTTCATGGTTCTGCCATGGGGGGTCCGTTCCCAACTTGAAGATGAGAATACTGAAATTGAACCGGGCACAGTGGAAAGTGCGCCGGTTCAGCCAAGGATATTAAGGAAATTCGCCATTACGACCCTTGTAACGGCTCTGTTATTCCTCGCCTTTTGGTCGACCCTAGAATTTGACCTGATTGATTATCGGGCTTTGATCGAGAACTGATTTCGTTTTCTTCAGGCTTTTTTATGAAAATGTCCGTATGCTGTTCAATACACCTGTTTCTTGGGAAGGTTGAATGATGCTACGGACCTTTTTTGTTTGGCAGTTATGGATCCTTTTGGCATCCGTAGCTTTTATCGCGCATGCTGAAACAGTGGAAAAAAGCGACGCACCCGCCGAAACAGCAACGATCACAGTCAGCAAAGAAGATTGTTCTCATATCCAAAAATATGTCGCACAGCAGGACGTTACCTATAAACCCGGTGTCGATGTAGATGGGAACCTGGTGGCTCCAGCAGACTTACAGGACAACCGACTGGTTCTGCCCGAAAACATCGTCATTGATCTAAATCTGCCGCTTTCCGATTTACTGACAGATCCGCCTGCCGGTCTTGAAAATGCCGAGGCTTATATCGGAACGCTGAAATACAATCTGCTGTCCGGGCGCATGACATTTAATGGTCAGGAACTGGCAGATCCGGCGATCCATGCCATCGCGGAAGAATGCAAAAAACGATACAGCAAGCCTTAAGCGAACCTATGCGCGCCTTATGCCTTGCAATCTTGCGAAATCCCTATAAAAGTTAGAAAAAACGGTCCCTGAACCGGGTCCGTTTAAATTCGGTATTTCCATATTTGAACACGAGGACCCAATGCGTCTTTCCCGCTATTTTATGCCAACATTGAAAGAAGATCCAAAAGAAGCACAAATCGTTTCTCATCGGTTGATGCTACGGGCCGGAATGATCCAACAATCATCCGCGGGAATCTACTCATGGCTGCCACTGGGGCATAAGGTTCTAAAAAATATCGAAAAAGTTGTTCGCGAAGAGCAAAATAAAGCAGGTGCTCTGGAAATTCTGATGCCAACAATCCAACCGGCGGACTTGTGGCAGGAGTCGGGTCGGTATGACGATTACGGCAAGGAAATGCTGCGTATCACTGATCGTCATGATCGTTCAATGCTGTATGGCCCAACAAACGAAGAGCAGGTGACAGACATTTTCCGCTCGAACGTGAAAAGCTATAAGGATTTGCCGCTTAACCTCTACCATATCCAGTGGAAATTCAGAGATGAAGTCCGCCCGCGGTTTGGAGTGATGCGCGGTCGCGAATTTTTGATGAAGGACGCTTATTCGTTCGATCTGGATTATGAAACATCAAAGATCGCCTACAATCGTATGTTCGTAGCCTATCTGAAGACTTATGCGCGGCTTGGTTTGCAAGCCATTCCACTGCGTGCAGACACAGGACCAATTGGCGGCGACCTGTCCCACGAATTTATCGTTCTTGCGGAAACCGGTGAAAGCGAAGTCTTCTATCACAAAGACATTCTGACACTGGCGACACCTGAAGAGAAAGACCACAGTCCTGAGGAATTACAGGAAATTGTGGATAACTGGACTTCTTATTACGCCGCGGCAGATGATATGCATGACCCGAAGACCTGCACGGTTTCCGAGGGTGACCTGGTTACCCGGCGGGGGATCGAGGTTGGCCATATTTTCCATTTTGGTGAAAAATATTCAGCAGCTATGGGCGCGAGTGTTGCCGGTCCTGATGGAAAAGATGTCACGGTTTCAATGGGTTCCTACGGTATCGGGGTTTCCCGATTGGTAGGAGGCATTATCGAGGCATGTCACGACGAGAACGGTATCGTCTGGCCTGAAGAAGTTGCCCCCTTTAAAGTTGGGTTGATCAACCTTAAGTCTGGTGACGAGGCGTGCGATGCTGCGTGTGATGCTTTTTACGAGAAGTTGACCGCAGCGGGTGTTGAGGTTCTTTATGATGATACTTCAGACCGGGCAGGCGGAAAATTTGCAAAGATGGATCTGATCGGTCTTCCTTGGCAGGTGACAATTGGACCACGCGGACTAAAATCTGGTGTGTTTGAAGTGAAAAATCGCGCGACCGGGGAAAAAGTGGAATTAAGCCCCGAAGATGCGCTGACCAAAATGGTGGGCTGATAGACCGTGTTTTCCCGATTTGAATGGACGATGGCGCTTCGGTATTTGCGGGCGCGCAGGCAAGAGGGCTTTATCTCTGTTATTGCCCTATTTTCATTTCTCGGGATTGGATTAGGCGTAGCCACTCTGATCATCGTCATGTCTGTAATGAACGGATTTCGGGCAGACCTGCTGGACAGAATTCTCGGAATGAACGGTCATTATGAAATCAAGGCGGCTGAAAACGGCGTATTAGTGGACTATGATCCGCTGGTGGCCCGATTGTCTGCCCTGAAAGATATTGTGCGGGTAACACCGCTTATTCAGGGACAGGTAATGGCGGCGGCAGGTAAAAACGCCAGTGGCGCATTGGTACGAGGGATGGCGCCGGATCAGTTGGATAAGCTGGAATTGCTGTCGAAGAATATTGTTTCCGGCTCCCTTGAAGGATTTTCTGAGGATAAAGCCGTTATTATTGGGCACCGATTTGCTCGCTCCCTTGGGGTTCGGGCGGGAGATAAAATCAAGCTTCTGTCGCCAAAAGGCAGTTCCACAGCGTTTGGCACCTTTCCCAGAGTGAAAACCTATACGGTCGCGGGTCTGTTCAATACGGGAATGTATGAATATGACAGCGGGTATGTGTTTATGTCCCTCTCGGCCGCTCAGAAATATTTCAAGCATGGCGAAGGGGTAACCTCCATTGAGGTTTTTGCAACCGATCCGGATCGGGCACTTGCCCTCAGATCAGATATTATTAATGCGGTGAATGTTCGGGCCTACATTTATGACTGGCAGCAATCACGGGCCAGCTTCTTCAACGCTCTGGAAGTTGAACGGAATGTTATGTTCCTGATTTTGACCCTGATTATTCTTGTGGCCGCATTTAACATTATTTCTAGCCTGATCATGCTGGTGAAGGACAAGGGGCGGGATGTCGCCATTTTGCGCACCATGGGGGCGACCCGTGGTATGATTATGCGTGTCTTCTTCATTGCAGGCGCGAGTGTTGGTGTTATTGGTACCCTGTTCGGGTTTTTACTGGGGCTTGGCTTTTGCGCCAATATTGATCAGATCAAAAACCTGATTGAAGGACTGACCGGAGCCGAACTTTTTTCCGCCGAGATTTATTTCCTGTCAAACCTGCCTGCAAAAGTTGATCCGGCAGAGGTAACAACCGTAGTTATCATGGCGCTTGTCATTTCCCTCGCGGCAACGATTTATCCGTCATGGCGGGCCGCGCGTCTTGATCCGGTAGAGGCGCTTCGTTATGAGTAATCCTGTTTTAAAGCTGGAAAAAGTAGGTCGGACCTTCAAGCAGGGGCCCGAGACGCTTGAGATCCTTGATAATGTGGACCTGCAAATCAAACCGGGTGAGATTGTCGCTTTGTTGGGCCAATCCGGTGCTGGCAAGTCGACGTTACTTCAAATTGCAGGACTACTTGAGCCTCCGACCAGTGGGCGCGTGATAATCGCACAGACTGATTGTACAAAAGCATCCGATAAGCGCAGAACCGAAATGCGCCGCGATAAAATTGGTTTCGTCTATCAATTCCATCATCTTCTTCCGGAGTTTTCGGCGTTGGAAAATGTGATGATGCCAAATTTGATTGCAGGCATTTCCAGATCTGTATCCAAGCAGAAAGCAACCGCCCTGTTGACAAAAATGGGGTTGGAGCATCGATTGAGCCATCGCCCTGCGAAACTCTCCGGCGGGGAGCAGCAACGTGTTGCTATTGCGCGTGCTTTGGCCAATGATCCGGCCTTGTTGCTTGCGGACGAACCAACGGGTAATCTGGATGAGCAGACGGCTGAATTGGTTTTTGCAAACTTTATGGACCTTGTTCGCCAGCACAATGTTGCCGCGCTTGTCGCAACCCACAACCGGGACCTGGCCAAAAGAATGGACCGGATTGTTCATGTTCGGGATCACAGGCTGATAGAAGAATAGTCCGTTATTGCTTTTGGGCGATATTTTCTGAACAGTTGGTCGCCCTCTTTTCATCGTAAGCATTATATTGCACATGATGTTTTTTCTGACAAATAATGTTTAAAATACTGAAAATAAACATTTTATTGTCAGATAACGGTATTTTTATGTCTAATATCCTCCGATAATCTTGCATTATTTCTCCTGAAAGGCATAATAATGCAGAAAAAGAAATCCTGCATATAAGCAGGGATAAAGTTGGCCGTTTAATGTAAGATTAAAAGCCAAATCTGGGAGGATGGAGAGTTGGGGCAAGTCAATGAAAATGCGGCCGCCTATTTTGTGGACCGTCATGCCACGGGGGCTGCGGCTGAAAAAGTTGCGTTTACCGAGGCGGTTGATGGTGGGCGTTCCTTAACCTATTCGGCACTCGGTGCGCAATCTGGTAAGATGCCAGCTTTGTTCGAGAAATATAATATCCAGCCGGAAGACCGGGTTGTCATGCTAACCCATGATGTTATTGAGTTTCCCATTATTTTTTGGGGAAGCCTTAAGGCGGGCGTCATACCGGTTCCGGTAAATACGCTACTTGCTGCGGATCTATATGCCCTGATACTGGATGACAGCAAAGCTAAAAGTCTGTTTGTTTCTGAGGCTTTGCTGGATGTGGTTAAGCCTATACTAAAGGGCAGGAACTATCCGAAATCCGTTTTTGTTATTGGTGAACCGCAGGATGAATTCTTGTCTTTCAAGGATGAATTGGCGATGCTTCCGGAAAGCCCAACGGCGCAGGCGAGTGCAGATGAATGTGCGTTTTGGCTGTATTCGTCAGGATCAACCGGGCAGCCCAAAGGGGTTCGGCATGTACATGGCAGCCTTCGGGCGACGTCAGATACCTATGGCGCCCAAACCCTCAAGATTAACGCGGATGATGTGGTTTTCTCGGTTGCCAAGCTTTTCTTTGCCTATGGTCTTGGGAACGGTATGACGTTCCCCATGTCGGTGGGGGCGACAACCGTCCTGTTTCCAGGGCGGCCGACACCGGACACGGTGTTTGATGTAATCAGGCGATCAAATCCCACCGTGTTTTGCGGGGTGCCGACTCTTTATGCCGCGCTCGTCGCGGCAATGGCAGAAAATGTGCCTGAAGGAATGGACCGCTTGCGCTGCTGTATCTCGGCTGGAGAGGCTTTGCCCGCTGAAATCGGTCGCAAGTGGAAGTCGGCGACTGGTGTTGATATTCTGGACGGCGTCGGATCGACGGAGATGTTGCATATTTTCCTGTCTAATGCACCAGATGATGTTCTTTATGGAACCTCCGGTCGAGCCGTCCCGGGGTATCAGCTTAGGCTGGTTGATGAAACCGGTGCCGAAGTTGGCGTCGGCGAGATCGGTGAACTTCTGGTGAACGGGCCGTCGGCTGCTGAAGGATACTGGAACCAAAGGGACAAGACCCGCGCCACCTTTGAAGGTGTGTGGACCCGAACTGGCGATAAGTATGAAAAGCAGGCGGATGACCGTCTGGTTTATTGTGGGCGGACAGACGATATGTTCAAGGTCAGCGGGATCTGGGTGTCCCCGTTTGAGATCGAGCAGGCTTTGGTTACCCATAAAGATGTTCTGGAAGCCGCGGTTGTTGCCGCGATGGATGAAAACGATCTGGAAAAACCAAAAGCCTATGTCGTCTTAAAGGACGGTGTCATCAAGGAAGGGTTGGAAGACCGTTTGAAAGAGCATGTGAAGGAGGCCGTTGGCAAATGGAAATATCCACGCTGGATCGAAATTGTCGACGATCTTCCAAAAACAGCCACCGGAAAAGTACAACGCTTTAAACTACGGTCTCATTAGGATCTGATGTGATTTGGCAAACCAAAAACCCCTTTACTTTTGAAGTGGACGGTGTGTCTTTGGAGGGGCGGTGCTATGGCCCGGCCCCCACTGAAGCGCCGACGATCCTTCTTTTACATGAAGGGTTGGGCTGTATTGACTTGTGGCGGGACTTTCCGCTTCAGTTAGTAAAAAGCCTCGGATTTGGGGTTTTTGCTTATTCTAGGCAGGGGTATGGACGGTCTGATCCGATAACACTGCCCCGCGCGCTTGACTATATGAATGTCGAGGCTGCGGAGTGGTTGCCGAAAGTCATTTCCTTCGTTGGGGCCCGGCGCTATGTGGTTATTGGGCATAGTGACGGCGCATCCATCGGCGCCTTGTATGCAGGGGACTGTTCGGATCCGCACCTGGCCGGGATTGTATTGATTGCCCCTCATTTTTTTGCAGAGGATATCAGTGTGGCGTCCATACGCCTGATAAAAGAGGCTTTCGAGCAAGGCGGGTTGAAAGGCAGGCTTGCAAAATATCATTCAGATATTGATGGTGCCTTTTATGGATGGTGTGAAGCTTGGCTTGATCCAGAGTTTATGAGTTGGCAGATCCTGTCCTCCGTGCGCAACATTACCGTGCCGGTATTGATGATACAGGGGGCGCAGGACGAGTATGGCACGTACCGGCAGGTTGAAGCATTTGAGAGAGAGTTGCCCGGCGATGGTACTGTTTTTATGCTGCCAGATTGTGGGCACAGTCCGCATCTGGAAAAGCCAGAAGATGTCGTGCATGCGATAAAGAATTTCATTCAAGATAACAGAATAGGTCATTGAAAATAAATGACATTACTGGCTAAGAAAGCGCCTTATTCGGCTGCAGATATCCTGCCGCAAGGCCCAATGCATCGACGTGTGGGTGATCGGGACCATATTCACGCTGAGACGAAGCAGGCCATTAAGCTTTTCTTGGATCGGGAGGATCAGGTCTCGCTGAAATCGCAGGAGAAGGTATTGTTGGGATGCGTTTTTTTTGAAGCGGGATACTATTGGGAGGCCCATGAGGTTTGGGAAAGCGTGTGGCTGGAATGTCAACCAAACAGTGCTGAAAAATTTTTTCTGCAGGCGATGATACAGCTTACCAATGCAAAACTTAAAAAGGATTTGGGAAGATTTGCGGCGGCAGTGCGATTGGGGGAATTGTCCAGGGCATTGCTGGAGCAGGCCTTTTCGGGAAAAGGTGAAAGCATATACCAGATAAGACTAACGGATATCATCCCCTTTTTTGAAGAGTTTAAATCGTAGAATGATATATAATGCACAAACAGTCTATTGTTTTGACAAATTTGACAGAGATTTTTCTGGACAATCGGCATTTTAATGCATTATTATGCATAATGCTAAACGCTAGAGGAGAACAGTTGTGAGCAAGCGCATCGATTTTCAGGTAGATCCGACATCTTATCGCCATTGGCGGATTGAGTATGATGGCGAGATTGCCAATCTCTTTATGGATGTTGATGAAAATGGGGGCCTGTTTGACGGTTATGAGCTTAAGCTCAACTCTTATGATCTGGGGGTCGACATTGAACTTGCCGATATCGTCCAGCGGATGCGATTTGAACATCCGGAAGTCAAAACAGTGGTGCTTCAATCTGGCAAGGAAAAGGTCTTCTGTGCGGGTGCAAACATTCGCATGCTGGGTGGTGCAGAGCATGCCCATAAAGTGAATTTCTGTAAATTTACCAATGAGACACGCAACACTTTTGAAGCAGCAGGTGAAGAATCCGGGCAGCATTATATCAGCGCAATAAGAGGCGCCTGTGCCGGTGGTGGTTATGAACTTGCTCTGGCCTGTGACTATATCATGCTGACGGACGATGGTTCTTCGAATGTCGCGCTTCCTGAAGTTCCGCTTCTGGCTGTTCTTCCGGGAACGGGCGGCCTTACGCGTGTCACAGATAAACGTAAGGTGCGCCGTGATCTGGCCGATGTTTTCTGTTCTCTCGAAGAAGGTGTTCGGGGAAAGCGTGCGTTAAAGTGGAATTTGGTGGATGAAGTGCTCGCCAACTCCAAATTTGATGAAACGGTAAAAGAAAGAGCTTTGGCTTTTGCAGAAAAATCAAATCGGGGTCCTGCGGATAAGGGTGTTGCCTTGACACCGTTGGCCCGCGAGATCGAAGATAATGGTAATCTTGTTTACTCAACGGTTGAGGTTGAAATCGACCGTGATGCGGGAACGGCCACAATCCATATTACCGGTCCAAAATCGACGGTCCCACAATCAATGGAAGAGTTATTGGATCAGGGGGCAGATGCCTGGATTTTACGTTGTTCCCGTGAATTGGATGACGCGATCCTTCAATTGCGGCTCAACGAGCTTGAAATTGGCGTTCTTTTATTCTCTACACAGGGAGATCCTGAGCAGGTCGCAGCCCACGAAAAACTGGTTCTGGACAATCAGGACCATTGGTTTGCCAAGGAAATTTCTCTTTATTGGAAACGGGTTTTAAAACGCATTGACTTAACATCCCGGTCATTGGTTGCCTTGGTGGAACCGGGGTCCTGTTACGCTGGCATGCTGGCTGAAATACTGTTTTCAGTCGATCGCAGTTATATGGCAGAAGGTGAGTTTGAGGGCGATAATCGTCCAATAGCGACCATTTTGCTGACAGATGGTAATTTCGGGCCTTATCCAATGTCCAATGACCTGACACGATTGCAGACCCGTTTCCTGGGAGATCCGGCGCAGGTCTCGATGGTAGAGAAACGGAAAGGTCAATTAATTGACGCTGAGGATGCGGAAGAGCAAGGGCTTGTAACTTACTCGTTCGATGATATCGATTGGGAAGATGAAATCCGCATTTTTCTGGAAGAACGAACAAAATTCTCGCCAGATGCAATGACCGGAATGGAAGCCAATCTTCGCTTTGCTGGTCCGGAAACCATGGAAACCAGGATTTTCGGGCGCTTGACCGCTTGGCAGAACTGGATTTTCCAGCGGCCGAATGCGGTGGGTGAAAGTGGTGCGTTGCAACGCTACGGAACCGGTGTTCGGGGTGAATATGATATGCGCCGCGTTTAAGGCAATATCCGACAAAAAAGATGTGTGGCAGTGCCACTTGATATAACTGACTAGGCTGAGGAACATGATATGGTTGATCTGATAAATGTGAGTTACGATACACAAATTCCCAATAATGTTGGGCTGTCGACGGATAAACGTGTTCTGAAAGCTTTGGAACGCTGGCATCCGGGATATATTAACTGGTGGAAAGATCTTGGACCAAGCGGCTTTCATGAAAGTCAGGTCTATCTGCGGACGGCGGTGAGTGTCGATCCAAAAGGCTGGGCAAAATTTGGGTATGTAAAGATGCCTGAATACCGGTGGGGCGTTCTATTGTCGCCGCAGGTTGAAAACCGAACTATCCCGTGCGGTGAACATTACGGTGAACCTGTTTGGCAGGAAGTGCCCGGCGAATACCGTTCCATGTTGCGTCGTCTGATCGTTATTCAGGGCGATACGGAACCTGCGTCTGTCGAGCAGCAACGCTTTTTGGGGAAAACGGCCCCGTCTTTGTATGACATGCGGAACCTGTTTCAGGTGAATGTCGAAGAAGGGCGTCACCTTTGGGCAATGGTGTATCTGTTACAAAAATATTTTGGCCGTGATGGCCGTGAAGAAGCCAACGAGTTATTACGCCGGCAGTCCGGATCGGAAGAAGCCCCACGGATGCTGGGTGCCTTCAACGAAGAAACACCGGATTGGCTGTCCTTTTTCATGTTTACCTATTTCACTGACCGGGATGGTAAAATGCAATTGGAAAGTCTGGCGCAGTCGGGCTTTGATCCATTGTCACGCTCCTGCCGTTTCATGCTGACAGAAGAAGCCCATCATATGTTTGTGGGTGAAACAGGCGTTGGCCGGGTCATTCAGCGCACCTGTGATGCGATGAAAGAGGCGGGCATTGAAGATCCTTACGATATCGATGCTGTACGTAATCTGGGTGTGATTGATCTTCCAACCATTCAGAAAAAACTGAATTTTCATTATACGTTGTCTTTGGACCTGTTTGGTTCAGAAGTTTCCACGAACGCGGCAAATGCCTTTAATGCTGGGATTAAGGGTCGTTTTCAGGAAACCAAAATTGATGATGACCATCAGTTGAAAAACAGCACATACCCGGTAACTCGCTTGCAAAACGGGGTTATTACGCTGGAAGAGGTTCCGGCATTGTCAGCGATCAATATGCGTCTGCGGGATGATTATATCAAAGATGCGGCTGGTGGTGTGAAACGTTGGAATGCGCTGATTGCCAAAACCGGTGTGCAGTTCGAAATGACCATTCCACATCAGGCATTCCATCGCCAGATCGGTGAATTTGCGTCTGTACGGACAACGCCTGCCGGTGACATTATTTCTCAGGAAGAATATGATGCCCGCCGGGATGAGTGGCTGCCCTCATCAGATGATGCAGCCTATATCCAATCCCTGATGAAGCCTTGCCTTGAGGCCGGGAAATATGCAGGCTGGATAGCACCGCCCCGTATTGGAATTGACAATAAGCCGGGCGACTTTGAATATGTACAGCTGCACGACTCGTAACAGATAGATAAAGTCGAGGACCGGGCCTCTCGGTCCTCAATGCATCTCTGAAATAGGGAATAGATCACCTTATGAGCACTCCTCAGAAGCAACATGTAATCGATCCTGAAGTCTGCATCCGGTGTTACACATGCGAAGATGCATGCCCTGTTGATGCCATAACGCATAATGATGACAATGTGGTTGTTGACTTTACAAAATGTAATTTTTGTATGGATTGTATTGCGCCATGCCCAACCGGGTCGATCGATAACTGGCGGGTAGTGACAACCCCTTACAGTCTGGAAGATCAGTTTTTCTGGATGGAGTTGCCCGAACAGGAAGAGATTTCTGATAAGGATGGCGGCGGCAGTATTGAGGCGCTTGATCAGTCTATTGAAGCATTGCTGGCCGAAGCCCATGCAGGGGCAGGCGGGAAAGCCATTGCACCGCCAAGTGCATCGAAACCGACGGTGAACCTGTTCAATCTGGGAAATCCTGCAGAAGCGACAGTACAGGGAAACTTTCGCCTGACCAATGAACAGTCCGACAATGATGTGCGGCACATTATTCTGGATATGGGCGGTCAAACCTTTCCTGTTCTTGAAGGTCAAAGTGTTGGAATTACGCCTCCCGGTACGGATGAAAGTGGGATGCCATATTTGCCACGCCTTTATTCACTCTCCAGCCCCCGCGATGGCGAGCGACCAAACACAAACAATATCGCGCTGACTGTAAAGCGCGAAACAAACGGCGTCTGTTCCAACTATGTCTGTGACCTCAAAAAGGGCGATAAGGTCAAGGTTACTGGTCCTTTTGGTGCGACCTTCCTGATGCCGAATGACCCTCAGGCGAACTTACTGATGATTTGTACGGGAACAGGATCAGCACCGTTCCGAGCATTTACTATGCGTCGCCAGCGTATCGCACCAGAAAGTAATGCAAATCTGGTGTTGTTCTTCGGGGCACGAACACCGGATGCGCTTCCTTATTTTGGACCTTTGAAAAAAGTGCCTGATCGTTTCCTTCACAAAGAACTGGTATTCTCCCGCGAGGAAGGGCATGACAAGGAATATGTTCAGGACCGAATGATCAAAAAAGCCGAGCTGATCAGTCAACTCATCAGTTCTCCGCATACCTATATCTATGTGTGCGGCCTGAAAGACATGGAAGAGGGGGTTGAAGAGGCCTTTGAAACCATTGCAAGCAGTGCTGGCCTGAACTGGCAGGATATACGAAGTGAGTTACGGGAAAACGGCCGTTATCATCTGGAAACATATTGAGGATTAAATGGTCGCACTTCCTTTTATTCATTCGGTGCGGGTTGGCTGGGGAGATTGTGACCCCGCGAAGATAGCCTATACCGGCAGGCTTCCATGCTTTGCGCTAGAGGCCATCGACGCCTGGTGGCAGGAGCATGTAGGGCAGGATTGGTATTGTTTAAATCTGGACCGAAATGTTGGAACTCCTTTTGTTCATTTGAGTCTTGATTTTTCTTCCCCTGTTACGCCTCGATTTGCACTGGAATGTGAAGTGAGGCTTCGCAAAATTGGCGAGAGCTCGGTTACGTTTCAGGTGATCGGGCGTCAGGACGGGATCGACTGTTTCACCGGGACATTTGTCAATGTTTTTGTCGAGGCGGATAGTTTTAAAAAGCAATCGGCGCCTCCGGATATACGGTCGCTTATTGAACCATTGATGATTGAGTAATGACCTCGGTAATACTGCGTGTTATATGTTGAAACTATTGAAATATAGTGTTTTTCGCGTGTTACGAACGATTTGGTATGCAGCCTATGGAAAATGAAATTGCGTCTTTTAGCGGTAAAGCGCTCACAAGAGAGAAAGAGACTTCCTCTTTTGAAGACGACCTAGCGGCTCCTTTTATGGAGCTTGTGGGGCAGCGGGTTCGCGAGGCGCGGTCCCGGAAAAATATTTCCCGTAAGGCGCTGTCCGATATTTCGGGTGTGTCGCAACGCTATCTTGCGCAGCTGGAGACCGGATCTGGGAATATTTCCATTGTTTTGTTGAGACGGGTGGCCGATGCCCTTGATTATAAAATCGAATGGCTTGTTGGCGAAGAAGACCCTTACCATTCAGAAATTCTTCCCATTCTGTCATTATTGCAGCAGTCGACAAAAGAACAGCGAAATCGCGTGCTGGAAATACTTGATCCCGACCACCCTGCCATAAAGCGGTCGCGGCGTATTGCTTTCATTGGATTGCGCGGGGCCGGTAAATCCACCTTGGGTCGGATGTCCGCAGATAAAATTGGCGTTCCATTTTTGGAGTTGAACGAGGAAATTGAACAAGCCAGTGGTATGCCGGTAAATGAGGTGATTGCCTTATATGGACAGGAGGGGTACCGAAGGCTTGAAAAACAATCCGTGGAAAGGATTGCTGTCACACATGATTCTATCGTTCTTGCTGTGGCGGGCGGTATTGTGTCGGAACCGGAAACCTTCAATTATCTTTTGCGCCACTATCACACTATTTGGCTCAAGGCCGATCCTGATGATCATATGTCACGGGTTCGGGGGCAAGGGGACGAACGACCCATGGCGGGCAATCCAGAAGCGATGGATGAATTGAAAAGTATCCTGATGAGCCGTGAGGCATTATATGCGCGGGCCGAGATGACCGTTAATACGTCAGGAAGGGATGTGGAGCAGGCGCTGAGCAATATTTTGGCTGTCATGCGGGAATGTGGCCTGATCGAAAAATAGGGGTGCGTTCTAAGACATTGATAAATAACAGTTTAGGCACCCTTTATTTGAGGGTGTTTTTTTTGTTTGACAAAAGAACAAAACAAGAACAAAATGGCCTCCATAAGAACAATGGAGATGAAAATGTCGAACTTTAATTGGATGAAAAACGGTTTTGAATGTCTCGTTTTCGGGGGTGCTTTGGCGACCATGGTTTTTTGGGCCGAAATTGTTCACAGCTTTACAGGATGAAGTTTGATTGGTTGCGGCTTGGGGATCCAGCCACCGCAACTTATCCACAAGAATTTATCAAAACGGAGGGTGTCAAGGACTGATCTTTTAAAAGGGATGTGTGATAATGGGACGTATAAAGTCACTGATGGAGAATGTTTCCTTGTCCCATGCCGGTTTTGTCCATTTGCGGGTTCACACCGCGTACTCCCTGTCCGAAGGGGCGATACCGGTCAAACGACTGTTAGGGTTGTGTCAGGATTTTAAAATGCCTGCGGTCGCATTGACAGATACTAATAATTTGTTTGGTAGTCTGGAAATGTCACTGTCTTTTCCCTCTGGCGGCGTCCAGCCCATTATGGGGTGTCAGGTCTCCGTGACCAGTACCGGACCGCTTGACCGAAATGGCAGGAAACCGGATCCGGATCCCATGGTCTTTTTGGCTCAGAATGAAGCTGGATATTACAATCTTTTAAAATTGACCTCTCATGCCTTTCTTGAAACCGAAGCGGGCGACACAGCGCAGGTCAGTCTTGAGTATCTGGAGAGTTGTTCTGAAGGATTGATCTGCTTGACCGGCGGCGCAGAGGGCCCCATCGGAAAGCTGATTGAGAACGAGCAGATGGAGGAGGCCGAATCTTATCTGCTTCGGTTGAAAACGATCTTCCCTGGCCGCCTTTATATGGAAATTCAACGACATGATCTGGACTTGGAAAAACTGACTGAGCCGTTCATGCTAGATCTGGCTTACGAGCACGACATTCCCTTGGTTGCGACCAATGAATGTTTTTTTCCAAAAAAGGAAATGTATGACGCCCATGATGCCTTGTTATGTATCGCCAACGGCACCTATGTCGGGGATCTGGAGCGGAAAAGAAGAACACCGGAACATTATTTCAAGTCTGCCGAAGAGATGCAGGCCCTGTTCAGTGATTTGCCTGAGGCGATCCAAAATACGCTGGTGATTGCAAAACGCTGCGCCGTGTTGTCGCCTGCGCGGGATCCCATCCTGCCCGCCTTTTCTTCCTCTGAGGGTCGGGATGAAGCCGGGGCTCTGGAAGCATTGGCCCGTCAGGGCTTGCAAAAGCGTCTGGAAGAAGAAGTGTTTACCGCGGACATGGACGAGGATGTCAAGGCAGCCAAGCACAAGGAATATTTTGACCGACTGGAATATGAAACCGGTGTGATCAACCAGATGGGATTTCCCGGATACTTCCTGATCGTTTCGGATTTTATTCAGTGGTCGAAAGAAAATGATATTCCAGTCGGGCCGGGGCGTGGATCGGGCGCGGGCTCGGTGGTTGCGTGGGCCTTGACTATTACAGACCTTGATCCGTTGCGTTTCGGTTTGCTGTTCGAGCGGTTTTTGAACCCGGAGCGGGTGAGCATGCCCGACTTTGATATCGATTTCTGTCAGGATAAACGAGAGCGCGTGATCCGGTATGTTCAGGACAAATACGGACATGATCAGGTCGCTCAGATTATCACGTTCGGTAAGTTGCAGGCCAAGGCGGCCATTCGTGATGTGGGTCGTGTTTTGCAGATGCCCTATGGTCAGGTTGACAGGATCAGTAAGCTGATACCGTCTAATCCGGCCAACCCTATGAGCCTTCAGGAAGCACTGGATACGGAGTATCCATTACGCGAGGCCCGGGATACGGATGCGGATGTCGCTCGACTGATTGAAATTGCGCTGCAGCTTGAAGGTCTGTATCGGCATGCCTCAACCCATGCGGCGGGCGTGGTGATCGGGGACCGGGAACTGGATAAACTGGTGCCCCTGTATCGCGATCCGCGATCTGATATGCCGGTTACTCAATATTCCATGAAATATGTGGAAACGGCTGGTCTGGTAAAGTTTGACTTCTTGGGGTTGAAAACCCTGACTGTGTTGGACCGGGCCAAGGATCTTCTGGCAAAACGGAATATTCCCATTGATTTTGCCAAAATCCCGCTTGATGACCCTAAAACGTTTGAGTTGTTGTCCAGTGGCGACACGGTTGGTGTTTTCCAGCTTGAGAGTTCGGGCATGCGGGACATGCTTCGAAAAATGCGACCTGATGCGTTTGAGGATATTATCGCGATTGTGGCCTTGTATCGTCCGGGCCCTATGGAAAATATTCCGACCTATATTCGCTGTAAACATGGTCTTGAAGAGCCAAATTTGCTGCATGATAAGTTGAAGCATATTCTGGAAGAAACTTATGGCGTGATCATCTATCAGGAACAGGTGATGGAGATTGCCAAGGTTCTTGCAGGATACAGTCTGGGTGAAGCGGATTTGCTGCGCCGTGCCATGGGTAAAAAAATTAAAGAAGAAATGGACAAACAGCGCGAGCGTTTCTGTGATGGGGCGGTCGAGCAGGGGGTCAAGGCGAAGGATGCCAGTCATATTTTTGACCTTGTGGCAAAATTTGCGAGTTATGGTTTCAATAAATCCCATGCGGCGGCCTATGCGTTGGTGTCGTATCACACGGCTTATCTGAAGGCGAATTATCCGGTCGAATTCATGGCGGCGTCCATGAGTTTGGACCTGAACAATACAGATAAACTGAACATATTCCGACAAGATCTGGATAGAATGAAAATCCCTGTTTATCCCCCTTGTCTCAATCATTCAGAGGTGGAATTTTCTGTCGAGTTCAAGGGCGACGAGGGCGCGGTACGCTATGCCTTGTCAGCGGTTAAGAATGTAGGCCGCGAAGCAATGGCAGGCATCGTCAAGGAACGCTATGAAAATGGACCCTTCAAGGACCTGTTCGATTTCGCGTCCCGGATCAATCCTAAGCATATGAATAAACGTCAGGCAGAAAACCTGACCCGGGCAGGCGCGTTTGATACCCTGCATGCGGACAGGGCACAGGTTTTCGCCTCATTGGAATTGCTTTTACGATATGCGCAGCAAGCAGAAGAAGAGCGGGGCAGCGGACAGGTTAATCTTTTTGGAGGGTCCGACACGGTGGCGGAAGTAACGCCGAGTTTGGCAAAAGCTTCCCGTTGGACATCCATGGAAAGCCTGAAGCACGAGTTTGACGCAATCGGCTTCTATTTATCGGGTCACCCTCTCGATGCTTATGCGAAAACACTTGAGAAAGCAGGGGTTCGCAGCAGCGCCACATACCTGGAATCGCTTGGCGCATCGGAAACGGCGGCGCGCCTTGCCGGGACTGTTATGGGAAAACGCCAGTTGAGAACGAAGAAGGGAAAAGCACTCGCCTTTGTTCAACTGTCAGATTCTTCAGGGGCCTTTGAGGTCACAATGTTCGAAGAGGTACTGTTTCAATGCCGCGAGATTCTGGAGGTTGGTAGTTCTCTTGTCATTAACGTCCTTGGCAATGTCGATAACGAACAACCCCGACTGACAGCGCAAGGAGTTCAACGGCTTGAAACAGTCGCCGCCCAGACAGGCGACGGGGTCAAGATCTTTATCGATGATGATGGTCCGTTGAAACAAGTCTCGGATATTCTTCAGAATGGTGGCGTCGGGCGGGGCCGGGTGGCCTTTATCCTGACCCTTGAGGGCGATTCAAAAGAGGTCGAGCTGGACTTGGCCAAAACCTACAATATCTCTCCAGAAATACGTCAGGCGATCAAATATGTTCCCGGTGTTGTTGATGTTCACGATATTTAAGGGAAAAGCTCACTTTTCACTTGCATCTTTGGAAGTAGGGCTATAGACACCGCCTTGTAAATTCACACGTGAGTTCGGTAGTTACTGTGTTGGTAACGACCATCCGGTGTTCAGAATGTTTCTGGACCAAGGCTCACGGAGGTTCAACCGGAAAAGGAGTATGCATTATGCAGCCGCAACAGCCTCTCTTCAGTATGCAGCAGCTTTTAGAAGCTGGTGTTCACTTTGGTCACCAAGCCCGTCGTTGGAACCCAAAAATGGGTCCATACATCTTCGGCAAAAGAAATAACATCCACATTATCGATCTACAGCAGACAGTTCCTATGCTGGACCAGGCCCTCGCGGCGGTTCGCAAAGTTGTCGCTGGTAACGGTCGTGTCCTTTTTGTTGGCACAAAACGCCAGGCATCAGAAGTTGTTGCTGAAAGTGCCAAGCAGTGCGCACAGTTCTATGTGAACCATCGCTGGCTCGGCGGCATGCTGACAAACTGGAAAACAGTTTCTGAATCAATCAAACGTCTTCGCACGGTTGAAGAGCGTCTTTCTTCAGACGAATTGGGTCTGACCAAGAAAGAAATCCTGAAAATGACACGCGAGCGTGACAAACTGGAACTGGCTCTTGGCGGTATTAAAGACATGGGCGGTCTTCCAAGCATCATCGTCGTGATTGATACAAACAAAGAAGAACTGGCTGTTAAAGAAGCAAACAAACTGGGCATTCCGGTTGTTGGTATTCTTGATAGTAACTCAAACCCAGATGGCATTGACTATCCGGTTCCTGGTAATGACGATGCCTTGCGCGCCATCAACCTTTATTGTGATCTGTTCAAACAGGCCGTTATCGACGGTATCTCTGAAGGAATGGAACTGAAGGGTGAAGATCTCGGCGAAGCACTCGAAGCACCAGTAGAAGAGCTTCCAGTTGCAGACGCACCTGCTGAAGCAGCCGAAGCACCAGCTGAACAACCAGCGGCTTCTGAATAATTTGACGATTGTCACATGCTCGCAATGGGCATGTGACAGTTTAAATCAATCACATTTATTGAAATGAGGATCGGTTATGGCTGAAATTACAGCTGCAAAAGTTAAAGAACTTCGCGAAAAATCTGGCGCCGGCAT
>NZ_JBLHZT010000025.1:0-53322 GCF_047631475.1 Sneathiella sp. | reverse complement strand
TTCAGCGAGTTCGCTGACGGAATTCGCAACGACAAAATCCACGCAATTTTCAAGCATGTCTGACAGAAGTGGCTTATTTCCAAACAGCACCGTCAGAATAAATTTCAATTTCTGTTTATCACGCACTGATGGATTAAACTCTGCGCCCGAAATCGCCAACTCTTTCAGCGCAATTTTTTTATTCATTATTGCCCAGGAATATTTATGCTCCTGCGCACAAACCCGCCGAACCAATTCCCATGTATCAAATCCCGACACCAATGGTTCAGGACCAAACCGGCGCCCACGGGCATCCATCCAAAGGGCAGACTTGCTTGGTACAAGACTTAAGCCATGCCTGTCTTTTCTCGGCCTTGGATGATGGACACCGGCGGCATAATTCCACATGCGGTCCAGATGAGAAACGGTCCCGCCTACTTGATTGGCGGCCTTATGGATTTTGCCGTCCGCAAATTTGTGAGAACCGTTCAAGACAATATCAGGGGCTGTTTTTCCCCATCTTTGGGGCCAGTGCTTACGGATCATACCGTCGCTTCCGTTTATACCGCCTGACGCGATGATCACGATGGGTGCTGAATAGGAAAAGGCATCACCGGTCACTTCGCAATGACCCTGTACGCCAGCAACAGCACCCCCCGTTTTGTCAAATGCTGTGACACATTTTTCAAATATAATCTCAACATTTTTTGATTTTATATGGTCGCACAAATGTGCGGCGAAAACCGAGGACAGTTCATGTCCGGATCCCCAGACAAGATGGAAACGAGGCACCGAATTGCCGGGTTGATATTGACCGCGCTCCACCCAATTGACAACGGGGAAAAAATCCACACCACGTTTTGTTACCGGCTCGTATATATCTGAAACGCTGTTTTCAACATAACATTGCGCCCATTTCCTGGGCCAATGATCCGCTTCGTCAAATTCGGCGAACTGACACCAGTCTTGCCAGGCAAGCTCTGGGCTATCTTTTATTTTTCCTTTGCGCTGCTGCGGGCTATCGACGAAAAACATGCCCCCAAAACTTTCCTTCGCAAGCCCCCCTAGATTTTCTTTTTTGTCCCGATCAAGCAGCAGTATTTTTTTGCCATTTTCGGCAAGTTCAAGCGCGGCAACAATACCTGCAATTCCCGCACCGACAACAATGGCATCATATTTTCCCGTCATTATTTCCCTGCAATCCGTTTCCCCTGTTGAATAATGAAATCAGAAATTAGAAAAGTAAAACATTCTGTGATCGGAGTACGGCCGAAATATTTGCTCTTTCTTCAGAGCACTCTATCCTTGTTGTTGAAACGGCACTTTGGGGACGGCGCAAAATGAAACGACACGAAAATCCAGCTGAATTATCCAGCGGTACTGATACCGCTTTTTATAGCTTGGATATTTCCCCAGCGGCAAACAGGATCAGAGGCTATAAATCAGGTATTCTGATCTTTGATTCAAGCCAATGCTTGTTGATGAATGAAACGCATCATGATCCTGTTTATTACGTGCCCAAAAGCGACATTAATATGTCTCTTTTAACGCTGTCAGAATTCCGCACATTTTGTCCGTTTAAGGGAAATGCCTCACACTGGTCCCTCGAACTTGATGGTCAGATAACGCCAAATATTGCCTGGTCTTACGAATCCCCTTTAAAAGATGCAGAACCAATCAAGGGATATCTTGCTTTTTATGATCTGTCGCTTGACCAGATGTATATCGACGATGATTTAACAAACCCACAGGATCATGATGCACCATCCGGGACGGATTATTCGTTAACCGAATGGTTGGCTCAGGGGCGGTGGAGCAACGACAACTCAATGATGCTGACCCGACAGCTTGTAGACAGATTGTTAGCTATCGGTTTTCCTATAATGCGGCTGAATGTAGCAATCCGTCAGCTCCATCCCTTAATCGCGGGCGAGAGTTATCTTTGGCAACGCGAGACGGATACGGTGGTAACCAATCAGATGTTCCATGAAAATGCAACATCAACGCAATATCTTCAAAGCCCGCTTAAACTTGTGACAGAAGGACTGGGCGGTATTCGGCAAAAGCTCACAGCAGATCAAACCGAGTTTGATTTTCCGATCATGAAGGATCTAAGAGACCAAGGCGCAACGGATTATGTCGCCTTTCCGCTGATTTTTTCAGATGGGCATATCCACAACCTGACCTTGACGTCTGATGCACCTGATGGTTTTTCCACATCACATCTTGGCCAGATCTATGAAGCCCTTCCCATGATCAGCCGTCTTTATGAAGTGCACAAACTGAAAGCCAATGCAAAAAGCCTTCTTCAGTCTTATCTTGGCAAATCTGCAGGCGATAAAGTGTTGTCGGGCCTGACAAAACGCGGAGATGGCGGGACAATTGAGGCGGCTATTCTCTATTGTGACCTGGTGAATTCAACCCTGCTGACAGAAACCTTGGGTCAGGAGGCGTATCTGGACTTGCTGAACAGCTTCTTTGACGCTGTGGCTCAAGCCGTCTATGCAAATCATGGGGATATTCTGAAATTCATCGGAGATGCCGTTCTGGCAATTTTTCCAATCGAAGACAGCAGCAACAAAAGCCGGAGAGAGGCCTGTATCAGTGCTGCCAAGGCGACAAAAGAGATATCCCATAACATTGCCCTGTCCCCATTTTCGGACAATCTTGCCAGCAAAACAGGGTTGCATTTTGGACAGGTTCGGTACGGGAATATAGGAAGCGAACAACGCCTTGATTTCACCGTCATTGGAAGTGCCGCGAATGAAGTGGCCCGTATCACCGATATTTGCTCAACCCTCGGAGAGACAGCCCTTGTCTCAGAGCAGATCGCCGGTGATTTATCATCCGGCCTGAAATCCGCTGGTAAATTCAATCTGAAAGGGTTTCACAAAGAAAGAGAGCTATTCAGTTTTGACCCTGACAAATTCGAGCCTTAGGTGAATTTGAAATCAAGCTTGTTTTCTTTGCCTCCCCAATAAACAGTCGTATGCTGTTCGGGTGTAGACGCCAGTAATTTTCCTTTTCGGTACACCCTCAGTCTAGCTGGCTTCAACCGAAGTGCTTCAATTTCATCTTTTGCCTGCAGGACAACCAAATCGGCATAACACCCCACGTCGAGGCCATACTTTTCCAATCCCAACGCCTGAGCGCCATTTACAGTGACAGATCGGAACATTTGCCTCATTTCGTCCTGCCCGGTCATCTGCCCCACATGAAGCCCCATTGAAGCAACCTCCAACATGTCATGACTGCCCAAAGAGTACCAAGGATCCATCACGCAATCATGACCACACGCGACGTTGAGTCCTGCCGCCATCAATTCCTTGACCCGGGTCATCCCGCGACGCTTCGGATATGTATCATGCCGTCCCTGCAGGGTAATATTGATGAGCGGATTGGCGATCACCTGCAAATCCGCTTCGGCCATCAATGGAATTAACTTGGAGACATAATAATTATCCATAGAATGCATGGATGTCAGATGGGAGCCAGCTACCCGCCCCTGCAGTCCAAATCGCACCGTTTCCTGCGCCAGCATCTCTACATGGCGAGACAACGGGTCATCGCTCTCATCGCAATGCATATCCACGCGAAGGCCTCTGTCCGCAGCGAGCTTACAAAGCGCAGTTACGGACGCGCTTCCGTCTTGCATGCTGCGCTCAAAGTGCGGTATGCCCCCCACAACATGAACCCCTTTATCCAAGGCCCGGATCAAAAGTTCTTCGGCCTGCGGATCCCGATAAAATCCATCTTGTGGAAAGGCGACCAGTTGAAGATCAATATAGGGCTTTACTTCGTCCACGACTTCCAACAGGGCATCCACCGCCAAAAGGGATGGGTCACAAATATCGACGTGAGACCGAATGGCAAGGGTGCCATTTGCCGCTGACCAACGGCACAGCTTATGCGCCCGCTCTTTAATATCAGCCGCGTCCAGCGTAGGCTTAACCTCACTCCAGAGTGCGATCCCTTCCAGAAGGGTGCCAGACTGATTAACACGTGGTCTGCCATAGGTAAGGGTCGCGTCCATATGAAAGTGGCTATCCACAAAAGGGGCCGAGACAAGATGTCCACCCGCATCATATTCTTCCTGTGCCTCTGCGGTCAGATTTGGTTCGATCACGGCAATCGTGCCGTTCTGACATCCAATATCAACCAGCGTTTCAGAGCCACCTGCCCGTCGGGCATTTCGAATGATTAAATCCAGCATAGTAGGTTCTTCCTATCTTTGACCACGTCGGAACGGCACCAAAAGCGCTTTCGGATAGGCCGCTTTGCGAGACATTACAATCAACGCCAGAATACTGAACACATACGGCATCATCAGGTAAAACTGATAGGGAATAAACGAAGCACTGGATTGTTGAACGCGAATTTGGATTGCATCAAACGCCGCAAACAAAACCGCACCCAAAAGGGCCTTCCCCGGACGCCATGAAGCAAAAATGACAAGAGCCACACAAATCCAGCCCCGCCCATTTATCATATCAAAATAGAAGGCATCAAAAACCGAAATTGTTAAAAACGCGCCCCCCACAGCCATAAATCCGCTACCGACCATAACGGCCGCTGTCCTGACACGATAAACATCAATTCCCTGCACTTCCACAGCCATCGGGTTTTCCCCAACCATGCGAACCGCGAGCCCGACCGGTGTCCGGTAAAGACCATATGCCACGACGCCGACCATAATGAAGGCGAGATACGTCAAGGGCGACTGGTTGAAAAAGGCTTCCCCGATCACAGGGATGTCCGACAGGAACGGGACGGCCCAAGACTGAAAAGGTTCGATTTTTGGGGGTGTTGTAACGCCCGGCAATAACATTCTGAATGAATAATAACTCAGCGAAGTGGACAAAAGCGTTATGCCAATGCCCGTCACATGCTGGGAAAGCCCCATATATACCGAGAAGATACTATGTAGATACCCAAACAGCATCCCAAAGGCCGCGGCCACAAGGACCGCCGTCCATAAATCGCCACCTTGATACACCCACATCCAGGCAACCATTGCGCCCGTTGTCATGATGCCTTCAATACCAAGATTAAGAACCCCGGCCCGTTCGCAAATCAATTCACCAAGCGTTCCGAAAATCAGCGGTGTGGCCATCCTGACCGTGGCAGCCCAAAACCCGATATTAAGGAACATATCAAAGAAATCCATACTGTTCCTCCTTATCCGAACCGGACGCGCATGCGGGTCAACATGACGGCCAACATCACCATTAATAAAGACGCCGCCGTAATGACATCGGCGATGTAATTGGAAACATCCATTGCCCGGCTCATACTATCGGCCCCATTGTAAATGCCTGCAATAAACAGGGCCGCGGCAATGACGCCCAACGGATTAAGCCCCGCCAGCATGGCAACAGCAATGCCCGTATAACCAAAGCCAGGCGATATATCGAGCGTTAGATATTCTTTTGTCCCAGCCACTTCCGTCACACCCGCGCAAGCCGCCAGACCACCCGATATCAAGGCAGTACGGATAATGGTTTTATTAATCGGAATACCGGCAAAACTAGCAGCATCCTGATTTAATCCAACCGCGCGTATTTCAAGACCCCATTTGGTCTTGCTCATGACAATCCAGATGCAGATAGCGGCCAATACTGAAAAAATCAATCCACCGTGAAGCCGCGTCTTCGCGATCAGGTTCGGCAGAATTCCGCTATCAACAATAGGTGCGCCCTGAGGCCATCCCATCGCCATAGGATCTTTCCACGGTCCGAAAAGCAGGTAGTTGGTCAGCAGTAAAATAACGAAATTCAACAAGAGGGTGGTAACAACCTCGTCCACTTTAAGCCGGGTTTTCAGCAAGGCCGGGATCAACAGTAAGATCCCCCCTGCGATCGCGCCCACCACAAACAGGAACGGTATCATCAATGGGGCTGGCAGGGAAATCAGGCCGGTTCCAAAATAAGTGGCTGCTAGCGCTCCCATATATAATTGGCCTTCACCGCCGATATTCCAAAGTTTCGCCCGAAACGCCACAGCGGCAGCCAAACCTGTCAGGATCAAAGGCGTTGCCCGCACCAGTGTCTCCGCTATCGCAAATTTCGATCCAAACGCCCCAACGAACAAAGCAAAATAAGACTCTAACAAAGGGGCTCCAGCCCAAACAATAAGCCCGCCGCACAGGATTAAAACAATAAAAACCGCTGCGATTGGGGCAACGATTGTCATCCAAAGGGGCGTATGGGTTCTCGGCTCAAGCAGCATGACTGGCCTCCCCGTCGGCAGACATAAATCCTTCGCCGCTCATCAACAGACCCAACTGTTGCAGGGTAACCTCTTCTACCGGCATCTGCTTGCTTAGCTGACCGTGATACATCACGGCAACCTGATCCGAGATGGCCAGTAATTCTTCTAAATCTTCAGAAATCAAGATAACTCCTGCGCCCCGGCCACGGGCCTTTAATAACTGTTCATGGACAAATGTTGCCGCCCCCACATCCAGACCCCGCGTCGGCTGGTTGGCCAGAATAATCTGCGGATTATTTTCAAGGATGCGGGCAAGAATGACTTTCTGCATGTTACCGCCTGAAAGCCCTCTCACGATTGTATCCGGCGCGGCTCCCCGGATATCAAAAGCTTTGATAAGCCGTTCTGCATGCGCTCGGATTGCGCCGGCCTGCAACCATCCCTTTTTCGAAAATTCCTTGTTGGAATATTGCTCAAGGATCAAGTTTTCCTCAACCGAGAAATCCCCAACAACGCCTTCAACATGACGGTCTTCCGGCACTCGCCCGACACCTTGCTCTACCATGTGCAATGGATGGAAATTATGCACCGTCTTGCCGCTCATCTCGACGGTGCCCTTGCCGGGTTGAAGGGTTCCGCAAATCAGATCGGATAGGGCTTTTTGTCCGTTTCCAGAAACACCGGCTATCCCGACGATCTGGTTTCTCCGTAAATGTAGAGACACTGATTTCAGCTGGGCCTGGCCTGCTTCATCATCAAAACTAACGCCGTCAATTTTCAACAGCGGGTCTCCGGCGAGCAACGTTTCGCGGACCGGCTGCGGGATAACCTCACCCACCATTTTTTCTGCTATAATTTCGCGAGAGGCCTCGGAAACCGGAAAGTTCGCGACAAGTTTTCCATGCCGAAGAACCGCAATATCATCCGCAATATTCATGACTTCACCCAATTTGTGAGAAATGAAAATGACGGAAAGTCCGCGCGCCAGCATATCCCGTAAAATAACGAAGAGCTGGTCACTTTCCTGTGGAGTAAGTACGGCGGTAGGTTCATCCAGAATGAGGATTTTAGCACCCCGATACAGGGCCTTAAGAATTTCTACCCGCTGTTTTTCGCCAACGGTCAGCGATTTTATGGAAGCGTCCGGATCAACGGTTAAACCAAATTCTTCCGATAAAGACATCAATTTGTCTCGAGCCGATTTCTTTTCCTGCCGAAGGGACCAAAGTTTTTCCGTTCCCAGGATAATATTTTCCAGAACCGTCAGATTATCAGCCAGCGTGAAATGCTGGTGCACCATTCCCACGCCTAATGCAATTGCCTGTGCCGGGCTGGAACTATCCAGCCTGTTGCCAAACACCTCGATATGACCTTCATCGGCGGCATAATGACCAAAAATGATATTCATCAAGGTCGTTTTACCCGCGCCGTTTTCCCCAAGAAGGGATAAAACCTTGCCTTTTTCCAACGAAAAACTGATGGCATCATTTGCTGTCAGGTTGCCAAACCGCTTCGTGATTTGATCAACGCGCAGCACTATTTCAGACTGGGTCAAACCCTTCGCCCCCGAACATATGAAAAAGGGTGAGCGATACGCTCACCCATCATTTTAGAATGTAGATTTTGGTTCGTCGTCATTGATCTCGACAACGAATTCACCTGACATGATTTTCGCTGTAAGCTCTTCGACTTTTGCTTTCGCTGCAGCAGGAATTTTGCTGTCGAATTCATAGAAAGAAGACAAAGAGGCGCCGCCTTTCTGCATCATTGTCCATTCTTTATAATTGGACGCTGTAAACGTTCCAGCTTTCACATCCTTGATCGCATTATCGATCGCATTTTCCATGTGCCATAGAGCCGAAGCAACGACAACGTCTTTGCCATTTTCTTCTTTGTTCATGTCGTTCACATTACCAAAGGCCAGAATGCCTTTTTCCCGAGCGGCATCAACAACACCTGCACGTTCTGCATATAAAACATCAACACCTGACTCGACCTGTGCAAAGGCAAACTCTTTTGCTTTTGGCGGATCATACCAGGAACCAATGAAGGATACTTTGAACTCGACATCTGGATTAACCGAACGCGCACCCGCCATGAAGGCGTGGAAAAGCCGGTTTACTTCACCAATCGGATATCCACCGATCATCCCGATTTTATTGGTTTTCGTCATCGAACCTGCGATGACCCCCATCAGGTAGCATGGCTCGTGGATATAGTTATCAAAAACCGAAAAATTCTTGCCATATTTATCACCAGGATCACCCATTAGAAATGCGACTTCTGGATAATCATCCGCCACTTTACGAGCCTCACGGCTAATACCAAAAGCTTCACCAACAATCAGTTTGGCGCCGCCTTCAGCATATTCGCGCATTACACGGACGTAATCTGTATTGGCAGTTTTTTCAGAGAAAACATAGTCGATCTTCCCTTCTTTTTCCGCTTTGACCAACGCTCTATGCAATGTGCCAGCCCATTTTTGCTGTACTGGAACTGTATAAATGCCCGCAACTTTCAATTTATCGGCCTGAGCAACGGTCGCCCCCAGTACCATCATCATGCCGACGGCCAAGGCCGTCATCATCTTCCGTATCCCCATCTCGCTCTCCATGTTGGGTTCACATGTCATAACGTGAACCAGATTGACATTCTTAAGCATTCTGGTCTTCAAAAACCGTGCCAGACTTGCTGTCAATTCTTCTCATTAGAAAAACCATACATAAAAACTGACCAATTGGTCAAATTTTCCCGGTATTACTTCTCTAAATTCCGTGCAGAACCGCTCTGTATTCTGTTTAATTCTGATCCCACTTCATAAGGAGTTACCTGTTCTGTTGCAATTTTATTTATCGTTTGCACAAAAAAATGGCATAAAAAACCTACATCAAATCAATGATGTAGGTTTAGTTTTTGCTTATTGATCAATCACCCAGACTTCTTTTTCAGCCGCCGCACGCCACTCTTCAAATGCCGGCAATTGCCAAACTGCATCGCAATAACGCCGGCAGACATCTGACACCGGCACAGATCGGCTTTTAAGGCGTGCGACAACAGGAGCAAAGGCAGCATCTGCTAAAGATAACGCCCCAAACAGATAGGGCCCCTCGGCGGAATATGTCTGGCGACATGCCTCCCATATCGACAAGATACGCTGCACGTCCTGTTCGACATTTTCCGGCAAAGGTTGATAGGCCTCACATTTCGAAAGGTTCATGGGGACATGCTCACGCAAAGCAATAAAGCCGCCATGCATTTCAGCAACCATTGACCGGGCTCTTGCTCTCGCATGAGGATCGGTTGGCCAAAGCGGCCCGCGCAAACTGTTTTCCGCCGCAAATTCCATAATAGAAAGGCTATCCCAAATACTATGTCCATCCTCTACCAGAACAGGCACTTTCGGCGGGGCACCTGGCGCCAGGGCCTGAATAGTGGCATGCGTTTGTGTTTCGAACAATGGGACAACCTGCTCCTCAAACTCAACGCCCGCAAATTTCAGGGCCAAAAAACCTCGTAAAGACCACGAGGAATATCGTTTGTTACCCAACACTAATAGCCGCGCCATTCTACGCTTTCTCCATAAAAAATAAATTCAGGGCCAGTCCGACAAACAGACTGCCAGATAAATAAAACACACATTTTTTTAGCACAGGGCGGTCAGAAATCACCTGTCCTGCACGCCCCGCCAAAACCCCCACAGCGCCATTGACGACCAAGCCACTTACGCCAACAAAACAGCCCATCAAGAATATGGTCAGTGTCAAATGTTGGGTGCTGGGGTCAACGAACTGAGGAAGAAAAGCAATAAAAAACAACCCCACTTTGGGGTTAATGACATTAGTCAGAAATCCACGGAAAAATAAATGCCGCTTTGAACGGTGGATATCGACGGCCGAGACACGGATCGGCTTTCTGGCTTCCTGAAAAGTCTTAAATCCGATCCACAGCAAATATAGGGCTCCTGCCACTCGCAACAGATCATACGCAAATTCTGAACGTGCCAAAAGGGCTGTCACACCAACGGCGGCAAAGGTCGCGTGAACCAGTGCACCAGTGGCAACCCCTGCCGCAGAGATCAGCCCTGCACGGCTGCCCCCTTTCATCCCACAAGCCGCAGAAAACAGCATATCCGGCCCGGGCGTCAGGTTTAAAACCAGAACGGCCGCAAAAAACAAACCAAAAGCAACTGGATCCATTTTCTGATCTCTACTTCCCTTGCTCACCCTGTATTACGGCCTGCGCAACCAGCATTCGATTTGCCTTTGGATCAAAGGTGCACGAAGGACTACCGTAAAGAACATACCCCTCTTCCAGCGCTTCACTGACACGCACACAAAAGGCATGAGTATCTTCGCCTGTTAGCAAACGATAATACGGTTTTTCTTTATCCTGGTTTTTACTCATTATCAGTTTTTCCTATTTCTAATTTTGCTAAAGACAACAACCCAGCCCAACAAAAAACATCCTCCGGCCAACGCCATCACAGACCAGTTCAAAGACCTTACATTCCGCCGAAACTTCAGCGAAGCACTGCGGATGTTGGCTTTTTTCTGTTTTAAAGACCAATTAACCTGATAAAGACCGTCGGTTATTACATCAAAGGTATCCGCAATATGGGTCATGCGGCTTGCCTCAAAGTTTGGCCCCTGGTCCTCCCGCTTCACGACATGGCTGCCATCTGCATTTCCAACCTTTCGGCCTAACGGATCTAATATTTCAACGACATACTCATAGGCATTATTCGTCTCATCCTGAATGTTGATCTCATAATCAACTGTTACCATGACCCGAACCGGTGACATGACCGACGTTAATCTCAGGCCTCCCAACTCTCCGGAATTACCCTGCAAAGGATAGACGGATATTTCTTCTCCGCTATTGCTGTAATCATGAAACTCCCAGCCAGCAAGAACTATCGATCCCACAAAAAGCAATAAAACCAATGCCTTATTCATACAGGCCGCTCCTCTATCATCGCCTGAACTAACGTTCCGGATGATGATGCCTGCGTGCAAGCCCCGACGCAAGAAATCTTCGCTTCCTTTTCAGCACATACTTAAAAGTTAATCCACTGCGCGGCTCTTAAACGTAAAGGTGTTTTTTTGATCGTTATCGCATATCATAATTTTCTTTTTGAACCTATTGAGGCCAAACGACGACACACTTGCAGACCCTTTGTTAAAACCAATCTTAAGTGGAATAATTATGAGACAGATTGCAACATTTGCCGTTACAGCAACATTAACAACCCTGATTGCGGCGCAGAGCCATGCTATCAAGCCAGCAACACAAGGATTGAACATCAATCAAGAAATCAGTGTTCATGATGTTGGCACCGTTCCAACGATTACGGTTCGAAATACATCTGCAAATAAACAGCTGAGTGCCCTTTCCCTGCAAACAGAAAAAAACAGCATCCAAATCAAAATGAAAGGTGAAGTCGAGTGCGGCGGCACCTATTTCGAAAATTATCGGAAACGAGAGGGATATGCGTTTAAAGAAGGTCGTCTGGGTGTCGGAACAGAAGAGGACATCTATTGGGACGTCCAGGCCGGCACAAGCAATAATATTAACAAAAGCAGCCATGCAATTACAAAAACACTCACCGTGAACCTTGCCCATTTCAACGGCACCGAACACGAAATCAATGCCGCTGCCTATGTTCTTCAAAAAGCAAACCAACATGCCGGTAATGGCGGCAATAAAATAAACTACCTCCGTCAGGATCATGTTTATAATGTCAAAGTACCCATTCGTTTTCAGGCAGATTGCCGAAAATTCACACGTTACAAAATAAAAAAGGAAACGGTGATTGAAAGCGGCGCCGACAATATCGTTGCCACTCGGCTCATCAATGTAAAGATCGCTTATAAAGGAGACAAAAACCTGACCGGAAGCTTGTCGGCTCAACTTATCCCTTCTCAGGGACAGGGAAACACGATCAATGCAGGCCCACAGAACTTTATCTCCGTCGACAGCGGAACATTCCTTGAAGGCATTAAGAAACTAAAAGGAAAATGTGTTCTGGAACCCTCGTTCAAAATTGAATTGAAAGGCTCAGGCGACGGTCAGGTAAAAATACGGATTAATGACGGCAGCTCAACAATTTATGACAGCGCCCCTGTTACTTTCAGTAAAGGTAAAGCTGTCCTCACGTTCTCCAAGAAAGTGGGTTTACCCGGCTCAAATCAGCTGAACAAAACATACCAGCATGAGTATCAGGTATATGTTCGGACAAAAACAAACAACGAAGAACAATTTCCAGCCGCTTTTCAGATTGTTCATGGCGCGGCTCTTGATTGGGAACATACCTGCATCCAACCCGTTGTTGTCAATCCGGCCATTGGAAATACGGGAAGCAAGGTCTTCGCACCGAACACCCCTCAACCAACTCCCGCCCGCAAAATCAACTGAACAAACGGGATCCAAACGATTAGAGGCTGCCTTCGGGCAGCCTTTTTTTTGCGCTTTTTTCCAGAAATATAGCGGCCACGGTCGCCGGGCCCCTACCGATTGCAATTGCATCGGGCACAACAGAAATCAACCATTGGCCATCTGAGCAAGCCGCCGCAGCTTGATCATGAAAATAGCGTCTTTATAAGCGGGTTTGGAAAACGACGTTCCAGAGAAATCGCGAAAAATGTTTCTGAAATACCGGGCAACTGCTCAATCTCCAAAAGGGTGCCCGCCTCCAATTCGTCTTTCACGACAATCGGCGGAATGGCCGCAATTCCAGCCCCTTCCCGCGCCATCAGTCGCATCATCGCCATATCATCAATTTCTGCGGCTATTTGGGGCGTCACCCCCAACCGATTGATCAACGCATCAATCCCCCGCCGCAACCCACTGGAACGGGTTGGGAGTAACAAAGGACTGCTTGCCAACCGATCCGGAAGTGACATTTCTTCTGAACAAAGCCGTTGCAATCCAATCAGGCTGACCGGTTGCTCATCCAGTCGATGGGTGATAAACGGGGTCATCGCATCGGCCTGCGGTTCCTGATTGGTAAGAACCAGATCAAGTTGCATAGCGCTCAAGGCGCCGATAAGCTCGGCGGCACTCCCAGTACGCAAAATGATTTCAACATCTGTGCGCCCTAAAATCGGTTTCAAAAATGACAATTGAAAGTTGCGGGAGAGGGTCGAAATAGCGCCCACTCGTAAAGGCTGCCGCGAAAAGCCAGTTTGTTGCAGGGTTGCCAGCAACTCCTGCCCTGTCGAAAAAATCACCTCTGAATGATCCAGCGTTATGCGCCCCGCTTCTGTCAAATGCAAAGCCCTGCCCCGCCGTTCAAAAAGCTTTAGGTCAAGGCGCTCTTCAAGCTGCCGTATCTGAGAGGATAACGCCGACTGAGAGACATTCAGATGTTCCGCCGCCCGGGTAAGATGTCCTTCGCGGGCGACAACGTAAAAATAATAGAGGTGGTGGTAATTGATATTCGCCATATCGTTCACTTTAACAGAACGAAAACTAATAAACTATGTATTTTTATTAACAAAAAATAATCGTTAGTTTCCCCGAATTCGCCATCAAGGAGCTTTGTTCGATGAATTTTTTGTATTTACTGCCGGTCCTCGCATCTGCTCTTTTATTTGTTGTTGCTGCCCTTGCAATCGTACCCGACACGAAACGATCTGATTTATTTTTCAAAGGAGCTGAAGGCGCTGGCTTGATCACCTTTCTGTTGGCGATCGGCGCAACTGCAACCCTTTTGTCGCACGGGGCAGGCACCAGTATGTTGCTTGGCCTGGGTGATTTTGGCTTGAGTGCCAGAATAGATGTTATTAGCGCAACCATGCTTTGCCTTGTATCCTTCATCGGCTGGATCGTATTGCGCTATTCACGATCTTACCTGCAGGGAGATGCTAATCAGACAGTTTTTATAGGGTGGATGGCGGCAACGCTGGCGTCGGTTTTGATGGTCGTCTCCAGCGGGAACCTGTTTCAGTTGGCGGCCTTCTGGATATTGACCAGCCTGTTTCTTCATAAACTTCTTCTATTCTATCCAGACCGGCAAGCCGCCGTGCGGGCAGCCCGCAAAAAATTTGTGATTGCCCGTGTCGGCGATGCGACCATGGTTGGCGCCTGCATGGCACTTTATCTCAGCTTTTCGACAACCGACATTGCGACTATTCAGACCGTTGCAAAAACAGGAGACGCGACCTTACTCGTTATTTTGGCCACGGTGCTGGTCGCTGTATCGGCGATTTTGAAATCAGCGCAATTTCCAACCCATGGGTGGCTGACAGAGGTTATGGAAGCCCCAACGCCGGTATCCGCACTGCTCCATGCTGGTGTTATAAATGCCGGTGGTTTTCTTCTAATTCGGTTTGCCGATGTTATGCTGCTCGCCCCCGGAGTTCTTGCAACCCTTGCAATGATTGGCGGGTTTACCGCCCTGTTTGGAGGCGCGGTCATGCTGACACAATCCGCCGTCAAAACATCGCTGGCGTGGTCCACAGTGAGCCAAATGGGCTTCATGATCATGCAATGTGGCCTTGCCTTGTTTCCATTGGCCCTTTTGCATATTGTGGCGCATTCTTTGTATAAGGCACATGCATTTCTGGGATCAGGAACAGCGGTTGATCTGGTTTCAAAAAACCGCCGGCCCGGCCCCATTGCCATTCCCAATGGGAAAGCGGTCCTAAGAGCCTTTGTCGCCGCTTTGGTAATCTATGGGTGCGTTGGTCTGGCTTTCGGGTTTGACGGCAAATCACCCCAAGCAATTGCACTGGGTGCCATCCTGATTTTTGGTGTGGCCTATCTGATCGCCCAAGGTTTGGCGGACGATGCCCCGCGGGCCCTAACCATCCGCACCAGCATTTATGCCCTTGCCGCATCGATCAGTTACTTCACCCTGCAAGTGGGCATCGATTATCTGTCAGGCGCGGCATTACCAAAAACACCAGCGCCCGGGCCTCTTGAATGGGCCCTGATCGTTCTGGCCCTGCTCAGCTTCGGCTTGGTTGCCCTGGCGCAATCCACATTTCCCCTTTGGGCTCACCATCCGGCGACGGCGGGCTTGCGGGTCCATCTCGCAAATGGCCTTTATTTCAATGCGATGTTTGACCGTTTGATAGGCGGCTGGGCAACGATCAAGACACACAAAACATCCGAGGAGACGACCCCATGAATAGCCTTGAAGAAAATATCATCGCGCCGCCCCTTCAATTGAAAAGCGCCATTGATGCTGCCGGGCAAATGATCCCTCCCTCGTGGCCTCTGGACAGCTCGGTCGCGGTTAATCCTTTTTTCGGCCAAAGCACAGAAACACTGGCCCATGTCGCTGCCCGCCTGGATCGGATCGGTGGCATTGACGTTGTGATGCCCAGAAATTGGTATCAGGACAAAATCGAACGGGGTGAGATCACTGATCAAGACCTTCAGGATGCACTGACCGCCGCCCCTTATCAGAACAGACCCGCAAATATCGAAGCCCTGAAAAACGCTCTCAACACCCCTGTTGAAATGGGGCGCCGTCTCGATACCGTCTCAGAACTGGCCGCAAAAGCAAGCGGCACGGACTGGGGGGACATTATTGACGACCGTTTTGGTCTTTGGGCAGGCGGTTTTTTTGATCAGGGACAAGCCTTATGGGCCACGTCCCGCCGGACCGGTGCGTGGAAATCTTGGCGGTCTTGGGCAACCCATGACTTAACGCCACAGATCTTGGGCCTTAAAGATTTTTGCGCCTATGTGGATCTGTTGCCCAGTTCCCCGTTTGAAGCCATAACTCGGGCTGTCGGTGCGCTGAACATTCCTCAACAAGCGATGGACACCTATTTCCACCAGTTGTTGATTTCTTTAGGGGGGTGGTCCCAATATGCGCGCCACGAAGTCTGGAAAGACGAGTTGGAGGGCAAATCAAACACCATTTTGATGGAGCTTCTGGCCATACGGCTATGCTGGGAAGAAGCCCTTTTTCGTCAATACCAAAAGACAATAGAGACAGAATGGCACGCGATCTTGGACAAACATCAGGAACCTATTGTCCCCTCGTCCCATCAGGTTATCAACGAGATCCTGCAAGAAGCTGCGGAGCGGTCGGCGCAACGGGCCCTTTCCAAAACCCTTGCCTCCAATACCGCAAGCAACACCAGACCATCGGCCCCGCTCCTACAGGCTGCCTTTTGTATTGATGTTCGTTCAGAAATATACCGGCGGGCGTTGGAAGCAGTGGACCCCGGCGTTCAAACACTGGGCTTTGCAGGTTTCTTTGGGCTTTCGACCGAGCATAAAAGCTTCGGTTCTGATGTGGCAGAAAACAGGTTTCCAGTGCTGCTCACTGCTGGATTGACCTCTCGGACGGGGAGTGCAGACGCTTCCATGGACGCGACCGAAAAAAGCCACAGATATCAGGCCCGCTCCCTCCGGGCATGGGGACGCTTCAAGTTGGCGGCGGTTTCCTCCTTTGCCTTTGTCGAAGCAATGGGCCCTGCGTATGTGGTTAAACTGTTGCGGGGGGCCTTTGGATTGCAAAAAATGAAAAAAGGTGACAGCCACGCGCCGCGGTTTGAACCAATGCCGGCTCTTCGGGATCGCATTGACGCCGCCGAAAAAATTCTGCGGGCCATGTCGCTGACCGAAAATTTTGGCAAGATTGTTCTGATAACCGGGCATGGCGGGAATGTGGTCAACAATCCCTTTGCCAGCGGCCTGCATTGCGGCGCCTGCGGCGGTCACGCAGGCGATGTCAACGCCAGACTGCTGGCAACCGTTTTGAACGATAGAGAGGTTCGGTCCGGCCTGACCCCGCGCAACATCCTCATCCCGGACGATACTCTCTTCATTGGGGCCCGGCATGACACCACCACGGACCGGGTCACGGTTTATGACGGAGACTGCGCATCGAAAATCCATAAAAGCAACCTCAAGAAAATTCGGAAATGGCTGGACAAGGCGAGTGCTCTCGCAAGAAAAGAACGGATGCACAGACTTCCGGGGGCCAAGACGGAACGGCAAATTCGGGCACGGGCGCAAAACTGGGCGGAAGTGCGTCCCGAATGGGGCCTTGCCGGATGTCAGGCGTTCATTGCCGCCCCCCGCACAAGAACTGCCGATCAAAAACTGGACGGCAAAAGCTTTTTGCATGAGTACGACTGGAAACAGGATCAGGCTCATGGCTTTAGTGTTCTGGAACTGATCATGACAGCACCTGTTGTGGTCGCCAGTTGGATCAGCCTGCAATATTATGGCTCCAGCGTGGCCCCGAAGGTCTTCGGTTCAGGTGACAAACTTCTGCATAACGTTGTTGGCGGGATCGGTGTTCTGGAAGGCAATGGCGGAAAACTGCGGGCGGGTTTGCCTTGGCAATCGGTCCATGATGGCACCAAACTTGCCCATGAGCCCCTTCGGTTGTCAGTTTGTATCGAAGCCCCGATCGACGCCATGACGGCCATACTGGAAAGACATAAAAGCGTTCGGGCCCTGTTCGACAATCGTTGGCTGCATCTCTTCGCACTGGATGAGACCGGCAACATGGCCTGGCGCTACGCCGGAAATCTTAAATGGGAGCCTCTAACATCGAAGGAAAGCCCCACAATTCCCACTGCAAAAGCATCCTGACAAGTGGCGCATGACGTGCGGCCTAAGGTATTCCACTCTTACCTTAGGCCGTGTTTCGATACATCTGACAAGACCTCTTATATCGCAAGTATCGCAAGTCCTTAGAACACCCCACGGGCGCCCGCGACCCCAGCGGAAACATTCGAACACAATAATATGATATTTCGCAGCGATTCAATTCAGAATGTTTACCCCTGCCCCCATCACCTTCTGGATGCAGCTCAACGGACCATAAACATCCAAATCCCTTTAGATCAGTAAGGTCTTTTTTATGAAGGGATTAAATGGTGCCGCCGGAGAGAATTGAACTCTCGGCCTCTCCCTTACCAAGGGAGTGCTCTACCACTGAGCTACGGCGGCGAAATCGGTAGGAACAGCGCGGAATATATAAGGTTTTATGACCTTGTCAAAGAGTTTGTGAAAAATCTCAATTCGTTGGAAATTCCGTCTGATCGGGAATAGCGTGCGAAGAACCAGTCTGCCCAAATACGCCTCAAGGAACGGCCGCCCCTTTGCCCGTGATCCGGTGCTTTTATGCCCTGTTACCCCGAGGCCGGCAAGTCAACTCCCCATCAGGCGGGGTTCGTCAAATACGGGCTTGAGTATGCTGGAAAAGCAGGACCGCCGTCACAATAAAGAGGAGAAGCAATGTAATACTTGCCGCGCCCCAACCTGCGGCGATCGTCTCTGCCAGTTGAACACCCAGAAAAAACCCTCCGCCCACCAGGATGCTGGCCCACAGCAATGCCGACGCGGCGTTCAGCATCGTAAACTGGCTCCAGGGAATCGGCGTCAGGCCGACCGGAAGCGCGCCGATCGTGCGCATTCCTTTGGGATAGCGGTACAAAAAAAGATAAGCGACGCCATATCGATCGATCATGCGCCTCGTCGCATCCAGTGGTTTTGAAAGTTTTGGAAATCGCGTGACAAGTCCGTCCCCATACTGTCGCGCCACAGCAAAACGAAGCTCGTCTCCAAGATATCCGCCCAAAAAGGCCGCGCCGCCGATCAGATAGGGATCAAGCACGGCCTGTGGCGCCAGCGCCGCCGCTAAAAAGGGCAACGCGCCACTTTTCAGCGCGCAATATGAAAAAATAATCCCATAGACCAGCGCTTCATTCATCTCCAGCCATGTTAAAATCTGCGGCATCCTGCATTTTTCCAACTGAACATCAGTGTATTTCTTTATTACGGGCCGCGGCGCGGTTTGGATCAGTTTTACCAACCGGCCGCGATGCGATACGGCCTTCTTTTTGGGTTGCGGCAACTTTCTTCATCCGAGGCATTGGCGTTCGCCTGTCGCTCGCCTATAGTGAGCAAAGTAACAATGTATCGTGCCCCCTAACGGGCTTGCCTTTCCGATCGTTGTTCAGGAGAGTCAGGCCATGAAGCGAATGATATGGCAGACCAGTCTCTATCGATTTACGCCGCTATTACGGATTTGTTAGTGGCCATTCAGGAAAACAGGCTTCGCTACAAGGCGTTGAGCCAACCCGTTCAGCAGGAAATTGCATTTCACATCGAACAGGCCGATCTTTCAAACAAAACAATCGACATTTCCAGTCTGTCTGTTGCGACCAATCATTCTCGTAACACGATTAAAAAACAGCTGAACGCCCTGATCGAGGCGGATTATGTGTCCATGATTATCGACCCGAATGACAGCCGGCGCAAAATCTTAAAACCAACCCAAAAATTGCGGGAAGAACTTGAAAATTTTGCCAAAAGCCTGTCCCCCACCATCACCAAGGCAAGCTATCAAATTCAAAATACGGCATGGTCCACTCCCGTAAAAAAATCAAAATAATCCTATTTATGGTCAGTTTTGATCACAATAGTTCTTGCAACCCGCCCTGTAATCCATCAACATTCTAAAATAGAAATGGGCGCGCAACTACTCTCCTTATTCGGGCGAATATCGTATTTTTACAGCTCAAAATAATGCCGCTGCAAACGGATACATTGAAATACTCTAAATTATTCAATGCGTTATGAGAGAAGCAAAAAGAGCCCCAAGCAGAGTATATATTATTTTTTACTGAACAAATTGGTCATTGCCGCCTCTCTCATAACCGGTGGAAATGTCCTGATTACCAACTATGGCGGACCTTTGCGCCAACGGTTTAGATTACTGGAAAGATGATAGATGCCACTCGATCCGTTACATACCCGCACCTGGCAGGATGAAAACAGCCGCATTGAAGAGCATCAATTCACGACGGAAAGTGCCTCATTGATTTCCCCTGATATGGATGCGCTTATCAAGCATCTTTACCAAATCGGCGAGCTTACAACCATTGATGACATCAATTCCGTCGAAAATTTACGACACGGTTTCCCGAATATTCTTTTTCACCGCATTGATGTGAAAGACAACAACCCGCTCCGCTACAAGGTTCTGGAATACGACCCCAAGACCCGTATGGATAATTTTCAGGATCACACAGGTCTGGTTCTGGGACAGTGGGAAAACGAAATCGCCAAGGAAGCCATTATCCTTGCTTATTCAGCAACCGTAATGACCGGTTTGCCCCGCCTCGCCCTAACCACCAAGAGCACGCCGCAGAACAGGCGGAGCTACCTCCATTTGACTTGGCCCCTGCGCGAGAACGGCCAGATCACTCAGATTCTCGTTGCCGCTGTTTACGATAATCTCGTGATCCCGACGCGCAAGGGCGATGACGTCATCAAGACCCGTCCAGACAAAATAGGCTTTTCGTCGATCATTGGTCGGGGGAAAAAGCTCTGTTCCATCAAAACACAGGGCCGAATGACTATGCCCATAGACCCTGAACGTGAATCCATTTCCATGCAGGTCCGCAAGGTTATGACTGACGGTGAAATCAATGCCCTGGTCAATTGAAATTAGGGACACCAAGCGCGGCAAGATCCACGAAAGGCCTTCTTTGCGATGACTTTTTTTAACACAGAGGCCACCCCGATACAGGATGGATCCCCCCATGCGAACACCCTTGGGCAGCGCAAGTTTAAGGCGGCCATGGCGCGGATGATCAGACCAGACTTTGCCGGTGGCCATCATTTCAACGAAATCAGGGGTATCAAAGCGGCGGGCGGCGATGACGGCTACAACCTCCCGTTCGGCGGACGTAACTTCAATCCAGTAACTATTGGATTGATCGCAGTGCAAAGGATCAAAAGTAGGCATGACCACTTGATGGTCAGGGTCAAGTTTCTGGCGGGTTTCAGCCCATTGGTTCATATCAAAGCGGACGGCGTAGTTGTATCCGGCCCGATTTAGGACAGAGACCAAGGGACGCAGCATCGGAATGAGATTGCCAGATTTTATAAGGTCGCGACTATAAGTTGAATGAAACATATTAATTTCTCCTACATTAAAATGTTCGCATATGAATGATAGGGGAAGACAGCCCCTCTTGCTATCCGAAGCGATGTTGCAACGAGGTCGCAAACGACAGAAAACCGTCGTTTCGGGGGACTGACATTTAAGAGAGCAGCTATTGAGAGAGGATAGATTATGTCTAAAGTAGCAAAACGTGTCGGAGATCATGTGGGCGAACGCATCAGAACCAGACGGACCCAGCTAGGCCTGACCCAGCTTCAATTGGCAGAGGCTTTGAATATTTCCTATCAGCAGGTTCAGAAGTATGAAACGGGCGCAAACCGTATATCTGCTGGTCGCCTTTATGAGCTTTCAGTCAAGTTGCAGGTGGAAATTTCCTATTTCTTCGGTGATCTGCAAATTCAGGAAAGCACCCCCCCAATGGAGCATGGCGGAAAAGGTCGGGCAACCATCGAGCTTGTTCGAAATTATAACGAAATATCAGACCCTTCTGTCCGGGCATCGGTCAACAGCCTTATTCGGGCCCTCTCCGACCCGAACTCTTCTGAAATGCTGACCAAGGAGGCAATTTAAGGCGCCAAAACCTCAATTTGGCGACACCTCTCATCTCTGTTGTTGTCAATGTCCTGATTTAGCGATACTGAAGGACATTGACCGAAGCAGAGAAGACAGAAACAGATGACAGATAATCAGGATAAATCGTCCCAAAAGCAGAAATTGAAAGACGAAAAAGCTGACCGTCTGGCGGGCGCCTTGCGAGATAATCTGCGAAAACGCAAATCCTTGCAAAGGGGCCGCGGAGAACAAGCGCCGGATGCGATCAAAAACAAAAATAAACTCATCGATTAAAATTTCACCCCCAACAGGCAAGGTTATGCCTTGGCCCCTGCTCGAGTTATCTATAAGATGACCCAAATTTCGCACTAGTTCTGGAGAAAAGCTTAATGTCCATCCTGTCAGATAAATGGATCCGGTCTGCCGCACAAAATCAGAGAATGATCGAGCCATTTGTAGAAAGCCAGAAGCGGGAAGATATGATTTCCTATGGTCTGTCTTCTTATGGATATGACGCCCGCGTTTCCGATGAATTTAAAATATTCACCAATATTGATTCCGCGACAGTAGATCCAAAAGCGTTTTCCAATGACAGCTTCGTCGACCGGAAAACGGATGTTTGTGTTATTCCCCCCAATTCATTTGTTTTGGCACGAACTGTTGAATATTTCCGCATCCCACGGGATGTACTGGTTATTTGCCTTGGCAAATCAACGTATGCCCGGTGCGGTATTATCGTCAATGTGACCCCGCTCGAACCTGAATGGGAAGGGCATGTAACGCTGGAATTCTCTAACACAACACCTTTACCAGCCAAGATTTATGCCAACGAAGGCGCTTGCCAGTTCCTGTTCCTGAAAGGGAACGAGCCGTGCGAAGTGTCGTATAAAGATCGCGCTGGCAAATATATGGGCCAGGAAGGCGTGACCCTTCCGCGGCTTTAAATGCCCTAAGCTCGACATAATTGAGCGGCATAAGGACTTATAATCGAGGGGCGTGGTTTTCCAGGCTCCTTTTGCAATTCTATTAGATTAAGAATGGTGTCTGTTCGTTGACAGACAGCCTGGATTGAAGACAAGTATGGACAGTATTCGTATTCGTGGCGGGAAGCCCTTAAACGGTAAAATCGAGATTAGCGGCGCAAAAAATGCAGCCTTGCCCTTAATGGTCGCCTCCCTATTGACGGAAGAAACTGTAACACTCAGCAATTTGCCTCATGTTGCGGACATCTCGACGTTGATCAACCTGCTTTGCCAGCACGGCGCACAGGCCCATCTGAACGGTGAAAACGGCAACGGCAACGGCCGGGCAATTTCGCTTACTGCTGAAAAAATAACAAGCACAGAAGCCCCCTACGACATCGTACGCAAAATGCGGGCAGGCGCCTTGGTGCTGGGTCCATTGCTCGCCCGGATCGGCAAAGCAAAAGTCTCCCTGCCGGGTGGGTGTGCTATTGGAACCCGTCCCATGAACCTGCATCTTGATGGTTTGGAAGCAATGGGCGCGACAATCGACATTGTCGGCGGTTATATGGTTGCCGAAGCACCAAACGGATTAAAAGGGGCCGAGATCAGATTTGATACGGTGTCCGTGGGTGCAACAGAAGATCTTTTAATGGCGGCCTGCCTTGCTGATGGGGTCACCCTTCTTCAAAATGCCGCGAAAGAACCTGAAATTACCGATTTGATTCGCCTTTTGAAAGCAATGGGCGCCGAGATTGAAGGCGAAGGAACAAGTAATCTCACCGTTACCGGGAAAAAGGCCCTGCATGGCGCCCGTTATTCTGTCATGCCCGACCGCATTGAAACAGGCACCTATGCAATTGCAGCGGCAATCACAGGCGGGCGAATAGAACTGACCAATACCGACGCAGACCTGATAAGCTCTGTCCTCGAAATTCTTGAAGCCGCCGGCGCACAAATTCAGGTCACCGACGATGGCCTGATTGTGTCACGCGATCCAAAAGAGCCGATCAAGGGTGTGGACATCATGACCCAACCCTATCCGGGTTACCCAACAGATATGCAGGCCCAGATCATGGCATTAATGACCGTCTCTGCCGGCGCTTCCATGATCACAGAAACGATTTTCGAGAACCGCTTCATGCATGTTCCTGAACTTACCCGTCTGGGGGCAAACATCACAGTTCATGGTCATTCTGCGCTTGTGCGGGGGGTAAAAGAACTTGTCGGGGCACAGGTGATGGCGACCGACTTGCGCGCGTCAGTTTCATTGGTTCTGGCGGGCTTGGCCGCAGCCGGGGAAACCATTATTAATCGGGTTTACCATCTTGACCGTGGATATGAACGACTGGAAGAAAAATTAGCCGCTTGCGGCGCTGATATCGTAAGGTTACAAGCGGAACTATAGTCACAAGACAGGTCAGGATAATAGAGTGGCAGATGGACTAAAACTGAAAGCAGCTGAAATAGAAGATGTTTCTGTTATCTCGGCAGCGATTGAAGGAGCGATTACAAGCCCCGGAGAGCTCGGCTATTCCGCGATCAGCCGCACGCTCACCCTAACCGCCTCTCGTTTCATGTGGGAACAGTTCCAGAAGGCACCGGAAAATACTTTGCGCACCCGGTGTGGGTTGCTGTTCGGCGATGTATTGTCGGTAAAAGCACAAGGAATTTCCCCAGACCGCCCGACAGAAGTGCTCGAATTATTATCGCTTACCTGTATCCCCGGTGAGGATGGCAGCGCGATTGTAAATCTGATTTTCGCCGGGAATGCAGCCTTGCGACTTTCAGTAGAATGTATAGATATAGCCCTAACCGATGTTGGAGACCCTTGGGGAACCGACAAAATCCCGGACCATACTGAGACCGACACAGAATAGTCACCCTCAATATGATCAACCAGAATAAATTGCCGGGATCCCCGGATAAAGGAACGGAGCAAACACGTGTCTTCGAGTGAAGAGTTGGTAATCGCCCTGCCAAAGGGCCGAATTTTGAAAGAAGTAATGCCCTTGGTTCGCGCAACAGGAATTGAACCTGAAGCCGCCTTTGACGACCCGGCAAGCCGCCTCCTTCATTTCAAAACCAATCACCCAAACATTTCGATTATTCGGGTACGATCCTTTGATGTTGCAACCTTTGTTGCTTTTGGCGCCGCTCAACTTGGCGTTGCCGGTAATGACGTTTTGCTGGAACATAATTACCCTGAAATCTATGCTCCTGTTGATCTGGATATCGGACATTGTTATTTGGCTGTTGCGCAACCCAAAGACATGGAAGACGATAAGGACCCCAACCGATGGAGCCATGTTCGGATTGCAACAAAATACCCCAATCTGACACACCAGTATTTTTCTTCGCAAGGCATCCAGGCCGAATGTATCAAGCTGTCTGGGGCAATGGAACTTGCCCCGGGTCTGGGCTTATGCAAGCGCATTGTGGACCTGGTTTCTTCGGGGGCAACCTTGAAGGCAAATGGTCTGGTGGAAGTTGAAAAAATCCTCGACATCACGTCGCGTCTGGTTGTCAACCGCGCGGCATTGAAAACACGATCCGTTGAAATGAATGACTGGATCCAGAAATTCAGGACTGTGGTCGATGCCCGTTAAATTATCTGTTCAAGATCAGGATTTCGAAACCGCCTTTCAAAACCTGCTGTTTCAAAAACGCGAAACAGACGCCGATGTAAGCGCAATTGTCGCTGATATATTGGCGGACGTACGCGAAAATGGTGACAAAGCAGTCCTAGCTTATACAAACAAGTTTGATCGTTTGTCATTAACCTCTGCCGATGAGATCAGAGTCACCGACGCAGAAATCAAACAGGCCCTTGCGGGCTGCGACGCCCAAACACTGAATGCCCTGAAAATTGCGGCAGCTCGTATTGAAGCCTATCATCAGAAACAAAAACCGGATGATCTGTTTTATACGGACACCGACGGCATTCAGCTGGGTCACCGCTGGACGGCAATTGAGAATGTTGGCCTTTATGTTCCAGGCGGCCTCGCCACCTATCCGTCTTCTGTCTTGATGAACGCTATTCCGGCCAAAGTGGCGGGGGCAGAGCGCCTTGTCATGGTTGTTCCGACCCCTGATGGGGTAATCAATCCGCTTGTACTGGCAGCAGCTGATTTATGCGGTGTCACGGAAATCTATCGGATTGGTGGTGCACAGGCTGTCGCAGCCCTTGCCTATGGAACAGAAACAATTGCCCCGGTTGATAAGATTGTCGGCCCAGGAAATGCCTTCGTTGCAACCGCAAAAAAGCAGGTTTTTGGCACAGTCGGTATCGACATGATTGCTGGCCCATCTGAAATTCTGGTCGTTGCCGACGCTCAGAATGATCCCGCCTGGATTGCCGCTGACTTACTATCGCAGGCGGAGCATGATCCTGTTGCGCAAAGCATTTTGATTACAGACAATGCCGATTTTGCAAATTCGGTCGAGCAAGCGGTCACGCATACCTTGAAAACATTGTCACGCGGCGAAATAGCGGCAGCAAGCTGGGAAAATTACGGCGCAGTTATCGTTGTCAATTCGATGGACGATGCCGTACCTCTGGTCAACCGCATTGCACCGGAACATCTGGAACTGTGCGTTGATGATCCGGAAACCTACGCTAAAAATATCCGTCATGCAGGCGCTATTTTCATGGGTCGTTACACACCGGAGGCAATCGGTGATTATATTGCAGGCCCCAATCACGTTCTGCCAACCGCTAGGACAGCGCGTTTTTCGTCAGGCCTGTCAACCCTGGACTTTATGAAACGATCCTCATTGATTAAACTGGATGCTGACGGGCTTGGTAAAATAGGGCCCGATGCTGTCCGTCTGGCAAATTCAGAGGGGCTGGGTGCGCATGCGCTGTCGGTTGCTATCCGAATGAATAAGCCGACCTAACCTGGAAGAAAGTAGCTGCCATGTCATCAGATCATCAGCGTATCGTCAATATCACTCTGGATGAGAAATCCGTTATTCGACGTAGTCCCGATATCGAACATGAACAAAAGGTCGCTATTTTTGATCTGCTGGATCTGAACCAGTTTGCCATCTGTGAACAGGCGGAAACAGGTCCGTATTCGCTACATCTCAGCATTGAAGATAACCGCCTTATTTTTGATATCCGGGATGAAGGGGATACCCAAACCCTGCTTCGTCTCCCACTTCCGGTTATTTCATTTAAACGTGTGATCAAAGATTATTTTCATATCTGTGAAAGCTATTTTGATGCTATCAAAACGGCATCCCCCTCCAAGATTGAAGCCATTGATATGGGGCGCCGAGGCCTTCACAACGAAGGAACAGAGCTTCTTTTGGAACGCCTGAAGGGAAAGGTCGAAACCGATTTTGATACGGCGCGCCGCCTTTTCACACTGATTTGCGTCTTACATATTCGAGGGTGACATCACCATGGATACCGGAGCTTCTCCGGCCCCTTTGCTACAACCGACCAGCGTACTGTTCTCCTGCACCCACAACAGTATTCGTTCTCCTATGGCAGAAGTTATCGCAAAAAGCCTTTTTGGACAGAAGATTTTTGTTGATAGCGCAGGAGTGAGGGCAACTGAAATTGACGGATTTACCGTAGAGGTTCTGGATGAAATTGGTCTGGATGCCTCGGATCATCTCTCCAAAAATTTCGATGAACTGACGGATACCTCTTTTGACCTCATAATTGCCTTGTCCCCAGAAGCCAGGGCAAAAGCGGAAGAAATAACCAGGACGACGGCCTGTGAAGTAGAATACTGGCTGACACTGGACCCCTCAATTGCTGAAGGAAACCGTGAAATGCGGCTCAACGCCTACCGTCAGGTCCGCGATGATCTTTACCAACATATCAAATCACGCTTTGCAACTAATCCTGCCCCCCTTGTGTGAATTATGGTATACTAAAGTGTATTCGCAGCACTCTAAACACAGTTTTATGCGATAAAATCAAACTAAAGCTTGCATTTTTAGAGAAGGCGTCTCATTTTGCACGCAAGTTTCAACAACTGAATTAGGAAATTCATGGCTAAAGAAGAGCTTTTGGAGTTTGAAGGTACTGTAACGGAATGCTTACCCAACTCAACATTCCGCGTCAAACTTGACAATGATCACGAAGTGCTTGCCCACTCGGCAGGAAAGATACGCAAATTCCGTATCCGCATCATTCCCGGTGACCATGTTACCGTAGAAATGACACCATACGATCTGACCAAGGGCCGTATTAAGTTCCGTCACAAATAAACGTTTCGGAATTACGCGGAGACACGATTGGCTGAAATCGACATGACACGCCCTGCGACGCCCGTTGTCTCTGCACAGACCCGCCCGCTTTTGGTACTTGCCTCCGCATCACCTCGGAGAAAAGAACTACTTTCCCAAATTGGACTAGAACCGGACATTATTGATCCGGCTGATATTCCTGAAATTCCAATGCCGGCAGAAAAACCCCGGCATTTTGCAGGTCGGTTGGCTGTAGAAAAAGCCGCTGCCGTTGCTGAACGGCACAAAGGTGCCTTCGTTCTTGCCGCAGATACAGTGGTTGCTGTGGGACAGCGAATACTGGGAAAAGCATCAACTGAAACAGAAGCGCGCCGTTTTCTTTCTTTACTATCGGGTCGAAAGCACGCCGTTTTTACCGGCACCGCACTGGTTTTACCAAATGGAACTGTCCGCCAGAAAACCGTAAAAAGCACCGTCATTTTCAAACCATTGGATGAGCATGATATTCAAAGCTATTTGAAAAGCGGAGAATGGCAAGGCAAGGCCGGGGCTTATGCCATACAGGGTCTGGGCAGTATTTTCACCGCCAAAATCCAGGGTTCATATTCTAATATTGTTGGTCTTCCCCTGCATGAAGTCGCGATGATGCTGGCGGGAAATGGCTTTAACGTCTGGCGTCATTCAAGCTTGATGCCTAAAGGCGCATGACCGCCACCGTCCTTTTTGACGATAATGTACCGGGCTTACGCGCGGCGGTTGTTGACGGTGAAACCGTGAAGGACCTGTTTATCTTTCCCCAGGGGAAAAACTCTGAAATCGGGAATGTTTATCTTGGTCGAATTGCAACAACCTCTAGGGAGCTGGAGGCTGCATTTGTCGATTTAGGGGGCACAGCCCACGCTTTTCTAAAATTACGGGATATTCCTTCCAATATTCACCTACATGAAGGACTGAAACTAATTGTTCAGGTCATAAAGGAAGCCCACGACAACAAACCAAAACAAATCAGTGCGTTCATCCGACTGGAAGGGCAATTCTCTGTTTTTGCACCGAACGGCACGACGATTGCTTTTGCCAAACAGTTAAATGATCCTGCCTTTAGGGACGCGCTCATCCTCCAAGCTGAAGAGGCTGGCGTCTCTGGCGGGATAACAGTACGTTCTGCTGCCCGGAACCATCCAATCGACACCACCATCTCCGAAATTGTACATTTACAGGAGATCTGGCAGGCCGCCAATAAAGCCGCCAGGCAGGAGGCATCACCGCGTCTTCTTTTCAGCGGCGAGCCCCCGGAATGCCAAATTGCTAAAACAGCCGGTGGTTCAGACGCGCACCTGATCACAAACAGTACCCGGATATACAAAAACCTGAAGCAGATCTTTAGTGAAGTAACCCTCTGGAGCCACGCGGATCTTCTTTTTGATCACTTCAACATTGAAAGCCAGATTGACGACGCGCGCGAGGTTCGTCTTCCCCTTCCTTCTGGCGGTTCTGTGACAATTGAAAAAACCGAAGCGCTTATCGCGATCGACGTCAATTCCGGCGGAACGGCCACGTCAGCGCGCCAAACGGCTCACACTTTGGCTCTTCAAACAAATAAGGAAGCGGCTGCGTTGATCACCGCTCAATTGCGCCTTCGCAATTTGGCTGGAATTATCATCATTGATTTTATCCAGATGAACGATAAACAGGCCATTAGAACACTGACGCAGGACCTCAAAGAGCTTTGCCAGACGGACCCCAGCCCCGTTCGCGTAATTGGAATGGCAGAACTGGGTCTGATGCAATTGACACGTCAACGCAAAAACGCCGATCTGCAGACACTTCTTTCAAGCCCAGCAGATCAACGCCAATCAACCCCATCCTTTTTCACTGCAACAAATTTGATAAATGACCTGATGCGGTTTCGGCACAACGAGAAATCTGCCAGCCTGACAATCGTATGTAGCCCGCAAATCGCATCTTATCTGGCACTGACAAAAAAAGAGATTGAGGCCCATACGGCCCTTTCTGTAAAATGGACCGAAGACCCGAATTTAAAGGATGACGCCTATATCATCCGCAGTACTGCAAGAGATGAGATCAGATCGTGACACAGCGTAAAAAATCCGAAGGCAAATGCCCTCAATGCGGAAAAGAAACACTTCACAAATACCGACCCTTTTGCTCTTCCCGGTGTCAACAACTGGATCTGGGAAAGTGGTTTAACGAAAGTTATGTCATTCCCGGAGAAGAAGCCCTTTCCACCAATGACAATGAAGATGATTATTAATCCCGGACAACCCGGATAAGCAGACGAAAAGAGAAGATAAAAACGCGGCACAAACCTTTTTAAAAAATTTGTTTAAAGGGTATGGACAGCCCCGCGAATTTCTTCTATAACCCAGCTTCCTCGCAGGCACCAAGTCCTGCAAGCGAAGGATGCCCAGGTAGCTCAGTTGGTAGAGCAGCGGACTGAAAATCCGCGTGTCGGTGGTTCGAATCCGCCCCTGGGCACCACTTCTTTCCACATCTTCAAACTCTAGTTTGTTGTCACCGCCGGCTTTTTCAGATTTTCAATTAAATCGCTCTCAGTTTATTCCAACTGAAGAATTAAAGAATTTTGTCTAACCACAAGGCGCAAAACACACGGACCGGCCAAATTGAAGGCATGTACGAACGCCTAAAATTCTGCGTGTCAGCGTCCTGCCAAAGAAGTCTTGCAATAACGCTGGCGATCCCCCCAAATTATCAGAGCAAGCCTTATCGATCTGATCTGATCCTATAGCTGAACGACGGCTTCACATTTCTGCTTCCCCGCGGAAAAAGCATCAAACTTTACGGGTCAAGCGGCTTTAGGATTGTGCTTTCGGCAATAGCAAGACGCGCGGACCGGAACCGTTGTGCGGGCCATGGCCTGATCCAGCATCAACTTTATATGTTTGATTTCAACAGTCTCCCCGCGCCGGGCCAAGCATTCGTGAAGGCCGTGCAAACTCCAAACATTCCGGGGATGCTGGCAGGCCCGCGCCAGCGTATTATCAAGCCCCAGATCGGCACGATACAGGGCCTCCGCTTCTTCGAATTTACCTACCTCCATCAAAAGCGCCCCCAAGGCATGTCGTGTGGGCTGCATCCATCCCCATGGCTCATCATAAAGCAACCCGTCGTCAAGCTGGACTGACCGGCGCAAATGGTTGAGCCCCTCTTCAATATGCCCTGACTTGAAGGCGAGTTCCCCATCCATCATGGCTTTTCCGATTTCCAGGACATCCTGACTGGTATTGTTGAAGACCATCCGCCCCTCCTGCACCCGTTTCGCGGCTTCTATGGCCAATTGGCTTTCTTTTTCAGCTTCTTCAATTTGCCCCAGATTTGCAAGCGCGATGGTTCTCGCCTGCCGCATAGCGGTTGTCGTGTAGCTATAAAGATCCTGATCGTCGGGAAAGGGTTCTTCCAGGATCTCACGCCATTGCCCAAAGCGAACCATGACGTGAATTTTCTTGCCATAAAAAGATTCAAACAATTCCGGCATAAAACGGACGACATTTTCAGGCAACATTCTGATTAATTCTTCTGATGCCGCCAAGGCAACATCCGGCTGGCCCAAGAACATTGCGCCATATGCTTCAAAATGGACATTATGTATTCGGTAAAGCGTATAGAAATTTTCGGCGCCGGCGACGGCTTCATATTTTTGATCGACCTTCGCCGCCCGACTATTTCGATAGACGACATTCTGATATTCTCCACATAAAACATCGATATGCGTCGCCATATGAACCAAATGACCACTATCCGGGACGAGATCGACCAATCGGTCCCCGTGACGGAGGGCCTTTTCCGGCGTTGGCGACATTTCCATTAAATGAACATACATATGCAGCAGGCCAGGATGCTCCCATGCCCCGGATAATTCTGCAAAGGCTGTCTCAAGAACGGAACACGCCTCCAGCGTAGAAGCCCCTTCAGCAGGCTGACCGGTTGGCAAATCCCACAACAACCAAGGGGTTCTGTTCATCAGGGCTTCTGCAAAAATGGTCGCCACATCAAGATCATCCGGAAATTCGGTGTAAACTTTGCGCATGGCATCGGAAAATGCATCATTCCAAGGTGCATAATCCTCAATTTCCGGATCGGTCGGAAACCTGTCCGCAAGGGCCTCTATCAAGGCCGCCTCTACAGATGAAAGACTGTCCTGAAGTGCGGTTGCCCGATCAATCGCCTCATGAGCGCGCTTCAGAGTTTCAATACGCTCCTCTGGTTCAAAAAACTCCCACGGCTTGTTATAATTTGGGCCAATGGCATATGCGATCCCCCAGTAAGCCATTCCACAATTGGGATCACTGGCAACCGCCTGCTCAAAACACGTCGCAGCCGCTTCGTGGTTATATCCAAACAGCCAAACCAACCCTTCATCAAAAAAAGCCTTCGCTTTTGGTGATGCTGTTGTAATTTCACGTGAATATGAACCTAGATTAAAGTCAGTCACTGCAGCCCCCGTCTCTATGAGGACACACCCCATGGACATAATATCAGAATACACTCATGATAGGATCATGACACAGTCTTTATAAACGGTCAAAAAGCGCTGGCCCTTTAGGGATTAAAGAGGCACCTATAAATTGTGAAGCACTTTAAGGACCACAAAATACGGTCCTTGTTTGCGTTGCGCGTCTAATGGGCAGTTCGAGGTAATTTTCTATAGGTGCGCAATATCCATGAGAGTGCCCCCGCTGAGAAGACCCGCTTTTCTCGCGACACGGCCTGCATCCGAAGGTATTATATCAATCGTTGAATTCGAAATCGGGTAAAGAGAAAAACGCTGTGCGCAATGCTTCGCCCCAGCTATCCGAAATCAGATTGTAGTATTCATCATTGGGCTCCACCCTAAATTCATGCCCAACTTCGAAGCTGTCCGTTTCATAGGTCTGAACGTCAATAGGCAACCCCACAGACAAATTCGCCTTGATGGTAGAATCAAACGAAACCATGAGCAGTTTGATGGCATCTTCGAACTTCATATCCGGATCATAGGCCCGAACAATAATCGGTCGCCCGTACTTGGTTTCACCGATCTGAAAAAACGGCGTATCAGTAGAGGCCTCAATGAAATTACCTTCGGGATAGATCATAAACAGACGTGGCTCACCCGTTTTGATCTGGCCGCCCAGAATAAAAGTCGCGTGAAAGGTCGTATCTGCATTTTGCCCTCCAACCGCATTGGATTGCACCACATCCCTGACCAGCTCACCGATAATCTGCGCAACTTGCACCATGGTCGGGGCTTCAAGAATAGACGGAAAGCGTTCAGCCAAGATTTTCGTCCGCTCGTCGAGCATAGAGACGACCGCCTGGGTTGTGGCCAGATTCCCTGCCGCCATTAAAGTAATGACACGCTCACCCGGTGTCGACCAGGTGCGCATTTTTCGAAAGGTTGCAATATTATCGACACCAGCATTGGTCCGTGTATCAGACATAAAGACCAAGCCGCGGTTCAGGCACATGCCCACGCAATAAGTCATACTCAGGAAATCCGTGATAACAAAGCCGCTATCTTACTGTTGAACCTGCAAAGACACAATCATCGTTTCACCGCTACTACCGTAACGGACACCGGATATCGGGGCCGCGTCACGATAATCAAGACCCGTGGCCACACGGACATATCGCTCATCGGGGCAAATATTGTTGGAAACATCGAAACCGACCCAGCCCAACTCTGGAAGATAAGCTTCCGCCCAAGCATGGGTGGCATCCTGATCCACCCGACCATCCATCAGCAGATACCCACTCACATAACGCGCCGGGTACCCCATCAAACGCGCCGCGGCACTGAATATATGGGCATGGTCCTGACAAACCCCATATTCAGCATTAAGCGCTTCTTCAACAGTCGTCGCCGCATGGGTTTCTCCGATCTTATAGGACACCTGCTCCGAAATCAGGCTCGACAATGCATGCATGCGCTCGATATCTCCGTTGAAGCGATCCCCTAACGTTTTAACAAGCTTCTTCACTTGTCCTCCCGGTTGTGTAAGCTCTGTCGTGCTTTTGAAATACCAAAGAGGCGCATATCCGCCATGCTTGCCAACAATTCCATGTGTATCAGTCGTTTCAACTTCACCCCAGGAGTGAATGGATATTTCTGATTCCCCGGCATTGAAACTTATAAGATCAACATGGTTGTTATGCTGATCAATGAATTCCAGCTGTTTCTCTCCGCCCGTGATGGTCGTTTGCCAATTGACCACGCGTTGGTTTTGGTTTGATTTCGGGGTCAGGCGAAGCTGGTGCAGGGAATACTGAACCGGTTCGTCATAATGATATTGCGTTGTATGAGATATATTTAAGAGCATGCTTTATCCATCGAAACGGTAATCCTGTGCAATCTGATTGGCCAGCTGCGCATTACCGTCAATGAAATCGACAATAAATTCATGCAATCCCATATCAAAAATATCATCAATAGGTGTATTGCGTAAACGCTGGTAAAGGACGGCGGCCTGTTCATGACAGGGGAGTTCCAGATCATATCCTTCTGACAGGTAATCCAGATTCTCGACAATCTGCTTGTAGCAAAAGGCCAACGATCGGGGTAAGCGCCTGTCACTGATCAGAAAATCAGCGATAAAAACGGGGTTGATTTCTCCAGCATTCAGCCAGCGATACGCACTTAGTGCAGAAACCGACCGTAGGATGGATTCCCACTGGACATTATCAAGGGACGACCCAACAAAAGACGCCGATGGCAAAAGGACATAATATTTCACATCCAGAATACGGGCTGTGTTATCTGCCCGCTCAACAAAGGTGCCAAGCCGCGCGAAATCATAGGCGTCATTGCGCAGCATCGTCCCGTGCAGCGCCCCGCGAACCAGCGAGCTCTGTTGACGTATCACCGCCAGAATATCCGGGAGTTCGCTGTCGCTGATCTTGCGATCCAATAGGCCCTTAAGAGTGATGTAACATTCATTGGTCGCTTCCCATACCTCACGGGTCAGCGCTGTCCGAACAAGCCGCGCATTATTCCGGGCACTTGTGATCGTTGACATAACACTCGATGGATTAGTTGTATCGCGCAGCAGGAAATCGATGACCTGCGGTGCATTAAAGGTGTCATACTCTTCAGTGTAGAGCTGATACGTCCCGCTTGCCGAGACAACCGACGCCCACTCCCCTTCTGCAGCGGCAGAACGTGTAAGCGCCATACGGAAACCGGCTTCCAGAAGCCGAGCGGTGTTTTCACTGCGTTCGAGGTTCCGAAACATCCAGAAAAGACCACCTGCATTTTTACCAAGCAACATGATCTACTCCTCCAGAACCCACGTATCTTTTGTACCGCCGCCCTGACTTGAATTAACAACCAGTGACCCTTCTTTCAATGCAACGCGCGTAAGACCACCGGGCGTTATATTGATATTATCCGGGGAGACCAGAACATAGGGCCGAAGATCCACGTGACGCGGCGCCAACCCTTTATTGGTTAGAATAGGCACGGTCGATAACGATAATGTTGGTTGAGCGATATAATTATCGGGCCGGGCTTTCAATTTGCTGCGGAACGATGCCAGCTCGCGTTTACTCGCAGCCGGCCCAACGAGCATGCCATAACCACCGGAACCATGAACTTCTTTAACCACCAGATCCTCAAGATTATCAAGGACATACGCTAAAGAATCCGCCTCGGAACATCGCCAGGTCGGAACGTTTTTAAGAATGGCCTTCTCGCCTGTATAAAATTCAACAATGTCCGGAATATACGAATAAATTGCTTTATCATCCGCAATACCTGTGCCGGGTGCATTGGCAATGGTGATACCGCCTGCACGATACACATCCATAATACCGGGAACCCCCAGCATCGAGTCCGGGTTGAAATTCAGTGGATCGAGATATTCGTCATCAACGCGACGGTAAAGCACGTCAATGGCTTCGTAGCCCCTCGTTGTCCGCATGGCAACGCGGCCATCGATCACGCGCAAATCGTGACTTTCAACAAGCTCGGCCCCCATCTGTTCAGCCAGAAAGGAGTGTTCGAAATACGCTGAATTGTAAATACCGGGCGTCAGGACAGCAACAACAGGCCTGCCCGTACAGGCTTTCGGCGCACAAGCGCTTAGGCTTCGCCGCAGGTTACGGGGGTAATTGCTAACAGGTTGCACTTTGATCTTGGCAAACAATTCCGGAAACATGTGTAGCATTGTTTCCCTGTTTTCCAACATATACGACACCCCGGAAGGCGTTCGAGCGTTGTCTTCGAGGACATAAAACTCATCCTCCCCAGTACGAACGATATCGGTCCCAACGATATGCGTATAAACATTTCCGGGAGGGGAAACACCGAGCATTTGCGGTAAAAAGGCTTCATTATTTGTGACAAGTTCAGCCGGAATGCGCCCTGCGCGCAATATTTCCTGTCGGTGATAAATATCATGCAAGAAAGCATTTATGGCACGAACCCGTTGCTCGATCCCGCGCGACAGACGGCTCCATTCCCGCTCCGAAATAATTCGGGGGATGATGTCAAAAGGGATTAACCTTTCTGACGCCTCCTCGCGGCCATAAACATTAAAAGTAATTCCAGTACGACGAAAAAATGCTTCTGACGCGGCCTGCTTTTTTTTCAGCCGGGCCGGCTTTTCCGAAATCATCCATTCTTGATAATCTTGATAAGGTTCGCGGACCTTATCGTCTGGACCTGACATCTCATTGAAGAACATGTTTTTATTTTCCATGGCTATCAACTTAACAAAAAGCAGTGATAATTCAACCGCCCTTCCCTTTATTAAAGGGGGCAAGCTGGAAACCTATCGGAATAAACCGGCATCAAATCCCTCGCGCCAGACCCGTAAATAACATGACCGCAACCACCACCGTTTCCGACGCGAAACCACCACCCCCAAAAATTACTAGTACGCTGATATAATTCGCTAATCTTCAGCAGTTTGACGTTAGAAAAAGAAGGCGCCTATGTGTGTTTTAGCAGCGGTACCAGGCAAGGGAGTTTCCCGGGATGCAATTGTAAATCTACGGGGTAGAATAAATTTCAAATCAGGCCAAATTTTCGCAATTATGGACGAAACGGAATTGCCAACCAAGGAAGTTCGTCGAAGACGGCAATGCAAAAATGGTTCCTTTTCAGATCCAGAACAAGGGGTCCCGCCGTCAGCAAAGCATCTTTAAATTTTGGACGGGATACAAAAAAGCAGGAACCTGAAAAACAACAAAGACTTGTTGTCAGAACCAAATAAGGGTCGTCCGGCATTTAAACCAGCGCCCCTAACGAGCGCCGTGAATGTGGGCATAGGCGCAGATTTGAACGGCTTCTCAAAATACCTGTTTAGGCCTTCTTTATCCTGAGGAATTCGTCAAAATTCAGCCGTGAAATATCAACTCGCTGAAGCCTGATTTATAGGGGGCGTTACCGATATTTGGCTAATATCTTGTCGTAAGTGCCATCTTTTTTAATTTCGGCAAGTCCCGCATTGAATTGCTTTAGCAACGCTTCCGATCCGTTGGCCGACTTGCTGAAACACGAGTAATAATTCGCGTAAGTAAGCTCATGATAAACAACCTCTTTCGATCTATTCTTCTGTCCCAGATAGTATCGAGTAGGAGCTTCATAACTATAATAATAATCGATGCGCCCGTTCAGCAGAACATTCAGCCCTTGCTGTTCATCGGACAATTCCAGAACATTTTGAATATGCGCTCTTATGAGGTTCTCTGTGATATTGTAGCCGCGCACAACCCCAACCGAGTGTGTGCCTATCTCATCGATTATTTTAACCGTGGGGAAGTTATTCTTCCTTAAGCTGAAAACCCCGGATGACGCTTTTCCCAAGGGATCCGAAAAATACAGATACTCTGCTCTCCCCTTGGTCTGTGAACAACTACAAACGCCATTAACGCGGCCTTGCCGGGCTTCTTCCAGGGCTCGTTTCCACGGCATGAACTGAATTTTTAGATCCACACCCACTCGTTTAAAAGACTGCTGCAGAAATTCAACGTCAAAACCAGGTAAACCGGAGTCACTATTTTCCATTTTATATGGCGGAAATTCGTTACAAGCGAAGACAACAGACTCATCAGAAAAAGCGGGGTTTCCTGATAAAAACCACAGAAAAATAAAGTAACTCAAGACTCTAAAAGTTTGAGCCAATAGGCCCTCCAACGGGTTAAGCTGAAATATACCAAAGACCATTTCCAAATTATCGCGGCACCCTAACGAACAAGCGCCTTACATACACTATCATTAGCATACCAAAAATAATATTTTATTAATAGGGCAGACAAAGTAACTTCGTTTCACTATCCTTGATGCCCAGCCCTTTCCGTTCTGCACTATATTGATACCGCATCATTTAATGGACCAATAGACCGTCCAAAAATCTTCTCCACCCATGTATTTCAAGAGACTTTACTATGACCGGGATTGCTCTTAAGCTTTAACAAAACGCATGCCTGTGCGCGGAGAGAGACATGACGCAGACAAACAAAACGCCCCCTCTAAAGGACGCACCAATTAGCGGATCAACGACACAGAATCCACAAAGACCGCTTTTTCTGATTAAAGAAATGGCCTTGGTCGAAAAGGTCGGAACAGAGGATGTTTGGTCGTGGCTGGCCGCGGGCTGGGCAGACCTGAAGTCCAACATGGCGACAAGTGTTCCCTATGCGGGCCTTTTTATCATTCTGGGTATCGCGATCTCGTTTGGTTTCTACTTTATGGGCTGGCCATATTTGATTTTGCCTGCGTTAAGCGGATTTCTGCTTGTTGGCCCTGCTGTGGGTATTGGCTTCTATGAAATCAGTCGACGGCAAGCCTCTGGCAGTAAGGCCTCGCTTTGGGATGCGATAACCGCAGCGCGCTACAATAAACTGGGTATTTTTGGCTTTGGTGTTGCCCTTACCTTCATTTTTCAAGTGTGGATCCGTCTTTCTTTCACTGTTTTCGCCCTGAATTTTCCGGGCATCATGCCGGAATGGGACATTATTCTGATGCGCAGCTTCAGCATGGAAGGCATCTATTTCGGGATTTCAATTTCCCTCGTTGGTGCCGTTTTTGCTACCGGTATCTTTTTCGTTGGCGCTTTTTCCATGCCAATGATGATGGACCGAAAATCAATGCTATTACCGTCGATCATCACCAGCGCCTATGCCGTTGCCCAAAATCGCAATGCCATGCTGCTGTGGGCTGCAATCATTGTCATCTTTACCGGCATTGGACTGGTCACGGCAGGAATTGGACTTATGGTGACACTTCCACTTATTGGCCACGCCACCTGGCACGCCTATAAACAGGTAATGTCTGGCGACCTGCCTGACGGAGAAATACACGCAGCAGGAACCCTTGCTTCTACAAACGAGGGATAGCCGATCAATCAAATGTCTACTGGCAAAAAATGAACGACGAGGAGCCTTTCAAAAGAGTACAAGAGAGCTTCTTTCTGTCATTACCCGGTCGGCACGACCACTGGCCGGGACTTCTCCACTTTAGCCTTTCCCCTTTCACCGCGCACCAAGTACCGCTAAAAGTCTGGGAACAGGTAAAGCGCAGGTTACGAAGTATTTTCAGTATCTTCTGGAAATTCAATATATTGATTTTAAAGAGTAATTCGACAATGGGACTGTTTGAAAGATATCTATCTGTGTGGGTTGCCCTCTGCATTGGCGGTGGCGTTCTTTTGGGAAGTTTTTCACCCTTGACATTTCAATGGGTGGCAAAGCTTGAATATGCCAATGTAAATTTTGTCGTTGCGATCTTTATCTGGATCATGATTTTCCCCATGATGGTCAATGTGAATTTCAGCTCGTTGAAAGATGTGGGTAAGAAACCCAAGGGGCTGTGCATTACCCTTGTCATTAACTGGCTGATCAAGCCCTTTACGATGGCCGCCCTCGGCATCCTTTTTTTTGAGTATGTCTTTGCTGGCCTCGTCATGCCGGAAACGGCAAAAGAGTATATAGCGGGTATGATCCTTTTGGGGGTTGCCCCCTGTACGGCCATGGTTTTTGTCTGGAGCCAACTGGTCAAGGGGGATGCAAACTATACGCTGGTACAAGTTTCCATCAATGACGTGATCATGATTTTCGCGTTCGCACCCATTGCGGCCCTGCTTTTGGGGGTCACCGATGTTGTCGTTCCATGGGAGACTTTGGTCCTGTCGGTTATTTTGTATGTGGCCACCCCCTTGGCCGCGGGATACCTTACCCGAAAAGCCCTGTCGAGCGGTGGTGATACCGATCGTGTTTCCCGCTTCACCCAGTCCTTGAAGCCTTTTTCTATTATTGGACTTTTGGCAACAGTCGTCCTTCTTTTCGGCTTTCAGGCCGAAACCATTTTAGCCAAGCCCATTGTTATTGCGCTGATCGCGGTTCCGCTTCTCATTCAAAGCTATGGTATTTTCCTACTGGCCTATATCTGGGCTTATCTATGGCGTGTTCCGTTTTCCACCGCTGCACCAGCCGCATTAATAGGAACCTCCAATTTTTTTGAGCTTGCTGTGGCCGTCGCCATAAGTCTTTTTGGTTTAAACTCGGGGGCGGCTCTGGCAACTGTTGTTGGTGTTCTTGTTGAAGTGCCCGTCATGTTATCGCTCGTTGCCGTTGCAAACAAAACCCGGGGCTATTTTCAAGAGGACTGATGCACCGAGAGAACATTAAACGATTTAGATCTTCTGCAGCGTGTATCACATAAACCCGACTTCCGCGCGCGCCTTATTTGCCAAGACAAATTCCAAGGACTATACTTGATCAAAAAATAGGATCAGTTCAATGTCCACCCTCACCTCCCTTCGGCCCGTTTTGCCTATTCTCATCGCGGCGTCAGTCATGCTGACAATCAGTTTTGGACTAAGGCAAAGTCTTGGATTGTTCATGCCCGCCATCACACAAGACATAGCCGTCACAGTCACTGATTTTACCGCGGCGATCGCCCTGCAAAATCTCGTTTGGGGATTTTGTCAACCTGTTGCTGGCATTGCAGCCGACAAATGGGGGTTCCGCCCCGTCATGGTCTTTGGTGCCCTTTCCTATGCCTCTGGCATGCTGATACTGGCAACCGCTGAGGGCGTATTTGGGGTCATCCTAGGAGCCGGTATTTGTGTCGGCGTTGGCATGGCCTGCGCCTCTTTTGCAATGACATTGTCCGTCACTTCCCGTTTGGTCCCCCTTTCCATTCGAAGTACGGCTTTGGGCGTTGTTTCTGCGGCAGGCTCGATCGGTGCAATGATTACCGCCCCTTATGCCCAATTTCTGGAGACCGCATTTGACTGGCGTTTCGCCCTCTTCGGGCTAACTGTCCTCGCCGCCCTGATTATTCCGGCGGCCTGGATCGCCGGTAAAGTTGACAGATCTGCGCCACTTGTCCTTTCTGCAAATAATTCGGACCGGCTATCGGCGGGCGCTGCCGTCAAAACGGCTTTTCAGAATTCATCCTTTGTTGTCATGGCGATCGCTTATTTTGTGTGCGGAATGCAATTGGTTTTTTTAACCACCCACTTGCCGTCATATCTGCAAATTTGTGGCATGGATCCCATGCTTGGTGCTTCTGCAATCGGGATCATTGGAGGGTTTAACATTGTTGGCAGTCTGTTTTTTGGCTGGGCTGGAGGGAAATGGTCCAAACAGGTCTTGCTGGGAATTATCTATTGCGCGCGTTCGCTTGTTCTTGCGTGGTATTTCATTCTTCCTCCTTCGCCAGAAAGTACTATTCTATTTGCAGCCTTGATGGGTTTTCTGTGGTTAGGCGTGTCTCCCCTCGTTGCCGGCTCGGTTATTGAAATGTTTGGATTACGCTGGCAAGCGATGATCCAGGGCTTAGCCTTTTTCAGCCATCAGTTTGGGAGTTTCTTGGGCGCTTTTGGCGGCGGCTGGCTATTTTCCAGATTTGGATCCTATGACTTGGCCCTGACCATTGGTATTTCGATGGGCCTGAGTGCTGGAATAATTCAGATCCTCTTTGCCTTATACAAAACGCCTGCGAAACCATTACCCGTATAGAGATTTAAAAAACACAAAGAAATAATGGAATAAAACACAGCCCTCATCCGTTAGTTAAAACAAGGTAGGTAATTAAACCTACTTCAATAAACGGATGGGGAGCGGAATGAACGATCATACCAGCAAGAAAATTACCAAACAATCCATACTTGAAGCATATGAAGAAAATCCAGAAAAGGCCGACCTTGAAATCTTCGGCCGCCGCCCACATAAAGATCGGCGCGGTTTTCTAAAAGGTGCTGGGCTGGCAACCATGGGCGCAATGCTCGGTGCCTCTATTCCTTTTCACAGAAATTTCCCTTCTGGCCTGATCCCGGTTGCCATGGCCGATGACGCAAATGTGTTGGAAGGTAAAGAGGGGCTGACCCTCTTGAACGACCGTCCTGTAAATGCAGAAACACCCCCTCACCTTTTAGATGATGCCATTACGCCGACAAAACGGCATTTTATCCGGAATAACGGTATCCCGCCCGAAAGCACGGATCCAGACAGTTGGACCCTGACGATTGATGGGCTTGTTGATAACCCGATGGAACTGTCAATTGCAGATCTTAAATCGAAATTTGAAGTGGTCACAATGGCCCTTACCATTGAATGCGGCGGCAATGGCCGGGCCTTCTTCAACCCACCCGCAAAAGGCAATCAATGGACTTATGGTGCGGTTGCATGTTCCAATTGGACAGGCGTGCGACTAAAGGATGTTCTTGAAGCCGCTGGTGTGAGAAGCAATGCAATTTACACGGCTCATGTTGGTGCAGACAGCCACCTGTCCGGTAAGGAAGGTAAGCTGCCAATCTCACGCGGAATGCCAATTGAGAAAGCACTGACAGAAAATATTCTCATCGCGTTTGAACAAAACGGAGAGGCCCTTCATCCGATGAACGGCGCCCCGCTTCGCCTTGTTGTGCCGGGATGGCCGGGATCGTGTTCTCAAAAATGGCTAAAACGGATTTATCTGCGTGATATCGTCCATGATGGTCCAAAAATGACTGGAACAGCTTATCGTGTTCCAAACAGGCCTGTTTCCGCTGGTGAGAAAGTCGATAAGAAAGACTTTGTTATTATTGAAAGAATGCCTGTCAAAGCGTTGGTCACCGCGCCTGCAACGGGCGCAACACTAGAGGCTGGAAGTGTTGATGTTCGCGGCCATGCCTGGTCTGGAGACCGCGAAATATCCACGGTTGAAGTATCGATTGATTTTGGCGCAACCTGGCAGACAGCAGAGCTCGACAAACCTGTCAATTCAGGTGCCTGGCAAAATTGGCGTACCAAGGTTTCTCTCCCCCTAAAAGGATATTATGAGATCTGGGCTCGGGCCATTGATGATGCTGGAGAAGGCCAACCGCAGGCGATCAGCTGGAACCCAAAAGGGTATCTGAACAACAGCGTTCATCGTGTTGCAGTTCGATATTCCTGATCCTTATTCCTGAGCGGTGCCCGCACCGCTCAGACCTGACACTTTCGGAGAGTAAGAATGAAAGTAATGTTTACCGCCCTGTTCGGGGGCGTTTTGTTATGTACCTACCCCGCCTTTGCTAATGAGACCCTGCTCGACAAGATCGCCGCTGCAGACACCAAAAAAGGTGAAAAGGTCTTTAAAAAATGCGCGGCCTGCCACACAGTCGAAAAAGGGGGAAAGGCCAAAATCGGCCCTAATCTGTGGGGTATTCTTAATAAGGATGTCGCCAGCAGTGAAGGCTATACCAAATATAGTAAAAGCATGAAAAATTACGGTGGGGTCTGGAGCGCCGAGCGATTGAACGCGTTTTTGAAAAAGCCCAAATCCGAAGTTAAAAAAACAAAGATGACATTTGCGGGCTTGAAAAAAGAAAAAGACCGTCTCAACCTCATCGCCTTTTTAGCCACGCAATCAGACTCGCCCGTTGCCATCAACACTGGCTCGAAAAGTGCTGAACCGGAATCCGTCTCTGCTGACGAATATGGTCTTCTGATAAACAAGCCCGGTGCCGAAGAAACGTTCAATTACTGTACGGCCTGTCATTCAGAAAGGATCGTCGCGCAACAAGGATTGACAGAAACTGGTTGGGAGGAGCTTTTGGAATGGATGGTCGACGAACAGGAAATGGAGCCGATAGACGAACCTGACCGGTCGTTGATCATCAAATATCTAACTGAAAACTACAATCTGGACAGACCAAACTTTCCGAAGTAGGCACCGGATTAAGCGCAGGGACGGGCGTTTTTATAACTTTCCGACATTGCAATTTGCAGTGCCTCAAGTTGATCCACCGTCCCTTTAGTCTCCTCAAAGACATAGGCTGCAATTGCCCGGAACCTGTTTTCATCCATACCGTTCGCCAATACTGAAAACTTGTACCCCTTATACGACCAAGTACGCTTCAGCAAACCCGCTGACTTATAAAATTCCACTGCAGGCTCATTTTCGTCCAGCGCCATACCAATGACGGTGAGTTGGCAACCATTTTGCCCCCGGTAATGCATGGCAAACGCGTCACGACCCGATAGTGGCTGAGTGACAACATCGACAAGTGTCAGAGATGACAACGAAAGATCTGGAATTTGCAGCAGTCCTATACGCGCCGTTGAAACTGCAGATTTGCGAATATTCTCGTCAATGATATAGGTGCTCGAAGATAGACTGCGGTGAAGATCTAAAGCTGTTAGTGTTCCGTTCGGACTTAAACCCGTCCAAAACACAGCACCGATACCGATAAAGCCTGCCAATAATGTTGCGGCGAGCAAGGCCCCGATCATCCTTTTTTTCGTTCGCGGAGTTTCCTGCGTTTCAGCATCCAGGCTTTCTCGCACTGGTTTAAGACCACGCAACGACGCCTTTAAAGAGATCAGACGTTGATACTCTTTCTGAAGTTCCGCGTTTGAAGACAAACGCTGTTCAAATTGGGCAGCCTCTTCGTCTGGCAACTCACCGTCCAGAAAGCTATTTAATTTTTCCCAATCAAGATCACTAACAGTCATTTTTCTAAACTTTACTTCTAAAGGGCGTTACGTTGGATTGCTCGACTTTCGTCAACAACGCCCGACGCGCCCGACTAATGCGACTCATAATGGTTCCTTCAGGAACGCTTAAAACAATCGCCGCTTCAGAATATTTAAACTCAAGAACATCAATAAGATACAATATTTCCCGTTCGACCGCGTTGAGTTGAGTCAACGCCTCCCGGACAAGAATTTCTTCCAGAACTACTGGATAAAAGCCCGCACCGTCATTTAGCAATTTTTCCTGTTCCAAGGAGTAGTCACGTTGGATTTTTTCTCGCCTTAGCGAGTCTATATGCACATTTCGCACGATGCGGAATAACCAAGGGCGCAAGCCCTGTAAATCGTTGGGTATTTTCTTCGCTTGCAGGGCGCGGGCAATCGCCTCCTGAACAAGATCCTCCGCAATATGGGATCCACTCACCAATGCATTGGCATAGGCTTTCAGCTCTGGAAACAGTTTTTTTATTCGTTGCCGTGTCGACATGCTAAGGAAGAAACCGCATTTCAGAAAAGCACCTTTATTTAAACCGATGAACACTCTGTCTCTTAATAGCATATTTGTACAATTACGCTACTAACTGACGATTGTTTTTGTGCACTTTTCGTCTCCAGCGCAATCAAACATCTTATCCCCTGAAAACTTTTCAAAGGTCCGCCGTTGTGAACACGACCACTCCTGTGCAAAATGATAACATCAGGCGCAACGCACTATGCTTCAACGATCGGAAGAAGAATGACAAAACCGACACAAGCTCTTTGCTTCGATGTTTTTGGGACAGTGACCGACTGGTATGGCTCAATTCTGAAAGAAGCACAAAGCCTGCCTCAAACCCGGCAGCTCAACATTCCCTGGGATGCCTTTGTTCTGAAATGGCGCCGGGATGGCTATTTGGCCAGCCTGAAAAAAATTGTTGCGGGCGAAATGGACTTGCTGGCCACCGCAGAAATCAATAAACGAAAGCTATTGGAACTCCTTCAGGAATACGACATACAGGGTCTTTCACCGGGGGAAATAGAGCACTTCAATCTCTCGTGGAACCGATTGGAGGCATGGGAGGATGTGGTTGCGGGCCTTCATCAGCTCAAGGAAGATTTTCTCATCATGCCTTTTTCAAACGGGGATTATCGCTGTCTATTGGACATATCGAAACGAAACAATCTTCCTTGGGATGGGATTATTTCAGCCGACTTCTTCAAAAAAGTTAAACCCGATCCGACAATCTATAAAGATGCGATTGATCTTCTTCAAATGGCCCCGGAAAATGTAATGATGGTTGCCTGTCATGCGCATGATTTAAACGCCGCGAAAAAGGCCGGGATGAAAACTGCCTATGTAGACAGACCGCTGGAATTTGGGGGCCATGACGCAGAGGATGCAGTCAAGGCAGCCTATGACATTGAAGCAACCGATTTCGTGGACCTTGCACGGCAGCTAAAAGAGACTAAGCTTTAAAACACAAACCGCCATCATTAAAACTCATAAGAAAAGGAAAAACAAATGACGCGTTTAAATGGACAGATCGGTTGGGTTACAGGCGCGGGGTCTGGCATTGGCGCGGCAGGGGCAAAAAAATTGGCCCGCGAAGGAATGCACGTCATTTTGTCTGGACGGCGAACAGCACCGCTTGAAAAAATAGCGCAGTCAATTCGGGACGATGGCGGCTCAGCGGAAATAGCACCCTTGGATGTGACCGATCAAAAAAGCGTTGAGGAAGTCGCAAAAGATATCATCAAAAGGTTTGGCCGCCTGGATCTACTCGTCAACAGTGCCGGCCTGAATGTTAAGGAGCGAAGCTGGGAGCAAGTGAATGCGGAGGGTTGGAACCGTGTCGTCAATGCGGATTTAAACGGTGCGTTTTATTGCTGCGCCGCCGTTTTACCGACAATGCGGCAACAAAAGGAAGGACTGATCATCAATGTTTCCTCTTGGGCGGGGGTCCACCCTTCCCGGTTGACCGGTCCGGCCTATACCGCTGCGAAACATGGCATGGTCGCGATGAATGAAAGCCTGAATATCGAAGAAGGTATCAACGGTATACGGGCCTGTGCGCTATGTCCGGGGGAAGTGGCTACAGAAATTCTGGACGCACGACCAATACCACCATCCCAAGAAGACCGGGACCGTATGCTGCAGGATGAAGATTTGGGTGACACAATCCTATTCGTGGCAACACTGCCTGCCCGAGCATGCGTCAACACTCTCATTATCAGTCCAACCTGGAACCGCTCTTACATTCACAAAGATCTTTGAGTGAGCGGCACGCGGGGCGGAGCGGGTCCGCCTTGCACGCCGACATGTAAATCAGCATTTCAGGTTCCGGTCGAATAAAGCCAGCATTCGTTCCCAATGGCGCTCTGCTGCAGGCTTCACATAGGCTGCCCTTTCCGGAAAAGCAAAACCATGACCTGTGCCGGGATAGATTTCCATGCGATAGTTTACGCCAGATTTATCCATCTCTTCGGGGATGGATTTCAGCAGGCTTGGCGGCACATACTCGTCTTCTTCGGCAAAGGCCAGATAAAGTTCGCCCTTGATCAGATGAGCACTCAGATGCGGTGACTGCTTGTCTTCCGTTTGAATGCCCACACCATAATATGAAGCGATGGCCTTGAACCGATCTGGATAGGTTGCCCCAACCTGCACGACATATTTACCACTCATACAGTATCCCACACATCCAATCGCGTCGGAATTGGCGTTCGGATCACTGTCCAAAAAGGTAAGGATCGCTCTCGTATCGTCGACAATTTTTTCCGTTGTTGCAGCGTTCATCAGGCCGAACATTTTCTCACGCTCTTCATCCTTTATGCGGATCTGGCTTAATTCAAAGCCATATGCCCCTTCGCGTCCCCATCGATAATAAAGGTTCGGCAAAATCACATAATATCCGGCTGTTCCAATGCGCCGAGCCATATCACGCAACTCTTCTCGGATACCAGGCGCATCCATATACAGGACAATCGCAGGAAACGGTCCACCTTCTTCCGGATAGCAGATAAAGGCATCCAGTTGACCCTCAGATGTTTCAATAATTATCTCATTTTCTATCATTACGCTCTCTTCCTCGCGGGCCGGTGGTAACGCCATGATGCGTTGCGCATTCTTCACATGACTTTGCTGAGATGCACCCTAGCACAGCCCGTTTATTCCATGTGCCCGGAAACCAAAAATACGTTTCAAAAAACGACAAAACTTGTGACAAATATCAGATAGACCAAAGATGGCAGTTGTTTCTTCGCCGATTTTCGTCAGAATATCGGTCCATGTGGGGCGCTGCATCAATTAAAATCAAATAATGGAGCCGTAAATGAGTGACGAAACAGCCTATACACCCCCTAAAGTCTGGAAATGGGAAGCCGAAAGCGGCGGTCGTTTCGCCAGTATTAACCGCCCGATTTCTGGCTCGACACATGAAAAGGATCTACCGGTTGGCAAGCATCCCCTGCAACTTTACTCGCTGGCCACACCGAACGGTGTAAAGGTTACAGTTCTGCTGGAAGAGCTGTTAGCCGCGGGCCATACCGGCGCTGAATACGATGCCTGGCTTGTAAACATCATGGAAGGCGATCAGTTTGGGAGCGGTTTTGTTGCGGCCAACCCGAACTCTAAAATTCCGGCCCTGATGGATCATAGTTCTGGGTCCCCCGTCCGCGTGTTTGAATCTGGTGCCATCCTTTTGCATCTGGCGGAAAAATTTAATGCCTTTTTGCCAACGGACCCAGCCAAGCGCCCGGAATTGCTTTCTTGGTTGTTCTGGCAAATGGGAAGCGCCCCCTACCTTGGCGGCGGTTTCGGCCATTTTTATGCCTATGCTCCTGAAAAAATCGAATATTGCATTAACCGATTTGCGATGGAGGTAAAACGTCAGCTGGATGTGCTCGATAAACAGTTGGCCAATAACGAGTTCATTTGCGGTGATGAATATACCATTGCCGACATTGCCATCTGGCCCTGGTACGGCGCTCTGGTAAATAACGCGGTATATGAAGCCGCTGAATTCCTGGACGCTGCAAGTTATAAGAATATGAACCGGTGGGCAAAAGAAATTGGCGAGCGTCCTGCTGTTAAACGCGGACGGATGGTCAACAGGACTTCTGGCCCTCTCGAAAAACAGTTGAGAGAACGCCATGATGCCAGTGATTTTGAGAACCGCACTCAAGATAAACTGGAACCCGTTGAAGACTAACCGACGTGCAAATCATTAAAAAAAACCGGTGCTAAAAAAGGCATCGGTTTTTTTGAGGGTCGATCACACGGTTATCGCCGTAATTTCTTATAGCGCCGTAATAATCGATCTTTTTTCACACGTGACAAATGATCGAGAAATGTGCGCCCTTCCAAATAATCCATCTCATGTTGAATGACCGCGGCAAGAAACCCGTCAGCGTCCAGAAGCTGCTGCCCCCCTTGTGGATCAAGATATTCTACGGAAATTTCCGCAGGGCGTGTGACTTCCGCTGAAATCCCCGGAAAACTCAATGATGCTTCCTCAAATGTTTGCATAGTCGATGAGCGTTTCAAAATCGTCGGATTGATCATTGCGATTGGATTTGGTTTACCGTCTTTTTTCACATCCATGACAATGATCTGTTTCAAAACACCCACCATGTTCGCACCAAGACCCGCGCCCTGCTCGCGGTAGAGTGTGTCAAACATGCCGGCCACAAGGCGCCGAATTTCCTCATCAACCTTTTCGACCTTAGCGGCCTTTTTCCTGAAGATCGGATTGGGAGCATAAACGAGGGGCAAAAGGGGCATGGTCTTCCTGTCTGTCGTTCAACAATTTCTATATGCACATAACATACTCAACCAAAAAACCATTGGATTTTATGCGTAAAACTGGTCTAGCGTCTTTCAACTAACTATGATGAAAGACAACCGTTCAGGAAGCAAATCATGAAAAAAACCGCCCTCAAAGAAGCGGACCTTCTCGAAAAAGTGGAAGACTTTGCAAAAACCGTTATTTTCCCGCAACGCGAAACGCTCATTCGCAGCCCCATCTTCCCGGAAACTCTGTGGCGCTCTTTTATCGACTATGGACTTGCCGGTCTAAGTATCCCCGCAGATTACGGCGGGGAAGGCGCAGGTTTTCAGACCATCGCGCAGGCTGGATATCTTTTGAACCGATTTGGTGGTGTACCAGGCGTCAACCTGACACTTTGTTCGCACTGGACCCTTGCCCGCCTGCATTTGTTATATGGCACATCGGAGCAGCTCAAGGAAAAATATTTGCCTGCTATTGCTACAGGGACAGAAATACTGAGTATGGCCATTTCTGAACCCGGCGCAGGAGCTCATCCAAAAAAACTCAGTACAACTGCCATCCGAAATGAGGACCGTTTTCTTTTGAACGGCGAAAAAGCCTTTCTGACCAATGGACCATTAGCAACAGCATATCTTGTTCTGGCCATTACCAGCGAGGAAAAAGGGCGGCGGGCCTTCAGTACTTTTTTAATTCCATCAAAAGCAGAAGGGCTGCAAAAAACCACCGGCGTTGAACTGGACTTTCTTCACCCCTGCCCACATGGTGGGGTACGATTGCAAAACTGTTCGATCGATGAAGAAAATATGATCGGTGAAGAAGGAACTGCTTTTGAAAGAACATCCTTAAAAATGCGCGCGGTTGAAGATGCCCTTGGCGCGGCCAGCCTACTGGGAATCTTAAGCCATCTTCTATATCATTTCGCGCGAAACGCCCCTCTTTCTACAGCCAGTCAGATCGGCGCGATCGAGACACAGTTACAGTCCTTGAAAATAGTCGCAGCCCATCTGGCAAAACAGGCCGAAGAGCAACCGGATGCTCTGGATACCCTTCTGTCATTGTATCTCGGTTTTCGGCAGCAAAGCAAAACCTGCATGACCGCGATCAAGGACCTGTATGAGACGAGCCCGGCCGATCCTTCTGATTATATCAGCCTCCTGTTAAGAGATGTGCTAAAATTCAGCGCAATTGCAGGTTCTGCGCATAATAGCCGCCTTTCAAAGGTCGGCCTTGCAATCCTTGATGCCAACCCATAAAAAGCTATAAAAATGACAATGAAAAATAGGCAGGCGTTTGTTTTACCAGATGGATCCGTTCCGTTTGGTTACTTTGAAAACTCTGTTGGTCGCCTGAATTACGAAGACTTTTCTCTGCGCTCCCCCGCGCGTGAACTACTTTCCACAGACGAGAGACTTCGCCGGTTTGTTCACTTTAATTTCATGGGATTTACATCTGACCGATTTATCTCTGGCTGTTCTTTATCCTACGCAAACAAGCAACCAACCGTATTTTTCTACGTTTTTGACAGACATAAAAAAACCGTCCTGAAACGAGGTTGCCGTACCCGAAGCGGGGATATCGCCGACATAAATTTATCGCCCGATGATGGTATTTCTCACATCATGGGAAAAGGTATGGATGTGCAGTTCATCTCGTTGCAGGACAACCGGGAGAAGACCCTTGTTGTTAAGCTCGATGGTCTGGACGTTTTAACCCTTTCATTTCAGGAACAGAAACCGCCTTTTGACACCTTGCGCCTGTGTACGCCGGTTGGCCCAAACGGGTGGAGTTATTGCCAGAAAGTGGCGGGGTTAAAGGCCCGTGGGACATTAACCCTGGATGGTGAAGAACATGACCTTCGACACCAGAACGCCTATGCCCATCATGACTTTACCGGTGGCCATCTGAGGCAGGATACATTTTGGAACTGGGCGTGTTTTACAGGGCAGGACGACCACGGAAAGGCTCTGGGACTGAACCTGTCCAACGGCGTCAACGAAACTGGTCATTCGGAAAATGTGATCTGGTGCGACGGGAAAAGACAACCATTGGGATTGGCCTCATTCGCCTATGACCTCGATGATTTGACGAAGGAATGGACCATCACAACAGCCAATCTGGGGGTTGACCTTACCTTCCGGCCAGATGGTCAGTATGCCGCTTTTCAACCCGACGGTCCCACTCCAGTCGATTTCACACAACTGTTTGGCACCTTCGATGGCCGCGTAAGGCTTGCGGATGGTGAGACGGTTTCCCTTCGGCAAATCCCCGGATTTTGCGAACGTCAATTTTCCGTTTGGTACCCGTAACGAATTCTAGAATTTGACACTGCTGTCTGGTTAGAGGATCATGGGGTCCAATATACCAAAAGGAACGTCAGTGTCCGTTATAACAATAATACGGGAAAACCGTACAATTCAGGGTGTATGCTGGATGATATTAACCAGCTTCCTCTTTGTCGCAATGACCGGCATTGTCCGGCATTTGGGCTCAGATATGCCCGCAATGGAAGCAGCCTTCATCCGCTATTTTCTTGGCTGTCTTCTCATTGCACCGCTTTTCTTCAAAAACCGGCCAAAGTCATTTGAACCCGGAATTCTGAAACTCTACGGCATACGCGGATTTGTGCACGGAATTGGCGTTATTCTCTGGTTTTATGCCATGGCGCGCATTCCTATTGCCGAAGTGACAGCTATTGGATATGTCGCGCCCATTTTTGTTACTCTCGGCGCCGCTATTTTCCTTGGCGAGAAACTTCGAATACGCCGGATTATGGGCGTTGGATGCGGCTTTGTCGGCGCTCTTATCATTCTTCGGCCAGGGTTTCAGGAGATAAATCTCGGGCAATTGGCTCAACTTTGCGCAACCCCGCTTTTCGCATCTTCGTTTTTAATCGCCAAACGGCTTACAGACACGCAAAATCCATCTTTTATTGTCGGTATGCTCTCCATCGGCTGCACCATTACCCTGTTGCCGGGTGCCATTTATCAATGGCGGACCCCGACAGTTGAAGAAATCAGTTGGTTATCCCTGACTGCCGTTTTCGCAACGATCGGCCATGTCACGCTGACGAAGGCCTTTCAGGCAGCACCGATTACGGTTACTCAACCTTTGGGATTTTTGCAACTCGTATGGGCCGCACTCCTTGGCATTCTTGTTTTCAACGAAGCTTTGGATCCGTTTGTCTTTGCAGGCGGCGGCCTGATCATTGCGGCAACCAGCTATATCTCTCATCGTGAGATGCAGGCCAGTCGCGATACGGCTCGTCTTGAAAAGGCACGTCTGTCAGAACTGTAGCTTTGTGGCTCTGTCTATCTGATTTGAAAGAACCATGAAAACGAGCGTATAATCGGTATAATAAAAACAAAAAAGAGACGCAGGAGGGAACAATGTCTGACTATAAAACAATAACTGTTGAGCCCATTTCAGGCACGATTGGCGCAGAAATTTCGGGTGTTGATCTGTGTAATTTGACCGATCAAAACGTCGCAGAGATAAGACAGGCATTTCTAGAGCATCTTGTTGTTTTCTTCCGGGACCAGAAAATGGATATTCCCGCTTACAAGGCGTTCGCGTCCAAATTCGGCCCATTCGGAAAAGAGCCATTTGTGAAAACGATGGACGAACATCCGGAAGTGATCACCGTCTTAAAGGAAGCCCACGAAACCAATACAATTAATTTTGGGGGTCAATGGCATTCCGACTGGTCCTTTTTAAAAACACCACCCATGGCAACAATCCTGCATGGCATTGATATCCCGCCTTTCGGTGGGGATACGGTTTTTGCGAA
>NZ_JBLHZT010000024.1:0-54452 GCF_047631475.1 Sneathiella sp. | reverse complement strand
AACAGGCCGCCTTATGCGACCGGGACATCCAGAAATGTAAATCGCAACAAATGACCCTATGGCGCGCAAAGATTCAGGAATTAGAGCTGGAAACAGCCAACGCCAAGGTCCGACAAGTAAACAGCTTCATCAACAAATGGCGTATGACCACGGATGAAGAAACCTACAAACGTTCGGATCACTGGGCGGAACCGCTGGAATTTATTGTCAATGGCGGCGATTCCGAAGACTTTGCGATCATGAAATATATCAGTTTAAAGGAACTGGGCATCCCTGCATCAAGTATGAGAATTGTTGTGACCAATGATGTTCTTCGGGGGAAGACACACACCATACTCAGCGTTGATACAGGAAGTGAACGGTATGTTCTGGATTCTCAAAATAATACGATCTTGAGAGAGGATCTTGTGCGCTATTACGTTCCTTTTTACTCGTTAAATGAAACAAAAAGATGGGCCCACGTTCCTAAGCAGGCTGCCGATCTGAAAAAGGCAGCAGGGGTTGAAAAAAATGACTGAAACAATGGCCAGATTAGAGCTTAACAAATTCATGTCGGATGATGTACCGGATGAAAAACTGCCCTCTACATCCAGACCCCTAAAAATCGGGGCCTTAATAGCGATTGTGCTGCTGATCATTTGCTACTTTGCTTCCGACTTCTTTATTAGTAAGCAAAAAGCACAGATCCTGCATGAATTGAAAACCCGACAGGAAATCACCGTTGTCAGCAAAGCCGAAATTGTTCGAACCTGGATTGGCCAGACGGGTCAAAGGGCCAATCAAATTGTGAACAATCCGTTGTTTCGTCTTTTTGCGGCTGAAATCAATCAAGCAAAAACAGACGACTTACCCCGGGCACTGGCGGAGCAACTGCCCTATATGCAAAACGCGATTACCAGCTTCACACAGGAAAGCGATGTTCTTTCAGCCTATCTTGTAGGGGCGAATGGTCGGGCCTATCTTGCCTCTAGCGGGGCTTCGGGCTTGAGTGATCAACAACGTGAGCTTGCGATCGCGCAATATGCTTCCAAATCAATAACAACCTCCCCTTTGCGGGTCGTTGGTGAGACCCTTGTTTACGACTTTCTGATCCCTGTCCTTCCGGCACAATCTGCTGCCTCAGCAGAAAATGCAAAAGTCGCAGGTGTTCTTGTTATGACCGTACCGGCGTCTGGTCAGATCGCGGAAATCCTTAAGCCATCGCGTATTTCAACATCTGGCGAGAGAACCCGTTTTTACCAGATTTCGAATGATAACTACTTTGAGATCACTCCAACGTCACCTCCTTTTCTTGCAGAGCAGGCCTCGGAATTAACAAACCAGAAACCTCGCTCTTTTTCTGCCAAACAGCTGGAAGGGGAGCCTGATAGCGTTTATGGAATTGGTACAATCGTTCAAGGAACAAACTGGTATATTCTACAAGGTGAGACGGAGCGATCCGCCTTCGCCCCGCTAGAGACCTATGCACTGGTCATCTACGGTATTGCGGCCAGTATTTTTGTTGTTGCCATGAGTGTTTTGGTTGGAATCTGGTTAAGCCTTCGCAGTTCAAATGCTAAAGCAATGGCCGACCAGTACCGGGATTTTGCCCATCAGATCAACGCACAGCGCCGCTTGTTAGGCAGTATCAACAATACAATTGATGACCTGATTTCTTTGACAGATGCGTCTGGGCGGTATGTTTATGCCAATCCGGCGCTTGCCCGTTTTGTTAATTTTCCAGTGCAATCAATTGCCGGCAAATCAGATCGAGATCTTTTTGGGGATGTCATTGCCCGGAAACTGACCGACCTAAACCAGCAAGTCATGGATACCAAAGAAACAGCCAGTCGCATTGTTGAAATGGAAATTCAGGGGGAAACACGTATCCTTCGCATTGAAAAAAGCCGCCTGATGGATGATGACGGCCAATTTATGGGTATCGTTTCCGTTGCTGGTGACATTACAGATTTCATCATGCATCAGCGTCAGAAAGAAGAGCTCGGTCGCAAAACAATCTCGATTTTGGTTCACATTATGGAAGAAAACGATCCGTATTTGGCCGGGCATTCTAGCCGTATGAGCGAATTGTCAAACGCCGTTGCTGAAATCATGGAACTTCCCGAGGCAACAAAAGAAGCCATTCGCACAGGCGCAAACCTTTCCCAGATCGGCAAGATTTCCATCCCATCGGAAATCCGAACCAAGGAAGGCCGTCTAACCGAGCAGGAAATGGAGATCATGCGGGGCCATGTTGGCAAAGCAAAATCTGTCCTGTCTGACATGGAAATTGACCAATCGGTAGTTACTGCTGTTACCCATATGTATGAGCGACTGGATGGAAGCGGTTATCCAGCGCAGCTGAGCGGTGCCGAAATTGATATGTCCGGTCGAATTCTTGGCATAACAGATATTCTTGTGGCCCGCCTCTCACCCCGTTCTTATCGTGAAGCAATTAGCACTGAAGAAGCTATGGAAGTCTTTAGAAGCAATCCTGAGAAGTATGATCAGGACGTCGTCGTTGCACTGGACCAGTTCCTGACGACACCGGAAGGCGAGGCTTTCAAAGAGAATGTGAAAGAGGCCGCTATTCAAGAATAATCGGCGAATAGAATAGTCCAAACACTGAAGAAAGAGGATCAGAAATGATCCTCTTTTTTTAAGACTCGTCGGAAGGGAATGTATCTTTCAATACCGCATCATCGACTGCGGATACCATACTATCCATGCCACTGGTTAGATTGTCAGCGTTCAACGCTGTATTGGGCACAGTGAGAACGCCGTTCTTTTCGCCCGGCACTGTTTCAAACTGGATCGCGTCCAGATGATCGGCCGCTGCAATATTCAGGGCGTCAAATAACGCATCAAGATCGACAAGCTCTTCTTCTACAACGGCCGTAACTGCCTCTTCAGTCGCTGATGGGATTGCATCAGCAGAGACTTTACCCAGCTCGTTTTTTGTTTCATCAGAGTTCGTCATACTCATCACCTATACCGTCAAATACAAAACCAATGTTTCAACGGCTTCATTGCTATCACTAGAAAGGGCGCAAATTAAGCGTCAACCTATTAGTGCAATCTATAGATAGTAAGGTCTGCAAACATCCCTCATATGAGGTATCTTCATACAAATATGGTTATTTTTTATTAAAATTTTCGATATTTTTTAACCAAACCGCCATCAATTCGAATGAAAGGGGCAATTAATCCTTCGAATTAAGGGCGTTAGAAAATTGGAAACTGGGGACTGCTATCCCTAGTGCGGGCTGGTTTTTTTGGGCCCGTACCGTCGCGGAATGAATAGCTATCAATGTATAGGTGTTTTCGGTTTTTATGAACAAAGGCGACCCTGAATCCCCATTGGTCGCATCGCATTCATGCAAAAAAATCGGGGCTTTTTCCCCGTTCAATGTTCCGTACTGAACAATATCGCAACCCCGATGTACTGTCAGAACATGCGCAAAATCCCGACTGTAGCCAGCTTGAATGATATCGCCGGACGAACGGTTCTTTTTTAAATACCGGCCTCCTTTTGATGAAGACACGGACACAAAGCCAAACTGTTCTCCAAGGTCTTTATCAATCGTCAACACGGCCCAGTCATTCTGACGCTTCAGCGGAAATTGATTAAGGTCCGGGAGTTTCTTAAACGCAGTTTTGTAGGACACGCCCTTTGCGGCGGCTACATATTTTCCTTTTTCATAGCCAAGAACAAAGTGGAAATATTTTGCCTGCGACCAGCGTCGGGTTTTCTTATTCCAAAAACAATGTGCCGCAGTTAAAACCTTATTCTTTGCAACTAGGATGCCCGTACAAAACGAGCCATCTTTATTGATCCGGCCAATCGTATTCCAGGGAAATTGCTGAATATCAACTCGTTCGCGATCGTCATTGCCTTTGATACCCTGCAATTTTAAAGGAGCTGCCCCGGCAACAACGGCCCCAAGACACAGCATAATGCTGACCAGCCCCAACAGACGGGATAGACTGGGCAAACAGCAAAAGACCCTAGATTTTGGGAACATAAACGGCCATTCCAATTAAGAACAAATCATCCGCATGGCCAAAGAGCCTGCAACCGTGTAACAAACGTCGCCTTCTGATGTCTTGTAACGCCAGTGGCGTAAAGCACCGTCCTCGGCAATTTCATCGGGTTCTCCGACCGCTTCTAAAATACCTTCAGGTGACGTCGTGCCGGCAATTTTCTCCAGAAGTTCCGTCTGCGATCGATCATTGCAGGCAGACAAACCGGCTGCTAAAAAACTTAGGAACACCAGGTGAGATAAATATTGTTTCATCTATTGAGCTGACCTTCCAATTAAAGGGGTTGGGATAAACCACAGTCTATTCAGACAGTCCTAGTCTAGCGAAAGAAAGTTGCAAGGACATTAACTGCCCGGTAAAGGAAATAAATATGAAACGACAGCAGGAAATCCTGGATTTTTGGTTTTTACCGCCAGCCCATCCCGATTACGGAAAACCGCGGGAAGAATGGTTCTCTAAAAATGAGGAATTTGATGCTCTTGTTCGGGATAATTTTCTTGAAGATTTTTCCAAGGCAACCGAGGGGCATTACCTGGATTGGACGGATACCGACATGGGATGCCTAGCTCTCATCCTCTTGCTGGATCAGTTTTCCCGCAACATGTTTCGCGATGACCCAAAAGCGTTCAGTGCCGATGCAAAAGCAAGAGAGATTGCCCGCCACATGATTGACCGTGGCTATTTTGACGGCTTGTCCGCACTGCATAAAAAGTTTGCCGCCTTGCCGTTCGAGCACAGCGAAAATCTTCACGATCAGGAATATTCCATGACGCTATTTAAGGCATTTGGCGGAGAAGTCGACATAGACTACGCTCAACGACACTACGACATAATAAAAAAATTTGGTCGTTTTCCCCACCGAAACGCTGTATTGAACAGACAATCCACAGATGAAGAACGCGCGTTTCTGAAAACGCCGGGCTCTTCCTTTTAAATCAATTGGGCGCATAAAACAAAAACAGGAAATATCTATGAGCAACCTGAACGGAAAAGTTATTATTATTACAGGCGCCAGCCGGGGTATCGGTGCGGCCGCCGCAGTGGAATGTGCACGTCAGGGCGCAAAACTATCTATCAGTTCCAGAAACGCTGCAGATTGTGCAGATGTGCTGGAAAAAATTGATGGAGTTGGCGGAGAAGCATTTGCAGCGAGCTGTGACGTTTCTGATTTCAACGCCGTCGAGCAACTGGTCAAAGAAACCATCGAGCGGTTTGGTAAGGTTGATGCGATCGTAAACAATGCGGGAATTGTAGATCCTGTTGGATTGATCGAAGATACAGACCCACAGGAATGGGCTCGCAATATTTCTGTAAATCTTGTTGGTGTTTATAACGGCATCCGTAGTGCCCTGCCGCATTTCTACAAGCAGGGCTCAGGAACTATTATCAATATCAGCTCTGGTGCTGCGCATAACCCACTTGAAGGTTGGAGCGCCTATTGCAGTGGCAAAGCCGGGGTCTACATGATGACCCGGGCAACCGCCCATGAAGCCGGCGAAAAAGGCGTAAAAGTCTTTGGTTTTGCCCCTGGTGTTGTAGATACCGACATGCAGGGTATCATCCGGGCCTCCGGTATTAACCGGGTAAGCCAGCTTCCACGGGAAAATCTGTCTCCATCCCACGAACCTGCTGCGGCGATTGCCTGGTTGTGCGGCGAACAATCCGATGATCTGGCCGGTCAGGAGCTGGACGTTCGTAACGAAGACCTGCGGAAACGTGTTGGCCTTCCTGCGATCGCATAACATTTGTTAATTCAGGGTTTCCCAAAAGTCATTTAGCTCCTCTACCGAGATAGCATAGATTTCGGGAACCCTGATTTTATAGTGCTCGCACTGGCATTTCAAAAACTCCAGTTCATTCAGATACTCTTCCTCTTTTTTAAACCGGATACTGATTTCCTCACGGCTCATAAGCTGTAAGGATCGGACACTCATCAAAACACGTCGCCGATTTGCCTGCGCTGACTGGTCCATCGAACGCATCAACAAGCCGACGAATAATTCGGACATGGAAAATAAAAGGTGGGACGGATATACAAGAACGCTGCTTCTGATAAATTTCCGCTGCTGTCTTTGTGAAAAGGGACCAATCACGTCCAATTTCGAGTCTAAATAAAGCCGGACCGCCTCTCTTCTGCAATATATAAGCGAACGCGGCATCATCATTGCCAATTGCACAAAGGCAGGCATATAGACGCAAAGCTGCTCCAGCCTCAAAATTTTTGCCATAAATCGAAATTCGGCAAGCCAGAAACGTTTATCAATGGACGGAAGGGCGGCCAATTGTTCTTCGACCATCTCTGTCAGGTAATCCCGATCAGATTGTTCCTGTTCCTGCAAATCGCGGCGCAGTTCTCTTGTCATCTTGTTTTCAATCAGAACCGGGCGTGCCCACGGAGAGAGAAACCCGTTAACATTTTTCCATTCGATATCGTGCCGTGGCAACAAAAGCGACGTAATTTTTTGAGTAGATGCAGTATTTCCAGACACGCGAAACCCCGATAGATTTAATCTCTGATCGGATAAACGTTCGGTGCTGGCCTAACGTGAGAAAAGCGTTAGAAGGAGAGAGACGCCACGGCCATTTTAATCGGCCCATCTTTTTTCTTATTCCAAAATTGCTCCACATACGCATTCCCGGTATCGGTGATTGTATTTCCCGGACCAGACCATACACAGCGTCCTTCATGCAGCATCGCAATATCATCTGACACTTTTGCCGCCGTGACCAGGTTACTGGTAACAACAATGGCAGTGCTACCCAGTTTACGGACATTCTCAATGATCAGGTCGTTGATCACATTGCTCATGATCGGGTCCAGCCCGGCGGTCGGCTCATCCAGAAACAAAATCGGCGGTTCACCCGCCAGCGCACGGGCAATCCCAACCCGTTTTTGCATTCCACCGGACAATTCAGAGGGGAAAAGATCCACAACATCCGCTGACAGGCCGACGGCTCTCAGCTTTTCAACCGCTATTTCGCGGACCTGTTCCCGACTGTTTCCTTTTTCCTGCAACAGACGAAAACCGATATTTTCCCATACCGGCAGACCATCGAACAAGCCTGACCGCTGAAACAGAATGCCAAACTGATGTAAAAAATCGTCTCGCTCTGCGCTATTGATGGACGGAGCTGTCGATCCTGCGATTTCGATTAATCCCGCATCAGGCTTTATCAAGCCAAGTATTGTTTTCAGCGTTAGCGTTTTACCACTGCCTGATGGCCCGATCAGAGTCAGAATTTTTCCGGTTTCGACAGAAAGGGATACATCTGCCAGAGCCTGCACTTTGCCAAACCGCTTCTGTAATCCTTCGACCCGTATTTTCATCTGTTTTTGAGGCATGTATTTCTCTCTTTAAACGCTGAGTTTGCAGGCTACAGGATCGCCTTATGGAAGAAAACACGATAAATGCACAACCAAACTGTTTTTTGATCTTCCTGTTTTATCGGAATGCTTATTGGCGAAGAAGAAAATGCAGTGTAAAAGAAATTTATGGACAAAATAATGAGCAAAATCCCCCCTTTTGAACCAGGCAGTGTCTGGTTGGTCGGGGCAGGACCGGGCGACCCTGGACTATTAACCCTCTACGCCATTGAAGGACTACGGCAAGCCGATGTCCTCGTTTACGATGCCCTTGTCAGCAAAGAAATCCTCTCGCTGACAGGTGAAGATTGTATTTTGGAATATGCGGGCAAACGGGGCGGAAAACCCTCGGCGAAACAAAATGATATCACAGAGCGCCTTGTCGCCCTTGCCAAAGAGGGCAAACGCGTGCTGCGCCTGAAGGGGGGCGATCCGTATATTTTCGGGCGGGGCGGTGAAGAAGCGCTGACGCTGGAAGCCAATAACATCCCCTTTCGCGTTATTCCTGCTGTCTCATCGGGCGTCGGCGGCCTTGCTTATGCAGGCATACCCCTCACGCATCGAAATACAAATTCCGCAGCGACCTTTTTAACCGGTCATGATGTGAACGGCGAAGTCCCAAGTGTCAATTGGGAGCATATTGCCAAAGGTTCCCCTGTAATTGTCGTTTATATGGGGATGAAACATATCCGCATTATTACAGAAAAACTGATCGGATTTGGACGGGACAAAGACGAGCCTGTCGCCATCATTGCAAATGCGACCCTTGCCAACCAGCAAGTCCTGAAAACAACACTTCAGAATGCTGGGGATGATGTGGAAACAAGCGGCATCCAGCCCCCGGCCTTGATCGTTGTTGGACATGTGGTCGATCTGTCAGACCGTCTCGGCTGGTTTGCCAAAGTAACGCAACCTTAACGCAGGGTTATTGTTTGCGGGGTTTGGCCTTTGCTGTCGGCTCTGCCTGCAAGGGATCATCTGGCCAGTAGTGTTTTGGATACTGCCCCTTCAGGTCTTTTTTGACGGCCGTGTAACTGGTTCTCCAAAAACCGGCCAGATCCTGTGTTATCTGCGCGGGCCGTCTGGCAGGGCTGAGCAAATGGATCGTCAATGGAACACGCCCCCCGCCGACAGGCTTAACGTCCGCCTGCCCGAACATTTCCTGCAAACGAACGGCGAGAACCGGCGTTTCCGGGTTGGCATAATCCAGCCGAATACGGGACCCAGTGGGAACTTCGATATGGGACGGCGCAAATTCATCCAACGCCTGTTGTGCGGACCAATCCAGTCTGGACTTCAAGATATCAGCCAATTTCAATTGCCCTAAATCCGCAAGCCTGCTTTTCCCTGCCAGATAAGGGGCAAGCCAGGTATCCAGATCTTCCAGCAAAGCCTGTTCCGAAAGGTCAGGCCAAAAATCGGGATCCTCTGCATGATATCGTGCAAAGGTGACCCGTTCGATAAACGATCGACTGGCCGCATCCCACGGCAGGTCCCGCATTTTACGCTCTCGGATAACCGCCAAAAACGTGCGCTCAACAGCTTCTGGATCCAGGGATCTGGCGCGCTCAGAAGATAAAACCAACGCCCCCAGCTTGCGCTCCCGCATCCCCAAAACCCTGTCTTTCAACGGATCCCAATAAATTCTCTCGGTGTCATGAATTGACCCTGAAAAATGCGCAATGATTTCAGAATATCGAATGGGCGCTGCCAAATATACTCGCGCATCCCTGCCTTTTCCGTCCAGATCAGCCACAACAAGATAAGGCTCCCTTTGCAATCTGTCCCCCGCGGGAAGATGAACACCCCGTCCGCCAGATAAATGATAATGAGCATCACTTTCTTTGCGAAGACTACCTATCCGATCAGGATAGGCAAAGGCAAGGACAAGCCCGGCATCTGAAACGGAACTGGCCTCCTTTCCAACCTTGAACCGTCTGCGCAGATCATCTGCGTTTCGTTTTACCGCATGAATATTGGGGATATTCTGGCTCCCCGTGCGGGACCGATTTAAAATTTCAAGTCTGGCGCGGATATCAGTATTTGGATTGTCCCGTCCGGTTTTCAAAATATCCCGTTCTGACAAAATTGCCGCGAGGTCACATGCAATGGCTTGCTTTCCGACCGCCTGAGCTTTTATCAGCATATGGGCCAATCTGGGATGAAGGGGCAAATTTACCATTTTTTCGCCCATGGGCGTAATGCGCCCCTGATCGTCCAATGCGTCAAGGGAGCCCAGCAAATCTCTCGCCTGCGCCATCAGTGCAGGCGGAGGTACCGTCATCCAATTCAGGTTTTCAGGTGTCGTCTCCCCCCATTTGGCCAGCTCCAGCGCCAAAGCAGATAAATCAGTAACCGCGATTTCTGGTTCGGAATGCGGTGATAGCCCCCGATCTTCTGCTTTTGTCCAAAACCGATAACACAAACCCGGGGCTTGCCGCCCTGCCCGCCCACGCCGCTGATCGGCTGATGCCCGCGAAATACGCTTTGTTTCCAGCCGGGTCATGCCACTACCCGGATGAAACCGCGGCATACGGGCCAGCCCCGCATCGACAACAATATGAACGCCGTCGATTGTCAGACTGGTTTCCGCAATATCCGTTGCGAAAACAATTTTTCGACGCCCATCCGGATCCGGAAACAGGGCTTTATCCTGATCTTTTTGAGACAGCGTGCCATAGAGTGGATACAGGGCAACCTTGTCCTTTCGTGCATAGTCCTGCAACAGGGCCATTGTCCTGTTAATTTCGCCTGCACCCGGCAGGAAAACCAGTATATCCCCTTGTTCAACTGCGCAGATTTCTTCAATTTTCCGAGCAAGCGCAGGTTCCAGACGTGTCTTGAGCGCCCTCTCCAGAAAGCGCGTTTCCACGGGATACGACCGCCCTTCGCTTTTGATAACCGGCGCATTCGACAATAAATGTGCGACCTGATCGGTATCAAGGGTTGCCGACATGATAACCAGCTTCAAATCTTCCCTCAGGACATCCTGACATTGCAACGCCAACGCCAAACCAAGGTCCGTTTGTAAATTCCGCTCATGAAATTCATCAAAAATAAGGACCCCCGTATCTGACAATTCCGGGTCTTGTTGTAGTTTTCGGGTCAGGATCCCTTCCGTAACCACTTCAATACGGGTTCGCTCACTTACCTTTGTATCCAACCGGATCCGATACCCTACTGTTTCCCCAACCGCCTCACCCAAAAGATCCGCCATCCGCCGCGCAGCGGCCCGTGCGGCCAGTCTGCGGGGCTCAAGCATTACTATTTTTTTATCCGTCAGTCCCAGCAACCAAAGCGGCACAGTTGTCGTCTTTCCTGCCCCGGGTGGGGCCTGCAATACGGCACTGTTCCTGTTTTTCAAAGCATCAACAAGGGAGGGAAGAACCTGTTCAACGGGCAATCCGATTTCTGGAATTTTATACGTCATACTCATTCTATATCAGGTCACTGCCGGACAAAAAACCGGGCAAACAGTGGAAACGCTGCCAAAGCAACAAAAACAGCCAATAATGAGCCACACACGACCATCAGACCAAACCGGACAGTAGGGGGAAAATCCGAGAAGGAAAAAATAAGAAATCCGATAGCGATAACCATGGCTGACGTAATAATTCCGGGGCCCTGCTCCTCGATCGCTTTCAACCAGACCGTCTGTTTTTCCATATCCGCCCCTTTTCGTTTAACTGCCATCGCCAAATGGATCAGCGCGTCAACAGCCAACCCGATCGTAACACTTATTGCAGGGGCAGAAATAATATCAACAGGGATGGAGAACTGACCTATTCCCCCCAGCAGAATAAAAGGGATCATGCTGGCCGCCCCTCCCATGACAAGGGCCATTGGGATCTGCCTTGTTACGATCCAACTGACCCCCACGAACAGCAAAAGCACTCCCAAGACACCACTAATCAAGCTCTCGTCTACCAGATCCGCCAGTTTCGCTTGCAGGAAATATACGCCCCCCGTCAGGTCTAACCGAAAGCCCGATTTTTCGACAGTCGATCGGATATCATTGATCACGGCCGTTCGAGGATTGTCGCGCCCCTGCTCCTTCATTCGAATAAGAAATAACGCCTGCTCACGGTCGTTGGTCAGGAAATTTTCAACAACACTTTGGTTCATATCCAGGGAAAGCAGTGTCACGATTTCCCGCCAGGGCAACAAGAACGCAAAAGGATGGTCGTTTGCCTCTGCCAACAATGCGGGAAGGGACAATACTGTTCCCACTTGAGAGTGTTGCGCCAGTTTCTTGTGAAGGGTCCATAACTTTTTATAGGCCGCCTCATTATCCAATGAGTTCGAAGACTTTAACGAAACAACAAGAAGCAGTGGACTACTTCCTCCATTTTCATCAATGCGCCTCAACCCCGTTTCAATATTTGAGTCTTTCTTGAAATAGGACAAAAGGCTGGGGTCTGTATTGAGTGTCCAAAGCCCGAAAAAAGAAAACCCCATGATAAACAATAAGAGCAATCCGCTAACCGCCTGAAACCCTGTCAGGCGACGTTCGGAAAGTTGAACACTTTGCTTGGGCTGTTTAATCTGTGCAAAGATCAGAAATGACGGAAAAATAAGATAGCAACAGGCGAGCGCGCAGAGAACTGCGACAATTCCCCCCGCCCCTAGTTGCCGTAACGGTTCCGCAGAAACGAACAACAATGTCAGAAAGCCCAGCAATGTGGTCAGCGCGCACCAGCAGGAGGGCCTAAATGTCTTACCCACGGCCTGACGCACGCGCCATTTTGCCGTTTGCTTTTTGTTTTCTCGCAACCAGTTGTTCGTAAGATAGATAATTTGGGACTGGACCAGAACATAAACAATGATCGACAGATTTGCCGTCAGAATACCAATCGGTTGCCCAAGCATCTGAAGGACAATCAGCGTCATGAAAATAGCACTCAGCCCGCTCACGCAAGAGCCCAGCGCAATCATTGCAGACCGGTAAAAGAAACCGATCAGCGTTATAAAAACAACAAGTGCAAGGCTGCTGAAAATCTTGACATCCCGCACCAGACTTTGCCGGATTTGTTCAGCGATATAAGGCATACCGGATAATCCGATCCGTGTCAGGTCCGGACTTTGCGCCGCTTCCTGACTGATCTCGTCAATTTTTCGCACCAGTAACGACTGCCCGTCCTTTTCTACAAAAACAAGGATCAGGCTGGCCGTTTCGTCCCGGTTGATTAACAAAGGACGCCAGAACGGGCTTTTACGGGCATCTTCCGCAGTAGCGGGTCCATTCGCTAGGCTAATCAGGCGGTTGGTTCCCGGCAGCATTGCCAGTTTTTCAGACAGGGACTTTATCTGACGGTAATAGGGTGCCGAATAAATGTTATGACCACCAACACTTAGTAAAAGAAATGCCTCCGACGGGAACAGTTCTCTTATTTTCTGGGCTTGCTGGGCGGCCGGGTCATTGCTGCCAAAGAAAAAATCTTCGGTTATTTTGGGCTTAAGATCGACCCATACAGAAAAAACAGCAAACAGCAGCAGGGCCACCAGAAAACTACCCCCCAGATAAAATTTTGATGATTTACCCCCGTCTGATATCATTTGGGTTCGCCCGCCTTGCCTTTATTAATCTCACTTCTTTTAATTAATAGCCTTCTGGTCAGAATGACAATGTCCCTTTCAGAAAAACAGGTCACAAAAATCAGGCAGCTTGAAGACCATTCCTTTAAAGCCGTTCCCGCTGAACAGGAAATCGACTTGGATGGCTGGCGCATCAGAATGTCAGGCGGGCATACCAAACGAATAAATTCTGTCAATTTTCTGACGCCCGGTCAAAGGCCGGCAGATGAAAAAATCAAAACAGTTGAAGCGTTGTTCCAGACTGCAAAAAAAGCCCCCTGTTTTCGAATGACGCCCCTGGCATCCCCTGAAAACCTGAAAGAGATTCTGCAAAATTCAGGATATTCTGAGATTGATCACACAGATGTTCGTCTGCTGGATCTGGCGTCCTTTCAAAGACAGGATGTCGGCGCCTCTCTTGAAACCAGCAACACCCTAACATCAGACTGGATGTCGGCCCATCTTGCAATAAAAGGGCTAAATGACAATCTCAGAGCGCCTCTTGCAGCGATGTATGAAAGGATCAATTTACCGACCGCCTATGTCAGCTGCCGTCTGAACAACAGGACTGTTTCTATCGGAATGGCCGTTTTTTCAGAGACCTATGTCGGCTTGTTTGATTTCATGACCGATCAAAACTATCAACGTAACGGATTGGCCCGGGACATTGCGGTATCGCTCCTAACGACCGCAAAGAAACGGTCGGTTAAGACCGCGTATCTACAGGTCGTCCGAGACAATATCGATGCACAAAAGTTCTGGCAGTCTGTCGGCTTCAACGACATTCTATATTCTTATTTTTACCAGATGAAATCGTCCACTGACTGACCAAGCGTGATATCATCTTGTTCTTCAAAGAACCACTCGTCGCAATTTTCACCATCCCCCCCCCGATCAACCACCAAAAAGTCACTTATTTCGTGCAGGGCCAGAACAGGATGATGCCAGGTTCCTGCGTGATAATTGATGCCTTGATCACGGTCTGCGTAAAAAGCCTGCAGATCGGCAGAATTAACGTCCTCCCCGGCCGGTGCGACAACCACAAGATACGGCAGGCCGCTCATGGGAACGAAGGCTTGACTGCCCAGCGGGTGCCTTTCAACCATCGTAATTTTTAACGGGTAGGTAAGCGGCGTTGCCCTGAAAATATTTATCAGGGCCCGACCACCGTTCAACAACTGCACCTTCGCCAGATCATGATAGCGTTCCGTAGATCCATTATTGATCAGGAAATGATCATTTTCACGCACACTGATGACGTCCCCGAAGGGCGCGAAGGCTTCTTTTGTCAAAGGCCGGATTTGAAGCGTCATAGTCGTCACCCTATTGCTCGATTTTTCCATAAAGACGCAGCCGGCTTATACCGCCATCAGGGATAATGTTAAGCCGCACATGTGTTATGGGACCAATATCCTGGACCTCATGTTCAAATTTATGAATAGCATCCATGGACAGTTTCTGTTCCGGCAAGAGGGTTTTCCAAAACATGCTTTGCGTAATGATTGACTGTTCCGTGCCGCCCTTCATATAAGCTGCCTGAAGGGTGCAGCCTTCCGGAAAGTTCCCTTTAAAATGAGCCGTATCGACTTCGATGGCGCTCACCGTGCCGGGATGGCCCAGCGCAATGATTGCCCAGTCGTTGCCCGGTTCGCGGCGACGGCGTGTTTCCCATCCGTCTCCCATATTCACCCCTCGGCCGGGCGCCAGAATATTCGTCGGCGAGCCATAATGTGAATTATTTGCGGCAATTCCCCGGCCGCCATTAACCAGCGCCGCAAGATCAACGATTTCGTTCGGATCGCGTGTTTCCCAATTGCAATTGATCTGTCCATAGACCCGAAGGCGCGCAACCCCGCCATCAGGATAAATATTAAGCCGCAAATGGCTCCATGTTTGCTCGCTTTCTACAGCCACAAGATGGTGGCTGTCCGCCCCAAGGGTTACAGAAGGTACAATCTCCTGCCAAACCGTTTCCCCATCAGGGTCCCCCTCGCAATAACAGCCGTCGATGGAGGCGGCGGGTGGAAAATTTCCGGTAAAATGACTTGTATCGATATTTACGCCATGAACAATGCCCGGCAACCCCAGTCGAATGATGCAATGATCATATCCTTCACCACGCTTTCTCCGACTTTCCCAGCCATCCATCCATTTTCCATGATCATCATATTTATCATCAATAAATACCGGCTCGGCAGGATCGATCAAACGCGCTTTATCCGCAAAAAAATCATCAGTCGCATATATGACCTCGGACCCTAAACGTGGCTGGGCGAGATCTGTATAACGGCTGACAAAACCAGCTTCTTCTGCAGTGAGTAACTTCATTTTATTTAACTCCGATAGCCCCTTGAAGGGTGCTTATAATTCCTGCAGGCGGAAGCCTGCGATTTTGTCAATTTCCTGCAATGCTGCATTAAATTCAGTTTGCGGATCATTCTTCAATCGCTCTTCAAAGCCCGCCAGAATTTCATGCCGATTGCTGTTCTTAACGGCTTTGATAAAAGGGAAGCCGAATTTGCTTTTATAGGCGTGGTTATACGCCTGAAATTGCTCAAACTCTTCGGCCGTACATTCGTTCAAGCCAGCGCTTTCCTGTTCAGATGTTGACGAATGTGTCAATTCCCCCTGAACAGCAGCTTTGCCCGCCAGATCAGGATGCGCCTTTATCAACGCCAGTTTCTCAGCATCCGTAGCCTCTGCCACAATTGCCGCCATCAACGTGGCCAGCGCCTCAACATGATCGAAATCCGATGTCTCTATCTTCGTCCAGGCACGTTCAGCAACCCAGGGAGAATGCTCATAAATACCGCCAAAGATGCCAACGAACGTCTCAACATCCATTTCACTGGGCCGATTTTTTAACGCTGTCATATATTATCCTTCAACAGGGTGATGTTCATGCCAATGCCGGGCAATATCAATGCGCCGGGCAAACCAGACATGCTCATGTGAACGCGCATATTCCAGAAAACGCTTCAAAGCCGCTATTCTGCCGGGTCGGCCAACCAGACGGCAATGCAATCCCACAGACATCATTTTCGGAGCATCAGCCCCTTCTTCATAAAGGGTATCGAAACTGTCTTTGAGATACGTAAAATACTGATCCCCGCTGTTAAAACCCTGCAACGCGGCAAATCGCATGTCGTTGACATCCAGTGTATAGGGAACAATCAGCTGATTTTTATCGCCCACCGTCGCCCAATATGGCAGGTCATCATCATAGGCGTCAGCATCATACAAAAAACCGCCTTCCTCGGCGACCAGCCTGCGCGTATTTGGACTTGTCCGGCCGGTATACCAGCCTAGGGGTCGCTGACCTGTCAGGGAAGTAATGATCTCGATAGCTTTGCGCATATGCTCCCGTTCCACGTCTTCGGGAACATATTGATAATTGATCCAACGATATCCGTGGCTACAAATTTCATGTCCGGCATCAACAAATGCTTTAGCCACAGCAGGATTTCGTTCCAAGGCCATAGCGACCGCAAAAATCGTCAGGGGGATATCGAATTTTTCGAACAGCCGAAGCAGCCGCCAAACCCCTGCCCGGCTACCATATTCATAGATGGATTCCATACTGATGTGCCGCACATCCGGCAACATATCGGCCCCGATGATTTCTGATAGAAACGCTTCGGAAGCATCATCGCCGTGCAGGATGTTATTCTCTCCACCTTCTTCGTAATTTAAAACGAATTGCACGGCGATCCGCGCCTTGTTCGGCCACTTCGGATCTGGTGTTTCAGCGCCATAGCCGATCATATCTCGTGGATAATCTGTGGTGATCGTCATTCTATCGTCCTGCCCTATCAATCTGCTGCGCTAGAAAAGATTTTGTAAAGATCGCTAACAGGATCAGCACCGTCCAGTTTTAACTGCTCTTCGCAGGCCTGAAGGTGATCATGCATCAGCTTAACGGCTTTTTCCTCGTCCTGATCACGAATGGCGGCGATGATATCGCCATGCTCATCGCAAGAACAACTTTGATTGCCTGCACGGCCAGTTTGATATTGAACCAATATCAACGAGGTACGTGAGACAAGTTCCCGAAGGTAATCCTGCAAGGGCTCGTTCTTTGCTATTTCGGCCAGGACGAGATGGAAATCACCAGAGAGAGCGACCCATTTACTATATTTACCCTGCTCAATACTGCCCGCCTCTTCAGCCAACATTTTTTCCAGACGCTTGATATCCGCTTCTGATCTGTTTCTGACAACCTTGCGGATAATACCCGCTTCGACAATTTTGCGAGCTTCCAATACATCGCGCGCTTCATCAGGGGACGGTTCAGACACGTAAGCGCCCCGATTTGGCAGAATTCGCACCACTTTTTCATAAGCAAGACGTTGAAGGACCTTGCGTATAACAGTTCGGCTAACACCAAAAATCTCGCCCAGAACATCCTCAGACAACTTCGTCCCCGGCGACAATCGTTGCTCCAGTATCGCAGACAGCATCTGATCATAGATATGCTCATCCTGCTGATTTTTCTTTGCTGGTTTTTGCCGTGTTGTGTCAACAGCGCGCAACATATCGCTCATTCGTCATCCCAACCAAGAAGGAAAATTCAATAACTTCAAAACAATATGTTCAAATATTGTATACAAAGCAAGCCCATATTGATCAACAAAAGAAGAAAAAAGGTCAGTAATCTCCGCAAATATTGATTATTTTTGCAGCAATTGCTCAAAATTTAGCACTCAGGCCGTTTTTCGAATAATAACCTCAATACAAAAACAACGAAAAATGTAGACAATTTTTTACTTCTCGGGCATGGTTTTCGAATTGGGGACTTTTTATCAACGTAAAAATCGCGAAATTCAGGCAAACTGGTAAGCGGTAACAAGGCATAGTATGGGAAAGCTAACAACACATATTCTGGATACCGCCGCAGGCATTCCAGGCAAAAATATTCAGATTGATCTGTATATTCTGAAAGAAGACAGTTGGGAGCTATTGAAAACTGTTACCTCTAATGAAGATGGTCGTTGTGACGGCCCACTTCTTGAAGGCACAGACCTTGTATGCGGCCAATATGAACTGGTTTTTCACGCTGGACAGTATTTTGACGCCTGCGATCAGGATCTGCCAGAACCAAAATTCCTCGATGAAATTGTCATAAGGTTTGGGGTGCCCGACGCAACAGAGCATTATCATGTTCCGTTACTTGTGTCCCCCTATAGCTATTCAACATATCGGGGAAGCTAACCCCGGAAAATAACCGACGAGAAAGCAAGGGAGAGATGCTTTCTCAGATAAAGCCTATAACAGGGGGCATATTATGAGTGAAATTTCACAATCTGGGAAAGCAGGGAGCTTCAACAGTGAAGGCCTGCGTGATCCCAATTATACACCACCATTGGGGACAGCGATCCCGCTTGGTATCCAACATGTACTGGCAATGTTTGCCGGTAATGTTACTGTTCCGATCATCATTGCCGGTGCGGCTGGCCTTGCCGGGGGCGACAAGGTTTTCCTGATTCAGGTTGCAATGCTGGTCGCCGGCCTTGCCACCCTTTTACAAACAGTTGGCGCAGGACCTATCGGTGCCCGCTTGCCAATTATGCAGGGAACCAGCTTTGCCTTTCTGCCTGTCATGATACCGATTGCGGCATCAGTAAAAGGAACAGACGCCCTGGCAATCATCTTCGGGGCAACGATCGTCGGCGGTATTTTCCACTTTTTCCTTGGCACCTTCATCGGTCGTTTTCGCGGTATCCTACCGCCACTTGTAACAGGCCTTGTTGTTGCGACAATCGGCCTGACTCTGCTCCCGATCGGTGTCGAGTATGTAGGCGGTGGTAAATTTGCAAAATTTGTTACCAAGGATTTTGGTGCTTGGTATCATCTTGTTCTTGGGTGTTCCGTTATTGTCATTATTCTGGGCGTGAAATTCATGACCAAAGGAATGACGTCCGCCTCTGCAATCCTGATTGGCCTTGTTGCTGGTTACCTGATGGCGATCCCAATGGACATGGTAAAGTTTAGTGGTATTTCAGATGCGGCCTGGTTCGCCTTTCCAGAACCTCTTAAATTTGGGTTGAAATTTGAAACTGCGGCCATTATCGGGATGTGCCTGATGGCCATCGTGTCGGCTATTGAAACAGTAGGCGATATTTCCGGGATCACGAAAGGCGGCGCTGGCCGGGAAGCAACGGACAAAGAAATCGCGGGTGGCACCATGGCTGACGGTCTTGGCACAGCAATCGGTGGTCTTTTTGGCTCCATGCCCAACACATCCTATAGTCAGAATGTGGGTGTCGTTTCCCTGACAGGCGTCATGAGCCGGCATGTTGTCACCATCGGCGCCATTTTCCTTCTCGTTGCCGCTTTTGTCCCTAAAGTTGGTGCCATCGTATCTGCAATGCCATATGCCGTCCTCGGAGGCGGTGCCGTGGTAATGTTTGGTATGATTGCCGGCGCAGGTATCAATCTGCTCAGTGACGTAAAAATGAACCGCCGTAACATGGTCATCATTGCGGTTTCTCTGAGCGTGGGCCTGGGCTTGAAAGCCGAGCCAGGTGTCGTTGGCATTTTCCCGGACTGGGCAAAAATGATGCTGACGTCTGGCTTATTTCCGGTCGCATTCCTGTCAATCTTGCTGAACTCGATCTTGCCGCAAGAAAAAGACTGATGTGAACTTACACTCTGGCTGCACTGAAAGTTCAGTGCAGCCTCTCTTATTTTAGTTATATTTTACATGCTGCTAGCCCTATATATAAAAGTATTCTTCGGAGGAACCAATGCGTCATAAAATCAGGTTCGTCCATAATGGACAGATTAGAGAGTTGGAAAATTGCGACCCAACACAATCAGTCTTGAATTTTTTACGATATGAAGATGCTCTTACAGGGACAAAAGAAGGCTGCGCCGAAGGCGATTGTGGTGCCTGCACTGTCGTCCTGGGAGATCTTCAAAAAGATGGATCCGTTCGCTATCAGGCCGTCAATGCGTGCATTCAGTTTATGCCGATGCTGGACGGCAAAGAACTTTTGACGATTGAGGATTTGAAATCACCCAATGGTGATCTTCATCCCGTACAAGACGCGATGGTAAAAAACAACGCAACTCAATGCGGTTTCTGCACCCCCGGATTTGTTATGTCGATCTTTGCGGAACGGCAAGGCCGGAACTCTAAAGATGCGGCGGACATCAATGATGTTCTGGCTGGCAACTTATGTCGCTGCACCGGATATGGCACGATCATTCAGGCGGCCAAAGACGCGGCTGACCATGCCGATACCCCATCATTTGATCCTATAAAAAGCCAAACAGCGGGTCATCTCCGAGAATTGAAGAATGACCCATCTCTTGGCTATCAGTGGCATGATCGCCGGTATTTTGCACCAAAAACCACGGAAGAGCTTACGGCATTGCTGGAGGATCATCCAAACGCCGTTCTTTTATCTGGCTCTACAGATGTTGGGCTATGGGTTAGCAAACTGCATAAAGAATTAAAAACAATCATTTATCTGGGCCAAATCGAAGAACTGCAACAGATAAAGCTTACCGAAACGGATCTTACGATTGGCGCGGGCGTTACTTATTCTGAGGCATGGCCAGTTTTATCCGAACATTTTGAAGATCTTGGCGAATTGGTGAGGCGCATAGCCTCCACGCAGATCCGCAATTCAGGCACCATTGGCGGTAACATTGCCAATGGCTCCCCAATTGGCGACATGCCGCCGGCCCTGATCGCGTTAAACGCGACATTGACGTTGCAAAGTGCAACGGGACGCCGGGAAATCGCGCTGGAAGATTTTTTTATTGAATATGGAAAGCAGGACCTTCGGGCAGGTGAATTCGTCGAAAAGGTCAGTATCCCTTTATCAACGAAAGAAAACCACTTCCGTAACTACAAGATATCAAAACGGTTTGATCAGGACATTTCCGCCGTTTGCGGCGCGTTTTACCTGTCTCTGAAAAGCGACACCGTTGAGGATGTTCGGATTTGTTACGGCGGAATGGCGGGCACGCCTTTACGGGCATCTCTGGCAGAGGCGGAACTGCGCGGAAAAGTGTGGAGCCAGGAAACTGTTCAGCAGGCTATGGCACTGATGACACAGGACTATCAACCAATGTCAGATATGCGGGCAAGTAGTGAGTATCGGATGATGGCTGCACAAAACCTGCTACAGAAGTTCTTTGTTGAAACGACAGCCCCCGAAATTCAAACAAGGCTTGTCGGCAAGGGAGGATTGAGCGATGCGTAATCCAACACCCAGCAAAACTGAAATTCGAGGCAAGGTTCACAAACCTCTTATCCATGACAGTGCGATAAAGCAGGTTTCTGGAGAAGCCGACTATATCGACGACATTTCAGAGCCGAAAGACCTGCTGCATTTATATGTTGCCCAAAGTGAAAAGGCCCATGCGGATCTGGTCGAACTGGATGTAACAGATGTCAAAGCAGCGGATGGCGTTGTCGCTGTTTTCACAGCAACAGACGTGCCCGGCATAAATGATGCGTCTCCTGTCCTGGGGGACGATCCGGTTTTTGCCGAAGATATTGTAGAATATGTCGGACAATCCCTGTTTGTGGTCGCTGCAGAAAGTATCGAACAGGCACGACGTGCGGCAAAACGGGCAAAAGTGGTCTATAACGAAAAACCCGCCATTTTGACCGTTGACCAAGCAATGCAAGCGGGCTCTTTTGTTCTTCCAACCCGCCAGTTAAAACGGGGTGCACCAGAACTGAAACGGGAACAAGCCGACCGCCGACTGTCAGGCCGCCTTGAGATCGGCGGACAGGACCACTTTTACCTTGAAGGGCATATCTCACTTGCAACCCCCCGTGAAGACGGCGATGTTCATATTCATTGCTCAACACAGCATCCAACAGAAGTACAGCATAACGTCGCAAAATTTCTGAATGTTCCGGATCATTCCGTTACTGTCGAAATCCGCCGAATGGGCGGTGGGTTTGGCGGCAAAGAAACCCAAGGGGCGTGGTTCGCAGCAATGGCGGCCCTTGTCGCCACTCGAACGGGACGCCCTGCCAAGCTGCGTCTTGATCGCGATGACGATATGATCATGACAGGTAAACGCCATGATTTTGTTGTGGACTATGATGTCTCCTTTAACACGGATGGTGTTGTTCAGGCCGTCGAGTTTGTCTTCGCCTCGCGGTGCGGGCGTTCGGCGGACCTTTCAGCTGCGATCAATGACCGGACAATTTTTCACGCGGATAATTGTTACTATTTCGAAGACATTTCGATTATTTCCCATCGATGCAAAACCCACACTGTCTCCAATACAGCCTTTCGTGGCTTTGGCGGCCCGCAAGGCATGGTTGCCGTTGAACGCATGATGGACGCAATCGCACATGATCTGGGCAAAGATCCACTTGAGGTTCGCAAGGCCAATCTTTATGGCAAAAACGAGCGAAACGTCACGCCCTACCACATGACGGTTGAAGACAATATTGCACCTGAAATTATTGCGGAACTTGCTGAAAAATCGAACTACTTGGCCCGACGGGATGAAATTCGGGAATTCAACAAAAATAGCCCCTATCTCAAAAAAGGCCTGTCCCTGACACCTGTAAAATTTGGGATTTCCTTTACAACCACCTTTTTAAATCAGGCTGGCGCGCTTCTGCATGTTTATACAGATGGCAGCGTAATGCTCAATCATGGCGGGACAGAAATGGGACAGGGCTTATTCGTAAAGGTCGCCCAAGTTGTCGCAGAAGAACTTCAAATTGATATTGAGCGCGTCAAGATAACGGCAACAACAACGGATAAAGTCCCAAACACGTCCGCGACCGCGGCCTCTTCGGGCTCTGACATGAACGGCAAGGCGGCCCAGGCGGCCGCACGGACGATCAAAGAAAGGCTGATCGAGTTTGCAGCCGAGCATTTTGAGGTGGCACAAAGCGCTATTCAGTTTATGCCCAATCGGATTTTGATTGGCGATAAAAAGACCCTGACCTTTGCCGAACTTGTTCAGTTGGCCTATCTAAACCGGGTCTCCCTGTCATCGACCGGATACTATCGCACGCCAAAAATTCATTATGATGCTGAAAATTATTCCGGCCGTCCTTTTTACTATTTTGCCTATGGTGCCGCGGTATCTGAAGCCGTTGTTGATATTCTAACCGGCGAAAACAAAATTACCCGTGTTGATATCATTCACGACACGGGTAAAAGCCTGAACCCGGCGGTCGATTTAGGCCAGATTGAAGGGGCTTTTATTCAAGGAATGGGGTGGCTTACGACGGAAGAGCTTTTCTTCGATGACAAGGGGAATCTGAAAACACACGCTCCGTCCACTTATAAGATTCCGGCCTGTAGTGATCGGCCTGATATATTCAACATGGCGTTATTCGAAAATGCTGAAAATGTTGAAGACAGTATTCACAAATCCAAAGCCGTGGGAGAGCCTCCGTTCATGCTGGCAATCTCTGCTTTTAATGCGCTAACAGAGGCTGTTTCCAGTGTGTCAAATTATGAACTATTCCCTGAACTGGATGCCCCAGCAACACCTGAACGGATACTGAAATCCGTTCGAGCAATGCAGATTGGCGTGACCTCGGACAGATCGGCTGCCGAATGATGAACTGGTCCGATATCCTCCGTTTTCACAAAAAGGCCGATGAACACTCTGTCTTGCTGACGGTGGCCGCGACACAAGGATCAATACCCCGTGAAACGGGCGCCTCCATGCTTGTGACCAATGCTAGTGTGCACGGCACAATCGGAGGCGGAGAACTCGAATATCGGGCCATTGCAAAAGCAAAAGAAGTGCTCTGTTCTGAAAAACCGATGGCCCAACTCCTGGACATGCCACTTGGACCTGAACTGGCGCAGTGTTGCGGCGGAACCGTGCGTCTTCTGTTGTCTCCTCTGCAGCGGTCAGATCAGATCTGGATGGAACCCCTTTGCCAGAATACGGATAATCAGGTTCTTGTAACCAGTTGGACGGATGGATCCCTGACACGCGATGTTGTTACCTACACGGCAGGCACAGAAATGACGCATGCCGCACTGATTGAACAGTGTTTGACCGAACACCGCAGTAAAATTGTTACCGCCGGCGATGAGGCCTTCACATTGATTGAACCCGCCTCTCCCTATCGGTTTCATCTAACCCTTTTTGGCGCCGGACATGTGGGCAAAGCAATTGTAAACGCTTTATCCCCCCTACCGTGTAAAATCGACTGGGTTGATGAACGGGCGGAGATGTTTACAAGCAACCTGCCGGCTAATGTCACTCCCATCGTCATCAATGATCCAAGCGCTGCTGTTTTGGAGATACCTAAAAACGGACATTGCCTTATCCTCACCCATAGTCACCAACAGGATCTTGAGATATGTGCCAAGGTCCTTAAACGAACAGATGTAGGATTTGTTGGGCTTATTGGATCGGATACGAAACGGGTAAAATTTGAACGGCGCTTGAAATTGCGCGGCATCGACGAAGCTGTCCTTTCGTCATTGGTCTGCCCGATTGGAATTTCTGGTTTGCATGGTAAAGCCCCCGCGGAAATTGCGATCTCGGTGTGTGCCGAATTACTGATCTATCAACAAAAAGCGGAAGACAAAAGTATCGGGGCCTCTTGCGAGAGGAAAACTTTGTTCGGATCAAAATCGAGAAAAGGTTAAAAACTCCGATTGAATATAGTAATGTCACGGTTCTGGCCGTATTGAAACTCGTCAGAGCCAAGAGCAGGGAGAATTAATAAATGGAAATGGGAGAGGCTGCGACACCGCGCCTTGAGCTACGGGGAATTACCAAGGCTTATCCGGGTGTTCTGGCGAACGACAACATCGACCTGAAAATTCTTCCTGGCGAAATTCATGCGCTTCTGGGTGAGAACGGTGCCGGAAAAAGCACGTTGGTGAAAATCATTTACGGTGTTCTGCGGGCCGATAGCGGCAGCATGCACTGGAACGGCCAACCCTTGGAAATTGCCAACCCTCATGCCGCCCGTAAAACCGGCATTGGGATGATTTTCCAGCACTTCTCGTTATTCGAGGCGATGACCGTTACCGAAAATATTGCACTCGGTATGCCCGGTCGGCAAAATATGGCGGAGCTCGCCAGACGCATTACCGAAATTTCTGAAAATTATGGCTTACCACTGCAACCTGACCGTCAGGTTCACACCTTGTCTGTCGGGGAAAAGCAGCGAATTGAAATTGTACGGTGCCTGCTGCAAAATCCAAAACTTCTGATCATGGATGAGCCGACATCGGTTTTAACACCGCAGGAAGCGGATAAAATGTTCGAGACCCTCCGCCGGCTTGCAGATGAAGGTGTCTCTATTCTCTATATCAGCCACAAACTGGACGAAATCAAAAACCTTTGTCACAAAGCGACAATTCTTCGTGGCGGTAAATATATTTCAGAGTGTGACCCGACAGTGGAGACTGCGAAATCCCTGGCGGAAATGATGATCGGGACAAACCTGACGGCGCCAAAGCACCTGGACGGCGAAACCAAAGGGCCGGTGCGACTGAAAGTGCGGAATATGTCACTGGACAGCACGGATCAGTTTGGTATTGACCTGAACCTTGTAAATTTTGAAGTACGGCGGGGTGAAATTCTTGGAATTGCGGGAGTTGCTGGTAATGGTCAGGTAGAGCTTCTGGAAGCGTTGAGCGGAGAAGCATTACTTGAAAATGCAAACGAAATCCTGCTTGAAGAGCAACCCATCGGAAAATTGGGACCAAACGAGCGCCGAAAACTCGGCATGGCGTTTGTTCCAGAAGATCGGCTAGGGCATGGGTCGGTCCCTGACATGAGTCTTGTCGACAATGCTTTCCTGAGTGCCTATGGCCAGAAAAAACTATTGAAAAACGGTTTGATTGAAAGCCGGAAAACAACAAACTTCGCTGAAGAGATTGTCTCCAAATTTGATGTTCGGACCGCTGGCGTTTCACATACTGCTGGTAGTCTATCAGGGGGAAACCTTCAAAAATTCATTGTTGGCCGTGAAATGCTGCAAGATCCCGGCCTGATCATTATTGCCCATCCGACATGGGGCGTTGATGCAGGCGCGGCGGCGTCTATCCATCAGGCTATGATTGATCTGGCTGAAAAAGGGGCGGCTGTTCTGGTGGTCAGTCAGGATCTGGATGAATTATTCGCCATCAGCAATCGAATTGCGGTGATCGCTGAAGGTCGACTGTCAGTGAGCCGTGGCATTAATGAAATCACCATTGAAGAGATCGGCCTCTTGATGGGTGGAACTCATGGCGCCGGATCAGGTAAGGAAACTGCTAGTGTTGCTTAAGATCGAAAAAAGGCCAGAACCCTCCCGTTCCATGATCTATGCAACACCGGTTCTCGCGTTGTTGCTAACGATTTTGACAGGGATTGCCTTGTTCACATTTTTGGGTGTTGATCCTCTGGAAGCACTCAAAAACTTCTTTATCGTGCCGATTAACAACCCTTACGGCTTTACCGAACTTCTGGTCAAGGCAACGCCCTTGGTGTTATGTGCCATTGGGCTTTCAGTCGGTTTCAGGGCCAATGTTTGGAACATCGGGGCTGAGGGTCAACTGACAATGGGGGCGATTGTCGGCGGGGGTGTTTTTATCTACCTGCATGATGTTGATAGTGTCTTTCTGTTACCATTGATGGTTATTTTTGGAATTATTGGCGGGGCACTCTGGGCGGCAATACCAGCCTTTCTAAAGACCCGATTTAATGCCAATGAAATATTGACAAGCCTTATGCTGGTTTATGTTGCCATCCTTGTTCTCAGTTTACTGGTTCATGGACCATGGCGCGACCCTGACGGCTTTAACTTCCCGGAATCGCGAACCTTTTCCGAAAGTGCCACCATGCCAATCCTTTGGGAAGGCACCAGGCTGCATTTTGGATCGATCATAGCCCTACTTGTGGTCTTCGGGACTTGGATCATGTTATCCAAAACATTGATCGGTTTTCAGATTAAGGTAATCGGGGCCGCCCCGAAAGCGGGTAGCTATGCCGGTTTCAGCCAGAAAAAAATTGTCTGGTTCTGCCTATTATTCGGTGGGGCCATGGCAGGCCTTGCTGGCGTGGCAGAAGTGTCTGGTCCAGTAGGCCAGCTTCTTCCGTCCATTTCGCCCGGCTATGGTTTCACCGCTATTATCGTCGCCTTTTTGGGTCGCCTGCATCCCATCGGTATTGTTTTCGCCGGATTATTAATGGCCCTTACCTATCTGGGCGGCGAAACGGCTCAGATTAATCTGGGGCTGCCCGTCGCAGTAACAGGTGTCTTTCAAGGTATGGTACTCTTTTATTTGCTGGCCTGTGATGTGCTGGTCAATTATCGCTTTCGCTTCGCACAGTTTGGAAAGGCCGCATCATGAACGGGTTTGAATGGATTGTTCCGGTCATCCTGACCGTTATTACTGCCGCAACACCACTTGTTTTTGCCGGTATTGGCGAATTGGTTACCGAAAAATCTGGCGTCCTCAATCTGGGTGTTGAAGGCATGATGGTGATCGGTGCTGTCGCCGGTTTTGTAACAGCGACCCTTACAGGCAATTATTTGCTGGCCATTCTTGCCGCGGCACTCGCCGGGTCTTTTATGGCTTTTCTTTTTGGCATCCTCACCCTTTCCCTGATGGCCAATCAAGTGGCAACGGGTTTGGCACTTACCCTGTTTGGTGTGGGCCTGAGCGCGCTTATCGGTCAGGATTTTGTGGGTGTCCCCGTTGAAAAACTGCCCCAACTTAATATTGAAGGTCTGAGTGATCTGCCCATTATTGGTGCTATTCTGTTCGGTCAGGACATACTGGTCTATTTCTCTTTTGTTATGGTCGGGGCCGTGAGCTGGTTTCTTTATAAGACTAAAGCGGGCCTGATCCTGCGGGCGGTAGGCGATTCTCATGATGCGGCGCATTCAATTGGCTATTCTGTCATCGGAATTCGTTATCTCGCGGTCATTTTCGGCGGGGCAATGTCCGGGATTGGCGGGGCCTATCTCTCACTTGCCTATACACCAATGTGGGCAGAAAACATGACAGCGGGGCGCGGCTGGATTGCCCTTGCCCTTATTGTGTTCGCCACCTGGAAGCCAGGTCTGGTTCTCGTCGGTGCCTATATGTTTGGTGGCATTACAATCCTGCAGCTGCATGCACAGGCAGCAGGGCTTGACTTACCTTCGCAAATATTATCCATGTTGCCATATCTGGCGACGGTAATTGTCCTTGTACTGATTTCCAAGGATGAATCACGTATTAGAAAACACGCTCCTGCTTGTATCGGAAAAATTTTCCATCCTGCAGCATAAAGAGCAAAACAAGTTTTGACAGAGGAGAAGACTATGAAATTTAAGTCCGTTATTTCCCTAGCAAGTGCAGTTGCCGTAGCAGGCACTCTATTTGCCGGGGCCGCAGCCGCTGAAGACAAAATCGGCTTTGTATATGTTGGACCAGTGGGCGACCACGGTTGGACATACCGCCATGACATTGGCCGTCAGGCTGTTGTAAATGCGTTCGGCGACAAAGTAAAAACGACGTTTGTTGAAAGCGTGAAAGAAGGCCCGGATTCAGAACGCGTCATCCGCCAGATGGCAGCAGATGGCCATAAAGTGATTTTCACGACTTCGTTCGGTTTCATGAACCCAACATTGAAAGTGGCAAAGCAGTTTCCAAACGTAAAGTTTGAACACGCGACTGGCTATAAACGGTCCAAAAATGTCAGCACATATTCCTCTCGTTTTTACGAAGGCCGGTATGTCATCGGTAAGATTGCCGGTAAAATGACTAAATCCAATGTCATTGGATATGTCGGATCTTTCCCAATTCCAGAAGTTGTACGGGGCATCAATGCCGTTGCGCTTGCAGCCAAAAGTGTAAACCCGGACATCCAGATTAAAGTCGCTTGGGTGAACACTTGGTATGATCCAGGCAAAGAAGGCGATGCCGCCAAAGCCCTGATCGATCAGGGTGCAGACATCATCCTACAACACACCGACAGCCCAGCACCTCTTCAGGTTGCTGAAAGCCGGGGTGTCTGGGCTGTTGGTCAAGCTTCTGACATGCACCATTTCGCACCGAAAGCGCAGCTGACTGCAATCATTGATGACTGGGATGGTTACTATGTTGATCGCGTAAAAGCGGTGCTGGACGGAACGTGGGAATCAAAAGATACATGGGGCGGTCTGAAGTCTGGCATGGTTGGATTGGCTGACTACAACAAAGCAATTCCGGCTGATGTTGTGAAACTGGCTGAAGACACCAAAAATGCCATCATGGACGGATCCTTGAAGCCATTTGCCGGTCCGATCAAAAAACAGGACGGTAGCGTTGCTGTTCCTGCGGGCGAGGAGCTGGATGATGGCGCTTTGCTTGGTATGAACTGGTATGTTGAAGGTGTTCAGGGCAAACTGCCTAAATAAGAACCCGAAGACGATCATGACCCTCGCTGGACTTGATATGTCTGGCGAGGGTTTTATGTATCTAAAAGGAGAGAAACATAGAATGTCCACGCTAAAACAGTTTATTGAAGGCTTACCAAAAGCAGAATTGCATCTTCATATCGAAGGCAGCCTTGAGCCTGAACAAATGTTTCTTTTCGCCCAACGCAACAAAATCGATCTTCCTTACAAATCCGTCGAAGATATTCGGGCAGCCTACGAGTTCACCGAGCTGCAGGATTTTCTTGATATTTATTATCAGGGCATGGGTGTTCTGCAAACGGAACAGGATTTTTACGACCTGACATGGGCCTATCTGGAAAAGGTACACGCCCAAAATGTTATTCATGTTGAAATTTTCTTTGACCCGCAAGGCCATACAGATCGTGGCATCCCATTCAGCACCGTCATCAATGGCATCTACAATGCCCTGACCGAAGGTGAAAAAACACTTGGTATTTCCTTTAAACTGATCATGAGCTTCCTGCGCCATTTAAGCGAAGAAGAGGGTTTCAAGACGCTGGAAGAAGCGTTACCCCATAAAGGCAAAATCGCGGCTGTTGGGTTGGATTCCTCCGAATTGGGCCATCCTCCGTCAAAGTTTGAACGGCTTTATGCCCGGTGCCGGGAAGAAGGTTTCCTAACCGTTGCCCATGCGGGAGAAGAAGGCCCGCCTGAATATGTTATTGAGGCGTTAGATCTGCTGAAAATAGACAGACTTGATCACGGAAACCGTAGTCTGGAAGACAGTGATTTAACAGCCCGCCTGAGCCAATCTGGTATTGCACTAACCGTCTGTCCGCTCTCAAATTATAAACTGGCTGGTGTAACCGATATGCGCAAGCATCCCATTAAAACCATGCTGGACAAAGGTTTAAAGGCCACTGTGAATTCAGACGACCCCGCTTATTTTGGCGGCTATATGAACGAAAATTATCTGGCCATTTCGGAAGCCCTTAATCTTTCAAAAGAAGATCTGATAACCCTATGCCGAAATGGTTTCGAGGCGACCTTCTGCGCACCTGAACAAAGGCGTCGACATTTGGACCAGCTAGAAAACTACCTTGCCACATGACCAATATCGGGGATTATATCAAACTGATCGAGTTTGAAGGAGAAGAAATTCTCCTCCCCCTTTTTTTGGACCATCAATCGACAACGCCCCTAGCGCCTGAAGCCGAACTTGCACTGTTCAACGCTTTGGAACATCCAGGAAACCCGCAAAGCAAAGACCATATTTTTGGCTTGAACGCAGCCCACTTGATTGAAAAATCCAGACAGGATGTGGCCAACCTTATCGGGGCGAAACCAGATGAAATCCTGTTTACATCGGGCGCAACAGAAGCCAATGATATCGCTCTCAAGCTTTTCCTGTCTAATCGTCAGGCGCCTGCCCATATTATTTCATGTGTCACGGAACATCATTCAATCCTGAACCTTTTGTCTTTTTATCAGGAAGAGGGGCACAGGGTGACATTACTTCCCGTCGATCCAACAGGCCGCGTTTGCCTTCAAAAGTTGAAAGAAGCGATACGCCCCGAAACGGCTTTAGTAACCTTGCAGGCGGCCAATAATGAAATTGGGACACTGCAGGATATCCTGGCTATTGACGAGATCTGTGCGCTTAATGAAATTCCTTTTCACAGCGACTGTGTCCAGCTTCTGGCCTCTAACAAATTAGATGTTAGCACCCTGAAAATCAAAGCTGCCAGCCTTTCAGCCCATAAGCTTTACGGGCCTCAAGGCATTGGCGCGCTCTATGTCAGGAGAGGGGTCGAAATACCCAAGCGGGTGAGGCCAAGCGGAACACAATCGGCAGCCCTCGCTGCCGCCTTTGGTGCTGCAGCATCCCTGATTTCGCATTCCAGTGCCGCAGATAATGCCGAACTTCACCAGCTTTCCAAAACCTTGAAAAACCATTTAATTGACAAGCTGGGCGACGCTATTCGGTTTAATGGTTACCCAAAAATGACACTTCCAGGATGTCTGAGCATTACATTCAAACATGTATCAGCAGAAGACCTGCTGGCGGCCTTGCCTATGCTTGCTCTATCAACGGGGTCTGCCTGTCTGTCCCATGACGGAAAGCCGTCCCATGTTTTGAAGGCCATCGGGCTCACCCCATCAGAATGTGACCGTACAATCCGGATTGGTCTGGGGCGTTATGTCACAGAGACTGAGGTACGCTACGCCGCTAGTATGATTGCCAATGCCTGTCAGAAGTTAGGTACGTAAATGATCCCTCCCATTGAAAATCCCCGACGCGCATCGCGCACGGCTCGTATTCCAAATGATGAAATCATCAAAATGGTGGATCGCTTTTATGAGAAAGTAAAAGTCGACGACGTCCTTGGTCCCATCTTCAATTCAGCGATAGGGGATCACTGGGACGAGCATATGCCTAAAATGTATCGGTTCTGGTCATCTGTCCTGAACGGCAGTGGTCTTTATTCCGGCAACCCGATGAAGGCCCATATATCGCTAAAATCAAAAGTCGAACTGGAAAATTTTGATCGCTGGCTCTCTTTATTTCATGAAACTCTGACGGAACTATTCTGTGAAGACGACGTCGTCTATATTTTCGGCAAGGCTGAAAATATTGCCCAAAGTCTATCCCTTGGCATGTTTTATAATCCGGCCAGTCCTCATATGATACAAACGCCAAAAAGCTCAGCCTAAGCCTGCAGAGACTTTCTCGGCCAGATAGTCGATCAACAATCGAACCTTCATAGGGGTCATTTTCCCATAAGGATAAAGAGCTGAAATGCTCACCGGAGACGGTGGATACTTTTCCAGAACCGGGATCAGGTGACCTGCCTTAAGATCATCTTCAATTTCCCATCTGGACTTCAACACCAATCCGCGCCCTTCCAGCGCCCATTGGCGAAGAACATCCCCATTGTTACTATCCAATTGGCCGCGAACCGGAATGGTTTGCATACCGGTAGCGGTCTGCACGCGCCATTGAAACTGGGTTGAACCCGGAAAACGAAGGAGCAGACAATTATGCCGCAGCAAATCATCTGGCTTTTCCGGGCAACCGTTCACGTTCAAATAATCTGGAGAGGCACAGATAACCCGAGGGCTGTCTGCCAGCTTCTTCATCACCAGAGACGAGTCGGATGGATCAGCAATACGAATTGCCATATCCATGCCTTCGCCCACAAGATCCACAAAGTGGTCGGCCAGATGCAGGCGAATTTGTAAATCTGTATATGCCAACTGGAATTCCGACAGAAGCGACGCAAGATAGCGGCGACCGAATACAATCGGCGCTGTGATCTTCATGCTTCCCGAAGGATTTTCCCGCCTTGAAGATAAACTGGCTTCGGCTTGCTCAACCTGCCCCAATATATTCTTGCAATCCTGATAGTAGCGTTTGGCCTCTTCAGTCGGCACAACCTGACGGGTTGTTCTATTCAGCAATCTTACACCAATCTGCCTTTCAAGCCGTGCCACGCGTGCACTGATAACGGCAGTTGACACTCTGAGTTCCCGCCCAGCGCTCGAAAAACTACCCTGCTCCACAACCGCGACAAATGCGGCCATATCCGTTAATGTTGCCATTTAATTATCAATATTATTTTGAAACTATATATTCTTTATTTAGACTTCCAATATAATAAAAAAATTCGCACAATTGTCGATCAGTCATTTGCAGGATAAAAGTAATTGGGGACTGACAGGATGAGTGGAGAGACTAATGGGCATTGATCTGATGGAGTGGCTTCTTCTGGGAGTAAGATGGATCCATATCATTACCGGGATCGCATGGATTGGTGCATCCTTTTATTTCATTTGGCTGGATATGAACCTGACGCCCCCCAAAGCAGGTGGGCGGAAAGACAAGGATGGTGTCGGGGGTGAACTCTGGGCCATTCATGGGGGTGGTTTTTATGAAGTTCAAAAATACCGCGTTGCCCCGCCAGCATTGCCAGATCATCTTCATTGGTTCAAATATGAGGCCTATTTCACTTGGTTAAGCGGCTTCGTTCTGCTGACGTTGCTATATTACTTTGGTGCAGAGATTTACCTGATCGACAAAAGCGTCGCGGATATTTCAACAGACACAGCTATTTTGATCGGCTTGGGATCACTGGTCGGTAGCTGGATTGTTTACGATTTCCTATGTAAAACCCCGCTTATTCGGCATCAGGGCGTTTTTGGTCTTTGCCTGTTTTTGTTACTCACTGCCGCAGCCTGGGGGTTGAGCGAGGTGTTCAGTGGTCGGGGAGCCTTCATCCATGTAGGCGCCATTATTGGTACCATTATGGCGGCGAATGTTATGATGGTGATCATGCCCGGCCAGCGCGCCCTTGTTGGCGCCGCTGAACGCGGGGAAACACCTGATCCCGCACCGGGCTTAAAAGCAAAACAGCGGTCCTTGCATAACAACTATTTCACCCTGCCGGTCCTGTTTATCATGATCAGCAATCACTACCCCATGACCTTTGGCCATGAGTTCAGCTGGCTGGTGCTGGCCGCGATTGCCGCTGTTGGGGTCTTGGTCCGGCATTATTTCAATATGAAAAACCAGGGAAAATCAAAACAGGGAATAGTTCTGTTACCCATTGCATTCGTTTTATTCTTTGCTATTGCCTGGGCAGCCACTCCAAAAACAGAGGACTTCTCTGGCGGTAATAAAGTCTCTTTTGCGACCGTCCAAACGATCATACAGGATCGATGTGTCAGCTGTCATGCGGCCAAGCCAACAAGCGAAGATTTTGACACCCCGCCAAAAGGGGTGGTGCTGGAAACTGCAGCCCAAATACTACGTGAGCACAAGCGCATTCGCCAGCAGACCGTTGATACGGATGTTATGCCTTTGGGTAATATTACGGAAATGACTGAGGCCGAACGGAAACTTGTTGGTCAGTGGGTCGCACAGGGCGCAAGCGCCGACTGATCCATCTATTGCTCTATCATGATGATTGAAAAGGCCGCTTTGCTAAAAGCGGCCTTTTCAGTATAAAGACCGCAGGCAGGAGGGTATTCATGAAAATCATGCAGGCAATTGGCGGCGCTGGACACGGCGGAGCAGAAACGTTCTTCGTCAATTTGGCAGGTGCTTTTCATCGTTCCGGATTTGATCAGCTTCTGACAATGCGGGCGAATGAAACCCGGAAAGAACAATTGCTCAAACAGGGCCTAACGCCCATCGAACTCCGGTTTGGCGGAAAATTCGATTTCTTTACCCGGCGTAAGCTCCAACATATGGCAAATACCTATAAACCCGACATGTTTATGAGCTGGATGTCACGGGCTTCTGACCTCACCCCTGACGGGAATTTTCCAAAACTTGCCCGGCTTGGAGGCTATTACAAACTTAAGTATTTTCAAAAAAGCGATCATCTGATTGGTAATACCGAAGCGCTTTGTGATTTTATCATTCAGCAAGGTTGGCCTGCACAGAAAACCCATTATATTCCCAATTTTCTGACCTGGAAGTCGGCACCGCCCATAGATCGGGCTTCCTTAAACACCCCAGAAGACGCCACCGTGCTGCTGTCCTTGGGCCGCCTGCATCATAACAAGGCGATGGACACTGCGCTCAAAGTTCTCGCTGATCTGGACAATTGCTATTTGTGGATTGCCGGTGCCGGTGATTTATTGGCCGATCTTCAAAAACTGGCAGACACCCTTGATGTTACTGACAGAGTTCGTTTTCTTGGGTGGCGTACGGATAAGGAGGCCCTGTTTGCAGCGGCGGACATTTGTTTATATCCATCCCGCATCGAACCATTTGGAAATGTCACATTGGACGCTTGGGCATCCGGCACCCCTATTGTTGCAGCGGCCTCTGCCGGGCCTGCAGCCTATATCACGCATGGCGTGAACGGATTATTGGCAGACGTCGATAATGTAGGGGAGCTGAGCGCGCATGTAAGATCTGTTGTCGAAGAAGCCGGCTTATCGGAGACGCTCACGAAAAATGGTCTTGCAGAATATAATCAGAAATTCACGGAGCAGGTCGCTGTTCAAAACTGGAAGTCCCTTTTTGAACAGGTAACCTGACCCGCAACAAGCCTGATCCTAGTGACGGAAATTACTTCCTTTATTGTCAAGAATACGCAGCAGACCATCCCATTCGAGGACATTCCGGCTACTCAGTGATTTGAATTGCTCCAGCGCTGTTTCACACACTTCAACCGGCGGAATAATAATTTCTGATCCACCGCTCAAGGCTTGAATTTGAGCCTGACAGGCTTTTTCAAGATAGAAAATGCGTCGGAAGGCTTCTGCAACTGTTGCACCAACCGTCAGCAAACCATGGTTGCGCAGGATCATGGCAATATTATCTTCGCCCAAGTCTCGAACCAAACGCTCCCGTTCGTCCAGATTAAGGGCAATCCCTTCGTATCCGTGATAAGCCAGTCTGTTATAGAACATGAGTGAATGCTGTGAAATTGGGAGCAAACCCTGCTTTTGCGCAGAAACCGCCATGCCTGAAACCGTATGTGTATGCAGAACGCATTCAACATCATGCCGTGCACCATGGACAGCACTGTGAATGGTATATCCCGCAGGGTTGATGAAAAAATCGGTTTCATCCAGGACGTTTCCGTCAATATCAACCTTCACCAGGCTGGATGCTGTAATTTCATCGAAAAACAAGCCATAGGGATTAATCAGAAACTGGTCATGAGACCCGGGAATACGGGCCGAGATATGTGTGAAAATCAAATCCGACATATCATAATGAGCGACCAACTGATAACAGGCGGCAAGATTAACACGAGTTTCCCATTCTTCGTCTGACACCTTGCCTTTCAGGCTGGGTACCATCTGTTTAATTTTATCAACTCCCATTTTCAGCTCCTTTGTTCAATTATTTATTATTTAGCCGTTTACTGATTTCAGCATATTTCTGCCAATAACCAGTTGCTGGATTTGTGTTGTGCCTTCATAGAGTCGCAGCAACCGAACATCGCGGTAAAACCGCTCGACCTTATATTCCGACATATATCCGGCCCCGCCGTGGATCTGAACGGCTTTGTCTGCGATACGTCCGGCGGCTTCCGTTGTGAACATTTTACAACAGGCCGCAAGCATCGCGATATCCTCTCCGGCATCATAACGGCGGGCCGCATCAAGGGTCATTGATGTTCCAGCATACAGATCTGCCTGACTATCAGCAAGCATGGCCTGTACCAATTGGAACTCACCAATGGCTTGACCAAACTGTTTACGATCCGCGGCATACGTCAGGCCCTCATGCAGAATGCGTTCGGAAATGCCTGTTGCGACCGAACTCAAATGAAGGCGCCCACGATCCAGAACTTTCATGGCAGTATAAAAACCCTGCCCTTCTACGCCACCAAGCAGGCATTCTTTAGGGACGCGCACATCTTCAAAAATGACATCGCTGGTCTTCGTGCCGCGCTGTCCCATTTTATCGTCCGCCTTGGCAATTGTAATGCCCGGAGTAGCAGGGTCGATTAGAAAAGCGGAAACACCGGAGGCACCTTTTTTTGATATGTCCGTTCGCGCCATAACAGTGAGCATGCCCGCCCGCAAAGCATTGGTGATGTAGCGCTTTGTTCCGTTTAGGACGTAATCATCACCGTCTTTGATCGCGGTTGTCTTGAGCGATGCAGCGTCTGAGCCCGCTTCTGGCTCGGTCAGACAAAAGGAAGAACTGATCTCTCCCGTTGCAAGCCTTGGCAAATATTGTTGCTTCTGTTCTTCCGTACCGGTCATAACAAGGCCCTGACTGCCAATTCCAACCGTTGTTCCGATGACAGAGCGAAAAGATAGTGATGCCTGACAGATCTCATGAATGATGCCACATTCCTGCTCCATATTCAGACCGATCCCACCATATTCTTCGGGAATTGAAAGACCAAACAGGCCAAGTTCCTTCATTTCCTCGATGATATCTTCGGGAACATCGTTTGTTTGTTCGACAATATCTTCGGCAGGAACAAGACGTTCTCGGACGAAGCGGCTCACCGCTTCTTTCATTTGTGAATAGGTTTCTTGATCTAATGCCATCGCACTAAGTCCTTTTTTTGTTTTTCTTGATTGAGTGTTAGAAGTTAGGGGGTCGTTTCTTTTAGAGTTTTAGGCAAAGTCAGGACGGGCCACACATGACCTCGACACCCCTTGCCAATGCGACCAGTTGTGGTCCAATTTCTTCTCGCAGCTTATCTTCTGAAACCAGATAGGCAGATCCGCCGCAATTAAAAGACATCAAGTCGCCATTACTAGAATCCCAAACCGGAACGCCGACCGCGCTGGTCGCGCGCTGCCAGTCACCACTGGACAGACAAAATCCAAAATCCTGAAAATCCCGCATGGCCTGTTCAAGGCCACTATTGATTCGGCCCCAGTCGGCGCCCGCATCCCGTTTCACATGATCCAGCAAAAAGTTTCGTTCGTCTTCCTGCATGCGGCAAAGATAAGCCCGTCCCATTGAAGTTGTTGCGATCGGAATGTAGGAACCGACCTCCAAAACAAGGGTACTAGACACCGATCCTCTCGCGGCCTCAACGTATAGCATTGTAAGCTTTTCCCGAGCCCCGAGTGCTACACTATATCCGGTTTGCTTAGCCATCTCTCGCATTGCAGGACAGGCGAATAAGCGCAATCGGCTATTCGCCAATACGGTATATCCAAGGGAAAGAACAGCGGGTGAAGGCTCGTAACGCCCTATATCTTCTCGGTGAATCAGATATCCAAGCTGAACAAGAGTATTGGTCAATCGCGATACTGTTGACCGCGGCAAAGACGTCCTTTTTGCAAGATCATTATTGCCAACAGCACCTTCTCCAGGCCTAAAGGCCCGCAAGACTTCCAAGCCTCGCGCGAGGGACGTTACAAAATGCCGATCTTTTTCAACCGGATCGTCCACAATTTCTTCAAATTTTTTAATGGTCATTCTCGATCTCAGTTAAATATCAGACGGAATAAAATTAGATAAATACAATAATTTATTGCGGAATTAAATTCTGCTATGCAGAATACCCTTCTAATGGAATCACGAGAAGAAAAAAAGTTCCATTTTCATTGGGAGGAGAAGAAGCATATGAAAACAGGATTAATTTCCGTAGCGTCAGCAATTGTATTCGGGCTTACAGGTTTAGCAACGGCAAGTGACGTAAAATTACCGGGCACACTTGCATGGAGCGCCTACAACACTGGTACAACAGGTTATAACCAGTCTGTAGCGATTGGCAAAGCGCTCAAAGACAAATATGGCGTAAACTTGCGTGTCGTGCCGGGTAAAAACGATATTTCCCGCATGTCCCCTTTGCGTACCAACAAGGTCCAGTTTGTTGCCAATGGCGGAGGTACCTATTTTGCTTCTGAAGGCGTATTTAACTTTGCATCAAAGGCATGGGGACCCCAAAAGGTCAGACTGGTCATGTCTGCAACATCAGACGCGAATATTGGATTAGGCACAGCAGCGGACGCGAATATTCGCAAAATGTCTGATCTAAAAGGCAAGCGCGTCGGTATTGTCCGTGGCTCGCCGGCCCTGACGATCGGTGCACAAGCGGCCTTGGCGTTTGCTGGCCTGACATTTGACGATGTTGAAGTGGTCGAATTTGGTGGTTACGGTGCGATGTGGAAGGGCATGGTCAGCGGTCAGGTTGATGCTGCCATTGCATCAACCGTTTCAGGACCAACAAAGAAACTGCAGGCGTCACCACGTGGCATCTATTGGCCTGATTGGCCGCATGACGACAAAGAAGGTTGGAAACGCCTGAAAGAGGTTGCTCCCTACTTTGTTCCTCATGTCGCAACACTTGGTACCGGGATTTCAAAAGATAAACCCTATGAAGCCGGGTCCTATCCCTATCCTATTCTGATCACTCAAGACGATCAGGATGCTGAGCTGGTCTATTCCATGGTAAAAGCCATTCATACGGAATATGATAATTATAAAGATGCGCTTCCTGCGATGTCAGGTTGGAATCTGGACCGTCAGACCTTCAAGTGGGCTGTTCCCTATCATGAAGCAGCCGTAAAATACTGGAAAGAGATCGGTGCCTGGACGGCGGATATGGACGCCCATAATAATGCACTTATTGACCGTCAGAACACACTGGCTGATGCATGGGCAACAATGGGGTCCAAAGATCTTTCCGAAGAAGATTTCAAAACCGAATGGATGAAAGTCCGTGCTGCAGCACTGGAAGCTAAAGGTATGAATCCAGTATGGAAATAACCAAAGAGCTGGAAAACAACGTGGCGGAGCCTGAAATTCAGGCCCGCCACCGCACTCTGTCGTCTTTTTGGAATTTAGTTCTGATTATAGCCACCCTCATCGTTGTGGCCCTTTCGGTGAACCAGCTCTTTAATTTCGGCTTTTTCATTAATCATATTTGGCTGGACAACAAATACCAATACGCCCTGTTTGGTTTACTTGTCCCGTTAGTTTTCCTAATTTTCCCGATGCGCCAACAATCCAGCACGACACAAGTGCCCTGGTATGACGTCTTATTCTTCGCCGGCATGCTTGCTGTTTTGATGTTCTTTTTCATCAATGCAGAAAGAATTCTGGATAGTGGATGGGAAATGGGGGCACCAGATTACGTTGTGGGCATGGGCCTGCTCCTATGGGCTTTGGTTCTGGAAGCAACCCGGCGGGCGGGCGGAACAGCACTTTTCGTTATTGTCTTCCTGATTTCTCTATACCCGCTCTATGCTGAAGTAATGCCAGGGCCGATTTCAGGACTATCGAGCACATTTGCGGATACCACCGCCTACCACACTCTAAGTGCAGAGAGTATGCTCGGCATTCCAATGCAGGCATTGGCCAATCTTGTCATCGGTTTTCTGATTTTCGGTGTTGCGCTTACACAAACCGGAGGTGGACGCTTCTTTATCAACTTGGCGTTTGCCTTACTTGGGCATGTCAGAGGAGGACCCGCAAAAGTAGCCATTTTTTCTTCAGGCTTAATGGGTTCCATGAGCGGCAGCGTTGTCTCAAATGTTATTACAACAGGTGTATTGACAATCCCGGCCATGAGAAAAACCGGCTTTTCAAGAGCCTATGCGGGAGGTGTTGAAGCCTGTGCTTCTACAGGCGGTGTGCTTATGCCTCCGATAATGGGATCAACAGCCTTCATTATGGCCGTCTTTTTGGATGTGCCCTATATCACGATTGCGGTTGCCGCCATTATTCCATCCATCCTGTATTACCTTGCTCTGTTTATTCAGATCGATGCTTTTGCAGCGCGCAATGATATGCCGGGGATAAAGCGGGAAAATTTACCGTCGCTCAAACAGACACTGCTGGAGGGGTGGCATTTTATCGCTGTATTCGTTCTGTTAATCGTCATGCTGATTTATCTGAAACAGGAAGTACTGGCTCCGTTTTATGCAACGGTCCTCTTGCTGGTGATCAATCAGCTATTTCCGCATAGCCGGTGGAACGGAAAAGACTTCGTAAATTTCGTTCTGGCGACAGGCAAACTTCTGGCGGAAATTGGTGGTATCCTTGTGGGCGTCGGCTTGATTGTGGGTGCTCTTTCCATTACTGGGATGGCAGGAACATTGGTCAACGACCTGATTTTCCTTGCCGGTGGCAACACACTTGTTCTGTTGATAATGGGTGCGATTACAAGCTTTATTATGGGCATCGGCATGACAGTGACCGCCGCCTATATTTTCTTGGCAATCGTATTGGCCCCCGCACTGATTCAAGGTGGTCTGGAGCCGATGTCAGTACATCTGTTTATTTTGTATTGGGGTATGGTTTCTTTCATAACACCGCCAGTTGCCCTGGGTGCCTTTGCTGCGGCATCGATTGCTGGCGCCAGTCCAATGAAAACAGGACTGGAAGCCATGCGGTTGGGATCGATTATATATTTCGTTCCCTTCTTCTTTGTTCTTGACCCTGCCTTTATTTTACAAGGTGAAATTGGGCGGTCGATGTTACTGTTTGTATCCGCCGTTGGCGGTGTCATCCTGGTCGCAAGTGCCCTGCAAGGGTACTTAATCGGTATTGGAAACCTGCACAGACATCCTGTCTTCGGATGGTTGATCAGAGCCGCCGTCCTTTTCGGAGGATTACTCCTTGCAACACCAGGGGGGAGCGATCTGATCCCCTTTAGTGACCTGGAATTAGGCTTGGCAGCCCTCATGTTTGCGGGCCCTGCCGTTGCTATGGCGTATTATTTTGATCGCGGCCACACCAAAAAACAACATGTTGCCTAACGACCAATTGAGGAACAGCAGATCTGATTTTGACAAAACAATCAGATCTGCTGTTCTTTTTTCATCGGCATAAATATTATATAAATCAAATACAAAGCACTTTTTTATTACCCTTCCCCCAAGCCATACCCGCATTCAGTGTGCGCACTTCACCTGCATTACGATTCTGCTGCAAGTCAAACAATTTTTGCTCTTGCAGAATGGTGTTCTGCTATGCAGAATGCCCCCGCGTTGGAATGACAAAAACAAAACACTCCAATTCTTATATCGGGAGAAACAAATGCGCATTTCTATAAAAAACTCACTGACTATTAGCTTCGCGGCTGCTGCTGGCTTGGCCGCTGTCAGTGCCACTTCAATTGCTTCTGCTGAAGGCTTGCCTAAATCACTGATCTGGACCGCTTACGGCACCACATCCAGTGGATACGCTCAGGCAGTTGCCATTGGTAATGTTCTGAAAAATGAATTCGGAACGTCACTCCGTGTCTTGCCAGGCAAAAATGATATTTCTCGCATGACCCCCCTGAAAATCGGCAAAGCTGATTACTGCGCTTGCGGTATTGCCAGCTACTTCGGTCAGGAAGGCGTAATGCAATTTGCGACTGATAAATGGGGCCCGCAGCCACTGCGTGCACTTTTAACATCAAAAGGATCTTTCGGTCTTGGTGTTGCGATCGCAAAAGATTCAGGTGTTGAAAAACTAAGCGACCTTAAAGGCAAGCGAATTGCCTGGGTCCGCGGCGCTGATGGCCTTAACATCGCGTCTACAGCATTTCTTGCCTATGGTGGACTAACTTGGGATGATGTAACTAAAGTTGAATTCCCTGGCTTTAAAGATTCAATTGATGGCGTGATCAACGGTCAGATCGATGCGGCGTTCTCCTCAACTGTGTCTCCACATGTGAAACGTCTTGCTGCAAGCCCTCGTGGCGTTACCTGGTCAACATTGCCAGCAGATGACACTGCAGCGTGGAAACGGATGAACGATGTTGCGCCTTACTTCTCACCAGTGAAAGCAACAGTCGGCGCCGACATCAGCAAAGAAAAGCCTTGGATTGGCGCAGGTTACCCTTATCCAATTTTGGTGACAAACGCCAGCCAGCCTGCCGATCAGGTCTATACATTGACGAAAGCCATGGTCGAAAAGCATGATGGCTATAAAGACAATGCCCCTGGCGCCAAGGGCTGGGCTATTGAAAACCAGAATTTTGAATGGATTATTCCTTACCACGAAGGTGCTGTAAAATACTTCAAGGAAATTGGTAAGTGGACTGATGCCGCACAAAAGCATCAGGACCGCCTCGTAAAACGTCAGGAAGTGCTTGCAACAGCCTATGCCGCGTACAAAGCGACCAATCCATCAGAAGACGAGTTTAAAGCAGGTTGGACGAAAGCCCGTGCAGAAGCACTGGCAGCAGCGAAGCTTGCCGTAAACTTCAACTGATGTACTGATCGTTCAGTGTCATGAAAGAGAATGAACATTCTCAAGAGGAAGCGGCGGCGGGATCTTCCCGCCGTCGTTCTCTCGCTGGCGGGTGGGAACTTCTTCCCTATATCTCTGCGATTACCGTCCTTATCCTGTCAATAAATCAGCTTTTTAACCTCGGCTTTTTTGTTGGCTTTACTTTCCTCTCAAACCAGTACGCCTACATCATTGCGGGCTTCCTCCTTCCGCTCATCTTCTTGATGTGGCCAGCCCATTCAAAAGCATCTCTTTCAAAAGTTCCTCTTTATGATGCCCTTCTAGCGGCAATCATGATGGGAATTTGCTTTTACTTTGCCTTCAGCAGTGAAAAAATACTGGATGAAGGGTGGGAATATGCGGCCCCGGATCACGCCATTTATATGAGCTATCTGTTTTGGGCACTGATCTTTGAGTGCACTCGAAGAGCGGGCGGTCTGGCGATTTTTGCGATTGTCGTGGTCATTTCTTTCTATCCGACATTCGCAGATATTATGCCGGGACCAATTTCAGGTGCCGCGGCAAGCCTGCCGGACACGGCGATTTTCCACACGATGAGTTCCGAGAGTGTCCTTGGGATACCGTTGCGAGCCTTTACCAATCTGGTCATCGGTTTTCTGGTGTTTGGCGTTGCCCTGCAACATACAGGCGGCGGTAAATTCTTCATCGATTTCGCATTTGCCCTTTTGGGTCATGTTCGCGGGGGCCCAGCAAAGGTCGCAATTTTCTCGTCCGGTCTTATGGGCTCCATGAGCGGAAGTGTAATCACCAACGTCCTGACAACCGGCGTCCTGTCCATTCCGGCCATGCGCCGAGTGGGCTTTTCGCGGGCCTATGCGGGCGGCGTTGAAACTTGTGCTTCTACAGGCGGCGTTCTGATGCCACCCATTATGGGGGCAACCGCCTTCATCATGGCAACCTTTCTGGAGATTCCGTATATCGATATCGCCATTGCCGCGATTATTCCATCGGTCCTCTACTTTTTTGGCCTGTTCGTACAAATTGATGCCTATGCAGCAAAGAACGATCTGAAAGGATTGCCAAAAGAGGAATTGCCTTCCCTGGGCAAAACCCTGAAGGAAGGTTGGCATTTCATTGCGGTGTTTGTGATCCTTGTCTGGCTTCTTGTCTTCCTGAAACAAGAGTCTGTTGCCCCTTTCTATGCAACAGCGCTGCTTATTCTGATCAATCAGATTTTCCCGTATTCCCGCTGGGGATGGCGCGAATTGAAGCAGTTTGTTTTCGGTGCAGCCAGCTTGTTCGCCGAATTGGCGGCCATTTTGTGTGGTGTTGGCCTAATCGTAGGCGCGCTCGCTGTTACAGGGATGTCCGGCACAATTGCCAATGACCTTATTTTTCTGGCGGGCGGAAATCCCCTGATCCTCCTTGTGATGGGTGCCCTTACCAGTTTTATTCTCGGCATTGGCATGACAGTGACGGCTGCATATATTTTTCTGGCAATTTCATTGGCTCCGGCCGTGATTTCTGCTGGTCTTGATCCGCTCGCTGTCCATCTGTTTATCCTGTATTGGGGAATGTTGAGCTTCATCACCCCTCCAGTTGCACTGGGGGCGTTTGCTGCGGCAACAGTGGCGGGCGCAAAACCGATGGAGACCGGCGTTCAGGCAATGAAACTGGGAAGTATCATCTACTTTATCCCGTTCTTCTTTGTTCTGAACCCGGCCTTGATCCTTCAGGGTGAAACGCTGGAGATTATCAAGGTTGTGTTCACCGCACTCTTGGGTACGTGGATAATTGCGAGCGCTCTTCAGGGATATCTTGCTTGGGTTGGCAAGCTCGATATTCATCCGCAAGGACGCTGGATTATTCGTGGCTTATTGCTGATCTCTGGTCTTGCTCTTGCGACACCCGGCGGCGGTTTAATGCCGGTCAGTAACAATGAACTGGTCTTCATTGCGGTAGCGCTTGCTGTGCCAACCGTTCTCGTCGTATTGTTTGCCAATAGGAGAAATCAAACAATACGGAATGCCTGATTTATGAAACGTGGTTTAACTATTGCGATGGCCGCCGGCTTACTTATCTTTTGTGCGGCCATCGTCACCGTTTATGTCTCTATCGGTTCGATTATCATTGATACGATAGAACAAGAAGGCACGGCCCTCACCCAAACGGGGGTCACGGTGCAAGACGCTGAATTTGCACCGACAACAGGCACCGCGACGTTGGTTCAGGTAAAAGTCGCCAATCCAGTGGGATATTTGGAAAAAAATGCCTTCTCAATAGACAGGATTGATCTGTGGATAGACCCAGAAACCCTGAACAGCGACGTACTTCACATTAAAAGCATGATTCTCGTCGCTCCGGAAATCAACTATGAAATAGCAACCGAAACAGACAATCTTCGAACGCTAAAACAATATATTGATAATTCCGCGCCGACAGGTGGCACCAAGAAGAAATTGATCGTTGACAATTTCTACCTGAAGAACGGGGTTGTTGTCGTACAGGCCAACGATTTGATTGGCCAGCGCAAGACAGCCAAATTAGAGGACATTCACCTGACAGGTATTGGACAGGCAGAAAATGGCCTGACACCCGCGGCCCTTGCAAGTCAAGTGTTGGTTCCTATCCTTCGCAACACCACCCTTGCCGCGCTCAGTACGGATCTCAACCTATCCGATCAGGCTCGAAATATTATGAACGGTGCCTTGGACGAAACCGAAAAGGCGTTTCAGGCAATCCGTCAGCTCCTTAACCAGTAAGGCCAAAATAATATAGTCCATTGACAGACCGCTTTATTCTCTGTATTTAACGGATCAGTTAATTAAAGTGAATATTAAACATGAACACAGATCCTCTATCGACAATTTTTGCGGCGCTTGCGGACCCCACCAGACGGGCCATTATTGACCAGTTAACCCATGGCGAGAAAACGGCTGGCGAACTTGCAAAACCGTTTTCCATGTCTGCCCCCGCGATCTCTCGGCATCTGAAAGTCCTGGAAAATGCCAATCTTATTGACCGGACAGTTGATGCTCAATGGCGACGTTGCTCGCTTAATCCAAAGGGCCTGGAAGAAGTAAGTAACTGGGTTTCCCATTATCAAAAATTCTGGGCCGATCGATTTGCCGCGCTTGATGATTATTTGGAAGATCTGAAATCCCGAGGAGACAAAACCGATGAACGTGATGACAAGGGAAGAAAATAAAACAAATATTCAGCTGGAACTGGTCCGTGAATTTGACGCCTCCCCTGAGGAGGTTTTCAAGGCCTGGACCGATCCGATTGCCCTGCAGGCCTGGATGGCGCCAGAAGGAATGACGTGCCCAGATGCGGAAGCTAACGCCTTCGTCGAGGGATCTTATAAATTTCCAATGGTCAGTAGCAACGGTGAAGTGGATACGGCCGTCGGACACTACACATGTGTGGAAGCCCCCTACAAATTAGCTTTTTCATGGAGCTGGCTTCAAGAGGATGGCACTGTTGGTCATCCAATGCATGTTACGCTGGAATTTGAACGCTTGCCCGACAATCGAACACGCATGAACATGCTTCATATTAACCTCGCTGATCAAGAACTGAAAGAACGCCATAACTCAGGTTGGGAAAGCTGCTTTAATTGCCTCGATTCGTATTTGGCGTCCTAGATTGGGGGCAAAAAACACCTTAACAAAACAGTTGTCTGTTTTTTTCAGTTGCCGCCCCTCAATTCAGAGGGCATAACCGAAAAGACCAACAACTGTTCGTTAGGGAAGTTTTGTGGCGGATTCAAAAGAAAAACACGACGATGGCCCCTACCGGAGTGACAATCGCCGGCAAGAATTAATGGCCTCTGCAGCCCATCTTTTTAACCAACGCGGTTATGATGCAACTTCCATGCGCGACATTGCTCGTGAGGCCGGCATGCTGGCAGGATCCATGTACTATCATTTTCCGTCAAAAGACGATCTGATCATTGCGACCTATGAAGAGGGCACCCGCCTCATAACGGAAGCCGTTGAAACGGCAATTGAGGGTGTTCAAGACCCATGGGAACGCTTGGAAAAAGCGGCTATTGCTCATATGAACACTTTGTTCGGTGGCAACAATTTTTCCATTTTATTATGTGCGGATATCTCGCGCACAGCACCCGCCCTTCGGATCAGACTCATTGAAAGCCGAGATAGCTACGATGCCCTTTTCATGGCATTGATTGAGGCCCTGCCGCTTCCTGCCGATGTGGATCCCACTCTTTTGCGACTGAGCCTGCTAGGTTCCCTAAACTGGTCCAGCAGCTGGTATCGCCCCGGCGGACAAACCCCCGCGCAGATCGGCGCCCTGTTTGTTCGCCTCTTGAAAGACGGTCTAAAACTCCCATCTGACAAATAACACACAAAAATTTTGTGTAATTATTTTATTTACATAATCAGATTATAAAATATATTTGCTGTGTGAGTGCAATTATCATTTGTACACATACAATAATTTGCGTTATTCTTTATTGAATTTAATCCCCCTTGCGGGACCTATCACTAAAAAGAGTGTTTTCAGTACGGTATAACAAGGCGTAAGATTAAACCTTACTATGGGTAACACCGGTAAGATCAGAACTGTCAGTGTGAACGAAAATACAATCTGATTGGAAGCGAGTAATAAAGTGAACGAACTAAATACGAAATTGTCGGGACCTTCCCAACACAGAGCAAACGTGCCCTCTGTCGTCATCCGGTTTGCCGGCGATTCCGGTGACGGAATTCAAATCACTGGTAGTCGCTTCACCGATACCACGGCCCTTGCTGGAAATGATCTGGCCACTTTCCCGGATTTCCCTGCTGAAATTCGCGCCCCGGTCGGAACAACCTTTGGTGTCTCTGCCTTCCAGATTAACTTTGGAGCCCGGCGGATTGAAACCCATGGCGATGAACCTGATGTTCTGGTGGCGTTAAACCCGGCCGCCTTGAAAGTAAACATTCAGCGCCTGCGTAAAGGCGGCTCTATCATTGTCGATAAAGGCGCCTTCAATACGCGGAATTTGAAAAAAGCCGGATATGATACAGATCCTCTGCAAGACGGATCTCTTTCCAACTATAAAGTCCTGGAAATCGATATCACCCGGTTGGTACTTGAGTCTGTTAAAGAGTTTGGTCTTAGCCAAAAAGAAGGCCTTAGATGTAAAAACTTTTGGGTTCTGGGGCTGGTTTACTGGATTTATGGACGGGATCGTTCAGACACGACACAATGGTTGAACGTCAAATTTGCAAAACGCCCTGAAATTGCAGCGGCCAATATCGCAGCCCTGAACGCCGGGCACGTTTATGGTGAAGCCGCAGAACTATCAGATTCCGTTGGCTTGTTTGAAATCGACCACGCTGAGATGAAGCCTGGTGTGTACAGGACTGTAACAGGCGGTGAAGCCCTTGCATGGGGTCTGGTCGCCGGCGCCGAGCTTGCTGGCCTTGATATATATTTCGGCTCCTATCCGATTACACCTGCGTCTCCGGTCTTGCATACACTTGCCAAGATGAAACAATTCGGCGTTAAAACCTTTCAGGCGGAAGACGAAATCGCCGCTATTTGTTCGGCAATTGGCGCTTCCTATGCGGGCGCCCTTGGTATTACGTCTTCTTCTGGCCCCGGTATCGCTTTGAAGGGTGAAGCCATCGGCCTCGCCATTTCAACGGAACTGCCGCTGGTTATTGTTAACTCTCAACGGGCCGGACCTTCGACCGGCTTGCCAACAAAAACCGAACAGTCGGACCTATATCAATCAGTCTATGGTCGAAACGGTGATGCCCCGCTTGTCGTACTTGCAGCAAGTGGACCGGCCGATTGTTTTGAAGTCGCCATTGAAGCCTGCCGTTTGGCGACCAAATACATGACACCCGTTATGTTATTGACCGACGGGTATATTGGTAATGCTGCGGAACCATGGCTTATTCCGTCTGTGCAGGACCGAGAGCCTTTTAAAGTCACCCATTACACGGATGCAGAGAGCTTCGCGCCGTTTAACCGGGATCCGGAAACGCTGGCCCGGCCTTGGGCTGTTCCTGGAACCGCTGGACTGGAACATCGGATTGGCGGCATCGAAAAAGAAAGTGGCAGCGGCCATATTTCTTATGAGCCCGACAATCACCAAACCATGACGGATTTCCGCAGAAACAAGATTCTGGGGATCGCAAATGACATTCCCGCGCAAAAACCGGCTCAAGGAAACGAGAACGGTAAACTGGCCATTGTTGGCTGGGGGTCAACCTTCGGTCCCATCAGTCGTGCGGTCAGCAACAAGCTGTTGCAGGGTAAAGACGTGGCTCATATCCATTTGACACACTTATGGCCGCTACCTGCTAACCTTGAAGAGTTACTGAAAGGATACGATACTGTTATCGTACCTGAGATGAACGATGGTCAACTGAAAACAGTTCTAAGAGATCAGTATCTGATCGATGCCCGTCCGATTACTAAAGTAACAGGACAACCCTTTAAAATTGCCGAGATTGAAGAGGCAATTGATCAGGCGTTGGAGAAGTAAGATGAATGTGATTTCTACAAAAGATAAAATGAAACCCGCTGATTTTGCCTCTGATCAGGAAGTCCGCTGGTGTCCCGGTTGTGGCGATTACGCCATTCTGAAAGCCGTTCAACGGACTTTGCCGGACCTTGACGTTCCGAAAGAAAACTATGTCTTCGTATCGGGGATCGGCTGTTCTTCACGCTTTCCATATTATATGTCGACTTATGGCTTCCACACCATTCACGGTCGGGCGCCTGCCTTTGCTACAGGCATCAAGATGACCAACACAGACCTTGACGTTTGGCTGGTCACCGGGGATGGCGATGGTTTCAGCATTGGCGGAAACCATATGCTGCATGTATTGCGCAGAAATGTGGATATTCAGATTCTGCTTTGCAACAACGAAATTTATGGTCTGACGAAGGGCCAATATTCTCCCACGTCAGAACCGGGGCTACGCACCCCTTCATCCCCGACAGGGTCAGTTGACGCTCCGTTGAAACCTCTGGTCTTTTCATTAGGGGCCGGCGCCCGTTTCGTTTCGCGCGGGTACGATACTCAGAAAAACCTGCCAGACACCCTTAAACGGGCACACGCCCATAAAGGGACCTCAATGGTGGAAATTCTACAAAACTGCATTGTTTACAATGATGCTGTTTTTGATGATGTGCTCGCCCGTGATATTGCCAAAGAAAAACAGCTTCATGTCGAGCATGGCAAACCGCTGATCTTTGGCGCAGAAATGGACAAAGGAATTCGTTTAAACACCCAGTCCCTGACCTTGGAAGTGGTAACACTTGGCGAAGATGGGGTAACTGAAGACGACATTCTGGTTCATGACGAAAAGAATAAAATGATGGCCACCCTTCTCGCAGACATGGGAGGAAACGGTTTTCCAACTGCGTTTGGCGTCCTTTATTGTGACCCTGCACCAAGCTATGAACTTAGTGTAGAAGAACAGATGACCACGGCAAAACAGGCCTCTTCAGCCCCTTCTCTGGATGCCTTGCTAAGAGAGGGCCATACTTGGGAAGTCAAGTAACTGCGTTCTAAATTTGATATCAAGCCGGTGCCCTGCACCGGCTTTTTTTTGCATCCGTTTCAATTTCCCGCTAACCTCGGTCTTTTATTAGATGGTGCGGATGAACATTCAGGAAGCAAAAGAAAAGTTGCTGGCCCGAAAAGCCGAGCTAGAAGATATTATGGCCGCCAGTATCAATGATGAAAAACCGGTCGAACTGGATCAGTCCCGGGTAGGTCGGCTATCCCGAATGGATGCCCTGCAAAATCAGGCGATGGCACAAGATACTGTCCGCAGACGCAAAAATGAACTCACACGTATTGACGCAGCCCTTCAACGGCTTGTCGATGGCGATTATGGCTATTGCGTAACCTGTGATGAAGAAATTTCAGAAAAGCGGCTCTCGCTCGACCCCAGCACCCCTGTCTGTATCGAATGCGCTTCGATTTGATCAATCTGGTTTATCTGTCGGGCGCCCTTTTCGGCGTGACTTTGCCTGTAGAAAATTCATACCTGCGACAATTGCCCAGATGGGAATAACAATGACAGCCCCCAGAAGAATATAGTCAGCTGCCCATCTGACAGTCGACAACGCCATTGAATATATTTCACCGATCGTTCCTGTCAGGTCTTTAAGAAGGTCCAGTGGTGTTATGTCAAACCATGTCAGCATCCAGCCAACAAAAAACGAGCCAATCAAAAGCTTTACAATTAAAGATCCAACATTTTTTGACATACGACCTGCTCATCCATTCACATTATTCAATGGCATCATACAGTCTATTCGACGCCTGATACCAGCCAAAACTGAAAAGCTGCAGTGAAACGTGAAAGCCAAAAAAAAGCCCGGCAGATTGCCGGGCTTTCTCAGTTTCATAGAAAGGTTTCGTAATTAGCTTTCGTCACTAACCACAATTCCGTTCTGCGCCAGAAGCTGTTCCTGTGTCAGCGAACCGTCCCCTGTAAGGTCTGATCCGTGAACAGTGATGGAGAAGTCAGACTGACCATCGACTGTAATAACAGTATTACCGCTATCCAATGTCAGATTGACCATATCCGCACGGGCATCCGGGGCAATTCCCAGCTCATCGAACACGGCGTCCAGATTAATGGTGTCATCTCCTTCTTCGAAGTTCAGGATAATGTCGTCACCATCTGTATCTGCATCAGAGTAATGGAAAGTATCGTCGCCGTCGCCAGCATCCAATACGTCATTTCCTTCACCACCGATCAGCGTATCATCACCGTCACCGCCGGAAATCGTATCAGCTTCATCACCGCCGATAATGATTTCGTTGGCGTCGCCACCGGCGAGATAGTTTCCTGTCTGATACTGAACATCAACATGTCCTGTATCTTCCAGATCACCATCACTCACCTGATAGTCATAGTCACGGTCACCGACATAAACGTTGTCAATGTAACCGCCTTGCGTGTCTTCCGTTGGCAAGCCATGGAACTCAAGACGGGTTTCAGATCCGCTACCAGCGTCAACTTCGAAGGAGAACTCTGTCCAGCCTTTTGTCGTACCGCTCAGGGTCGTCAGAAGTTCACCATCCCAATAGACTTCCACGTCGTTTGTGGAGCCTGATGAGCGAGGAGAATACCAGAAACTGACAGTCAACTCTTCACCTGGGGTTGTTGAAACATCCTGATAGACATGAGAGTTGCTCTGTGTGTAGCCCCCCTCATTATGGCTATCCAGTTCCATTTTCGTATTACCGTCCTGCGCACCGATACCACCGGTACCACCAAACTGCAGTTCGATCGGCGCATCAGCACCATCAAGATCAACAAACCAGCCTGGGACACTGTTATATGTGGCCCATGAACCATGCCCGATATTTACGTCAGTTCCATGATCTTCGAAACTACCGTTAATAATGCGGTTTGACCCTGGAACATAAACGTCGTCCCCTGCCAAAGAAGCATCCGGCGTAACGCTCGCAACGTTCAATGGATCGCCTTCGATATCAGTGTCATTCGCCAGCATTGCATATTGAGGAACATAAATGCCGTCCAATGTATTGGTGATAACAATGTCATCGCCAGCGATCGGAGCGTCATTCACACCGTTGATATTGATTGTTACAGTTGCATCTTCAACGCCATCTACTGTTGCAGAATAATCGAAGACGATCTGTGCCTGATCCCCATCATCCATTGGGTCATAGATTGTATCCTGACCGGCTGGAACATCCAGGCTAACCTGAACATTTTCTGGGTTTGAAGCATCAAAAATCAATGTTCCGTAGTTATCAGAACCATCGACAAGATCGATTGTCCATACCTGTCCAACCTGGTTCCAGTCGCCTTCGCCAAATGTCTGCGGGAAGGCTGCGCCTGGCATCGTCACACTGACGGCACCTGGGGCATTAAAGGATACATCACCATCATTCGGGATGAAGTCTTGTGTCGGCGTTGCCAGGGTTGCTGTAATGATGTTGCCAAGGCTGTCAACATTCTCGTCTGTTTCGATGAGATCATCGATCAGGACCGGAATTTCAACATTATCAACCATCACCGCAACATTTTCGATGTTATTGGCAACCAAAGTACGGCCACCGATTGTCAATGTCGCGTCAACTTCACCATTTTCAACACGGTTCGCAAATTCGGCGATTGCCTCTTCATTTGCATCGAACTCTGCCTGAGTGAAGAACAATTCAAGCGTATCGCCATTATTGCCACCATTGTAAGTATCCGTAGAAACATTTTCCTGATCAGACATTGTCCAACGCAGGGTGTCGTTTCCGCGACCACCTTCTACGGTATCATCACCCGATCCACCGGTCAGCGTGTCATGTCCACGACCACCAATCAGATGGTCATCTCCTGAGCCGCCTTCAAGATCATCTCGGCCACGGCCACCGTCCAGAATATCGTCACCGTCTTCACCGCGAAGCACATCATTGTTTCGACCACCGGATATAACATCGTTACCAGCACCGCCGGACATTGTGTCACTACCGTCATCGCCGTACATGACATCTGCTCCGCCTTCGCCGAACATTACGTCATCGCCATCGCCACCATGCATGGTGTCATTGTCACCTACTTCAGCGTTGTCGCCGTTGTCGCCATACATCAGGTCGCTTCCAGCACCACCATCCATAACATCGGCACTGCCGGCACCACCGAACATCGTGTCAACACCGTCGCCGCCTGACATATCGTCATTGCCGCTACCACCATGCATCCAGTCATCGCCAGCATCACCTGACATACTGTCGTCGCCCGCGTCACCGCGCATGACATCGTTGTCGTCACCGCCCAGCATAGTATCGTCACCAGACCCGCCACGCATGGCGTCTTGTCCGGAGCCACCTTCCATGTGGTCATTACCGTTTTCACCGAACAGGCTGTCGTTGCCTGCATCGCCATAAAGAACGTCATCCCCGTCACCGGTCCACATGATGTCGTTACCGTCACCACCCCGAACCGTGTCCTGGCCACTATTAATGAAGTTGTCATCAAAGCGATCATTACCATCACCAAGGTCAACATAATCATTACCGCTGGAACCAACACCGTCGTTGTAGTTGTTGTTACTACCACCCCAGACAGTATCGTCACCCGTTCCGGCAGAAATATTATCGTCCCCAGCATCACCGAAGATCAGATCATTTCCAGCACCACCAGACATGTTGTCATTGCCGGCACCACCAGACATAAGGTCTGCTCCGCCTTCGCCGAACATCACGTCATCGCCGTCGCCACCTAGCATGGTGTCATCGTCACCTACTTCAGCACCGTCGCCGTTGTCGCCATACATCAGGTCGTTACCAGCACCACCATCCATAACATCGGCACTTCCGGCACCACCGAACATCGTGTCAACACCGGCTCCGCCTGACATATCGTCATTGCCGCTACCACCATGCATCCAGTCATCGCCGGCATCACCTGACATACTGTCGTCGCCCGCGTCACCGCGCATGACATCGTTGTCGTCACCGCCCAGCATAGTATCGTCACCAGACCCGCCACGCATGGCGTCTTGTCCGGAGCCACCTTCCATGTGGT
>NZ_JBLHZT010000023.1:0-54637 GCF_047631475.1 Sneathiella sp. | reverse complement strand
CGCCGGCATCATCAGACAGGCTGTAGGTCAGGGTACCGCCTTCCGGATCTTCCGCACTCACCGTGCCGACAACCGTTCCAATCGCAGAGTTTTCCACAATCGTATTATCATCCAGCGCCACCGAATGGGCGGCCAGATTAAAATTTTCTGGCTGAACGGTGCCAGAAGTAGCGTCTCCTGAGGTTTCAACGGAGGATGAGGACACCTGAAAATCAGCCGCAGACTCTTGAAGAAGTGAATCCCCAAGTAGAGACTCGCTTTGCAGTCCCATGAGAGAGCCCAGATCACTTTCTGACGGTCGCAGTGATGTCTCGTCCGTATTTTCCGATAGATCATCGATGTCAGTTAGGCTGTCGAGCGAATTCAAACCGATATTCAGGGGCTCTGAACCAGGCTCGCCGTTGAGTACCGCATCAATTGACTGTTCGTCGCGGGCACTCTTTTCATTTTCCGCAGGAGGGGGCGCCGTGTCGCTCTCATCGTAGTCTCGGCCACTTCCTTTATGGATATTGGCAAGGGACCGGTCATATTCATTGGCTGTCTGGGTATTTTTGGCTTCCTGCTCTTCATCAAAAAAAGCGTTTTTAGAAGTCCCCATATCAGAGGCTGAATGCTCTAAATCCTGGATCAGCCTATCCGAATTCTGATTATCACCATCACTCATAGGAACCTCTCACACCAATACCGACAAATTAAAAATAAATTTAGAAAAATGAACAATAACGGACACTTTAAGTCAGGAGCCTTAATAAACAGCTAATCAATGTGGTTAACAACCCCCCAACAGTTGCCGAAATTTTTACCAAAATTAAAGACTTATTGGCCATGCTTACCGAATTAAGTTTCGATTTCGAGGGCATTGCCCATTTTTGACATTTTGATTTGTTAAGGCACTAAAAGTTGAAAATAGACATATCAAATGATGACAAGCCGATGCTGAGACAGGCATCGCTTCCAAAATCGACGCAAACAAGATTAGATATTATTCTAGCCTCGACCGCGCTGAACATTCTTGCCTTGGCGCTACCGATCATGATCTTACAGATTTATGATCGCATCATTCCGAACAATGCTACAGATACGTTGTTGCTTCTTGTTCTGGGGGTTGGCTTAGCCTTGATACTGGAAGCTTTCTTCCGTTTAGGCCGTTCTTACATTACAGCTTATTCTGGTGCCAAATTTGATCATATCGCAGGCTGTCGCGCCCTGTCCCACGCAATGGGAACTGACATTGTTCGCTTCGAAAAAGAGGCTGCAGGCGTTTACCTTCATCGCTTCAATGCAATTGAAAACCTCAAGGATTTTATGTCCGGCAACAACCTTCTTGTCTTTATCGATTTACCATTTGGTATCATTTTCCTGTTCATGGTCGGCTATATCGGCGGCGTTCTTGTTCTTGCTCCCATTTTACTGCTGCTGGTTTTTGCCGTACTGACAGTGTTTATGGGGAGCGGTCTGAAAAAAGCACTGGATGAGCGCTCTACATGGGATGACCGGCGGTATAACTTCCTGATAGAAGTTTTAACGGGCATTCATACCGTCAAGGGCCTTGCGCTTGAAGCGCAAATGGTACGCCGATATGAACGACTTCAGGAAACAACAGCCGGTGTGATTAAAAAGGTCGCTTTTCAAAATGGGGTTGCCCAGAGTTTCGGGTCCGTTTTTTCACAAATAACACTTATTTCTGTAGCAGCGTTTGGGTCGGTCCTAGTTATTAATGAGGCGCTTACCATTGGTGGTCTGGCAGCCTGCACCCTCTTATCAGGCCGGGCGCTCCAACCTTTGCTTCGCGCCATGGGCGTCTGGACACATTATCAAAATATCAAACTGTCAAAAAAACGGGTCAACAGTCTGTTGTCCTTACCACAGGAAAAAGAGTCCCGGGATAGTTTTGCCAACAGCGAAACCGTGCTCAATTTCCAGATGTTGCCAAAATCGGAGATCGGCGGTCGCCTGGCTTTCGAACAGGTCTCGTTTGGCTACGGGGGCGATGAAGCTGATCTTTTCCAGGATATGGATGCACAATTCTTCAGCGGCAGCACCACTGCGATTGCAGGGCCAAATGGGTCCGGCAAAACAACTCTTCTTTGGCTGGCGATGGGCCTGATTGCGCCAACACAAGGCCGTGTGCTGCTAAATGGCGAGGATATGGCTTATCTGCCAAAAGAGGAAATCCATAACCGGATCGCTTATCTGCCTCAAAACGGAACGATCTTTCATGGGACGATCATGGAAAACCTGACCATGTTTCGTAAAGGCTCGTCTATTGATCGCGCGATTTCCCTCTCTATTGGACTGGGCTTAGACGATACAATTAAAAGACTCCCCTTGGGGTACGACACGATTGTCGGCGATGGCGCAGCTGACAGTCTGCCGGGTGGTATACGGCAGCGTATTGCGATTGCCCGGGCTCTTGTAAACGAGCCGGAAATCATCCTTTTTGATGAAGCGAATACGTCACTTGATGCCGCGGGTGATGAGATCCTCAAAAATGCCATGTTCCAACTAAAAGGTAAAAGCACCATCATTTTGGTCAGTCACCGCCCGTCACTTCTGAAGATTGCAGACCAGGGTTACAAAATAACCAGGAAGCAACTCCAGAAAATGCCTGTCGACAGCCTGACAGACTATAAGAAACCTGCTCCTGCCTTTCGTCCAAAAATAAAGCTGGTTTAAGTCATGACCTTTTTAAATTCTGCATTTGGCCGGCCTGACGAAAATAACTGGGGACGAAACACCCAGTATGCGGCGTGCGTTAAACCCATGCTGAACGCACTGGGTTGGCGGGGTGACATCGAGCAGGTGGTTGAGGCAATGCCTCACTTTAAAACAACGATGGATCTACTGGATTTTCGGAGCACCCTTGCCAATCTGCATTACCAAAGCTCGTCAGAACTGCAAACGATCAACAAAATCGATGAACGGCTCTATCCCTGCCTGTTTGACCCTGAAAAAGGATCCCTGAAAGTCCTTATTTCAAACGACGACGATGGCGTCTATGTTTTTGATGCTGAATATCAGGAATATACTGTCCTAAGCGACAAGCAGGCATTAAACGAAAAGGGCACTGCTTTTTTCTTCAGCCCGACACCGAAAGAAAAAATCGGACAGTGGAATACAGGACAAAACTGGTTCAGAGCCGTTACAGGCCGCTTCGCACCGCTGATCAAGCGAATATTCCTGATGACCTTTCTTCTGAACTTGTTGGCGCTGGCGACACCGCTTTTTATTATGGCGGTCTATGATATGGTTATTGGCTCCGGGTCTTTGGAAACACTTACCTATCTACTGATGGGCGTTGGGATCGCCATCTTTTGTGATATCGTTCTTCGCCTGTTGCGCGGCTCCATGCTTGCCCATATTGGCGCTCGACTGGATTATATTGTCGGAAGCACCGTCCTACAGAAAATATTATCCCTGCCGATTTCCCAAACGGAACGCACCTCGCTTGGCTCCAAAATCGCACGATTCCGCGAATTCGATGCCATTCGAGACTTTTTTATCGGCCCCATGGCGCTCGCCTTTCTGGAGTTGCCGTTCATTTTCATTTACCTGATCACCATAGGACTATTGGGCGGACCATTGGTTCTTGTCCCGATCGGAATGCTGGTTTTGTACGCTATTGTCGGCTTTTTTATTTTACCCGTCATTCAGCAAAAAACAGCAAGCGACCTTGCTAATTCAGCCACTAAAGGATCGTTCGTAACAGAAACCTTCAATAAGATGCGAGCTATCAAGCAGATGGGCGCTGAAGAAGTATGGTTGGAACGCTTTCGGGATATTTCTGTCGGCAATGCGCTCGCGGGTTTAAACAATAATATGACAGGGGCGGTCGCGCAGACCTTTGCCCATGTCATTATGGTTACATCAGGCGTCCTGACATTGACCTTTGGAATTGGGCGGGTCTTTGACCAGTCAATGACAGTGGGGGCGCTTGTTGCAACAATGGCCCTGATCTGGCGGATGCTGGCCCCTACGCAAACCCTCTTTCTGGCATTGACCAAACTGAACATTATTGGGGTCAGCATTAAACGGCTTAATCAGCTTTTTATGCTGCCCAGTGAAAATAACCCATACGCATCTTCAAAACTGAAGCGCTTTAAAGGGAACATCTCTTTTTCACATGTAAGCTTCAGATATGCACCTGATCAGGATCCTGCTGTCATGGGATTGGATTTTAATATTGGTGCAGGTGAGGTTGTTGCCTTTGCAGGGGCCAACAGTTCAGGTAAATCCACAATCGTTAAATTGCTGACCGGCTTATACCAACCGCAAGTCGGGCGCATTTCATTGGATGGTGTCGACATCCGGCAAATTGACCCGATTGAGCTTAGGAAATCCATTGGATATATGCCGCAATATAGCGAGCTTTTCCACGGGACAATTCGTCAAAACCTACTGCTTGCCAGCAGTACGGCCAGTGAGCAGCAAATTCTAGAAGCCTGCGAACTTGCTAATTTGACGGCCGATATTGATCGATTGCCCGACAAACTTGATACACGCATTGGCGACCAACTCATGCAGCAACTTCCAGCCGGGTTTCAACAACGCCTGATCATGGCGCGGGCGTTTCTTGCAAACGCAAAAATTATGATATTTGACGAACCTGGGAATAATTTGGATGAAGAAGGTGACAGAGCTTTTCTTGAGGCAGTGAATAAAATGCGCGGGAAAGCAACCGTCATAATTATAACGCACCGTCCCAGTCACATGCGGGCAGCGGATCGCGTTGTTCTACTTAATCGAGGGGCCGTTCAAACCATCGGGCCTGCCGCCACTATCATACCCCTTGTCTTCGGAGGCGCCTAATGGCTGACTCACTGAAATTCATTTCAATTGATCAAGAAAAATACAAAGAAGAGGCCCAGCCCCTTCGTAAAGGCAAGCCTGAGACAATGCGGCTTAGTCAGTCTATCATGCTCGAAGAAACTGGCCCTTCTTCGCTGCTGAGAACGGCAATTCTGTTCTGTTTTGTTATCTTGCTTCTGTTCATTTTATGGGCTCAGTATGCCCTTATAGATGAGGTTGCTGTAACATCCGGCGAGGTAATTCCTTCGGGCACCGTTCAAACCATCCAGCATGTTGATGGCGGTACAATCAGTGATATCACTATTCAGGAAGGCGATATTGTCAAAGAAGGGCAGGTTCTGATCCGCCTCGATCCGACCGATGCCCTGTCCGAAATCAAACAGCTTTCCACTCAGCTTGCGATTTCAACGATCAAGGCTGACCGACTTCGCGCCTTTGTGAATAATTCGGATATTAATACATCTTATTCAGATCCGCGGTTTTTGCCGCTCATTCAAGAGCAGAAAACTCTATTGGAAAGCCAGCGGCTGGACATTCAAAATCAACGAAATGTCCTTCAAGCGCAGCTTGAACAACGCATCGGTGAGCGTAGCAATTTACAGGACCAGATTAAAATTCTACAAACCCAGATTGCCCCGCTACGAGAGCAGATGAAAATTCGGCAGGGCCTGCTGCAAGGCAAAACGCTAAGTCGCTATGATTACTTGGAATCCCAGCGACAGTATTTGAAAGAAAAAGGGCAACTTGACGAATTAGTTCTGACCGCCAAATCCCTCGATCAGGCAATCATCGAAGCCCGGGGCCGTTTGACAGAGATGGAAGGTCGCGTCAAAAGAGAAGCGTTGGACGAGATGGCGCTGGCAAATGCAGAAGCCCTAAAAACCCGTGAAGAACTTGAGCGGCTGCAATCTGTTATCAAACGGCTTGAAATTCGCTCACCTGTTGACGGTGTCATTCAGGGTCTGGATGTAAACTCCATCGGAACGGTCATAAAAGCGGGCAACCCAATCGTGTCTGTCGTCCCTGTGGACCAGGAACTGGTTCTGGAAACGCGGGTCAGACCCGAAGACATCGGCTTTTTGCAACTTGGGCAGGCGGCAACCGTAAAATTCACAACCTATAACTTTTCCAGATATGGATCGATTGTGGGGGAACTTACCTACTTGTCTGCAACCACCTTTCAGGATGAAGAAGGCGTCAACTATTACAAAGGGAAAGTTGCCCTTACACAATCCTATGTTGGCGATGACCCCGATAGAAACCTTATTTTACCAGGAATGACCGCAACTGCGGATATTCACTCCGGTAAAAAAACACTGTTGGATTATCTTCTTAAACCCATCCACACCACGCTGGCGCAGTCTTTTCGGGAACGCTAAAGAAGGCGGCACGCTTTAATCGCGGCAGTAGTTTCTTATAAAAAGTGCTTAGTTAGGCGCGGAATAAGTGACGCGGTAAATTACATCCGCATGATCATCGGAGATCAATAAGGAGCCGTCGGGCAATTCTTCGATGTCAACTGGACGACCAAAAACCCGCCCGTCCTTCGCCAACCATCCGTCGATGAAAACAGACTTTGAAAGTGGCTGCCCCGTTTTGTCATACTGCACTCTCATCACGCGATATCCGACCGGCACCGTTCGGTTCCACGATCCATGCTGCGCAACAAACGCATCATTTTTATAGGTATCTGGAAATTGTGAGCCTGTGTAAAAATCCATTCCAAGCGCGGCCACATGCGCCTGAAATTTTATAACAGGCGGAACCGGATTTTTTACCGATCCTTTATTTCTAAACTGCGGATAGGCTTTCTGGTCGTCATACCAGAAGGGATATCCAAAATGCAGACCTTTATTTTGTGCCCTGTTTAACTCGTCCGGCGGAATATCGTCACCCAGATTGTCTCCCCCATTGTCTGTGAAAAACAGCTCCTTAGTGGCCGGATGCCAATCAAACCCTACCGAATTGCGGACCCCGGCAGCAAAAATCGCATGATCAAGCGATGACAAATCGATCTTTAGCAGCGTCCCCTCAACCCCGGACACCTCACAAATGTTGCAAGGTGCGCCGACAGACACGAACAAATCACCCGCCGGACTGATCCCGATATAACGCCATCCATGATGACGCCTGTCAGGCAAGATGCCCGCGGGCAGAATTATTGATTTTTCACCGTTGGTTGACAGTTTGAAGATACGGTGCTGTTCCGCGATATACAGACTTCCAGCCGCATCCAGCGCAATTCCATTTGCAACCTTCAGACCGGTCAAAAAGGGGCGGACATCGTCCGCGACCCCATCGTTATTTTCATCCTGTATGCGGTAAACCGTGTCCCCTCGCGTGCTCACATAAATGGTCTTACCATCCAGCGTCGCCGCTAAGGATCGGGCACCGGGAACCTTGGCCCAGACCTTAATGCTAAACCCCTCAGCTAGGTTGAGAAAAGACAACTCGGAGTTAGCGTGAGCTGACGCGCCAAAAAACACGGCGCAAACAACATAAACCAAACGTTGCACAATTCTCATGGAACCTCCTGTGGTGGCCCTTTATCAATCCAAATGATTGATCAGTGCCATTTTTTCTCCCAGTTTATTAAGTTCAGCCAACCAATCCGCCGCAACTTCGGGATCAGACGGGGCTGCATGGACGCCCGGCTTAAATTTTCTGTCCAGAACGGCTTCCACAGCAAAACTCACCGGAACGGAAACCAATCGCGCCATTGCCGTATAAGCTTCATCTCCATAAGCGTCCATTACATAGGACTTATTATAAACCTGCCGACCGCCGGATGTCGCCAGCAGATCGACACAGAGGACGACGCGGTCCGCTTCACCGTCTTCCACAGCGTATTTGTCCCAAAGATCTGCACTCATTTCTTCAAGACGCGCATCGCCTTCTGGTCCTTCCAATGTTTCAACTTCTTTAAAGATATCAGACCAGGCTTTCGACCAGCCCCCGTAACGAAGGGTTCCGCGGACAAATTGCTGAACATTCATTTCCGCACCGAAACCATATTCGACCAGATAAGGAAGTGAATCGCGATTTGGATAAACCTCAAAAGTTTCACGACCGTGTGGCAAGTCCACTTCATATTGTTCTACCGCGTCCCAAGGACGACTGACATCATATTCCTGACCATCCTTTATGCTTTTCGACGGAGAACGAAGGGCTTTCAAAACACCCAAAGGAGACCAACTGAACTTATATTTAAAGTCATTGGGAACATCGGAAAGGCCACCACAATAAGACCGGAAAAAATGTTCATTCTTGGGATCAAAAACCTCAGAGGTTTTGTAATCATTCATAACAACATGCGCCATCAGATGATCAATTCCCGGATCCAGCCCCACTTCATTAACAAAGCAGACGCCTTTGTCCTCGGCCATCTTGTTAAGGTCCTGCATTGCAGGAGAGATGTAGGAGCTGGAAACAAAATGAGCCTCTTTATCCAAGCAAACCTTTGCAACAACCGGATGGAAATCGCCCGGCAACATTGAAATTGCCACATCCCCTTTTGTCAGTTTATCTGCAAAAACCTCCAGATCGAAGGCCGCGACCTCACAGTCGCCATCCACCCCATCAACCGCGGCTTGGGCTTTTTCCAGAGTACGGTTCCAAACAGTCAGCGAATGACCGTTTTTGATCAGTCTGCGAATGCCGGGAACTGACGATAAGCCTGCACCAAGCCAATGAATATGTGCCATAATCTACTTACTCCTGTGTCGCGTATTCTAAAGACGCGCTAAATTTTTTCTAAAGTCATTGAGGGCCCGCCCCCAAATCCCTTTTTCAGGTTCGTTCAGATCAATCAGCGCCGCCAAGAGTTGACGAGAATAATCTTCGCTGGATTCCAAGGGTAACATCGACGGCAAGTGATCGATTGCCATAACATCCAATGGTGTTCCTTCAGAAACAACCGATATGGAAGGCGCGTCAAACGTCGTGCTTCTGTTATAAATCGGGATCGGATTATACTTACTTTCCGGATCACAACTCACGTCGGCGATAACCGACAATCGACGGTCCGCGACTTTGATATCTTCAGACGTTACAAATCGAGGACATTCTGGGGTCGCTAAAATGCAATTCACAAAAATTGAATGCTGCTGAATTTCCGGGAAGGGCCCCCCTGAGGCTGTTTCAGCCATATCCCATTTTGTTATATCCATTCCCAAAGCAAGCCCAAGATCGGTTGCACCGCTTCCTGTTCGGCCAAGGGCGCCGATAACGATCATGTTTGGCTTTTCACCAATCATCTGTATCTGCCCGCGCAGATCGCTCAGCAGGGCATCAACATTTGGGTAGCTATCGACCCTCCCGAGAGGTGGGACATTCCCCATTTTTTGTCCGGCCCAGATTTTTACGGCTACAGCAGCCCCGGCATATCCCGCCCAATAACCAAACGCAGCGACGCGTCGGCCTCCTTCATCCACCAGGCATTCAAGGTCATATAATGTCCCGTTTCCGTTTACAAAACGGTTGAGGGTATGTTGCCAGCCCGGTTGATCTTTATAGACATGGCCAAAATAAATGTGGCGATGCACCAGTTCACCGTCCCCTTCCGGGAGTTCCTTTACCCCCAGAATAAATGCTTCTTTCGGGGCATTGGTCCAGCTTCCCTCCTCGGCAATTTCACAGCCAACATCCGCATATTTTTGAATATCGATGCAACGCTGAGCGGATTTTTCGACGGTGATCTTATATCCCGCTTCCAACAAGGTTTTTGCATCATCTGGTACGATCGCCACACGGCGCTCATTTGCCTTTTTCTCTGACCGAACCCATAGGTGGTTATTCAGTGTTTCTGCCATGGATAATTTGGACCTGCTTTTATGTTTTGATTCACTTCCCAGCATTCACTGGGCATCAAACGCGACCTTACTTGACCCTCCAGAAAATTGCCAGCCTGTGACGCCATTCATTGTCTCAAAAGAACAAAAGACTATTTTCCAGCGTGAAAAACCTCACAGAATTCTGATCTTGCCCCGTCTATAAAGGGTGGGTCGGGCACTTGATTTATAACATATGAACCATGGGGACCTGCGAGCCAACAGGTCGTTCATACGCGGTGGAAGGATTTCTCTCCCTGCCTTTCACCGTCCCATTTTTTTATTCGTTTAACGCCTGGTCGACCAGCGCTCGTAACTTCGGCAGGTTCAAGACCTCCATTCGTCGACGATGCAATGTTATGATCTGCTCGTCCACCAGATGGTTTAGTTCCCGCGTCACCGCCTCTCGGTGTGTACTAATACGGGTCGCCAGTTCGTAATGTGTCGGGGCTGGTTTAATTTGGGCCGTCACTCCGTCATCTGAAGATTTTTCTGCAAGGCGCAAAAGCTCAAGCGTTACCCTTCCTTGCACGGGAAGCGTACTGAACTCAAACACCCGATCGCTCAGTGCTCGGGTTTTAGCGACCAACAACTCGATCAATTGTAGCGCCACCTCGGGCACGTCCAGAAGGGTCTGGCGAAAATCACCAGAAGACATCCGCGCCAGCAGACCGGCTTCAAGTGCGAAGACAGAAGACGCTCTTTCCTGATGATCAATCGCAGAAAATTCACCGAAGATATTGCCCTCTTCGATATCAATGAAAGACACTTCTCGACCTGACGGAGAATAACTTTTCGCCCGCACCGCCCCTTCAATCACAAAAAACACATCTGTAGAGGGGTCATTCTGGCTGATAATCTGCTGCCCCTTCTCGTATTGAAGCCACAAGCAGCGTTCTTTGATGATATTCAACTGGGTCTCAGACAAGCTGGAAAGCAGCCTGTTCTTTTTAAGGCCCAATAATTGGCGACCCTGCATTTGAAGAAAGCCCTTTGCGTTACTTGTTAACCATTCCGTCATCTTAAAATGCCAGATGTTTTCATCAAGTAAAGCATGAAACACACGGTATTGACCTTAGACTGATCACACATCGGCCGGGCGTAAGAGTATTAGAACCAGGGAAACAGGCGTATCTGTTATCATCGCAGTAATGGAAGTGGGTTCAAACCCGGCGGCGTGGCAGGAAAGCTCATACAAGCCGATTGCCTTTATATTGAAGTCCACCTCGCCCTTAGCGCTTACTCTTTTTGATGTTTCTTCAACGGGAAATGGCGTTCGCTCTATCACCACAGTTGCGTTCTGTAATCGGTTGCCAGACATATCTTGAACAATTACGTGAATTTGTCTGTTATCTGACACACGAACCTCTATTCGTTCTTCCCGAAAGAAAGGCACCGCCTGACGTTCCAGAATCAGGCAGTGCCATCCAAAGTACCCTACCCCTCAGTAAAGTAGTCCCTGAATAGTGTTCTTAACGCGCGTTCAGTTCTGTGAGGAAAACCACACTGTGCAATATTTCAACAAGATAGCCCTTTCATGTAGGTCTGCGGCCCTCCATCCGAGAGGTTAATCCTGTGTTTGGGTTGCTCCCTTTTAACTTGTAAGGCACACTTTAAGAAAAAGAACAGGGCAGTTCCTCATTCTGCTGTTACCAGCGAGCGAATTACGAGTATTTAATCAGCCAGTTATATTGTCATTCAAAATTGGACCAGCACCCAAACGATCCTATGAATAAAAATAAAAACAAAAATATAACCACCAGCGAGACCGGCAGCCAAAGGCGGCATGTTACGGTCCTGTTTTCAGATTTGTGCCACTCCACACAATTGGGAGCCCTCGCTGATCCAGAGAACACAGCAGAGATCGTCCGGTCAGTTAAAGAGGCGGCCACAAAAGTCATTAGTGAATTTGATGGTATTGTCACTCAATTTCATGGAGACGGTATCCTCGCCATATTTGGTTACCCGGTTCCGTTAGAGAATGATGTTGAAAACGCAGCCACTGCGGCACTTGCCCTTCATAAAGAAATAAACAGTCTCGACCTAAAAGACTTCTTACCCGAAGGATTTGAAGCAAAACTGCATACTGGCATTGAAGCAGGCCTGGTATTGATCAGTGACGGGAACTATCTGGATGGTACATTGGAACTTGTGGGCGATGCTGTGAATGTCGCCGCAGGTATAAGTAATGCTGCAGCAGACGATGAGATCATAATTCTCGATAAAACACTTGGTCGGGCCCGCCCGTTCTTTAACGTCTCAGCGACTGCACCAGTAGCTGTAAAGGGCCGAACACGCCCTCAGCCTGCCTGGAAAATACACAGCACAACGGGGATCAGCACGCGATTTGAAGCAAGCAAAAAACGTGGACTAACCGCATTTCATGGACGGGAACAAGAACTCTCCCTGTTACAGAATTACGTCTCCAAAGCAGCCTTTGAAGGGCAACAGGTTGTTCAGATCATTGGAGATCCGGGCTTGGGAAAAACCCGCTTACTTGACGAGTTTTCCCGTCAATCGGGCCTTGCAAATTGCACTATTTTGCGGGGCCACTGCGAGTCGCGGGGCGGCATCGAACCACTCCAGCCTTTTTTGCAGATTTTGCGCAATCACTTTAATCTGTCCCCGTCTTTGTCCATCGGTGACGAGCCAAAATTGGACCTGCCCGCCCCATTGGAAGAGGGCCAGCCTCCGGCTTTAACAGAGGCCTCTTTAAGAACAGCGTTAAGCACCCGTATTGAAGGGGACTCCCTTGCTCAACGTGCCCGTATTTTTGAAACCTTTCTCGATAATCTCGAAGAACGCTGCACTGTTGTGTTGATAATTGATGACTGGCAATGGGCCGATGATGCGTCCCGGAAACTTTTGAACAGATTGCTTCGATCAACAGTAAAAAACCGTATTCTGTTTGTTTTGGCGGCTCGGGATCAAAAGGTGGAAGATATCCTGCTTGATGTCTCATCGACCATCAAGCTGGCCCCGCTTTCTCAAAAAGCAACGGCCAAATTGATCGCTGAACTTTTACCTGAACAAGGCTCGATAAGCGAAAAAGAAAGCCTGCATACCAAATCCGGCGGAAATCCCCTTTTCCTCGAGGAATTATGCCAGTCGGTTTACGACTGGGAAGCCCGCGAACAACTGGCACCAAATAGCGGGGTCATTCCAGCGACCTTGCAAGGATTGATCGAGGCTCGGGTCAGGCGTCTTCCGCAGGACCAGATCGACCTCATTCATATCGCGTCTGTCATTGGAAATATCATTCCCCTATGGCTTCTGGAACGTCTGAGCGGCATCAAAAACGGGGACCCCATCCTGCGCGATCTAGCCAGAAGTGATATTATTTACAGTAGCGGCTTGCGCGATGCCCTGCAGTTTAAGCATGGCATTACCCGGGAAACCATATACGCGACCGTCAGCCTGAAACAAAGGCGCCAGATTCACGGTGACGTCGCCAGCATACTGGAACAATTGGCCGAGGCTGGAAATCCCGACGAATATTTGGAAAGCCTGGCGTATCATCACGCTGGCAGCGCCAATTTCCTGAAAGCACTGGAATATGCAGAACGGGCGGGAGACAAGGCCCTTGCAACCTCCTCTCTGGATCGGGCCAGACTGCAATATGAAGCCGGTCTGCAAGCCATCAAACGCCTGCCTCAAACCCATGAAAATCGACAAAAATGGATTTCAATCAGCAGCCGTTGGGCCCTGCCCTGTGTGTATGGACCTGAAAAAGAACAACTGGATATTCTCGATAAAACCATTGCTTTTGCGGAAGAACTTGAAGATTTAAACGGTCTGGCAAATGCGTATTACTGGCAAGGGTATATCAGTCATGTTCTGGGCGACCAGACAGCGTCCATACATTCTTTCAGCAAGGCTTTGAACGTTGCTACAGACGTAGGAAACCGACAAAGCGCGACCCAGATCACAGCAACACTCGGACAAAGCCATGCCGCCGCGGCTGATTATAAAAACGCACTCTCGCTTCTCGATCAGGCCATTCACGAAAAGCGGGAGCATCCGGGCAAAAGCCGGGTAAAGGTAGGGACGTCCTATGCCCTGTCCTGCAAAGCCATGGTTTTGGGAGATATGGGTGCATTTTCCCAATCAGATGAATGTAGTGCACAAGCCCATCAGAATGTGGCTGGCCAAGGGCACGAGATCGAAGGCTCAATTTTAAACAATCGGGCAACTGTGTGTCTGTGGCAAGGGAAATGGGAACAAGCGGTTGAGTTTTCGGATCAATCCAAGCAGATCGCCGAACATGTCAGTGCGCCTTATCTCTATGCCTGCGCGTCAGCGATCAACGCGTATGGACGATGGAAGTTGTTTAAAGATCCGGCCAGCATTAACACATTAAAGCAGGTGTTGACCCTTGTTGAAGAAAAAGGAATGTTTTTATACTCTTCTTTTTTCTATGGATGGACGGCCGATGTGCTTTTTTCTCTTGGGAAAAAATCGGATGCCCAACATTATGCCGAAAAAGCCCTGGAACGGGCGGATCAACAAGATAGCCTCGGCGAAGCAATGGCATGCCGAACACTGGCATCCCTTTCCTTTCAACAGGGCGGCGACAATAGCATTGCAGATGCCTATATGCACCGCGCAGCCCTCTCTGCGCAGCAAAGATCCTCTCCGCATGAACAAGCAAAAAACCTGCTTCTTATCACAGAAAACCAGCTTAGAACCGGAAAAAAATCCCTTGCCCAGAAAAATGCAGCCGACGCGCAGATTTTATTCGCACAAATGGGCATCAGGATTTATGACGACCAGATTGCCAGTCTGATAAACAACTGATCAGCTGCCCTACTCTTTGCTCAGCGACAATGAAAAAGTTGACTGATATTCCAGAATATCCTGTTCCATAACGACAGAAATCACACCCATCAGGACCCCAATTGCCATCTGCTGTCCCGAGCAGGCGTGCACTGTATCCCTATAATTTCCGCCAAATAGAATTTCTGGATTTCCTTCTTGTTCTTCAGCTGCGGATTGCAGGCTTAAAACGACGGCCTGTCCAGCCTGAATTTCAACCCCTCCCAAGGTCGTCTGTTTTACCGCAACCCGATGCAGCAGGTTGGGCCGTGATCGCTTCTGCATCGCAATAATCATTTCTTCGCGAAAAACGGATTTCGCGGTCGCATAATCCAGCGCACCGCTTTTACTCGATCCGACAGCCGATAATAGCATTTGGCGATATCGCCAAAGATCTTCATTAGCCATCCAGCGTTGCATTATAGAAAGAAAACTTCCTCTGGATGCCGCAACAAATCCGTTTACGCATCCGACAAGGGTCCGGGCGATCAAATCCAGATCCCCCTTAAACACAGGATGGACGGAAAGGAAATGATGCAGTGTATCTGGCGTTGGCGATTGTTCATCGACGAACGCCCTGATCGCTTTTTTAAGCGATGTCCCTCTCTCTTTTGCTTCGTCTATAACAAAGTCCGTAGGTCGGGGACCAAACAAATAATGAGACGCACTGACCAGGTCGTCAGGAACATTAGGCCGAGCGCCCGCCTCACCACCGATATCAATTGAGCCGTCTTCAGGAAGGTCGAACCAAATCTTAGACAGAACGCCTAATAGATCGACAATACATTCTTTTAATTCAAGAGAATGCGGGTCCCGCCTTTTGACCAGTTCATCACGAAACCAATTCCGGGCAACGCAAACCGCAATATCAAAAGCCTTCTCTTCAGTAATACTGGCAATCCAACCATTGGTCGGTTTTGCGATCTTATTGTAATCACTTTTCTTGGTCTCTTTTTCGAAGGCTTTATCACGCCTTGGGTTTTCAGATACTGATCCAGAAGGCATGATCGCGGGCTTGGGATCAAGGCCCAGATAAAGCTCTCCGATTGAGTTTTGCATCCGCTCCCAATATTCGCGCGTTGAATATGTGGTTCCATCATCTTTAAAGACCGCTTTTACATGGGTAAGATTTCCGACCAGAACCCCATAAGGAGTTTGCAGAACACCCCCATCATGGCGAATTTTAGCCCAGACCTCGTCGGCCAGATCCTCACCGCTAGGGTCTTCTAATAGCGCCTTCCAGGCGTACCGCATGCGCTCTTGCACGACAGGTTCCGGGTAGCCTAAAGCCGTCAACTCACGTTCCATACTCTGCAACTGGAAAATTGATTTTGCCCCACCCGCCAATCGGCCATCAGATATCTGCGGCAACGCATCCTCAGAACCGCATAACCTGTCAATAGCATCAAGTGAGGGAACAAACAAATAGAGTCCCCATTCCAAATCAACAAACTGTTCTTTCGGCAACTCTATTCGATGCACCTGATTGTCATGCATGAAACGGATGGTTCGATCTTCTTCGTCGTGGCGGGCCGCCATTATCGCGTCGAAATGTTTACTCATGACGCCGGTGCTATTTCCCCCGTTTATCCAGCGCTGAATAACTTCGAACTGCTCTGCTATACTGGCATTATAAGCCATAAAAAACAGACCTCTTTCTTCATGTGCCGTTTCGTGACTGTATCTTGACCCATAAGAAAATCCTCGCCGGATAATACGGGGCGTCGGTGGACCTTCGGCCTTCGGTTTCGACATCTCTCTTGGATTGGTTCGCCGGATATGCGAATGCATCGGGCACACGACACCATCCGGATCGTCCTGATAGTCAAAGTCGTTTATATTTTTGCCCAGCGACACATGATCGGGAAGCAACGGCGTTCCATTCGGATACCGGCCCATCATTTTTGCCTCCAACGCCCGGCGCCCAATGGTGTTTTTGGAACCATTTACGAAGTCATTGAAGCTTTTGACATTTTGCTTCAGCTTTCTGACCACAAGAAAGGTGCCATCTTTCAGCAAAGGCTCCATTTCCACTTCGTCCGGGAATTTGACCGTTTTAGGAACATCTCTTTCACTTTGATATCCCATAAAGACGTCGCCCAATAAGATTGCATCCCTGTCATTTCGCGCTTTCGGCTTGGAAGCTCCAACGCCCTTAACATGAGGCTGACTTACACCGTCCAAAAATCCGAAATGCTCAACAAACCCGCTCCCATCCGGTGCTTTTGTTCTTTGCATCTGTTCGATTGCCAGAATATCGACGCCTGCTTTTTCCGCCGCCTTTTTCCACCCTTCCAGTTTCCGATGAAGTGACGCTGCTTTTTTTCCTTTAGGGCTCGCATATCCTTGCAGCTGGACCACCATATCAACCGAGGACATCTTAACCTCATGTCCAGTCACAGAGTGCCGGGGAAGACGCCAGTTTTTGGGATAATTGCGCCCCATGTCACCTAGTTTTCCAGCCCGTGCCTCCATCCCTTCACGAAATTCCTTCGGGAATTGTCGAAGAACCGGCTCGTTAAGGCCCAATGCTTTCAATCCGCGATAGGTCAAAGAAAAATTACAGTAGACTTTTTTGTCAACCAGCTCGCCTGCGGTGGTCAATTCCTTCTTGCGGTTCTTTAAAAACGCCTTGGCCTTTTTTTCATCAGAAAACTGAAGCAACATCAAATAGCCTGTGTCAGTCGCCCCGTAGCTGTTTAGGATCCCGCCCTGCACGTCCCTCGGATCCGGTGCGACAGGTGCTTCTTCTGTTAAGATGGAAGAAAGGTTCGTTTCAAACGATGCAAACCAGTCAATTTCCTTTCGATACTGATCATATTCCGCGGCGGTCAAAGAAGACGGCTTGAATTCGAAAACCAACGCTTCTGTCAGTCGCTGCAGGTAAAATTGATCACTTCCGATATGAGGCTGCCCTTTTCTGGCGTAAGGAAAATAATCTTTTAATCTGTACATGGCACTGATCAGATCAAGCGCTTGCTGTTTAGCCTCTTCCGGCTTGTTTTTTAGCGCTTCGCGCACATTATCCGACTGGGATGGCAGATTTAACTTGGCAGCGAACTCGTCAAACTTGCAAAGGTCGGTCATCGACCGCTGCTTTTGCTCAAGCTTGGTCAAATAAACGATATCGTCGACCGTCAGATGCGGAGAAGACGCGCCATAAAAATCTACATCAATTTGGTTTTTCGCCACATAGCGCGAAAAGCCTTCATGGCCCTGCCAGCAGGTATGGTCCTTATAACCACTGCAATGACACAGGATCGCATCTAGAACAGGGCCTGCGATATCAACGATCCGCCTTACATAGGTTTCTAACGAGCGGTCGAAAGTTACGGCCAAAAGCATCTTTCGATTTTCTTCAATTACAGTCCAGCGCACCGTATGGATCGTTTGCAGACGATCAATCGGACCCACGTAGATCGTTTCTCCTTTTTCCTCTAACCCGATTTTTCGAATAGAATTGAGGGCCCGCAACAAAATTCTAAGACGCGTCGCATATGTAATGGAATCGCGAATGGGTATAAAATCCTGTTTCAAATCAGATATCACCAGTAATTCAGATGATGAACCAAGACTCTTGCTTGAAATTTCGTCCCGCATAGTTCCCCCAGTAAGACTTCCATAGAATTGATCGGCAGATATTGAATTCATTTATTATGAAAAGGAAAAACCACTCCCGGTTCAGCCTCCAGAAACAGCAATGCTTAAACACTAGTGAATATTCGGATCGACCAATGTGCGAAAAACCACATTTAAAATAATCGAATACTCTCTCAAATGATACGTTATGCGTTCAAACTGTCACAGCTAAACACCCGGTACGTCCCTTTGTGAAGCCATTAACATAAGGGAATATCATGCCAAAAACTCTAGAAGCCTATTTGACAGACTGTATATTAGCGGCAGCTGACAAGGCGCCCTTAAAAAATACAAAAAATTTTCAGGATTATGTCCTACACTTCTTTCATGCGCGCCCTTTTCATCCCGAAACACTGGATATCTATCGATTACCACTCTTTATGGAATTGGTGGGCCGGTTTCAATATACTTGGGCCGCAATTTCAGACCCGGCGAACTTACGACACCAGATGCATCTGTCAGCGTCCGAAATTGCCAAAACGATTTTAAAAAATACTCCTCAACCTCAACCACACCCATTATCCGCTCCCGCCCCAAGATCGGCAGAACTGGTTTTGGAAGAAGAGGCGAAAGTACCCCCCTCAGGGGAGCGCGATCTGGCTCCTCAAGAACAGGCATTGCTCCCTTATGAAAATGCGAGCCTTTTTGAGGATGCATTTCGGGCGTTGAAAGGTCGCTTTGTAGAAAATCTCAATGAATTTGAAAGAAAAAAGCTTGCTGATATGCACGCGCATCAAACGAAATCAGCCCTCTATCTAGATCAAAAAATTGCACAATTTGCCTGTCGTTCTTTTTGGAACGATTTTCTGGATACTTTTGCAAACGAGGATGGGCGTCAGCCTGACTATGCAGGCATTCTGCAGTCTTTGACTGTTTTTACCGACGCACAAAGTCGGGAGAACAATCTTGATCACGAGACATGCTGTACCTTCGCAAATCATCTGAAAGAGCTCATTACTCAGCATAGTAATCACATCAACGACCCGGCGCGCATCCTGCCAGACATGATATCCCTACAAAGCGTTCCTCCGGTAAATTACAGCAATCAGCTTTATGATGCGCCGTCAATTTCTGTGGAAACTCTTATTCAGGGTCTTGGCTTGTTTCACCGGTTTGCAAGCGCCGAAAATATTCAAGACTGGCCTGCCCTTGAGAAGGTCTACACGGACGTTTGCTCTTCAGAAATAAATGCTGAACACGCCCCGGATTTACTGGACTTATTGTCCGCCCTTAAAGAGGGCGCAATTGCTGCAGGCTTACCCAGCAATCACTTTCCCGCGTATCTAATAAGCAAAATTGACAGACTATTGCTGGCGGTTTTATCGCTGAGAATACTCAAACTGGATATTTGCACCATTTGGACCCAGGAATACCGTCGGAAATAACGATCTACCGGGGTTGCCTACGTTCAAATGCAGGCGACCCTGAACAGATCTGCGCTGGTAGTATCAGAACCATTTCAACCGCTTGAAGGCGTAGATCTGTATCCCCACGACCCCAATCAGCAGTCCAGAAAAAAGCCAGAATGCGTATTTATAATCTGTCCCCGGAATGCCCCCAACATTAATACCTAAAAGGCCGGTCAAAAACCCGAGCGGCAGAAAGATGGCAGCAATAACTGACAGGACATACATATTCTTGTTCAGCCTGTCAGAAAGCGTATTCACCAGTTCATCCTTAACGATCTGGGCCCGCTCGCGGATAGCATCCAAGTCTTCAATATATCTCAAAATGCGGTCATAGCTTTCAAGCAGGTTTCGCTTGTCAGTTATGTCAAACCATTCCAGAGACGAATTACGCAATTGTCCGATCGCATCTTTTTGCGGTGCCATGTAACGCCGCAAAATAATGGCTTGTTTTCGAATATTTACAATCTCGTTTCTCAAAGACATGTCCGGCTCGTCCAGGACCTTCTCTTCAACTGTATCGGTCCGTTCATCCAATTCTGTAAGAACCGGTTCCATACGATCAAAAAGCCGGGAAATAAGCAGACAAATGAATTCGGCACAGTCCTTGGGTCCCTTCCCGGCATTAATCCGATCGTGAATATCACTTACTGCCTTCAACTGCCTTTTTTGCAAACTGATGATCCTGTGACGGTCGACCCAAAGACGGATGGAGATCATATCTTCCGGGGAAGCATTTTCGTTCAGATTGACGCCCCGCAGGATGATTAGCACACCATCCCCGATTTCCATGATCCGGGGTCTGGTTTCCCATGCCATTAAGGCTTCAATGATAAAGTCATCCAAATACGAAACTTCTTTTTCCAGCCAGCCTCTCGTCTGAGGGTGATTGACGTCCAAATGCACCCATGCCAACTGATCCGCCTTAAGTTGCTGGGTTGCTTCTGTTTCATTCAAGGCTCGGCCACCGCCTTCCCCATTGAAATCGCACGCTAAAAGGATGGGTGAATTCATTTCGGGGCCTCATGGCTTTTTATGTGAACATCGCGTTGTGGGAACGGGATTTCCACGCCATGTTCCTTGAAGCGACGCCAGATGGAAAACAAGACATCACTGCGCGGTCGTTTTCGACCTTCAATGATGTCATCCACCCAAAAATAGAGCGTGAAATTAACCGAGCTTTCAGCAAAATCGACAAGGAAAACCTCGGGCGGCGGATTTTGCCCGCATCTGGGATGTTCCAGCGCGGCTTCAAGAATAAGGTCTTTCACCAAATCAAGATCCGCCCCATACGAAACACCAATATGGATATCAATCCGGCCACGCGTATTACTCAAGGTCCAGTTCGTCACCCTGTTTGTTATAAAATCCTCGTTTGGAACCATGATCTCGCGTCCCTCGAAGGTTTCAACCAAAGCATAGCGTGCCCCAATATTTCGCACAAAACCGGTTGTTCCGTCATTTAGTTCAACCAGATCCGCTTCTTCGACCGATTTTTCCAAAAGCAGTATCGTGCCACTGATAAAGTTAGACGCAATTTTCTGAAGGCCAAAGCCGACGCCAATACCAACGGCACCGCTGAAAATTGCCAAGGCTGTCAGGTCGATGCCCAAAACATCGAGCCCAATTAGGAAGGCCAGAAAATAAACACCGATCTGAAAAGCTTTGGTCATTAAAGCCCGGTTACTAACTTTAATATTCTGAAGGCTTCTTATTTTCTTCTCACCAAATTCAGAAACCAGACCTGCGAGCCAGAAAGCAATCACAATTGCGATTAGCGCCTTCGTTAGGGCATACAATGAAAAACGGATGTCGCCTACCTTGAACGCCAGTTCATCTGAGTCCAGGAACGCCTGTATCGGTTTTAGATAATCCAGATAACCAAGAAGAAAAAACCCAACGACAAATAGCAGAAGGCAAAGCCGTGTAACCCATCCGCGCGGCTTTAAAATTGACGTCCACAGACCGCTCATTAATGTCTCCCAGTCGATAGAATATGGCGATTGTTATATGATTTCATCTTCGTCCAGAAGAATATCTTCTTCCAGTTGCTTTGCCAAAGCATCAATTTTCGCTTCTGCATCAATATTGCTTCGGATTTTGGCGACATGGAACAAAGCATCCCCTTCATACACAATTGGCAAATTTGTGCGCCCCATGATCAATCCGCTATATTCAGCAAGTATTTCGGTTTCGTGCTCCCCGAACGGGTCCGAGACAACTCCTAGTAGATCGCCGACCTCAACCCGCTCTCCAATATTCTTGTGGGTTCTTAGAACACCACCCGCCGCTGCACGGGTCCAGCTGCTTGTCGTTGCATGTATGGTTTCCACCCGCTTCTTCTTGGCCTTTTTATGCGGGATCATTCCAAGATGGCGCATCACCCGGAGGACGCCCGAAACACCCGCGCGAACCGCAAATTCATCAAACCGCAACCCCTCCCCCGCTTCATAGAGCAAAATATCGACGCCGTTCTTTTGCGCGGCATCCCGCAGGGAACCCGGACGGATTTTCGATGTGATTGTAAGCGGCGCACGAAAGACCTGTGCAAGCTCCATTGTCTCTGCTTTAGACGGGGTTACACGGATTTGCGGCAGATTAACCCGGTGGATCGCAGCTGAATGTAAATCAATTCCGACATCCGACCGCATCACCACTTCTGTCATGAAAATATGAGCAAGACGGGAAGCCAGTGATCCGGTCGCACTTCCCGGAAAGGACCGGTTAAGATCCCTTCGATCGGGTAAGTAACGGCTATGGTTCATAAAACCAAAAGAGTTTACAATTGGAACCGCAAGAAGGGTTCCTTTCATACTCTTTAAACTAGCGGTCCTGAGCAGGCGGCGAACAATTTCCACCCCAATAATTTCATCACCATGGATTGCCGCACTTACAAAAAGTGTTGGACCGGGTCTGCGCCCGTGGACAACATGAACAGACAGCGTTACCGGCGTATGATCAGACATGATGCTGACCGGCAAATCGACTGTTTTACGGGTACCCGGTTTTATTGAATGCGAACCAATTTCAAAATTGTCACGTAAAGCCACTAACCTTTGCCCCGCGTTTTAGTCTTGCCTGGCTTCGCTGATTTTTCGAGAAACTCAATGATTTTACCCGCGATATCAATACCGGTTGCTTTCTCGACGCCTTCCAGACCCGGCGACGAATTCACTTCCATAACAACAGGTCCATGGTTCGCCCGCAGCATATCGACGCCACAAACGTTAAGTCCCATAGCTTTTGCCGCCCTGATGGCGGTTGAACGCTCTTCAGGAGAAATCTTGATGGCCTTCGCGCTTCCGCCTCTGTGAAGGTTGGACCTGAATTCTCCTTCAGCACCCTTGCGCTGCATTGCCGCGACAACTTTACCACCGATAACCAGCGCCCGGATATCAGTTCCGCCCGCCTCTTTGATGAATTCCTGAACCAGAATATTCACTTTGGCGCCGCGAAACGCCTCAATAACAGACGCCGCGGATCGGTCTGTATCGGCCAAAACCACACCAATTCCCTGCGTGCCTTCCAGCAGCTTGACAACCAAGGGCGCACCGCCTGCCAATTTCAAAACCTTATCGGTCTGTTTTGGATCATAGGCAAATGTTGTCACAGGAAGCCCAATCCCATCCCGCGCTAACAACTGCATAGAGCGAAGTTTGTCGCGCGAGCGACCAATAGCAACCGACTCGTTGAGAGGATAAACACCCATCATTTCAAACTGCCGAAGGACAGCCGTTCCGTAGAAGGTAACCGAGGCTCCAATCCTTGGAATAACCGCATCAAATCCGGTCAGTTTTTCTTCATTGTAATAAACTTCCGGACGACGGGACGCTATATTCATATAGCATTGCAATGTATTGATTATTCTCAACTCATGCCCTCGTTCCTCCGCTGCCTCTTTTAACCTTTTATGGCTGTAAAGGTTTGGATTACGGGCCAGCATTGCGATTTTCATTCAATTACTCCTTATGAGTTGATTTGATAGCTTCAGATTTTAGCTTGCGTTTTTTGGCACCGCTTTTTTGGATACGACCGGTCAAAAAAGAATGTCCCGAGGTAACGAGTAGATCATATCGCCGGATCGCTGTGCGACCCAAAATCAAATCGTGGGTCATGTTTTCGCGATCTGCCAGCGAAACTTCAATTTTCCATGAAAACTCACCTAAAATTAGCGTGGTTTCAATAACATACCTGAATTCAGGAACACCACTTGTATTCTTTATTTTTCGCCGTTCAATCACCTTGGCCCGGCAAATCGTGTCCTTGGGCATTTTGGAAATCGGAATATGAAAAGAAACCCAATCTTCACCGTCAATTATTTCAGGCTTTATATGCACAGCATGTAATGCCGACGTTCTTGCGCCCGTATCCAGCTTCGCCCGCATTTGAGCGACCCCCAGATCAGGCAGCGCAACATATTCGCGCCACCCAACAACAGTGCGCGACCCCACTTGGTTGCGCAGACCAGAAGCCTTCATGTTAGACTATCCTCATTAACCCGTCGATAATTGACAAATGTATTGGCACTCAGGACAACAAAGAAACTGTCCATATCAATAAAAACATACCCTTTTTCATACATTAAATAGGTAAGTGCGCGAATATCCCGCTCATAAAGACGTCGGCGATCGGCCAGTTTTCTAACCAATTTCTCTGAAATTCGATATCGGCCTTTTTCTTTTCCGCCAAAAGACTGCAGATATAAATCTGCCAGCCTATCAGCAACCTGCGAAAGCTCTTTCGGTATATTTTCCATTTAGACATCCTATATATAAATTTTATTCTGTCTATAGTTAAAAAATATTTGTTTATTTGCTTGCTGGTCATTTGTCCCATAAAATTCTAAATGGACATCACCAGGTGTAGCTTTAGATACCCGGCCCAGAACCCCCTCTCCTTAAGCCGCCCACCGAAAAAGGGAGGGGCCCTAGGATAGCCGCACAAACCCCAAAAAAGCCTTTCTCATTGACTAATGCCGGCATTTAGCCAAAATACCTAGGTCAATATGTTTACATCTTCAGGCCTTGTAATATGTTCAGGACTAAAGTCGAAAATGAGTATCAGAAGAGCCTGCTGGACTATTGGCACATAAAAGCCCGAGGCAAATGCTTTCCCCGGCGAAGCGATATCCACCCTGAAGAAATCAAGGACCTACTCCCCCATATCGGACTCATCGACGTCACGGGCCCCAGACAATTCCGCTACCGCCTGATCGGCACGGCAATGGTTGATTTCTTCAGGACAGACTTTACGGGAACTTACGTCAATCAATCAAAACCAGGTAAATATGGCGAATTCCTGATTGACCTGTATGCTTGCGCGGTAGAAGTCAAGCGCCCCGTATTTTCCAAGTCGGCCTTTCTCTATGATGACGATAGAGGCCTCTTCACTCAGCGTTTGATTTTGCCACTAGGCTCAAATCAGCAGTCTGTTGATACCCTCCTTTTTTCTACCATCCCAATTCTGGACAAACACACCAAGCTTGAAAATATCAGGGTGATTGAGGATAGCATCGACTTTGAAGAACATTGTCGATTTACAGAAATAAATGAGCACGCCCATCAAATCGCTTAACCGCCATACCCCCCCTTCACCCAGCTAGAGAACACCCCCAACACTCTTTGCATCAGGGCATCAAACCGCATCACAACTCCACACACGCCCTTTAAACGTACCTATCGGTACATTTTATGATCTTTTGTGGCCATTTTCTATTTAAAAATATTTGTAATAATTCAATGACTTAAAAAATATCATCCATATTTTTTTATATTTTACGTTGACAATTACCCACAAAGCACACAATTACCGTTTATCAAAGTGTACAGATCGGTACATTTGCGTATTCAGCGCAATGCTGTACTGGAAATGGAGAATATCATGAAGGTTTTTTCGCACTACCTTATTCAGAACAAATTCCACTCAGGCATCCTTGCTCTCTCGGCGGCGGCTATCCTTGCAACAACCAGCGCAAGCAGCATTGTGCATGCAGATGGCAGTGGATTACCGGACCCTGGTTTTGAAATTGTCCAAGGCAGAACAGCCTTGTTGGTTACCGATCCTCAGAATGACTTCCTAAGCCCTGACGGCGTGACTTGGGGGGTTGTTGGCCAAAATGTCGAAGCAAACGGGACTGTAGAACATATTGACCAATTGTTTGCCGCCGCCAAGGCCACAAACATGCCGGTTTTTGTGTCACCTCATTATTATTATCCACATGACCATAGCTGGAAATTTGAAGGCGCCCTAGAAGCGTTGATGCATAAAATCGGTATGTTCAATCGCAAAAGCCCACTGGACACTACCGACTTCAACGGGTCCGGCGCTGATTGGTTGGAACAATATAAAAAGTACATCGATGACGGCGCCACAGTGGTAACAAGCCCCCACAAAGTCTTTGGTCCGGAAAGCAATGATCTGGTTCTTCAGTTGCGCAAACAGGGCATAGACAAAGTTATTATTGCCGGAATGTCTGCAAATCTTTGTACCGAATCCCATATGCGTGCCCTGATTGAAGAAGGGTTCGAGGTGATGGTGGTAACAGATGCCACAGCAGCCGCGCAGGTCCCCGGATATGATGGCTACGCCGCCGCACTGACCAATTTCCGGATGATCGCGAACCATGTCACCGATACTGAAACAGCTGTCACCGCCATAAAAACGGCCGCAGCCAAGTAACCTGTCCCCTGGCATCGAACCCCCTCCCTCATTCGATGCCAAATGTCTTCGGCCAGTTCGTTACCTGCGGCGACTGGTCGAAGACCCCCTTTATCTGATCCATAGGAGTACCTTTATGACAAGACCCCCTCTTCCCCCCTTTAGTAATGAAACAGCTATTCAGAAAGTGCAGGCCGCCGAAGATGGCTGGAACTCACGTGACCCTGCCAAAGTTGCACTGGCCTACACAAAGGATTGCATTTGGCGAAACCGTTCCGAATTTATTCGCGGGCGCGCTGATATTGAAGCCTTTCTCACAAAAAAATGGGAAACCGAACATCAATACAGATTGATAAAAGAACTCTGGGCGTTTACCGACAACCGCATTGCTGTGCGATTTGCCTATGAATGGCAGAATGTGAACGGGCAGTGGTTCCGCTCATACGGTAACGAAAATTGGGAATTCGCAGCAGATGGTTTAATGCAACGCCGCATTGCGAGCATCAACGATCTTGCCATTGCAGAAATTGACCGGAAATTTTTCTGGCCGCAAGGCGCCCGTCCTGATGACTACCCGTCGTTATCGGACCTAGACTTGTAAGCCAACGGCCTTACGTTAATCTAATCGACGATCATTCGTAAAACTGTTATGGGGCCGGAACGCCCTCTGATCTGGTCCGATAACCCCTAAGTTAATTCTGCAAAGGCGCGCAGCGCTTAACCAGACTTACCGATAGTTCCAAATTGCAGAACAATCAGGAGATCCTCATGACAAAAAAATATGATGTAATCATTCTTGGCGGCGGAAATGCCGGGTTCGCGGTTTCAAAAACTGTCCGGGCCGCAGGCAAAACAGTCGCCTTTGTTGAAAACCGGGAATTTGGCGGCACGTGCCCAAATCGTGGTTGCACCCCTAAAAAAGTACTGGTGGCCGCTGCGCAGACCCTCCATGAAATTGAACAGGCAAACACTCACTGTATTGACGTCGGCAAACCGTCTCTCAACTGGTCCGCCCTGATAAAACGCGAAAAGTCGATGATCGCTGGCATTCCGGATGGAATGGCGAACCTGGCCCGTGACAGAGGGGATGTTTTTGAAGGAACCGCTCAGTTCGCAGGGCCAAATATCATAACCGTCAATGGCGAGCGTCTGGAAGGTACCCATATTGTTATTGCAACGGGATCCACCCCTCGCCCTCTTCCCATTGACGGGGCCGAGCATATGATCACCTCGGAGGATATTCTGTCAGAGGAACAGCAGCCTTCAGAGGTTGTGTTTGTCGGTGGCGGCGTCATTGCCATGGAGTTTAGCCACGTTTACGCGAGGGCTGGATCAAGAGTCACTATTCTAGAAGCAATGCCTGATCTGTTACCTCAGATGGAAGAAGGCGCCGTCGACGCCCTTAGACAGGAAAGCGAACGTCTGGGGATATCGATCAAGACGAATGTGGACGTAAAAACCATAACCAAGAACGGCAGCCGCCTAAGCGTTACCTATTCGATTGAACAGGAAGAACACACCATTGATACCGACCAGGTGGTTAATGGTGCGGGGCGGATTGCGAATGTCGAACACCTGAACCTCGACGCTGCAAACATCAAGCATAAACAACATGCCATTGAAGTAGACGAGTACCTCCGTTCTGTTTCCAATCCGTCCATATGGGTATGCGGCGATGCTTTGGTCGGACCCGCCCAACTCTCTCCAATAGCGTCCTATGAAGGACAAATTGTAGGAACGAATATCGTTGAAGGGGCAATCAGCAAACCAGATTATACGGTAATTCCCAGCGGCGTTTATACAGTGCCCGCCCTGAGTACTGTTGGGCTAACAGAAAAAGCGGCTAAACAGAAAGGTTTGTTGGTAAAAGTGACAGAAAGCGATATGTCCAATTGGTTTTCTGGAAAGACCTATGCCGAGACAGTCGCTTACGCAAAGGTCATTATTGACGAGGATAGCGATCAAATCGTTGGTGCCCACATGGTCGGACATCACGGTGAGGAGTTAATCCACATTTTTGCAATGGCAATGCGACACAGGATCTCTGCCAGTGATTTAAAACAGGATATTTTTGCCTTTCCTACCTTCTCTTCGGACATAAAAAATATGATCTAGCCTATTGCAGAGACATAAAAAACCTTAGAAACGATCAAATTAGTTACGATATCCGCAAAGAAAACACGCAAAAAGTATGTCCGCTGAAGCAAATACGACCTCCAGGTCTCCATTGGCGGTCTCTGCCTGAACGGGCATACTCCGCCCCTTAACCCAAGCCACAGCGAAGACTTTTGGGAAAAGATAAAAAGCCCCAAACCCCTCCCGTCCTTGGAAAGCGACATAAAATTGCTAGCCGCGACCTTCATTTCGGCCTTATAATGTTACAATCAACGTTAGGGAATAACTGAGCGTGCACACAAAAACGTTGCACGCACATAGAAAAGTTGTATTCATTCATTGTTTTTGAAATCTTTGATTATTAATTTTCTGGTGAAATATGTTCAGTTGTAGGGGGGGAAATGTGGTTTTACTGAAAAAAATCACCACCTCAATTTTATGCATTTCCATTTTCATGACTCTGTTTGTACGCAGCGCAATAGCGTCAGAACCCGTGACGATCTACACATCCCATTTTCCGCATGTGGTGACAGAAGACCCACATCAGCCGGGTATTGCTTATGAAATTGTCCAAGAGCTTTTTAAACTCGTACAGAAAGATTTCAAATTAATCGTTCTTCCGTGGGCCAGAGCCCAGTATATGGCCAAGCAAACACCGCACGCCCTTATATTTCCGTTGTCCAGAACAACGACGCGGGAACAAAACTACGTTTGGCGGGTTAATATCTTCAACAACCAAACCCATTTCATAACCTTTAATAATATTAAGCTAACAGTTGAAACTGCCCGCGAAAAACATATTGGTGTTCAACTGAAATCGAGTTGGGACAATTGGTTGACCGAGCATGGTTTTGAACGTGTTCACCGAGTCCCCGGTGAAGGTCGCGAATTGATCAAACTGTTGCGTAACAATAGGATTGATGCCTGGTACACAGACACCATCATTGCTGGCAGTGTTTTAAACCAGCAGGAAGATCAAAATATCGCCTACAGCGAACCCATTCAGACCTTCAAGACATTTCTTGCCACAAATAGCGCCGCCCCCTACCCTCATCTAGAAGAATTGAAAGTAGCGATGGACCAGTTGCGCAGCTCTGGAAAAATCGATGAAATTTTCAAAAAGTATAACATTCCACCCAACTATTAAGGCGACGGCGCTTTCTTAGTTTAATCACCCTAAAAAGAAGGTCGCTTAGGCCAAAGCGTTTCAATCCAGCCATTGTGGTATACAGATGATCTCGACCATCGTGTTGGCACATGCTCAGACCCCACCCCAAATTGCAGCATAAAATGCTATAAATGCCAGCGGCAGGAACATGATCCAGGATTTATGTTTAGCCTGTGAGAGTATAATTGCCAAAACGCCCGCTACAAAAGAACTGAACGCCAACGTCAAAAGAGTAGCTTCTGCGACATAATCCGGGGCAACTTCGATCACAATCAGGACAATCGCCTGCCCCCACCAAAACAAGGTCAGGATATGCCATCCGACCCACAAGGTCAGCCGGGTATTACGAACACTTCCCAAAATAATCGGCAGATCGGACCGGGCGAGGATCGGAGCAATTAAACGCCGTCCGCCTAACAAACTATGCATAAGCCCAACGGAAAAAAGTAAGACCGCTGATAGAACCAACATATTCAACCCTTTCAGATTAGTGTGATGTTATTGAAACTGGCGATGGGATCAGGGGTATAAACCCCCACTAACCCTGGTGAGATAACCGACCCAGACAGCTGGCAGCTCGATGTCATAAAACAGACCGAGCAACATAAAAACGATGGTCAAAGCAAGCAACCCGCCGCCGCCCGATACTCCCCAAAAAAGAGAACCCGCCAAAACTGTTGATTTTCTTCTCAAGGCATATAGTCGCAAAGCACAGCCCAAATGCACAAACATTGCTGTCACCCCCAGAAAATAATAAGGCGCGAAATACCAATAGAAAGGCGGCGCACTCATGACGGATGCCGGCCAGAAGAAACTGGTATCCAGCCCCTCTATCCAGCGGGCCATTGCTAATGCACTCAGATGCTGGGAAATAAAAAACAAAAAGAAAAGACCTGACAGAGCCTGTCGTCTCGCCCATTTTTCTTTCAGTTTTCGTCGGAAATTTTGGCTCACCAATTTAATACCAACCCCGACCTGAAGAACAACAGACACAAGTAAAATGGGTTCTACAACTGTATTGCGATAGACGATCCGCATCACCTGTTGCATCGCGTTATAAGCATCAATGCCCCACAATCCCGACAAATGTGTAGCCATATGTAAAACGATAAAAAGACTGATAAAAAGACCATTTACGCGATGGTATGTCTGATAGCTCACCATTTCCTCCTCCGTGGCGACAGGTGTTTGCCCAATAAATTCCTGACCTTTGAAGTCATTCCGCAAGCACTGCAATGAAGCCAAAGATAGCAATAACCGCAAACAGGGACGTTGACGGGAAACGCCAAGGCGCAAGATTGGCCCTCAGAGCGACCGTTGCACTTAAAACCGAAAGAGAAATACTGAGCAGTGCCAAGAAGACTACCGAGGGCCGATCCGGGACGACAGCCAACCAGACAAACCCTGCTATAAAGAAAATCAACATTACCGAGGTCACATGCCAACAATAATAATTGAGCCACTTTGATGCTACAGGCAGCGTTTTATCTTTAAGGAGCGGCGCAGCAACCATTCTACCTCCAACGAAAAAATGCACCACAAACGTCACAGCCGAAGCCACCGCGGCAAGCCAAATCGAAATCAACATCAGATTTTTCCTTTACTAGAATATTTTTTCTAGTATATTCATCGGTATGGGTAGAAAGTCAACAATTTCAGTTCAAAAAATATTCGAAGCCGTCAGCCATCAGGTCGCGCAAGGGGATGAATTCAGAATTCATGATCTAGCAGTGGACACAGGTGTCTCGGTTGGATCTCTGTATCACCACTACGGATCACGCGAGGGGATCACGGCGGCCGCTTGGCTGGATGCCTTGCAGGCCTTTCAAAAGGAGTTTCTGAAGGCCATTCAGTCTCCCGGCCTGGAAGCGGGCGAACGGGCGGCTCTTGTAACGCCGCAATTCTCCCGGGCCCATCGCGAAAGGGCCGTCATATTATGTGTGGGACGCCGCGAGACATTATTAAATGAGAAAGCCCCATCGGAAATCAGGCAGGCTGTAGATGCCCTAAACGCAGAAACGCACGCCGCAATGATTGCTTATTCAAAAAAACATGCCTTGAACATGCAAGCCTGCCTTCATGGGATTGTCGCGTTTCCCCTCGCCTCCGTGCGGCTATATCTGCCCCACAAACGGGTCCCGAAATCTGTTGATGAATATATTCTTGCAGCCTACCGTTCAGCCATGAATGTAAAGTAAACACAGAGACGCATACCGCACCAAAAGCTTGGGAGGATCTATACTTTCAAAAATTATGCTCCCACCAAATATAATGCGCGTCGTGGAATTTGCTTGAATAAATCTTGCCCCCTCGTTGGAATGCACGTTACCCAAAAGAATTCCGTAGGCTCAACAGCAGTCAACAAAGTGTCAATTCCCGAAGGCGCGTTTCTATCTCTTATTTCCAGTTTGCGGAGATCATTTTTTGATAATTATCGGCAAACAGGCGAGCATCCGTCTTGTCAAATTTTACAGATTGAATATCCGCAATATTCACGCTGGAAGTACTGGCAAAGAGCTTCATAGCGTCCACAGTGTATTGAATCTTCATCCCATCACTTAACGCATAGCCTGTAGGGAAACTGAATTCCAGGTCACGACGATTTTCATCAAAACCGATATGGTAGACCAGCGGACGCACCTGTTTGTTTATTTGGATGCCCCCCTCCAATAGGACAAACTTATAGCCCACCTCCCAGTTCCAAGCCATTTTACTGTTGGGATCAAGATCACCGAGCGGCTCGAGTGAGGAATTTGCGTCAGAGTCCACGCCGATGGAAAAGGTAATCTTGTCTATTTCATTGAGTTCAACATCTTGCAAAATGATAGAGTAGGAGGTTTGCTCATTGTCAAAACGCGCAAGATGATAACTATTGGTTTCGATGTATTTATCGTCTCCACTGTGTAACGTGATGTTGCTTATAAAAAAGCGAAAATCTCGGATCTTGAATTTCTCAGAGCCTTCTGGATTTGTATAATTGAACTTGTCGAAAACGAGGGCCTGATCGCCAACTTTTGCGTTGAACACCAATGCAAGGCTGTTGAAGGATGGCGAGATGTTGGACAAAATCAGCCAAGTGACCGTAATTATCACTCCCAAACTAATCATAGCCATCGTGAGTTTTGCGAGACGTGACATTAGCTCCCTCCTTCGAAAGGATTAGATAGTTTCTGGTTGGAGACAAATTTCTCGTCAGTCAAAGTGTGCAGAAATGCTATGATCGCCTTCTTTTCGCTGTCGTTGAGTTTTAGGCCAACGGACGGATCGTTATCAGAAGGTGAATTATCCGCTTCAAGTATCAAGGGGCTCAAAGTCGTACTAATCTTGATGCCATTTATATAGTGATCCATGACTTCTTCCAGAGTTCGAAAGCGTCCGTCATGCATGTAAGGGGCAGTTAGTGCGATATTTCGCAGTGTTGGTACTTTGAACAGACCCCGATGCTTCGGATCCTTGGTTACTGCCTCCAAGCCTTTGGACAGATGTTCTTCGCTGTCCAGTCCGTTGTTGGAAAATCCGTCGAAAGCATCACGAAAGCCGGAGGTAAGAAACTGGCTGTGACAGTCAATGCAATTTGCACCGCGTAGTGACGCTTTGACATCAGGGTGCGCCATAAATAATTTGCGGCCATGTTCTTCCAATGGGCTCAGATTGACTTCACCACGCAGAAACTGATCATACTTTGAATCAGATGAAATCAGCAGCCGCATGAACGTTGCAAGGGCTTTCGCAACCGCATCCGACGAGATATCACCAAAAGTCTGGGCGAACATATATCGATATTTCTCAGATTTCTTCAGTTCGCGCAGAAGTTCGTCCAAGTTCTGGTTCATTTCTTCAGGGTGTTGTATTGGAATCAATGCCAGTTCTTCTAGAGATACAGCTCGACCGTTCCAGAAAAATCGACGTGCCCCCCACAAAAGGTTTGCCAAGCTCATACTGCTGAACTCAAGCTCTTTTCCTGAAAGCCCTGTAGGCCTGGCCAACCCATCGGTAAATGCCAGATGTTGTTGATGGCAAGTCGCGCATGCAACATCGTTGTTCCCTGACAGAATTGGATCGTAGAACAGCCTACGCCCCAAAGCGAACGCCTCTTCTGTTAAAGGGTTCTCTTTTGGTATGTTGAACCGACCAAAAACAAACGGTGCAGAGAAATTTGTGATGGGGGTTGCAGAAACGCGCACGCTCTCGCGGGTGAAAACATATAAGACAAGCCCCCCAACGAGGATTGCAGACGAACAGATCAGAATCCAAAACCGTTTGGTCATTTTCTCTATAGATCAGTGATGGTGAACAAATCCAGATCCGAATAGGCCTTCAACATTGTCGACGCCTTTACTATATCGTTTTTTGAAGTCCACCGCTGCCAGTCTTTCACCCGTTTCAAGATCATGCACTGTGATGGTATGTGCATTCACACCCGCAATAAAATCGATATCTGTCGGATCGTTGGCTTTCGCATCACCGAGATTAAGAAGGTTATTCTGAACGGCAATGAGTTTGCGACCAGATCGGGACGAAAAAAAGATCATATGGTGGGCGCCAGCATCCGCATTGATATCCGGTCCTGCCGGAACCAGATTTGGCAACTCAGAAAGCTTGTAACGCTTCACAACTCCTGGCAACGCGTGGCTGATGAATAATTCAGTTTCATTACCATAAAACTCAAGCGGAACACCGGTCTTGTTTTCAACGCCACTATATACGACTTCCGCCACCCCAAATTTCTTGGTTGTTTCATCATAGGGTATTCGCCAAGTTTCAAAGCCAAACATAGTATTTACAAGGACCGCAGGCTTAGCGTTCGGGTGTATATCGGGACGTGTAAACAAGACTTCGACGGGCGAAGAAGGAAAGCCCACAGGCTTTTCCTTTTCGACGACAATATTCTCAATCGGTTCGAGCGTATTGAGATCAATAACTGTGATTGCGTTTCCGACACCTGTTGCTAGATCGGGATGGATTGTCGACGTTACGATCATCCGATCCTTGAACGCTGATATCCCGTGCGGATACATGATATACGGTTTGCCGTCTCCAACTTGGCTGGGTCTGGCTTCAATTATCTTGACCACTTCATTCGTTTGTTGATCGAAGACCCCGATTGATCCACCATCCTTGCCACCAACCCCGCCCATGAAGGTGACAAACATATAATCCTTGCCGTTGGAGGAATGCCACATAATGTCTTCACCAACGATTTGACCTTTGGTATCCAGACAGCTGAAACCCTTCACCACTGGATTTCCCGACGCATCGCGGATGAGATTGATTTCCGCCAAACTACAAGCTGGATCTAATCCTGTAGCGTATAATCGACCAGTTGGACTGTAGTACATATGATGCAGCGGAAGCGCCATATCAGGTTGTTCCACCTCACTCAGAATTTCGCCAAAGTTTGAAGCCTCGGGATCAAGTTCGACGATTCCGATACTATGTACGGTTCCCAACGTGGGCAAACCGCGCAACAGCACCATCGCATGGCTTTCTTCGCGGACCTCTCCAGAATGCAAAACTGGGCTAAAGAATAGGGCAGCGAAAAGTACCAGCAATGGAATTGGACGCATTTTTGTAAATAAATGGAATTTCACGGGATCAGCCTCCAAAAGAGAAATAGTTTTTAGAAAAAACTAAACCGGCAGCGTTTTTAGGTCTGAAACACCACTCACTACTTTTTTATATTATTTTTTTATCATATTATGAAAACAACCAAATGACAACAAGTCTCGCTCCGCTGTGGTAACTGCTCAAAGCATCACGCCTAGCATACTGCCACCCTTGGGTAAGTAATGCGCACTATTGCTTATTCTCAATTGGCGCTGTGGGGGCGCCTAATAGTCAGAAATATAAATCCCAGTATCCTTGGTAAAAGCTAAATATTAGGTGGCAAGAAAACCCATTTCTAGTCACAAGCAGACCCAGTTGTCGCCACACCAATTTCGCGGCGAAAAGAACGATAATATAGCGTTTTTCGCCCCCACCTCTCTCTCAAAGAATGCCAAGCCGAAGCTATGGGCTATTGGGGTAACCTGCAAACGCCGCCGCCTCAAAAAACCACTTAAGCTTCCCGATGCTTATCGCAATTTAATGTGACGACGCCCATTACTGTGGTAACATCTGATTTAGATTATTCTAATTTTCATTCTGAAGTAATTTTCTTTGTAGTCCCCCAAAATACGAAGTTGTTCGCTTTCGAATTTTTTGATTGGAACGAAAGATGACAGAGACAAGCACATCATGGGTTTCGATTTTTGGAGAAAAGGCGGCTGAAACCACGTCTAGCATCATGGACATAGCACCGGGTTTTCTAGGTGCGATACTGATATCCATTGCAGGGTGGTTTCTCGCCCGCATCGTGCGCGACCTTGTAAGGCGCCTCCCCAACACCGTAAACAGATTGCTAGATCGCGTCTTTCGAAAAGGGACGCTGTCAACTATTCGCCTAACCGCGCCTGTAACCTCAATTGTGGCTGAGGTGACCTTCTGGATTATTCTGTTTTTGACAATCACTGTTGCAGCGCGCATGGCCGGCTTCTCTGCAATATCCAGCTGGCTCAATGAAATAGTTTTCTATTTACCAAACCTCGTACTCGGTATTTTCATCATTGCCTTTGGGTATATAGCAAGCCTATATGTCGGCAAGTTGGTGACCTCTAGTGCCGGTGAAGAAACATCAAGCAAAAGCATTTTCGTTGGCCGACTTGCCCAGGGCTTTATCTTCGTAACAGCTCTGATAATCGGTCTTGACCAATTTGGTGTAAAAGTTTCTTTTTTAATTACCTTACTGACAGTGGTCACCGGGGCCTCAATCGCCGGATTTTCTATTGCCTTTGGCCTCGGAGCCCAGGAACATGTACGCAACCTGATTGGCGCTCGAACAGCACGCGGAACTCTACAGCCTGGCCTTAAGGTCCGAATTGGGGATATTGAAGGTGATATTCTGGAGGTTACGGAGGCTCACATTGCGCTTGATACTGCAACCGGTCGCATGCTCTTGCCAGCACGCATCATTGATAACCAGATTATCGAAATCTTGACTTCCGTGGAAGGGAACGATGATGTCTAATTTCTCTCCATTAACGCTGGCCTTCCTAGAACAAAAACCACTCTCTGCCAGCCGAGAACTCGCCTCGTTAAAAGCGACAGATGCTGCACAGTTTCTTGATGAAATTCCTGCCCGGTTCGCAGCCCCTGTTCTGGCAGCAATGCCCCCTTGGTCGGCCGCTGTTATTCTTACCAAAATGAATGCTGTAAGTGCCGCCGCTTCTTTAGGACAGATTGATTATCGAGATGCGTCGGCTATTTTACGGAATATTGCCATTAAAGATCGCTCGCGCATTTTGTTGGCACTTCCAGAAAAACTTCGCACGGACTTTGAGACGTCCCTGAAATACCCTGATGATACCGTGGGCGCGCATATGACGACGGCTATCATGACCCTCACTCAGGAGCACATGGTTTCAGACGCAATGGAACTGTTTCGACAGTCCAAAAAAACCAAATCAAATATCATTCATATAATAGGTGCTGACTACAAACTCATTGGTGCGGTCTCAGCACGCGATCTTTTGCAAAACCCACCAGACACTTTATTGAGCAAAATAATGGATCTAGGCGTCGCCCGAATATCAGCCCGCTCGACCTTATTGTCAGTTCATGATCTTTCTGGGTGGGTCGATTATAGCGAGCTTCCCGTGATCAACCGTCAGGACCAAACAATAGGTGTATTGTTAAGGAAAACAGCAAAGGACGCATTACAGGTTCAACCCGTGGAAAATACACGTTTCAACCAGTCAATTGCGGCATCAATACTCGATGCTTTTCTCGTAAGCATAAATGGATTGGCTAAGATCGTTACTGAAACTCAGAAGGTATCAGCTGAGGAGAAACGTCCATGACCGACTATTTGGCAACCCCAGCAGACAACCTGAACCGCCGGTTTTTTCTTGACTATCCAAGCGACGTCGCAAAAAAAATCGAAGAGCTTCCTGCGGCAGAAGTGATTGACGCCGTTACCCGCCAACCCGTAAAAGTACTTATTCCCGCTATTCTAAAAATAACCCCGGATACGGCCTCAAGGCTGTTACGGGCGTTGCCCGATAGCATGGCGGATGAATTGCTGACTGAATTGCCGCCACCGGCAGCTGTAAGAGTACTCGGCCATCTAAGCCAAGAAGAAAGAGCTGAGCGACTTGTTCGCCTTGACGACACGATCCGCCGCGACCTTGAAACAATCATGTCTTATCCAAGGGATACCGCTGGACGAATTATGGACACCTCGGTCTGGACATTCCGCCGCGATGCGAAGGTCGCAGATGCCTTGAAACGATTACGCAAAGGTGGAATGACAACTGCGAGAAGCCTGTTTCTTGTCGATGATAACCTGCGCCTCACCGGTAAAGTTTCGCTGCAGGACGCAGCACTTGCACCTGAAGACGCGGTACTTGGATCAATGGAAACGCCGATTGTCGCAGTGGTTCGTCCAATTGACTCTCTCAGCATCGTGGCCCAGCTTTTTGAAAACCGAGACGTACTCGATATTGCAGTGGTCGACCTTGACGGTATCTTCCTTGGGGCGGTTACGCATACCGATATTGCCAAAACAGTCCAACAGAATGCAACTGCGGGTCTACAAACCATGGTAGGTGCCAGTAAAGAAGAGCGGGCGCTTTCAAGTCCTTTTTTCACCGTAAAAAAGCGTATGCCCTGGTTACAAATAAACCTGCTAACCGCATTCTTAGCAGCGTCAGTCGTTGGGATTTTTGAAGCAACGATTGCTCAAGTTACGGCTCTTGCTGTTTTGTTACCGGTTGTCGCGGGGCAATCTGGCAATACTGGTGCGCAAGCCCTTGCCGTTACGATGCGCGGTCTGGCCCTGCGAGAGATTACAGTGCGACAGTGGGCGCGGGTCGTCCGCAAGGAAGTGATTGCCGGTTTCCTAAACGGAGTAGCAATAGCAATCACCTGTGGCATCGGTGTTTTTATCTGGAGTCAATCCATAGGCCTGGTCGCTGTTATCATGTCATCGATGGTCATTGCCATGATCGCGGCAGGATTTACTGGCGCGTTGATCCCCGTGTTGCTCACACGCCTTGGTCAAGATCCTGCCACATCATCCTCAATCATCCTAACCACCGTTACAGACGTCGCTGGCTTCTTCGCGTTTCTCGGCATTGCTTCATTAATGATGCAATTCTTGCAGTAAAATACTGCCTGTGTGGACTAATCCTTAGTTATTGTACGCTAGCCAGCTTCTAAAATGACATCGCACCGCATATACGACCAAAATTGGAAATGTTTAATCGCAAAGGCCGCACAATATGGTAATGCTCACCTTTATAGGAGCGTTGTTGAACAGAATTCGTTTATCGGCTTTGGGTATTGTGCTCATTATTTTTCGCTCGGTGACAGGTAAAACCGTGTGTCACTACCAGCAAAACCGTTTTCGGCGCCACCAGATTATTGACGGATTTCCTCTCATTTTTCGTTCACCATGCGCCCACACCACTTCCGCTGTTAAATCAACCTCTGATCGCTGACCCTGCGGCATCGTAGACACAACGGGGCATTTTCTTGGTTGCTGATAGAGTTTAGCGTCCATGTGGTTTAGCCGGTGCTCAGAAGCCCCTTTGGCCGTAACCTGTCAAAGGTATGTTTAATACCTCTTTCCGAAGGATCAAATCTGCACCCAAAGTAACCCTTTGGCAGTCCTTCTGTTTATATTTTTTTTGCTTTTTTTCCCCGCCCTACGTCCAGCACGAATATTTGCACCGAAGACCGCGAACAATAAAACGGCTCAGCTTTTTTTTGCGACAAGCCGTTGATTTGCTTAGTTGCGGGGACATAAAGGCAAGTTTACTTGCGCTTCGGTGTAAGAATATTTGCTAAATTAATGGCGTCCCAGCCAGTTTTTATTGAAACAAATCAATCTGACTTGAAAAATACTTCGTTAAACCATGCGCGTTATTTACGACTGTGTGTTATAACATTAATACTTGCACGCGACACTGCGTGCCTGTCCTGATACAGATCGGACTTATTATGCAAATCCCTGAATGGACGAAACCTGCCTTGATTGGTGCAGGAACCGGTGCTATTGCTCTGGCTATAGTGGGGTTTAACTGGGGTGGCTGGGTCACAGCGAATGCAGCCCTACAAATGTCAAGCAAGAGCTCGGCAACAGCTGTTACTGAGGCACTTTTGCCTTATTGCCTTCAAAATTCCAAACGCGATGCGAATTCAATGGATGTCCTCGTAAAATTGAAAGAAGCCAACAACTATCAACGACGGGGAATTGTTGAGAAAGCCGGTTGGGCGACGCCCTTGGGAGCTGAGAGGCCAGATCGAGCACTTGCAGAAGCCTGTCAGATCGCATTAAAAGAAAAAACCTAGTATTTACTGGTCCAAGCGCAGCTCTTAAAAAAAGCAAACGTTAATGCCCTATTAGCCCCTTTAATAAAGACGCGACTTTATTAAAGGGCTGCTCACGCTCGTCTTCTGTAACTTTTACGACCAATCGCACATTGCAAATAACAAATGTGCGGCGACAATTACCTGCGCCGCTAATACATCTGCAAAATCGCAGTTGCTTTGCTAGCACGATCCCGTTGCCAGTGCTAAGTGACATTCAAGGAAACAATATGCCTTCCGCAATATCTCTCGATCAAAGTTCCCCATCCGCCCACAAAACCCAAACCGCTATTACAAAGGGCATCAAAGCAGATCTCAAATCTCCGACACATGCTTTGCCAAAAATAACCAAGACGGCAATCGTCTATTGTGAAGGGAATTTTGGTGCTATTGACGGTAAAACGGCCAACGGATTAGTTCGGCACTCGGAGAAATATAAAATCCTGTCAGTCATCGACAGTGAAAAGGCCGGTTTTGATGCCAGCATGACACTCGGAGATGCACCAAACGGAATTCCTATTTACCGCGATCTCGCTGAAGCATTGTTCTTCTCTGAAAACTTGCCTGACTATTTTATATATGGCATGGCACCGTCAAGCGGTATGCTCTCGGCTTATGAACGCACTCTCGTAATCGAAGCCATGAGCCATGGAATGAATATTGTAAGTGGCCTGCATGAATTCCTCAATGACGATCCGATCTTTGCCGCAGCTTGTCTCACTTACGATGTTACAATTCTCGACATTCGAAAACCACGTGACAAAAAAGACCTTCGTATGTTTAGTGGCGCGATCGCAAAGGTCACCTGTCCTCGCATTGCTGTGCTCGGCACCGATTGTGCAATCGGCAAGCGCACTACTGCGACAATCCTGACAAGGGCACTTAACGAATATGGTGTCAAGGCAGTAATGGTTGGCACAGGACAAACCGGCTTAATTCAAGGCGCGCGATATGGCATTGCTCTCGACGCTGTCCCGTCCCAATTTTGTTGCGGTGAATTAGAAGCCACACTCGTTGAAGCTTTCGAAGCCGAAAGTCCGGATATCATAATTGTCGAGGGTCAGGGAGCACTCAGTCATCCGGCATTCTCAACCTCATCCTTCATATTGCGGGGGGCCTGTCCTGACGGTGTCGTGCTTCAACATGCTCCTGGACGCATCAACCGATGTGACTTTGACCAATTACCAATGCCAACCCCATCCCGCGAGATTAACCTGATCGAGACCTTTGCCGATACGAAGGTCATTGGCCTTACGATAAACCACGAGAATATGTCTGAAGCCGAAGTTGACGCTGCAATCATACATTTTGAAAACGAACTTGCTATTCCGGCAACGGATGCACTGACGAGATCACCTGATCATTTAGTTGAAATGGTACTCACATCATTCCCTCACCTCAGAAAAAAGGCCGTTGGGATCACAAATTGACGGCCCCACGGCTGGAAATTGATCTCTCCAAAGTGCACCACAATGCAAAAGTTCTGGTTAATTTGCTGAAATACCGCGGGATTTCGGTTTCCGCTGTAACCAAAGCAGTGTTAGGATTACCGAGCATCGCCAGAGAATTGTTGGCCGCCGGGGTAAACGGCCTGGCAGACTCGCGGATTAAAAATATCCAAACCATGCACCAGTCCAACATAAAAGCACCGATGGCCCTTATCCGCTCTCCAATGATCAGCCAGGCGGATCTGGTCGTCAAAAATACAGACGTCAGCTTCAACACCGAACTGGATGTTATTTCAGAGCTTTCTAAATCAGCGCAGGCAATGAGACTTTCTCACGGCGTCCTATTGATGGTTGAGCTTGGTGATTTGCGCGAAGGCATTATGCCAAACGATCTTGAAGAGGTTGTCCGTCGAACCCTGCGCTTTCCGAATATCTTGTTTAAAGGGATCGGTACTAATCTGGCCTGCCGTTGCGGGGTTGCGCCAGATGAGAAAAATATGGCGGAGCTATCCACACTTGCAAATGCAATAGACACAACTTTCGGACCTATTATATCAATTGTATCCGGGGGTAATTCGAGTAATCTTCAGTGGCTGCTTAATGCCTCCAATACCGGCCGGATTAACAACCTTCGCCTGGGAGAAGCGATCTTTCTCGGATGTGAGCCGCTTTATCGCCAACCAATCAAAGGTCTCCATACAGACGCGATCACACTCGTCGCAGAAGTCATTGAGTCAAAAATCAAACCATCTCAGCCTTGGGGAGAGGTCGCTGAAACAGCTTTTGGCAAAGCAACTCCAATACGCGACAGCGGGCATATCTCACAGGCTATATTTGCTTTGGGGCATATGGATTGCGATCCTGAAGGCCTGACCCCGCCATCCGGGATTAAAATTCTTGGATCAAGTAGTGATCACCTGATTGTAGATTCTGGACGAAATACAATGCCAATCGGCACCGAAACCCACTTCCAACTCAATTACAGTGCCTTAATCCGCGCCATGACCTCCCCTTTCGTCGCCAAGCAGTTACTGACGAAAGAAATTGCGCTGGCGCCCTAAACACCGAAAGTATCCCTGTGGTAGCCCTTCTGGTTGCAGACGGTTTTCCGCACGCGGGCGACGTTAACGATATAACGCCGTAACCTGTTAAAGTTACGACGTTAGTTTGTTCGCGGGGTTCGCAAGTGACGACAGCCTAAACGGCTATCAGGCAAAAAAGACCGGTAATTTGCCATTTAGTTCTGCAAAACTGAGATGCCCTTGAATTTGTAGACACCTTGCAGTTTAAAAATGAAGCAAGGAGCTTTAGATCATGTCAGGTATTCGCCACACAGAAGAATTCAAACGCGATGCGGTCGCTCAAATCACAGAACGCGGATATTCGGTAAAAGAAGTCTCCAATCGATTGGGTATTAGCACGAAGTCACTTTATGACTGGAAGATGACGTATCATAAGCCGGAGCCTGAGCGTCAACGAGACGTTGATCAGACCTCTGAGATCCGCCGTTTAAAAGCTGAACTATCGCGGGTGACTGAGGAGCGGGATATATTAAAAAAGGCAACGGTGTACTTCGCAAAAGATGCCAAGTAAAGTACGCCTTTATCAAGGCCCACCGTTTTGTTTTCAGTGTTCGCCCGATGTGCCGCCTTCTCAAAGTTCACCCCAGTGGGTTTTATGCATGGCTTAAAGAACCTTTGAGCAACAAAGCCAAAGATGATTTGCGGCTAACTGACCTGTTAAAACAGGCTTGGCTGGAAAGCGGTTGTGTCTACGGTTACCGTAAACTGCATGATGACCTGAGATCTCTTGGAGAGGTATGTAGCCTCAACAAAGTAGCCTGGCTAACAAGTCTTGCCGCCATTAAAGCGCAAATTGGCTATAAACGTAAGGCTGGCTTCTATGGGGGGCGACTTGCTGTTGTTGCGCCCAATCATCTGGCCAGGGTTTTTTATGTTGAGAAGCCGGATCAAGCTTGGGTGGCGGATATTACCTACATAAAAACCCACGAAGGTTGACTCTATCTTGCCGTTATCATTGATCTGTATTCGCGCCGGATTATTGGCTGGTCGATGCAATCCAGAATGCAAATGGATCTAGTGTTGAGCGCACTCTTAATGGCCGTTTGGCGGCGAAAGCCAAAGTCAAAAGTGATCCTTCACTCTGATCAAGGGAGTCAGTTTACCAGTTATAAGTGGCAAAAATTTCTGAAGGCTCATAATTAGGAAGCTAGTATGAGCCGTCGGGGCAATTGTTGTGACAATGCCGTTGCCGAGAGCTTCTTTCAATTGCTGAAGCGAGAGCGGATCAGACGAAAGACCTATACAACCCGTAAAGAGGCTCGCCAGGATGTGTTTGATTACATCGAGTTCTTTTACAATCCAAACAGAAAGCATGGTAACAACGGAATGTTGTCGCCTATCGAATTCGAGAAACAGAAAAAATGGAAGTCCCTAGGTGTCTAGCAAAATAGGGGCATCTCAAACTAAGCTTAAAGCACTCGAAGCATCACATTGGTAGCCCGATGGTAGCCCAATCTACAAAACTAGATCGATGATACTTCGATATATTTCCATTAATCCATTGATATTGTTTGGTAATTTTGGTTTCGGGGGTAGGATTTGATTGAGTTTGTCCCACCTGCGCGGCTATTGCCGCTTGTAGGGCCCCTGAAGAGGTTCATTCACCAATCCCCGTACAACGTTTAAGGGCCCGCCCTCTGATGAGGACGAGCCCTTAAATATGGTTGCGGGGGTAGGATTTGAACCTACGACCTTCAGGTTATGAGTTAGTTTGTGTAATTGTTCATAATAATTCATTGTGACACATAAAGCGTTACATAGTACTGATTATATTGAGTATTTTTGATTTCCTTTTACTCTAAAGGTTCAAAAAATATCTTGTCTTTCGCTGTCATTTGCTTCCATAATGCTTCCAAATTGAGAAATGGAAGCGACATGACACGACTAAGCAAACGCACGATAGACGCACTTGATGCATCGGATAAGGATTATTTCGTATGGGATGCCACCCTGCCCGGTTTTGGCGTTCGGGTAATGCCGACAGGGCGCAAATCTTTTCTCATTCAGTATCGGGATCAGGCAGGCAGAACACGCCGTAAAAGCTTGGGCCGCTTTGGCACCGTTACCGCCGAGGAAGCCAAGACAGAGGCCAGAGAGCTTCTTTCCTCCGTTGCGCGGGGCAAGAACCCCGCCGAAGAAGCAAAGCGAAAAAAGGGCGCTTTAACAGTTTCCCAGCTTTGTGAGAAATTTATGCGCGATTACGTGCCCACCCTTTGCAAGGAAAGCACCGCAAAGGAATATCGCCGCTGCGTTGATCTTTTTATCTGCCCGGCCTTTGGATCGGATTTAGCAGAAGATATCACCCGCTCTGAGATTGCCGATCTTCATCACAAGCACAGAGACAAGCCCTATCAGGCCAATCGCACGTTGGGCGTTTTGTCCGTTCTATTTAATCAAGCAGAAGTCTGGGACATTCGTCCAGATGGATCCAACCCTTGCCGACATGTCAAAAAATATGAAGAAAAGAAACGGGAGCGCTATTTAAGCCCGGAAGAGTTCAAGCGGCTTGGCGAAACATTGGTCAAGTTGGAGAATGAGAAGGATACGCCGCAAGCGGCTATCAACTGCATTCGCCTCTTGATATTGACCGGTGCACGGCTTGGAGAAATCCAGACGTTAAAGTGGGATTATATCAAGGGCAATGTGGCTTATTTGCCAGACAGCAAAACGGGCGCAAAGCGCCTGCCCCTTGGCAGTGCCGCCCAAGCCATTTTAAAGGGCATAGAGCGCATTGATGGCAATCCCTATGTCATTACCGGCAAAAAGGCCGGAAGCCATCTGACGGACATGCAGAAGCCATGGCGGCGCATTCGCAAGGCGGCCAAGATTGAAGATGTTCGTATTCATGATTTGCGGCACTCATTTGCCTCTATTGCCGTAGGCAGCGGGGAAAGCCTCCCGATGATCGGAAAGGTACTTGGGCACTCACAGGTCCAGACAACAGCCCGCTACGCCCATTTAGCGGACGATCCGGTTCAGGTGTCTGTAGATAAGGTTTCGGGAGACATTGCAGCGTTGATGGGAGGCTAACCGCCTCCTTCATTTTGCTCTCGTTGCTCTTCAAGATCAGTATGAACTTTCATGCAGATAGCAAACAGAGCGAAAACGCAAACGGCAACCCAGAAGCTTGGCTCAAACAACCAATAGACTGTTGAGCACCATGTCACGACAGTTGCTAAATAGAGCCAGCGATTTTGTGTCGACCATTTCATACTATGTAAATATGAAATTTTTCGAGATTTTCCAGAACTGTTTAAAGGCGACCGCTTTTACCTACGGAAACCCTGATCTTTTCGCCCATTGACTCATTCGCCTAAACAATTTTGCGAACAACGTCGTACAGTCGAATTATCAACACTTATTCCGGGTGACTCTTGCTGACTCATCCGCTAAACATGACGTTTACGCTGTAACTTGTAGTCGCTTTTCTTGGATCCGTACGTATGCAACCCAATGACATTTGGAAAAAAGGAATTCCGCTTTCCGAGGCCATTTACCGTTTTGGGAATAAGGAAGTGCTTTCTCAATTAAGTGACCTTCAACAGCAAGGCTCCTTTGGAAATATCTTCACTACGATCGCGCAAAAATTGGAATCGGGCAAACCCAGCGGCGATGTAATAACAAACAGTTTAAAAGAGGCGTCAACGCCACTCAAAGACGCGAAAGATCTAAAAGCCAAAATTCAAAAAGCTATTATAGTCGACATTAGAGACCGCAAAGTATTAGCATACGGCTATTCATTTCCGCGCCAAGCCGATGCACAAGCCCAAGAGGTCCCGGACGATCTTTGGGCTATTAAAAGCGACTGGATGGATGACACTTTAAAAGCCAATGGCCTTCAAATGGATGCCATTCGATTAACCCCGGTCAAGTGGATTACAGAAACCCCGGATGCGGCAATCATTACAACGCCCAAAGGCAGACCATCGCGCAAAGACCAAATTATCTTCGCTTTTCAAGCCTTGGATAAAGACGGAAAGATCAACCGCTCTCAATCCATGAACTCGCAATGCCCGATGATCCGTGATTGGGTTTTAAAGCATTATCCAGACGACAAAGAAACAAAGACGGGCTTAAGCGATCAGAATATTCGCAAAACAATCAGCCCCTTGTTCAACAAAGAAAAATAGTTGGTAAAAATACCGGTAAAAAACCAACCTCTTTCTTACCAATTTTAATACCAACATCCTTCCTGCACAGTTCCTCCATCGAAGCATAATTGATGAAAGGATTTTTCAATGCAGGATATGAATACGAACAACACCCCCAGCCAAGACCGGCTAATGACAGAAAAAGAAGCTGCGGCGTTCATGGGCTATACCATGCGGGCACTGCAAAACTGGCGCTTGCGTGGCGGCGGGCCGAACTATGTAAAAGTTTCTTCCAGATCCATCCGCTATCGGTTCCGCGATATCAACGATTGGATCGAAGCGCGGATCATTAACAACACATCACAAATGACAGGCGCTTGAGTTTTGGCCTTGCGGGCTTGGCGGTACCGCAAGGCATTTTGGGGCCGGAAGGCCGGGAAGATGGGCAGCATCGCCGCTCATCTTCCCAACTCCCCCTTTCGGCAGACAGAAGCGCTTCAAAATGGAACTCTGATCCCCTTCCCGACCCCAAAACACAAACCGCCACCGTTGCGCGGAACGCGCAACCACAAACAAACCGCATCCCGCAGGGATGCACTTCTTAATCTTACAATTTAACAAAATGACAACGGCGTATCTCCGTTAGGCGGGGGGTTTTGTAACACCCCCCTCTGGAAATACATCTGCGTCAAGGAAAGTAAAATATGAATATTGTACATAAAGGTTTTGATAACCTCGACATTGCTTTTGAAACACATATCCCCGCAGCCTTTGCCGCTGAACTGGAAAAGGCAAAAGAGGCCGCTGGATCAATACACCAACCACAGTTGGTAGAATGCGGCGGACAATACATGCTTGTCTCCGACAGCGGCGGCAAAGGCGGCTTTGCCTATCGAGTAGATACTGGGCCTGATGGGGCCACATGGTTCTTTAAGAAACCCAGTTCCAACAAGGATCAATGGGGTATTCGGGTTTCCTCTAAATCTCTTGCCCTTGCCCTTTATGGCTTGGGCGGCGTTCGGGCGCGCCTTTTCGACTTTTTGGAGGCCATTGGCGCTCCTTACAGGCCGGGCATGGAAAGCATTGGCCGCGTGGATTACTGTCTGGATTTTCTCATGCCAGACTTTGAACTGGTTCCGGATCACTTTGTCATGCACTCCAACGCCACCAGAACTGATAACCGGGAAATGGAGACAAGCGGTCGGTCTGGTCGGGTGACGGGCGTTCGCATTGGCAAGATGCCAGGACGACAACTTGTCGTCTATGACAAGCGAGCTGAAGTCATTGCCAAAAAGAAAGCGGAATGGTGGGAAATCTGGAATGCAAACAGACGTGCAGAAGGGTTACCGCCCCTAAATCCAAGTGACAAAAGCTCATCACAGGTTTGGCGTGTTGAACTTCGGGCAGGGAAAAGGTTGCTGAAAGATATATGGTCAATCAGCAAATGGGCAGATTTTGACAACAAGCTTGGAGATTTGATGGACTGGACTTTACGCTCCATCCGCTACACCTGCCCAACGGCGGATCGAAACCGGGCTCGCTGGCCCAATGATCCACTCTGGGACAAAGTTCGACATGAATTACAAACAGACCTGTTTGAGATGGCCTGCAATGCCGAGCCAACCGCTGTTAAAGAGGTCATACAGGCCCAACAGGCAGAAATGCTACAAGGTCAGTTAGTCGGGCTTGGGGCCACCTACTTGTCCTTACTGGATCTGGAAGATGATCGGCCCACCAAGCTGAAGCAAGAACTGCATAAAACGTTCAATGGAGCGCTCGGGGATGGCAAAGATCATTTTTACAAAAAGATGGAGAAGGCCAAGGAGAGGTATATCTTCATATCGCCCTGAGAGGAGCTATGAGCGGTGTTAGCCGCTGGGCACCCAATTCCCGGAGGAAGCCATCAAGCGTCGCTTGGCGGTTTTTTCTTTGCCGCCCTAGATTGCTTATTCTTTTTGTCAGGTGTTTCGGTCGCACCTAACAACTCTTCCAATTCTGCGGTTGCATCATCTGACGGGGGTGGCGGCACTTTCGGCGTGAACTGAACCGGAATGCCATGAACAATTCTTACAAAATCTTCATCGCCCATTAAATTCTCCTACTTCCGCCATTTCAAATCGCCAAAATTAAGCCCATTTAAGGGGCTCTATTCTCTTTTGGCGCCAATCAACTGATAAAGCTCTAACAAGGCATCATTGGCCTTCTCTGCCAATTCTAGGCAATCCGGATTTGCTTTTACAAAAGTGTGAGCAATCAATTGACTTTCAACAGCCTCCCCAAGAAACAACGACATATGCAAGGCTTCATGCAATTGAAACTCATCCGGCTTTGACATTTATGTATCCTCTTTCATTTGCGGGTCAAATTTCGGAAGCGCATTGACGATTTTCATAGTCTCCAACGAAACGGTAATGACACGCTGGAACAGTTTAAGTGGGTACGCCGGATCCCCAACAGTCTCGACAGCATAATCATTCGCATCATTGACGATGCCGCTGGCCTTATCCGTCTTGACCGCCTGACGGTCCATAACCCATTCAAGAGCAGCCTTGCCATTCACAATATAATCGTAGGCTTCCAACGGAATATCAGTCATGGTGATTTTGCTGTTGTAAATAACGACAGATTTATCCGTTTCCTTGCCCTTTTTGCCAAATTTCATTTTCGTGACCCGAAAATCATCAGGTGATGCAGCTCCAAACAGCAAACTTCCTTCTTTAAAGTTCACTTTGTATGGGTCAACATTTTCATAATTCACGTGCAAATCGCCAAGTTTGCGTCCTGCCTCAACAAAGGCCCAAAAATCCTCTGTTTTCTTGACGGCGGGTATGCGCGGCAATTCCTTTGACAGATTATCCGCATACCGCTTGCGATACCCTTTCGAATGCAACAGACCATAAACGTAATAGAACAGATCTTCTTTGGTTATTTCCTCACCCGGATAGGCCGACCGGAAATGAGTCAGCCCTTCATCGGTGATACCATCTTTGACTTTGTACCCAGTTTCATCGCCATCACCGGAAAACAAATCAGCTTCAGAGCTATCTTCAGTTTTTTCGTAGAGTTTTAATGGGAAACATTGCGCCCCTGCCTCCAACATATTTAAGTCTGGTAGTTGATCGCTCATTAATATTGAAACACCATTTCTTGAGCCAACGCCTGACAATGCTATCACCCGATTTTCTTCATTTCCGGTTGGGAAAATGTGGGGCATTTGCCCTACGCGATGGTTAAAGGTGCGATCATAATACAAGTTTGTTTTAGCAAAAGGCCGATACACGGAACGAACCAACCGAGTGTCTTTGAAATCGGCCTTTATCCCTTTTTCAACTTTAGGCAAAAGACTGCTACTCCAACTGATTTTTGTTGGATCATTGCTCACAAAATCTTTCACTTTTTGGGTTTCACCTGATTGTTGATAACGGTCTACCTCACTGTTGTAAAAAAGGATGGTTTCCAAAATATTATTACTTAGCTTCCGCCTAGACCCGTTGTAACACCATGTATCTCGGCCGGTTTCGATCCCCCTTGAGAACGTTTTAAATAAATTCAAGCCTCCCTTAACCTTTTTATCTCCAATCTTGATAAATTGGTCGAAACTCTCATCTCGCTGGTTCAACCAGTCATGGTGCTGATCCGGGACAATTTCCTCCCAACCTCCCGCTTCCTCAATCCCTGAAACATCTTTGAAGTTCCGAATGATGGCTAGCTTATCGTTACCGCCTAAATCATCGCCGATATCATGGAAATAAATTTTTCCTTGTTCACTTTGGTCAGGATTTTTAACCAAAAATGAAATGGCAACGCCCGTCATGCTTCCAGAGCCAAAGATGTTTCCACCTTCTTTCGCCTGCCCCTTGCTCAGCATGTTTTTACGAATATCTCCCCGCAAATGGAAAACATAAAGAGAGCTAAACTCCTCTGCCAAACATTTCCGCATTCCATCTGCAAACGCGCGTTCAATCCAAGCGCTTCCAGTAACAAACCCCACAACACCACTGCCACTTTTCGCCAATCGATCGCTAGCCCAACGAATGGCCCGAATATAGCTGTCATATAACGCGTTTTTGTTCGTGGCCTTTGTGTGCGCCGCATAAGTTGTTCGAATGCTTTCATCAAGTCCGTTGTAAGCAACATTTGCATTATTATCATTGGCGTTGGTTTGTCCGGATGAATAAGGCGGGTTGCCGATAATGACCCGAATATCCAGATCTTTTTGCTTGTTGCGGCGGGCGCTGTTATCCGCAAGCAGATTGCTCACCAAATCGTCTTTTTCATAAAGTTGGAACGTATCGGTTAAACAGATCCCTTCAAACGGCGTATAGTCTTCTCCTGCTATGCTATGATAAACCGCTTCGATATTAATGGCCGCGATATAGTAAGCCAGCAACACAATCTCGTTGGCATGGATTTCATGGGCATATTTATGTGCCAGTTCTTCGGGTTTAATCAGGCCCGACTGCAAAAGCCGCGTAATAAAAGTTCCGGTCCCCGTAAACGGATCAATAATATGAACCCCTTTGGAGCCAAGGGTTTGCCCAAATTCTTTTTGCAGCAATTCATTGACTGAATGAATGATAAAATCGACCACTTCAACCGGCGTATATACAATGCCAAGACGATCTGTCATACGCGGGAAGGCATTACGGAAAAACTTGTCATACAGTTCGACAACGATTTTTTGCTTGGCGTCCGCGCTGTCGATCCCCTCCGCTCGCATTTTTACACTGGCATAGAACTTTTGAAGGCTTTCGCTTTCTTTCTCCAGATTATGCTCATCCAAAACATCCAACACTTTTTGAAGTGCAATGGAAACAGGGTTGTGCTTGGTAAAGTCATATCCTTCGAAAAGCGCATCGAACACCGGCTTGGTGATGACATGCTGCGCCAACATTTCAATGGCTTCATCTTGCGTGATGCTATCATTCAGATCATCGCGCAATTCATCCAGAAAAGCGTCAAACGCTTTCTTTTCACTACTTTCTTCTTTTGCAATAACACCTGTAATCCGGCTTATATGAGTTTGGGCAATCCGGGCGATATCTGATGCCCAATCAGCCCAATAATCCCTTGTCCCGCATCGTTTGACGATCTTTGCCATAATGGCTTTAGAAAACTCATCTTCAAACAATTTCCATTGCCGATCGCTGGTTTCCTCTTTTGGCAAGCCCGCCTGTTCACGCTCGCCTGCATCACTTCCGTTGCCGATGTTCGCCCCTTCATCTGCTTTTAGCGTTCTGTTTGGCAGCGTATTGGCAATAGCTATGACTTCAATCTGGCTGGATACATCAACACCAAGGCCGATTTTATTAATCATGGCATCAAAGCGATCATCATGGGCACGCAAAGCATTCAATATCTGCCAAACAACTTTGTATTTTTCATTATTATTGAGTGCTTCCTCCGGTGTGACCCCGGCCGGAATGCCAACGGGCAGGATCACATAACCCATTTGCTTACCCGGCGCTCTGCGCATCACCCGGCCAACAGACTGGACCACATCAATCTGGCTTTTGCGCGGGTGCATAAATAGGATGGCATCAAGGGAGGGAACATCAACGCCTTCGGACAGACATCGCGCATTGCTCAATATCCGGCATGTTTGTGGATCATCGTTACTATTGAGCCAATCCAAAAGGACATTACGTTCTTTTGCATTATAAGTTCCGTCGACATGATCCAATTCGCACTTCAAGAGGTTTGGCTCTTCCTGTTCGGCCAAAAATTCCTCAACCACCGCGCCAAACTCATCCCGGACGAGCTTCGAAGTTGCAATGTCTTTACAAAAAGCGACAGCACGGCGCATGGGGTCCTTAGAAACGCCAGCTTCGTCCTGCATATCGCCTTTTGTCAGTGCCTTATAGCAGCCGATAATCTTTGTGGCATCATCCAGCTTCAATTCAGAATTTTCATCCGACAGGCGGCGCTGCACACCGGCACTGACCGTCCCTTCATCCACGGCCAAAACTATGACCTTGTAATCCGTTAAGAGATCAAGCTCGACCGCTTCGGAAAAGCTGATCGTATGCAAGGTTTCACCAAAAAGTTCTTCGTTATCCATTGAGGCCAATTCCGCATTGGCATCTTTAGCCGCCGAATTAACTGCATCGCTATAAATACGCGGCGTGGCGGTCATATACAGGCGCTTCTTTGCTTTGATGTGTTCTTGTTTGTGAACCTTTACAAAATTGGAATCGTCCTCATCCGCTAAGGTTGCCCCTGTTGTCCGGTGTGCTTCATCACAAACGATTAAATCAAATTCCCCCATTCCGAAACTGGCTTGCGCCTCTGACAAGACTTGAATGGATTGGTAAGTTGAAAAAACAACTGTCATTCGATCTGTGGAATGTTGCGCCTCCACTTTTTCCGCCAGTGTTTCCGAGTTGGTTGTTGCCGGATAGGCCAGATCATGAATATTAACGGCTGTTACATCTTTGCTGGCTTTACGTTTACCAACCTGAACATCTGAACAAGCCGAAAACGCCAATAAAGGCGCTGTGGCGTCCATTGACCATTCGCGAATGGTTTGGGCCATCAATGCTAGCGATGGCACTAAATACAGCACCCTATGGCCTTTTCCGGCCAATTCCTCTGCTATCTTTAAGCTTGTGAAGGTTTTACCGGTTCCGCAGGCCATAATCAGTTTACCGCGATCCGCAACCGCCAAACCTTCTTTTACTTTTTCAAGGGCCTTCTTTTGATGATCCCGCAATTCTTTCTTGGCAGACAGTTGCACTTGTCGCTTTTGATCAAAGATTGTCCAATCAATCGGGCTTTTTTCTAAATCATCCAAACTGATCCGCAGGGTTTCAACTGCCTGATCATTTAATGTTTCAAGTGCATTCTTTCCCCATTCTGATCGGGTGCTATCAACGACAATCCTTCGGGTGAAATAGGATTTACCAGACGCTGCAAAAAATGTGTCCAAGTCCCCTTTTTGAATGCGATGATCTTCCGCATAAAATTTACACTGAATAGCGCAAAAAGTTTGATCTTCACGGATCCGCGCCACCAAATCTACGCCAGTATCAGCACCGGGATATCCAAATTCCTTTGCCCAATCGGCAAACGACCAAACAGCGTCATACTGCCCCGCCTGCATTGGATCATACTGGAAATAGGCGCGAACCAATTCTTCAAAATAAGTTCCTTTTTCCCGTTCCGTTTTAGAGCCATCCCGAAACCGTTTTAGAATTGAATGCAAAGCCGACATGGCCATCCCCCGCAACACGCTATTGAAAGTAGTAGTTGTTTACGCCTATTATCGAATTAAGATTATCGAAAGGTCAATGGGAGAATAGACGAGGTTTGGAGAAATGAAAATAACTGCTGATCCAGTCATCAACAATATTCTCACTTTAGATTTTTTTGATAAAGAGGATAGACCTTTTTACGAATTCTCAGATCAATGTCATGGAGTGGTAAAACAAGAAGAACGGCTCAACCTTTTCTATCGCGAGCCTAATAGGGTTCTCATTTCACGCGATATTAAAGTAGATTACTTCAAAGTAAAAAGGCGATGGACCTATATTGGCAACAAACACTGTATAAGCATCAATAGGATCCCGTTAAAGGTTGCAAGAAAGGGTACAGAATTTAAGACGACCCACCTTCAAATCCCGCCAAGATTTCCAGCATTCTTTAGAATTATGGCAGATTTTGGGGACGCTTATTTATGGAACTTGGAAGGATCATCAACTGCATTTTACAATTATTGCCCTGATGCTCCGGCATTGAACAATCTCGATGATCTTTTTTATGATGTCTGGTGCAAAAAATTTCACAAAATAACTCTTTTTCAAGATCAAGACCCATTGCGTGATCTGAAACAACATTGGGTAGAGTTTCACGAAGAAGCCTTTGAGCTTTCAATCCAAGCAAAGAATATTTTAGGCGACAAAGTCGAACTCATTTATACAAAGCCGTTCGAAGATGATTGCACCGATTACCCAAAAGTGCACATCATCGCCTAACGCATTTCATCTGCTTCCATATTGCTTCCAGAACGACGAAAGCCCCGAACGATGAGTTCAGGGCTTTTCGTGTAAACAATTGATATTGTTATGATAAATTTGGTTGCGGGGGTAGGATTTGAACCTACGACCTTCAGGTTATGAGCCTGACGAGCTACCGGGCTGCTCCACCCCGCGGTTGTCTTGGTTGTTATA
>NZ_JBLHZT010000022.1:0-57285 GCF_047631475.1 Sneathiella sp. | reverse complement strand
TCGGCGAATGTGGAAATGCTGGAGGGAGAGCCAAGATTCTCAATAACGCCGTCTTTGTCCGTGATGCCGGGCTCAAGTTTGGCAATTTGATCAGGGTCTACGCGGTAACCGGAGCTTTCCTTGGTATATTCACAGGCAGTTACGGCCACACATAGAGCACTGACAAGTAAAGTATTTCGAAGGAATTTCATCATTTGACTGTCGCCTAGTCGTTAATCGGATTGCGCAGATTTGCATTGTCTCTCGGTTCTATCGGTTGACACAAGGCATCCAAGCGCTTAATTCATCCTGCATAAATGACATTTTAAACGTATAAATGTCAAATCTTTGGTGATTGACTGACTTGAAATTTCAAGCGGCTGGTCAGAATAAGGATCACGAATGATTTTCAAAAAATTCTTTGGGCAGCGGCAGCAGGAAATCGCAGCGCAAGAGCTTTATAAAGAAATTGTGCGGCAGGCCCGCCAGCCTGAATTCTATATCGCTGCTGAGGTTCCGGACACTGTTGATGGGCGATATGAAATGATTGCCCTGCACGCCTTTCTGTTGATGCGCCGCTTGAAAATAGATGGTGACGAGTCCCTCATCAAATTGTCACAGGCGGTTTTTGATCTAATGTTCGCTGATATGGATCAATCTCTTAGAGAGATCGGGGTCGGGGACTTGAGTGTTGGCAAGCGGATCAAGGAGATGGCAAAAGTCTTTTATGGTCGCGTGGTTGCCTATGAACAGGCATTGAACGGCGACGGTGAAACACTGGAAACGGCACTTGAACGAAATCACTATGGAACATGTGAAGTGACGCCCAACGCGGAAGTGTTGTCTTTGTTGGCTGAATATGTTCGTCAGAATGATGAGTATTTGAAGGGGCAGAACAGTCAGGATTTAGAGCATGGCCGGGTTGTTTTTCAAAATTTGTCGCAAAGCAAAGCCGGGTGAACGCATAATTCGCTTGATATTGGTTCGAAATTGGCAATATAAACAGCGCGTTAGATATAATTTGCAAAAGCATTTGACCCGGCGGACTGAAACGCTTATTTTCGCGCCTTCGAAAATGTAAGACCGGAAGTTTTCAGCACAAAACGGTCATTCGAGATCATGTTAGTTGGAAAGGGTCATCCCATGCAGGATACCGGGGAAGAATTTGCTCGGTGGGTGAATGTTGAGCGTCTTGGGCGAGAGCCTGTAAGAATTAACATCACAGCATCCGAGGATGAATGCCGCATTCTTGCTGAACGGCTTGAGATTTTGCAGGTTGCATCTGCACAAATGAAAGCGTCAGTCGGCAGAAAAGAAGGCAGCGGCCTGATTGAACTGACTGGCTCGATCGTTGCTGAAGTCGACCAGGCTTGCGTCGTAAGTCTGGAGCCTGTCAGGCAGAAAATTGAAGAAGATTTCGTAATGTGTTACACCTTTAACCGGGAAGACGCATTGGTTGAGGATGTGGATTACGTCGTCAGTATGGAAGAAGCGGACCTTCCAGAGTTGATCATTGATGGTCAGATTGACGTTGTCCAGGCGCTGATAGAGCAAATCGCCCTGTCGTTGGAGCCTTACCCTCGAGCGGATGATAGTGAGATTTCGAAGGCGTCGGAGATTATCCGGGACCTTGAGGAAGAGGTGGTTGAGGAACAAAAAGAAACTCATCGGCCTTTTGCAGACTTGAAGAAAATGATGAATAAGGACTAATTGACCGAATGTGACGTCAGTTAGTTTGGATCTGGGTTAAAGTCGCCAGTAAGTTGGTGCAAATTGAGAGATTGAGAAAATGGCAGTACCTAGAAAGAAAACCACTAAATCGAAACGTAACATGCGTCGTGCGCATGATTCACTTGGTGGTACACAAGTTCAGGAATGCACAAACTGCGGCGAGCTGAAACGCCCGCATCATATTTGTGGTTCTTGCGGTCATTATGACGACCGTGAAGTTCTGGATACAGCAGAAGCACTATAAATCAGATTTCTTCTGATTTCCGAGTGGACAGAAACCGGACGGTGGAATGAGCGAAAACGTTGTTATTGCACTTGATGCGATGGGTGGGGACGATGCCCCGGATATTGTCATTAAGGGTGTGGACATCGTTCGGATTCAATTTCCCAACGCCCGGTTTTTGCTGTTTGGAGATGAGGCGCGCCTTAATCCATTATTGGACGCCTATCCCCTTGTGAGATCTGTCTGTGAAATCAGACACACCACTCACGCCATTAAAGGGGAAGACAAGCCTAGCCATGCGTTACGCAAGGGACGTCAGAGCAGTATGCGACTGGCGATCGATGCCGTGCGCGATGGTGAAGCCGGTGGCGTTGTCTCAGCAGGGAATACAGGTGCACTAATGGCGATGGCCAAGTTTTCTCTGCGCACTCTGCCTGGGATCGATCGTCCGGCGCTTGCATCCATGCTCCCCTCTCCAAAAGGAGAGACGATCATGCTTGATCTTGGGGCGAATGTGGAGTGCGACGCGGATAACCTGGTTCAGTTTGCGGTTATGGGCGCTGATTTCGCCCGGGCCGTTTTGGGGCGGGTGCCGCCTCGTGTCGGCTTGCTGAACGTTGGCAGTGAAGAATTAAAAGGTAGTGATACCATTAAGGAAGCGGGCGAACGCCTGCGTTCCATAAAAAATCCTCCCTTTGAATATTGTGGCTTTGTTGAAGGCGATGATATTACGCGTGGTATCGTCGATGTGGTTGTCACAGATGGCTTTACCGGAAATGTTGCTTTGAAAACGGCAGAAGGGGTTGCGACTCTCTTCTCTAATTTTTTGAAGGCCGGTTTTCAGCAATCCCTTATGTCCAAGATTGGCTATCTTCTTTCGAAGAACGGTTTAAAGGTTTTAAAAAATCGATTAGACCCCAGATTGTATAACGGTGGGGTTTTCCTTGGTTTGAACGGTGTCTGCGTGAAAAGTCATGGTGGAACCGATGCTTTTGGTTTCGCAAATGCTGTTGCTGTTACAATCGGCATGGTGTCCGAAGGGATGATTGATCGCATGATTGCTCATTTCAAGGCCTTTGATGTAGAAACAAAAGCGAGTAGTAATGAGGAGGCTTCTTCCTCAGAAGTCACCGAAGCCTGAATAAGAACTATAAAGAACAACTGACCATCCGGTCAGAGAACGGAATTAACATGCGTCGCTCAGTCATTATCGGAACCGGTTCGTATTTGCCGGAAAGAGTTCTTACCAATGAAGAACTAAGCACGATGGTGGACACATCTGACGAGTGGATCGTGGCGCGTTCCGGTATTCGTGAACGCCGGATTGCGGCCGATGATGAATTGACATCTGATTTAGCGACTAAGGCGGCACAGGCAGCTCTGGACGCTGCCGGCCTTCAGCCAGATGATATCGATTTGGTCCTTGTTGCTACTGCGACGCCCGACGAAACATTCCCGGCAACGGCAACGACTGTTCAAAAAAAGCTGGGTATGACCAGAGGATTTGCCTTTGACCTTCAGGCTGTCTGTACCGGTTTTATTTATGCGCTTGCGACGGCAGACAACTTTGTCAAATGCGGACAGGCCAAGCGCGCTTTGGTTATCGGTGCCGAGACATTCTCCCGTATTCTGGATTGGGAAGACAGAACGACCTGCGTTTTGTTTGCCGACGGTGCCGGTGCAATTATTCTGGAGGCTTCCGAAGAAGAGGGGACCAATCAGGACCGCGGTGTGTTGACAAGTCATCTGCATGCTGATGGTAATCATCACGATCTTCTGTTTGTTGATGGTGGCCCTTCTTCGACACAATCCACCGGGTATTTGCGTATGGCAGGCCGGGAAGTGTTCAAGCACGCGGTTAATAACCTGGCAAGTGTTGTGGGTGAAGCGCTGGAGGCAACGGGCCTTGAAACGGATGATATCGATTGGTTGATTCCGCATCAGGCCAATAAAAGAATTATCGACGGGACCGGCCGTAAGTTGAAAATGCCCTCTGAAAAAGTCGTTGTAACGGTGGATCGGCACGGAAATACCTCTGCGGCCTCTGTTCCTTTGGCATTAGATGAAGCTGTCAGGGATGGACGGATCAAAAAAGGCGACCTTCTTCTTCTTGAAGCAATGGGGGGTGGTTTTACTTGGGGGTCTGCTCTCGTTCGCTGGTAATTGTTGCGAATCTACTGAATAGATTCGCAGGAAACAGTAAGAATCACGCTTTGTATTTCTTTTTTATGGTAAACAAGATTGCAATTTCACCATGAAATCAGGGTTTTATACAGATTTCACCGGTTTTTTGATCGTTTGCAGTTGACGCCTTTGCTTGCTGTGCTAATCCTTTATTAACGGGCGCGAGGTGGGAAACATGAGCAAAAATACACTGACCAGAGCACATTTGGCTGAGGCGCTATACCAGCAGGTTGGCCTTTCACGAAATGAATCGGCTGATCACGTTGAGGCTGTCTTGGGAGAGATAGCGGATCGTCTTGTTGACGGGGAAACTGTAAAGATTTCCTCTTTTGGGAGTCTTCAGGTTCGGGAAAAAAATGGACGTATCGGGCGGAATCCAAAAACGGGAGAAGAGGTTCCTATTGAGCCGCGTCGCGTGTTGGTTTTCCGGGCCTCCCATGTACTTAAAAACAAGATTAACGAAACATCACGTTAAATCTAACCAAATTGGTAAAGAATGTCGGACATACAAAACACTGTAGGCGGAAAAAGCTCAAAGTCCCCTGATGCTTTCAGGACGATTAGTGAGGTTTCTGACGAACTGGATGTTCCGCAGCATGTTTTGCGATTTTGGGAAAGTAAGTTTCCGGTCGTTAAGCCGTTAAAACGGGGCGGGGGACGACGATATTACCGTCCCGCCGATGTAGAGTTGATCCGTGGCATTCGTGATCTTCTTTATACCCATGGCTTTACGATTAAAGGGGCACAAAAGCTTCTAAAAGAGCAGGGCGGCAAGATAGAAAATATTGATGTCCTGTCACCGGTAAGCAAGAAGCGGGATCGTCAAGCAGATGCGCCTGCGATGACAGCAAGCTCGGGAAATGGCTTGAGTGCTGCTGCTGATGATACACCGATATCAGATCATCGTGAATTGCTTGAGAATATTCTGACCGAACTCAAAGAGCTCAAGCAGATTCTAAACAACTGACCCGTTTCATTTTATTTTCATTCCTATAATCGCAGGCCATTGCATTGCGGATTAAGGGCGGTTATAGTCGCGCCGCCTGACACCCATTTTTGACGGGCAGTAGCGCAGCCTGGTAGCGCACTTTACTGGGGGTGAAGGGGTCGTCGGTTCAAATCCGGCCTGCCCGACCAATTGAAAAGGCCTTGAAAACTCCGGTTTTCGAGGCCTTTTTTGTATCAGGCTTCCGAGAATATCGGATTTTCACTGCTAATTGAGTTATTTGATTTCGCAGTTTTCTGCGGTTGTCGTTTGTTAGTGTCCCAAATTTGGCCCAAATTTATGAATTTACGGCAAAGAAAAGCCCGAGCGGGGCTTTGTGGTCGGGATGATAAGAATGACTAGGTCGCTTGTTCACTGATCACTGCATTGCGCCGGTTCCAAATCCATTTTCGAAGTTTCCGATCGGAGTGGAGCAGGGTGCATTTTTGGGCCTCTTCCAGCCTGCAAATGGGAGCTTTCTCATACTGACTGAGGCCCGCAATTTCCGAAGCGATTTTCCGGCCCAAATATCGGCTTCGGGATTTTGGAAGTGTCCACTTTGGGAATGAACATTTCGTCAGGTTTTGTGTGATATTCATTCAGTGTTGTTCGGGTCTATGGTTCCGATCCAGTTGGCGTGGGCCTTGCTGATCAACGCGAAAGACACTGAAGGTTTTCTTCAAGGGTTTTCCATTTTAGAACCCTTCCAAAAAACGTTGCAAATTGGAAAAGGCAGACTATGTTCATGCCCCATGATGATACTTTCTTCCATGCCTGTTTCCGATAATCATCGGAATAATCAAATTGTTGCGTATTGGCTAATCACTGTTGCGTTTCTGGTATTTGCAATGGTGGTACTAGGCGGCGTGACACGTCTTACAGAATCTGGACTGTCGATGGTGGATTGGCGGCCGGTAACGGGTTGGCTTCCCCCGATCGGGGAAATGGCCTGGCAGGCCGAGTTCGATAAATACAAGGCATTTCCTGAATATCAGAAGGTCAATCGAGGAATGACATTGTCTGAATTCAAAGAAATTTTTGCTTTTGAATATGCTCACCGATTGCTTGGGCGGATTATTGGCCTTTCCTTTTTCGTCCCCTTTATGATTTTGCTGTTTTTTGGAAAGATCAAGCTGAAACAGGTTCCCCGTCTGCTTTTTCTCTTTGTTCTAGGCGGGTTACAAGGCGTTATGGGGTGGGTCATGGTTAAAAGTGGCCTTGTTGATCATCCGGATGTCAGTCACTATCGACTGACTGCCCATCTTGGTTTGGCATCCCTGATTTTTGGAGCCTTGCTATGGACCATAATGGACTTGTTGCATCCGACGCTTCCCGGCGAAAGCCGCCCGGCAAATGTTCTCAAATGGGCGCGTATATTGTTGGGACTCGTCTTCTTGCAGATTTTGATCGGTGGTTTTGTCGCCGGCTTAAATGCAGGATTTATCTATAATGAATGGCCGTTGATGGGCGAGGGCTTCTTGCCCGATGATCTGTTCGTCCTGTCTCCGTTTTACCTTAACTTTCTGGAAAATGTGGCGACAATTCAGTTTGCGCACCGACTGGTAGCCTATGGACTTGTCATCGCGTTTCTAGTTTTGTTTTTTGTTGGGCGTCGGCCAGGCATTGGAGACCGCGCACGATCTTTTATCATGCTGTTATTTCTTTCCATTTTTGCCCAGGTTGGCCTCGGGATCTGGACATTGCTGGCCGTTGTTCCGGTGACCCTTGGGGCGTTACATCAGGCTGGGGGGATGATTGTTCTTGGACTATCTGTTTGCCTCGTCCATGAACTGACTGCCCGCCGCATCTAAAAAAAGGCCAACGATTAAGTTGGCCTTTCGTTCAAATCATACCGATCCAAAATTTACCGTAAGAATTAATTCTGTTGATACCGACCGAATAAATTTGGAAATGTAATATGGACTTCTGTCGTCTGCGGGGCATATTCAGAAGTGATGTTTACAGCTTCATTGAAGTCGATGACCGGACCACTATTTCCGTAGGCAACACTTGTTATAGTGAAGCCTTCCGGCAGATTTGAGCCCTCGTCATCCTTAAAATCGAATAGCGAGCCACTTGCGTCCATCTTGAGTGGGATATAAGCAACCTGGCTAATGGAATGGCCAGTATTAACCTGCAGGTTGTTGAAGTTGTTTGCGTTGCTCACTGGGGTCCCAAGGGCGTCCACTACCTTGGTGGCATAATCTTGTCGATCATACCCGCCACCTGAAGAAATGTCGACGGTGTTAATGCTGATAGCCGGAACGCTTATTTTCGTTTCTGCCAGCGCCGCTGTTGAAAGAACGGAAAGAGCGAAAGCTCCGAGAATAAGTTTTTTCATAAAATACTCCTTAATATTTGGGAAATGACGTCCTGTCGTAGCTACAGATCTGAATTGTCTGTTTCCTGATCTGCTGGAAAAATCTGATTGGCTTCAGATTGTTTTATATTCTCAACGCCTTCTACATTTTCGATGGTGTATTGGCAGGCGGCTTTTATTTCCGGCTGAATGTTGGACACCATTTTGTAGAGGCCGTATTGCAGCATGGACCGAAGCGACAGCTGCATTGGCTCGCGGTTGCCACCGTTCAAGTCAAAGTCGACAAGTGTTGTGCCAAAGAAACGGCCCAGACCAAAGCCCGCCTGCTCGGCGAAAATCTGTTTCGAGATATTGACGGCGCTTATGACTTCAGTGGTTTTCGCATCGGTTAAATGCAGATCCAGTCCGACGACAGCCCTGTGCTGGCGATACCGCGGCCCAATTCCTGCAATGGACAGTTCAGCCGCTGCGCCGGGTAAAAAATCGAGGGAGTTGATCGATCCGGTGATATAGTAGTCCATGGCCTTGAAGGCGTTGGCTTTTCGTAAACCCCAGTTTATTTCCATAATAACGGGCCGCGGATCTCTTCTGTTTACAGTTTTCTCAGCGCCAGCGAGGGTTAGCATGGTTTGCATCATATCGCCCGCCCCCTGGCTGATAAACCGGCCGTTTCCGTCAGTGTCGATGGAGCGTTTGCCTGTTTGGTCGAGGATTTCACCAACGGCCCATGTGCCTTGCATGGATTTTTGTTCTGCAACACAGGATAAAAGATCATCATACGGTGTTGTAATGGCTTGAACTGGTGGCCCCTCTTCCAGAGCAATGTTTGTATTCGCACTGGCAACGCAACCGGAAATCAAAAAAAGTGTACTGATTGAAAATAGGATGTTTTTCATCACTGCTGGCCTCCAGAAGAGGTGCAGCCATCGCCGGTAACAGAATTATCATTGCTGTCATATCCAGATAGCGAGTTTTGCGCCGTAACGGATCCACAATTGACCTGACCAATGGACGTGCCGGTGACGGTGCTCCCTGTGATGGTGACAATATTGCCCGCCGTGACAGAGGAAATATAATAATTGTGGGTATCGAACCCGTCGTAATATCCGCCTTCTGCTTTTTCAATCATGTCCGCTCTGGCATCCAAAACGGCCTTTTCGTATGCACTTCGCCAGGAAGAGGCATTTCCCCACCCTTCGGACGCGCTTGTTGTCTCTCCTAAGGCACTCATGGACCATGTGTGCGATGCGATCAGGAGAAACGGCATTAAAAGAAGTTTCTTCATAGATTGCCCTTTTCTGTTTTTGACCTGAATAAGCAGATGGAGGATAATCAGGAGAGTTCAATAATGAAAAATACACTGATAGGTAGAGGTGTTTGGATGTCGTCAGGTGCAGTCTTGATGGCTTGTAGGAGCTGGGAATATGATTGATCGTCTGGACCATTTAGTGCTGACAGTAAAAGACGTTAGTAAAACAAAAGAGTTTTACTGTGAATGTCTGCAGATGGGTTTTGAGACATTTGGCGAAGGTCGAATGGCGCTTACATTTGGCCGATCGAAAATAAATCTACATGTGCAGGGAAAAGAGTTTGAGCCGAAAGCGCATGTCGCGAAACCGGGAACTGCTGATCTTTGCTTTATTGTACAAGATTCTTTGGAGATTTTGAGCGAGCGATTGAAGCGGTTTAATATTGCCGTTCTGGAAGGGCCCGTCCCCCGGACAGGAGCGACAGGCCCGATTACCTCTCTTTACGTAAGAGATCCGGATCAGAACCTTGTGGAACTGTCGGTCTATTCATAAGAGGCGCTTATTGTGGGTCTTCTGGGCTCTCCCCATCTGATCCGGTTTCATTGCCGTCATTGGTTTCGGGCTCTGATTGTTCTTCGCCGTAAATACCGTTTCCAGGATAGGCATCTTCCGACTCAATTGAGTGCAGGGAAGAGCCGTGGCCTGTCCAGTTTACTGTGCTGGTGTGTAACGTTTCACCGGTCATTAGAAACGCCGATAAAAGGCAAACGGGAAGGGGTAGGGAGCGGGAAAATAACTTCATGGCTACAACTTTCTAATTAGCGTCAGCTGCGTGCCTGCCGGCGAAAACAAACGGCAGGGGCTTGTAGTGCTCGTCAACTGTGCGAGTGTTAGAAAGTCGTGCTGTCAGAGTATTTGTGAGAGAATACAAAAAAATGAACGCGGTATTACGCCGCGTTCATTCGGGTGGGATAATCTATTTGCTTTCGCGTGCCTGTATACTGGCACACTATTCAATGATCAGCTTTTGGAAAGAGCCTGTTCCAGATCGGCGATGATATCGTCAACATTCTCAATGCCGATTGATAGCCGGATCACATCTGGACCGGCGCCTGCCGCTTCTTGCTGTTCTTCAGACAGTTGGCGATGGGTTGTCGATGCCGGATGGATGATCAGACTGCGGGTGTCTCCAATGTTCGCCAGATGCGAAAAGAGATCGACAGTCTCAACCATTTTAATGCCGGACTCATATCCGCCTTTAATACCAAAGGTCAGCACGGCACCGCCCCAACCATTTTTAAGGTATTTTTTTGCAAGCGCATTATACGGATCGTCGTCAAGGGCCGCACAGGAAACCCACGAAACTTTCTCATGGGCTTTCAGATATTTGGCAACTTTGACGGTGTTTTCGCAATGCTGTCGCATACGCAAAGGAAGTGTTTCAATACCTGTTGTGATCATGAAGGCATTAAACGGAGATAAAGCCGGCCCCAGATCCCTAAGACCAAGAGCGCGACAGGCAATACCAAACGCCAATTCACCAAAAGTCTCATGAAATTTAAGGCCATGATAGGACGGGTTTGGTTCGCTCAGAGTTTTGAACTTGTCGTTGGCGCTCCAATTGAATTTACCGGAATCAACAATCATACCGCCAACAGAATTGCCGTGACCGCCCAGGAATTTTGTCGCCGAATGAACAACAATATCTGCACCCCATTCGAAAGGACGGCACAAATAAGGGGTGGCAAGGGTGTTGTCGACAATCAGCGGGATGCCCGCTTCATGCGCGATTTCAGCAATGGCTTCAATGTCAGTAACGACGCCTCCGGGATTCGCAAGGCTTTCAATAAAGATCGCTTTGCATTTTGGAGTAAGGGCGGCTCTGAAATTTTCCGGATCAACGGGATCTACAAATTTTGCATGCCAGTCAAATTTTTTGAAGGATTGTCCAAATTGTGTGATGGTCCCACCGTATAAGCGGCTGGAGGCAAGAAACTCATCGCCCGGCTCCATCAAGGTATGAAAAACGATCATCTGTGCGGCATGGCCCGAAGCAACCGCCAGACCCGTGGCGCCGCCTTCTAGTGTGGCGACCCGTTCTTCCAACACGGCGTTGGTCGGATTGGTCAGGCGGGAGTAAATATTGCCAAAAGCCTGAAGATTAAAAAGCTCTGCGGCATGATCGGCATCGTCAAAAACGTAAGAAGCGGTTTGATAAATTGGGGTTACCCGCGCACCGGTAGTCGGATCTGGCGAAGCACCAGCATGCACGGATAGGGTTTCAAATTTTGGTTCAGTCATTCTTTTTTCCTAATAGCTTGTTCCGTTTGGACGAAATTACACGAGACCGGCCTCCCATATAGGCGATTTCGCCAGATAGTCGGCCGAATTCAATTTTTGGACAGCGGTTCATAACAACTCGCATTCCTGCCTCTTCAGCGGTTTGTGCTGCATCCTGATGGGTGATGCCCAGTTGCATCCACAGAACGTTTGCATTGATGGCAATTGCTTCTTCTACAATCCCCGGAATGGCGTCCGCGGTTCGAAAGCAGTCAACCATGTCAACGGGCTCAGGAATATCAGCAAGGGACGCGTAAATTGTCTCCCCCAATAAAGTGGAGCCGGCCTTGCCGGGATTGACCGGGATAATGCGATAGCCTTTTCGCTGCATGTATCGCATGACAAAATAGGATGGACGCACCGGATTATCACTGGCACCGACAACGGCAATCGTCTTTACATCTTGTAGGATACTTTCAATATACTCTTCAGAATAGTCGTTGTGATCCATATTATTTGCCCTGCCAGTTCGGCGACCGTTTTTCAAGAAAAGCGGAGATACCTTCCTGTGCATCATGGCTTTGCATATTCTCTGCCATTACTTTTGACGTGTAGGCATAGGCCTCCGCTAACGGCATCTCGAGTTGCTGATAGAAGGCGGTTTTGCCAGTCTTTACTGTCAGAGGAGATTTAGAAGCAATCCGTGCAGCGAACTCCTGAACAACATCATCCAGTTCTGCTTCTGCGACGGCGCGGTTAATCAATCCAATTCGCATAGCGTGTTCAGCATCCATAAACTCGCCGCCGAGTAGCATCTCCATCGCATGTTTGGGGGATACATTTCGGCTTAAAGCGACCATGGGTGTGGAACAGAAAATGCCAAGATTGACGCCAGGCGTTGCGAAGGTTGATTTTTCGCTCGCAAAGGCAAGGTCACAGCTTGCAACTAGCTGGCAACCAGCCGCAGTTGCCATGCCATTTACTTTTGCGATGACAGGCTTTGGAAGATTGACAACCGTCTGCATCATGCCACTGCATTGATTAAACAGGGCAAGCATCTTCTTTTTTCTGTGGTCTCCCATCATTTCTTTCAGGTTATGGCCAGAAGAAAAAACAGGGCCGGTCGCTTCCAAAATCACGACATGGACATCCCTTTGATTGCCGAGATCGGTCAACGCGGTTTCGATTCCCGCCATCATTTCACTGGAAAGCGCATTGCGACTCGTCGGATCATTAAGGCGAAGGGTCGCGATATTATCGGTTACTGTCGTATAGAGACCCGTAAAGGTATTGTTTTCTTGTGGAGCGGTCGTTGGCATCATCTTCCTCTGGTAGCTTTTGTTCTTATTTGGGAGCACTTTAGAGTATTTTTCTAAAGGGGCAAAGAGCTTGGGCATCAAATCCTAATAATCGCAGTTAGCGGGCCGCTACACTTTTTTGTATCTGTCGCACTGTCCTACGGTATAAGAAAGCAGGAAAAATTGGATAAAGAGGAGATGAACTCCCGTGCTAAAGATGAACGGTCAAGAACTGGAAGCCTTTCTGTATGAAGAGTTTCCCCAAATCCGGTCCATGGATTGCAAGGTTTTGCATGTTGATACAGAAAGTATCGAAATTACCATGCAGGCCAAACAGGAGCATTTGCGACCTGGTGGGACAGTCTCCGGTCCGACGATGATGTCTCTGGTAGATCTGGCGATGTATTTGTTGGTGCTTGCGCAGATCGGTCCCGTTGCATTGGCTGTGACAACGAACCTGAATATTAATTTCCTCAGAAAACCAGAACCTGGGAATCTGATTGTGAAAGGACGCCTGTTAAAGCTGGGCAAAACCTTGGCCAGCGGCGATTTTACGTTACATTCCAAAGGTGTAAATGGGCCTGTGGCACATGCGACGAGTACCTATGCAATACCACCGGTTAAACCGTCAGAGAATTAGGGTGTCAAATTTTGCGGTATTATAATACCTCACTCCTAATTTACCGTTTTTATTGCATTTTTTCGTTTGACTTCGATAAAAACGACAATTATAACCCAGTCCAAGTTTGACGGGGGCGTATTGCGCCCTCTATTTTGTTTTGGCACGCTTGAGCGAAGGCTGAATTTTTATGAAGACCTATTCTGCAAAACCGACTGAGGTTGAGGCAAAATGGCTGGTGATCGACGCTGAAGGGCTCGTTCTTGGTCGTCTCTCTTCAATCATTGCGAACCGTTTGCGCGGCAAGCATAAACCAATGTTCACACCTCATATCGATTGTGGTGACAATGTTATCGTTATCAATGCTGAAAAAATTGCATTGACCGGTAGAAAACTGACAGACAAGAAATTCTATTGGCATACCGGTTATCCGGGCGGCATCAAAAGCCGGACCATGGAAAAGCTTCTTGGCGGTGCGCATCCAGAACGCGTTATCGAAAAAGCTGTTCAGCGTATGATTCCAAAGGGACCTTTGGGACGTGAGCAACTTCGCAAGTTGCACGTCTATGCCGGTTCCGAGCATCCACATGCGGCACAGAAGCCGGAAGCATTGGATGTTGCAGCCATGAATCCTAAGAATACAAGGAGTGTTTGAGTATGGCTGATGAAGCAAACTCCCTCGAAGATCTGAAAGACCTGACAAGCGGCACAGAAGCCACTACAGACGGTTCAGAGGTAATCGAAGCTGCAGAAGTTATCGAAGTAACTTTGGCAGAACCAAAGATTGACAACCTTGGCCGTTCATACGCGACTGGTAAGCGTAAAAATGCGATTGCCCGTGTTTGGATTAAGCCAGGTTCTGGTAAAATCACAGTCAATGGCCGTGATCAGGAAGTTTATTTTGCCCGTCCAGTTCTTCGCATGATCCTGGCACAGGCATTTGAAGTTGCTGAGCGTGTTGACCAGTTTGACGTATTCTGCACAGTTAAAGGTGGTGGCCTTTCTGGTCAGGCCGGTGCTGTTCGTCATGGTATTTCCAAAGCATTGACATACTACGAGCCAGTATTGCGCGCGCCATTGAAAGCTGCAGGCTTCCTGACACGTGACAGTCGTGTTGTTGAACGTAAGAAATACGGTCGTGCGAAAGCCCGTCGTAGCTTCCAGTTCTCAAAACGTTAATTCTGATATTTTTCTGTTTTCTCGAAAGCAGACGAATACAAAAAAGCCGCTTCCAAAGGGAAGCGGCTTTTTTTTGTCGTGCAAACAGAGGGATGCAAGGAAGAATACATATCCTCCGTTATGCAGAGACGGGACATGCCGGAGCCTTCGGGCAGCGCGGCCGCGGACATGTTGGAGAATAACCATAGGGATATTCACGCTTTCGAGGATTGTTTGGAGTTGCTTTGGGGGGAGAGGCGTATTTCGGGCATTGAGAAGACGCAACCGGTTTCATTGTTCTATCCATGAACAGAAAACGCGATCAAATGTGCCCATATTTTTTGGCTTCGGTCAGGGATTAAGTGGGCAGACCGGCTTAAGCAAAGCGGCAAGACGAGAGGATCCCGTCTTGTCCGCAAGTCTTTTTATTCGGCAGGGACTGTTGGCATCTTCAGACCTGAAATTTCCTGCATCATGCGGATCACCTGAGTGCTGTACCCTGACTCGTTGTCATACCAGATATAAAGAACCGCACGGTCGCCCTCAACAATGGTGGCGAGCGAGTCAACTACGCCGGCGTGGGTTGATCCAACCATATCAGTAGAAACCAGTTCAGAAGAGGCTGTGTAATCAATCTGATCCTGCATCGGAGAATATAGCGCCATATTGCGTAGATGCGTATTGAGGGCATCCTTGTCGGTTTCTTTCGCCAAATTCAGATTAAGAATTGCCATGGAAACATTTGGGGTCGGGACCCGAACCGCATTTCCTGTGAGCTTGCCTTCAAGTTCCGGCAGGCATTTGGCAACGGCACTTGCAGCACCGGTGCTGGTCAGAACCATGTTGAGCGCTGCGGCCCGGCCGCGGCGATCTCCTTTGTGGTAGTTATCGATCAGATTTTGATCATTGGTGTATGAGTGGATCGTCTCGACATGGCCGTTTTTGACGCCATATTCGTCATTGATCGCTTTCAAAACCGGTGTAATCGCGTTTGTCGTGCAAGAGGCTGCGGAAAGGATTGTGTCGGATGCACTAATGTCGTCGTGGTTTACACCATAGACAATGTTCTTGATGTCACCTTTCCCGGGCGCAGTCAGCAATACTTTTGCCGCGCCATTACAATTCAGATGCTGGCCAAGACCTTCTTCATCCCGCCACATGCCAGTATTATCAACGATCAGTGCATTTTTGATGCCGTAATCTGTGTAATCGACTTCGGCAGGAGAGTTCGCGTAAATGACTTTGATGTAAACGCCATTTGCGATGATTGCGCTTTCCTCTTCATCCACCTTAATGGACCCATTAAAGGCACCGTGGACAGAATCCCGGCGGAGCAGGCTGGCCCGTTTTTTGAGGTCTCCTTCTTTGCCGCCGCGCACAACAATGGCTCTCAGCCGCATTTTGTTGCCATCCCCAACGCGGTCAATCAGCATCCGCGCCAGCAGGCGGCCAATGCGGCCAAAGCCATAGAGGACCACATCCTGTGGTTCCACAAGAATGCTGCCTTTTCCTGTATTAATGCTGGCCAGCTGTTCTGTCAGAAAGGCTTTAGGGTCGCCGCCTTGCTGCATGAAGCGATAGCAGAATTTGCCAAGATCAACCCGAGCCGGAGCAAGGTTCATTTCGACCATAATATTGAGCAATTGAAGGCTCTTGCTAATATCTAGCTCTTCGCCGACCATCTGCAAGGCGTAACGATGCGCCTTGATAATATCGATTGTCGAATTGTTCAGAATTCTGCGGCCGAATATCCGAATTGTGACACCATTGTCTCGATATAATTTACCAACCAGCGGTATCATTTGTTCAGCAGAGCTTTGTTGGTCTTTCCATTTGTCGAAGTGCTCAGCACTGGAATTCGTCATGATCAATCTTCTCTATTGCTTATCAGCGATTTGGTGGATGACCAGCCTGAACGCCTGCGCTGGCAAAGAGGATTTGCTGGCACAGATCAAAAAGTTTTTTCAAGAGGTCCTAAATTTGCGCAGAACATAGCGAAAATGGCCGAAAAGGGAAACCATAAAAAGGCTAATCTGGCACACAAAACGCTGAAATATTGTAGGGTGAAGCCTCTTGCTGGGCCTGACGACTGTCTGGGCTATCATATTAGAAAAAGTGGATGGGTTTTGCTGGGGAGGGGGTATCCTATATCCTGATATTGCAAATGATAACGATTTGCATATATTAATATTCAGTATTAGAAGGAGCGGTTTGGTATGCGGTATGGATTGATTAAAACAGGGACTTTCGCGGTTTTGCATTTTGGCGTAGCATTTTTGGTGGGGTATCTACTGACCGGAAGCCTTCTTGTGGGCGGGGTGATCGCACTGGTAGAGCCTCTGTGCAACACAGTAGTTTTTTATATACATGAACGCATCTGGAACCGGTTTGCAAAAAGCAGAACCGCAATGGCAAATTGAACGAAGCTGAAAATCTCTCACTAGCAATAAATAAGTAGAGCCGAAATACTTTTCTTTTTTGTTGGCAATCGCCTCAGGAAAGATACTCTAGCTTATCGACCTTTCAAGCGAGGCATAATGAAGATGAGCAGAGTTTTTACGCCGGGAGAGGTGTTTGATCCCATCCCGCTACCAGATCAAAGACGTTTTCCAGACAGTGAAATGATTGGCCGAAGCCAGGCATTCTATGACGATGTAAAGAAGCGTCATACTACCAGAGAATTTTCTTCAGACCCTGTGCCGGTGGAGGTTGTTGAAAATTGCCTGAAAGCGGCTGGAACTGCGCCGAGCGGGGCTAATCATCAGCCGTGGCATTTTTGCGTTGTCAGTGATCCCGCAATAAAAAAGCAGATCCGTGAAGCAGCTGAAGAAGAAGAGCGGGCGTTCTACGGTGGAAAAGCGGCTGAGGAGTGGCTGGCGGCCCTTGCTCCTTTGGGCACAGACACGGAGAAGCCTTTTTTGGAGCATGCGCCCTGGTTGATTGTGGTTTTCGCAGAACGGTATGGCCGGCTTGATGACGAGCAGACATACAAAAACTATTATGTGAACGAGTCCGTTGGAATTGCGACCGGCTTTCTGATCAATGCTCTGCACAATTCAGGATTGGCCACGCTAACCCATACTCCCAACCCGATGAAGTTCCTGAACACGGTCTGCAAGCGTCCGGATAACGAAAAAGCCTTTCTTATCCTTGTCGCAGGACATCCCGCCGAGGATGCCGTTATTCCTTCTAAATCGCAGATTAAGAAAAGCCTGTCTGAAATGGCGACTTTTTTATAAGGGACTGAGATGAAAATAGCCGTGGCGGGTTTCGCTTTGGAATCGGTCTCTTTTTTACCTGTTTTTACGGAAAAAAGTGATTTTGATCTTGCCGCTTGTCGATCGGGGGTGATGCTGGATGTATTACGTTCGACTGAAACTGTCGGAGGCGGGTTTCTGGATGTTCTAGCGATGCAAAATGCAGAGGTGGTTCCCATCTTCTATGTCGATTGTTCCGCAGGTGGACCCGCAACAGATGACGCGTTCGAGGCATACCGTGACGAATTGATTAAGGGGATTGAGGATAATCTGGATGGCTTGAGTGGGGTCCTGTTATACCTGCATGGGGCAATGACAACTCCGGGATATCTGGATCCGGAATCCGAGATATTGGAGGCCGTGCGTTCTGTCATCGGGCCGGATATGCCGCTATCGGTCGCTTTTGATCTGCATGGGAACCTTTCTATGAAGACGGCGGAGTTATGTTCAAGTTTTTGTGGATTTCACTATTCACCGCATACGGATATGGCAGAAACCGGCCGGAGGGCTGCTCGTTTATTAGTCGATCAGATCAATGGCGTTATCATGCCCAATATTACAATGAAGAAGTTGCCGATTGTTCTGCCGAGTATTTTCACTGCTACCGGCATCGAACCCTTGGCTGGTCTGGTTAGGCATGGCCTTGATCAGGTGCGGCGAGAGGTAGGTGTTCTGGATTTGTCGTTATTCTGTGGGTTCGCCTATGCGGACGTGCCGGATATTGGTCTATCTGTCGTTGTTGTCACGGATGGTGATGCCGAAACTGGTGAACGAATTGCGCAGGCTTATTGTGACAAAATTAATGCTGTTGCTGAAAACCTTAATCATCAAGAGCAGGTGGTGCCGCATACAGAGGCTTTTGAGATCGCAAAACGTCTGTTGGGTCAAAGCAACAAGCCTGTCGTATTGTTGGAGCATGCCGATCGGTTCAATGATTCGACCTGGTTATTGAAAAAAGCAATTAAGGCCCAACTGACTGCCGAAATTATGGTTCCCTATCTTTGGGATCCTGAAAGCGTGCAGAAGTGTCTGGCCAGTGGCGCAGGAAGCAAGGTCACGCTGAAACTTGGTGGTTGGACATCAGATAAAGCGGGCGGACCGGTTTCTGTTGAGGCCGAAATACTGTGGGTGGGACACAAAAATTATATTGGCAGCGGACCAATGCGCTTGGGGCGGCCCGTTGATTTAGGTGATACAGCCGTGATCAGGATAGGGCGTATTACTGTGATCCTGACCAGTATCAGTACAACGGCGATCGATGAAGATTGCTTCGTGCAATTCGGATATCAGTTGACGGATTTTGATATTGTCATTTTGCGGTCAAAAACGCATTTTAGAGCTGTGTACGAACAAAAAACGCGAATAATTGTCGTTGATACACCTGATTGGGGTACGGCGGATCTTTCTCTTCTCCCATACGAACATATGCCAGAGGCTGTCAGGTTAAACTGCTTGTAAGTATTATTTTAATACTCCTTTGAATTTTATATAAAATTCTATAGATATCGCTCGTGACTGTGATCGTAAATATCTTTATTACGGAACGATAATAAGTATTACAATCACCCTTAAAAGTAGAGTTGATTGTTTCAGATTTTGTCACAGCCCAATGAATTTTAGGGTTTTTGAGAGATTTTGGAGAACTTATTTAAATTCGTATTCTCTTTATTGTTGATATTTTAGGACTATTGGATTAATCCGAATGCGCCGGTAATAGGGGTATTCATGGTGTTTATTAGTTTTGATGGGGTTGAGTGGGGAAGTCTGGAAGCGCAGGAGTTCGCGACTTATTGGAGAAGCCTTCCCAGTGACGACAATGTACCGTTTCAATCGGATTTTAATCCTGCAGATGTTCGGTCGTTACTTCCGAATATTGCCATTTACGAAATGCAGGATGAGGCAACGGTTATTTGCCGTCTGGTCGGAACAGGGTTGGTCGACTATTTCGGTTGGGACATAACGGACGAGAATATTCTGGATCTTTGGGAACCAGAAGATCGGCCGGACGCGTCAAAAGTTTTTGGGTCCATTTTACGCGCGCCCTGTGGGTTTGCTGGCAAGACCATTGGTGAAACAGAAAGCGGCAAAAAAATAGAAAGTTTGTCTGTTGGTTTTCCCGCCAAGAATTCTCAAGGGCAATGCAATCGCATTCTTTTCCAGACATCGAATATGCTGGACCGCAATCACAGGATTTCCCGAGAAGACAAACTTGTATCATTGAAAGTCATCGAGCGGCAGTTTATTGCGCTGGACTAGCGGGTAAAGGCCCGGCTGTTAAGATGATCTTCTGTTTTCTGTATGAACTGGCCCGCATGGTAGCCATCCATCAACGCGTGGTGAGCTTGCAGGTTAAGGGGCATTTTCCAGCGGCCATTGATCTTCGAAAATTTGCCCCAGGCTATTCTGGGGATGCAGTCTTCGGGTCCGTTATGCGGATGCGTTAAAGCTGTAAAATGGACCCATGGCGCGCAGGTAAGATATGTCCAGTGATCAGAGGTTGCATTTTCTTTAAGCTCGGTTTGTTTTTTCGCTTCGGCGATGGCGGTGATGCAACGCTCGTTAAAAGTTGGCCAGTCGTCTGAAAATGTAACTTCACAAAACGCAAAATCCCTGTCGTTGATCGGCGTTGTAAAGCTGGGATCACTCACTGAATATTCGTATATATCCCGTCCAGAAAAGCGTGTTCTCATTTCAGGAATATCATTTACGGCAGCCATCGCCGCATAAAGCACAGCGTTGAAAACAGATATCCCTGCAGGTTTCACGTCGTCAATCAAACGGGTCACATCAATATCGGCAGTGATGTTGAAATGAGGAGCATGAACCTGACTGAAAATCTCAAACGGCTTTTGGCGTTCCCAGTCGTGAAGGGCTATTTTTTTGTGCGGGCGCTGGGTCATGTTTCCGAAAACCAGTTCCAGAGTTCCTGGGCCGGGATGAACGCGCCGATCGCCATAACACCGGCACCGGCGAATTTTACAAATCCCGCACTGGTTCCAGCAGAACCGGTGAGTTTACTGGCCAATATGCCAGAAAATAGTCCGACCGAACCCATGACAAGGAGGGCGTTCAGTTGAAACAATATACCAAAAATCAGAAATTGTGCGGTCACATTTTCTGCTGAGCTGTCAACAAATTGCGGCAGGAACGCAAGAAAGAAAAGGGCGACTTTAGGATTTAGAATATTCATCAAAATGGTTTGTCTGAATATCCGGGATAAAGGTGGATGCGCGTTGTCTCCCTTCACTGATACCGGTCCAGACCGGGCAATTTGCCAGCCAATATAGATGATGTAGGCCGCACCAAGATATTTTATGATTGCAAACAGGACAGGGGAGGAGGCAAGAATCGCCGAGAGGCCAAAGGCCGCCAAGGCAATGTGAACAAATATTCCAGTCACAAGGCCGAGGGCGGCAACAAAGCCGGCTTTCCAACCCTGAGCCAATCCACGCATGGCGACATAAACAATATCCGGGCCCGGCGCTATTGTCAGAAGAAAAGCTGTCGTGAGGAATAGCAAAACTGTTGAAAACTCTGGGATCATTTGTACGCTCCGTTCATTGGGCCGAAGCTAATGTCTAAGGATATTGGGCGCAAGAAACATATGACAAAAGACACACTTTCTAAAAAATCATTCGTTTACGCATGTAAAAGAAAGCAGGAAATCTTTGCAATATTCCAGAAACATTGATATGCCATAAATAAGTCGATTCGAGAACTTATTGATATTGGATACCTCGACTACCCTACGAATCGATTCCGAGTGTATCCGGGAGACTAAAGATGGCGACAGGCACGGTAAAATGGTTCAACGCAACAAAAGGTTATGGTTTTATTGAGCCTGACGCTGGTGGCGCGGACGCATTTGTGCATATTTCAGCTGTAGAGAGAGCTGGTTTGACTTCTCTGCAGGAAAACCAAAAAGTATCATACGAACTGGTTGAAGGCCGTAACGGCAAATCTTCTGCAGAAGATCTCAAAGTTCTCTGATAAGAAGAATTTTCGTTAAAAGGCGGCTTTGGCCGCCTTTTTTTGTGTCTAAATGAAACTCGTCTATTCATTTTAGTCTTCTTAAATCGACGGTCTCCCCTGCAGAAAATTTTGGGGTTGAGAGTAGATGTATATTGTGAGTAGTATTTCAACTGCCTGACAAATGGTTTTAAGAAAGCATCTACAAAAGATGGTCAAAGCCTGTTGTCTCAACTCAGTGTCCGCGGGAGGGCGGAGTATTCCTGAGAGGTGCAGGGTGTCTATATCAATCGGCATGGCAATGTGCGGATGGAGTATGTTGCCAACAACAGGGAGCTGACAAGATGACCAAAAAGACGAAATCTCAAATTTCTGCTGAAGAAACTGTAAAGGCTGCAAAAGCGCATTCTCGCCGTGGTGTTTTAAAAAGCGCGGCACTCTTGGGAAGTGCGGCGGCTCTGGGACCATGGGTGGTTCAGGATGCTTTCTCCTCCTCAGGAGATCTCAATATTATGATGTGGTCAGATTATCTGCCTAAACCGTTCCGCGAGAAGTTTAAAGCAGAAACCGGCATCAATATTAAACACACGCCTTATGGCTCCAACGAAGAATTGCTGAATAAGCTGAAAGCGACCAAGGGGCGCGGCTTTGACTTGATCAGCCCAACAAATGACCGTGGCAGTCAGTGGCAGGATCTAGGTCTTCTCAGCAGCTTTGACATGAACAAGGTTGATACGTCAGCCATTTTGCCATCCATGCTGGGAATTTCCGCAAAATTCTCTTGGGATGGAAAACCACGTCACTTGCCTTTCCTTTGGGGAACCGAGGCGATGGCGTATCGCACGGACAAATATACGACGGAATATGGTCAGCTGTCCTATGGCGATCTTTGGCTCCCTGAAATGAAAGGGAAAGTCATGGGCCGCCCACATTCCATGATGGCAGGGATCGGTCGGTATCTTGAAGGTACTGGAGAACTTCCTCCGTTCACAGAAGCCTATGAAACTGAAGAAAAAATGCGCATGATCTGGGATAAGATCACTAAATTTGCGGTTGAGCACAAACCGTGGATCAAGCAATTCTGGAACGACGCTGACGGTCAGATCAACGGCTTTATGCAAAATGGCGTTGTTATTGGTCAAACGTGGGATGGTCCGCCTCTTCGGCTGTTCAAGGAAGGAAAACCGGTTCGTTTCATGGCACCAAAAGAGGGCGCCTTTACATGGGTCGACGGCCTTGCTGTCCCTGCTGGGGCCCGCAATGTTGATGCGATTTACGAATTTATCAAGTTTGCTAATAAGCCTGAAATGGGCGGATTGCTTGCGAATGAGACCGGGTATAATTCGGTCAGTACAGGGGCCGCCGATCATCTGACGGATGAAAGTAAAAAAGCCTTCGCCTCTGCTTATCCAGGGGATGCGCTTGATAAACTATGGCCATGGCCAGCGACACCGTCCTGGTACGCTGAAATCAGAAATCAGTATCGCGATAAGTTCGTCGCAGCCTGATTTTAAACATACAGGAGAAAATGGGCAGGGTTCTGCCCATTTTCTTTTGATATCTGAAGCGTAGCCGGAATAGCCTGACATTTTCGGGATTTCCTGTTCCGGTCGATACCGGAGTTAAAAAGTATGAGTGCAGATGTAGAACTGGACCATCTGACCATTCGCTTTGGCGAATTTACGGCAGTCCAAGACGCCCATTTAAAAATCGAAGGTGGGGAGTTTTTTAGCTTCCTTGGGCCATCAGGGTGCGGAAAAACAACAATATTGAGGGCTGTTTCAGGTTTTAACGATCCAACCGAAGGGGCTGTTCGGATTGGCGGAAAAGATATGTTGGGTATTGGCCCAAACAAGCGGCAAACAGCATTGATTTTTCAGAACCTGGCCTTGTTTCCGCTTATGACAGTTGCAGAAAACATTGCCTTTGGCCTTGAAGTTCGCGGTGTAAACAAGCTGAACCGGCGGGACAAGGCAAACCAATTGCTGGATTTGATAGCCCTCAATGGGCAAGGCGATAAGCTGGTCTCGGAATTATCAGGGGGGCAAAGACAGCGGGTTGCGATCGCACGGGCGCTTGCCGTTGAACCCGAGGTTTTGTTGCTGGATGAGCCTTTATCTGCACTGGATTTGAAGTTGCGGCAGCATATGCGGTCGGAGCTTCGGGAAATTCAGCAGCGGGTCGGGATTACTTTTATCTACATTACCCATGATCAGGGCGAGGCCCTCACTATGTCTGACCGCATTGCGGTGATGAGTGCTGGTAGAATTCAGCAGGTTGGGAATGGGAATTCCGTTTATGACAATCCGGAAACCGCCTTTGTGGCGTCGTTCGTCGGCGAAAATAACCCTCTTATAGGAAAGGTTATTCAATCGGATAAGGATTTTGCCGTATTGGATTGTGGCATTGCGCGCGTGCGGGCCCGCAATCTTGGAAAGGTGAAAATCGGAGACGAAGCCTATTCGTTTATTCGACCCGAAAATTTGGCGCTGTCACCGCTCGAGGCGGAGGAGCCCGGCGGGGAAGCTTTGGAAAATACGTTTGCCGCACCGGTCATTTCCGAGTCTTTTGAAGGGGCCGTTCGGTTAATCTCGTTGAAAGGTCCGGCCAAGAAACCGTTACTGGCGACCCTACCCAATACGGGTGGGAGCAAGAAATTTACGCCAGGCGTGCAGGTTCGTGTCAGCTTCCGCGCAGAGCAGGCTGTTGCCTTGCCCATTGGGGATCTGGCGGATGAATGATTTCTTTATCATCTTTATGGCGGTGCTTCTGGCATTGCTGTTGCAGCCTCTTATTCAAAAGAAAGCTGGCGGGCTTTGGTCGTCTGTCTCCGCCATCAATTTCGTGCGCAGAAACGGTACTTTTATTTCGCTTTACTTGATCATTGCGGTAGTTGCCTGGATTGTCTTCATGATCGTTCTGCCGCAGCTCTATATGGTGGATTTTTCGTTTCGCCATAACCTGCCTCTTGCGGAAATTGGCGGGCCAAATGACGTTCATACCGTCAAGAATTATGAGTATCTGATTTTCGGTCGGCAGACGGACGAAGAGTGGCTGAACTGGCTTCATCTGACAGTATTTTTGAAAACTATGCTTGCCAGCATCTTTGTCACCTTGCTGGATTTGGCGATTTGTTATCCGATGGCTTATTACATGGCTCAGGTGGCAAAAGGGGGGCAAGCCCGGCTGCTAATTCTGGCTTTGGTTGTTCCGTTCTGGGTCAATGAAATCTTGCGTGCTTTCGCCTTTCGAATTTTGTTCGGCACTGGCGGTGTGATCAATAACTTCTTGATTTATCTTGGTGTTTGGGATGAACCCTTTGATTTTCTGCGGGCTGATATCGGCCTGTATGCCGGGTTGAGTTACGCGTATATCCTGTTGATGATCTTTCCAATTTTTAACGCCATTGAAAGTCTGGATCATAATCAGGTGGAGGCTGCCCGCGATCTGGGGTCTCCTTGGTGGCGCATTCATTGGCGGGTGGTTATACCGCACGCAAAACCCGGAATTGCATCGGCCTGTACGATGGTTTTCATGTTGTCCGCCGGGGCATTGGCAGCCCCGCAGATATTGGGCGGGCCGAGCAGTCTGTGGTTCACGCAAGTGATCTATCAGTGGTTTAACACGGGCGGCAACTGGCCGCAGGGATCAGCCTATGCATTTGTTCTGTTGATTGCCTGTATTGCTTTTGTCATGACAGTGATGAAGATCTTTAAGGTATCACTTGGGGAGATTACAAAATGACCTCTCGTACAGTGATGCGTTTAATGGTTCTCTTCTATATCATTTTGTTTTTCGGCTACCTGTTTGGTCCGCTGATCATGATGGGGGTGACCGCCTTTAATGCTACTTCCTTCCCGCAAGTAACCCCGTGGGAAGGGTTTACAACCCAGTGGTTTGTCCAGTTGCTCAATGATGATCAAATGATGGATGGTTTGATTAACAGCCTTTGGATTGGTTTCGGGGTGGTCTGTTTATCTGTCCCCATTGGGCTGGCTGCGGCACTTATGATGACACAGATATATGAACGGGTTCGCCCTTATTATTATATGGTGGTTGTGTCGCCTGTTCTGACACCCGGCGTTATTTTGGGAATATCAACGCTGGTTTTCTGGGACCGAATGGGCACCGCAGTCAATGCGGAATATGAAAGCCTGTTTTACAACGGAATGTGGTTGACCATTGTTGGTCAATCGACCTTTATTTCGGCTTATTGCATGCTGGTGTTTCTTGCCCGCTTGGCCCGTTTCGATAAAACACAGGAAGAAGCGGCGCTTGATCTGGGGGCAACGCATGTTCAGGTTTTTTGGAAAATTATGGTGCCCTTTTTGCGGCCCGCTATTTTTTCAGCGGCGGTGCTCGCGTTTCTGACATCATTTGAAAACTACAACACAACTGTGTTCACCATTCAGGCGGAAAGTACCCTGACAACCGTCTTGGCTGGTAAAGTCCGGATGGGTACCCAACCCGATCTGAGTGCCCTTGCAGTAATCATCATCTGTGTCACACTTACCGGTGCTTTGATCCATGAATTCCTGAAGCAAAAAGAAAGATTGGCTCAGGTTCGGCAGGAAAAAGCGGCCAAGGCGGCTGATCGGGAGCTTGCTGATACGATGGGGCTTTAAATCTGAAAGGGCGTGCGTATAGTACGCCCTTTCTGGTTATTTAGTGAGTATGGTCCCATGACGCAGATTACGTATCGATTTGCAAAAGATTCTGATGCAGACGGCTTAATTGCTTTGGTCGCACAATGTTACGCAGAATATGAAGGGTGTATTTTGGATGTTGATGGTGAAGAGCCGCAATATCGATCCATTGCGTCGTTTTTTGCCGATAAGGGCGGACTTTTCTGGGTTGCCGAACAGGGCGGCAAAATCGTTGGCTCTGTGGGGTTTGCATCAAAAAAAGAAACTGCGGAACTCAAGCATTTATATGTGGACAGTAATGTCCGCCGTCAGGGGCTGGCCAGTTCTCTTTGCCAGTTGGTGGAAGATGCCGTTCACGAACGCGGTTTGCCGACACTATATCTGTGGACAGATACACGTTTCGAGAACGCACACCGTTTATATGAAAAACGAGGGTTTGTCGGGGGCGCAGTAACGCGAACTCTGTCAGATTTAAGTCAATCCGTTGAATATTATTATGAGAAGGCTTTGCGACCTTCATAAATTGGTGTATGACAACTTTCCCCATTTTGGGATTATGACTATTGGAACTGGGACATGGACTACCCGATTAAAAATGTGGACGATCTGTCGATAGACGCACTGGGCATCACATTGGATGACCAAGGGCGATTTGACATTTTGATCAAAGATTATTCGCATAGTTTAACCGGCGGCGAGCTGCTTGAAGAAATGAAAGACCAGCTTGACGTGCGTGGCTCAGTTCGAAATGCATTGCTTAGAAAAGCCCAGAAGGAAATTCTGTCAGGGATCAAGCGAGGCCGCTACCGAATGGATGAAGAGCAGCTTGAGACGTTCGACCTTAATATTTTGATCTGGTTCGCAGACAAAAGCTTAAAAGGCGAACATATTCCTTATTTGGTACAGAAATAATTCTAGAGGGCAGGAAAAACAAACCTGCAAACGCGTTATGACGAATGTAAACAAAAAAATCAAAGCCGGTATTCTTGGTGCAAGTGGATATACAGGTGCAGAAGCAATGCGGTTGCTTCTTCGGCATCCGGGTGTAGACGTTATTCTGCTGACGGCCGACCGAAAAGCTGGGCAGTCTGTTGATGAAGTCTATCCTCATTTGGGGGGCTACGGTCTTCCGGATATGATCTCTGTTTCAGAGGCTGACTGGACAACTGTTGATGTTGTCTTCTGTGGATTACCCCACGGAACGACACAGGAAATTATTGCGACCTTGCCCGCTTCTGTAAAGGTTGTCGATTTGTCGGCTGACTTCCGGTTGCGTGACCCGGATACCTATGCTGAATGGTATGGGCATACGCATCAGGCGATGAATTTGCAAAAAGAGGCCGTTTACGGGCTGACTGAGTTTAATCGGGATGAGGTCAAAAACGCACGCCTTGTTGCTTGCCCTGGTTGTTACCCGACTGCTGTGTTGTTGGCGATGGTTCCTTTGGTGGCGGCAGGTCTCATCGATCCAAAAGATCTGGTGATTGACGCCAAGTCGGGAGTGACGGGTGCGGGCCGGGGATTAAAGCAGAATACACTGTTCAGTGAAGCAGGTGAGGGCCTTAGCCCCTACAGTGTTGCAAAACATCGTCATGCCCCTGAAATCGAGCAGGAAATTGCCAAGGCAGTTGGTGTGCCGGCGAACGATATTCGGGTGAATTTTGTCCCTCATCTGGTGCCTATGAGTCGGGGTGAGTTGGTGACATGCCACGTTAAATTGAGCGATGGCAAAACGGCAGCAGATTTGAAGAAACATTTCCAATCTGTTTTTGAAAATGAGCCGTTTGTTCGGGTATTGTCAGAAAATGCCGTCCCGCAAACCCAAATGGTGCGTGGATCGAACCTGTGTGTGATCAATGTTTTTGAAGATCGCATTCCCGGTCGGGCCACGGTTATTGCATCGATTGACAATCTGGTAAAAGGCTCCAGCGGGCAAGCTGTTCAAAATATGAACTTGATGTTCGGTTTTGACGAAACGCTTGGCTTGGAACAGGCGCCACTTTTCCCATAAAAGGAGATCCCGGCAATGACATCCAATATTCTTTCTTTTAAGGGGGTTACCCCTGAAATTGATGGCAGTGTGTATATTGCACCGTCCGCCGATGTAATTGGCGATGTTGTGATCGGTGAGAAATCAAGCGTCTGGTTTAACTGTGTTGTTCGCGGTGATGTAAATTACATTCGCATCGGTAAACGAAGCAATATTCAGGACGGCACAGTTATCCATGTGTCAAATGGAACCCATCCGACCATTATTGGTGATGATGTTCTGGTGGGCCACAACTGCATCATTCACGGTTGTACACTTGAAAATGGCAGCTTTGTTGGGATGGGGGCGACCGTTCTGGATGGTGCCGTTGTCGAAACAGGGGCGATGGTTGCAGCCGGGGCCTTGCTGACACCGAATAAGCGGGTGCCAACAGGGCAGCTTTGGGGCGGAACACCTGCCAAATATATCCGAGATTTAACGGAAGATCAGCAAGCGAACCTCACCAGTGGCGCCAATCACTATGCAGAATTGGCGCAGGTCTATAAATCAGAAGCCGAAGATTAATCCGCTTCTGATTGGCCGGATTTGGCAATCACCTTTACGTAGGATCCTGGGGCATCTTCAATAGGCTTGAGCTTTCCTTTTGCCGGATCCCGGGCTTCCACTTTTGGTCCTGATTTCTTGGACAACCATTTGTCCCAGTGCGGCCACCATGATCCAGGGACTTCCTTGGCATCTTTCATCCAATCCTTTGCTGTATCGTATTTCTTCTTATTATTACCGATCCAGTGTTGATACTTGTTTGCATCAGGATGATTGATGACACCTGCAATATGGCCAGATCCTGCCAGCATAAATTCAGACGGGCCGCTCATTAATTTAGTCGCCTTGAAGACCGATTCAAACGGAGAAATATGATCCTCTTTACTGGCTTGAACGAAAATCGGAATTTTAACCTTTGAGAGATCGATTTTTTGGCCGCCCAGTGTCAGACCGCCAGGCTCTTTCAACAGATTACGCTGGTACATGTTCCGAAGATAGAAACTATGCATTTTCGGTGGCATGTTGGTTGTGTCGCAATTCCAGAACAATAGATCAAACGGGAAGGGATCTTTCCCCATCAAATAGTTGTTGATGACGAAGGACCAGATAAGATCGTTGGAACGCAGCATGTTGAAAGTTGTCGCCATGTTCCGGCCTTCAAGAAAACCGGCCGCTTCCATTTTGCGCTCAATCATCAGGATTTGTTCTTCATCCGTGAAGAGCAGGAGCTCGCCCGCATCTTCAAAATCCATTTGAGCCGCGAAGAATGTACAGGCGGTGATCCGCTCCTCGCCGATTGCAGCCAGATAGGCCAGTGTCGCAGACATCAAAGTACCGCCAATGCAATAACCAATTGCAGACACTTCTTTCTCGCCTGTTGTTTCTTCGATCGCATCCAGTGCCGCAAGGATACCATCGGACATGTAGTCTTCAAAATTCCGATCAATGTGGCGCTCATCTGGATTGACCCATGAAATGATGAAGACCGTATACCCCTTATCAACGCACCATTTGATAAAGGAGTTTTCTTTCTTCAGATCCAGAATATAAAATTTGTTAATCCAGGGAGGCGTGATGAGCAGCGGCTTCTTATATACTTTCTCGGTTGTTGGAGAATATTGCAGAAGCTGCATCATTTCATTTTGGTAAACCACTTTACCAGGCGTCACCGCAATATTTTTGCCAACCTCGAAAACCCCATCCGGGACCATTCTGGGATTAAGCTGACCTTTTCCTTTTTTCAGGTCTTCAAGAAGGTTTTCCAACCCCTTGACCAAATTCTCTCCTTTGCTCTCCACCGTTTTTTTCAACACGTCCGGATTGGACCAGAAAAAATTGCTGGGTGAAAGAGCATCGGTGAATTGTTTTGTATAGAAGTCAACTTTCTGGCGGGACTGATCATCCATGCCGTCCACATCGGCGACCGTGTCATTAATCCACTTCGAGGTCAGCAGATAGGTTTGTTTGATATAATCAAAAAGCTGGTTCTTGCTCCATTCCTCAGACCGGAAGCGTTTATCGCCTTTTTCCGGCTCGATGACCGGCTCCACAGTATCCCCGGTCGCTGCAGTTGCCATATTTTGCCAAATATTCATGTAGCCCTGCCAAAGTTCGGTCTGGGCCTGCATCAATTTGGTTGGATCTTCGGTCATCTTTCGGGACAGGTCCAAAAAGGCGCCACCGATATTAAAAGGGTCAGGGTCGAATTCCGCATTTTTCTGGCTGTTGTAAAACTCAGTCATCAAATCCTGACTTTTCTGACTGATCCGCATCAGGTTCTCAGAAAACTCCTTGGATGTTTCAAGCAACTCGCCTGTTTGGAGTGTTTCGTTTTTTTCTGGCATGGTGCGCACTCCTGTTTATTGTGTTCGTTATCGACTAATATAGGGCTAGTGTAACAAATGGTCTTTTTTTAACATCCAAAAAAAGAAATTTAGGGAGTAATTTTTTTCTAGTGTGTCGAAATGATTGCGGAAATCTCCCCTATATGCTTTAAGTTATTCAGAATTTAATGAAAATAGCGCGCAGGACGTGATTCCCGGTGTGCATGGGTCCAACCCGAATAATTGATGCAGGTACAGGCTATAAGAAATGGTGATAAAGCAAATCTCCCCTTCATTGGACGGAAATGCAATTAAGAAACATGTTTCAAAACTGACAGTCGCAACATCAATGTTGGTTTTGGCTGGTTGTTCGACACCTGATTGGGTCAATCCGGGAACTTGGTTTGATGGCGGGGATGGTGACGCGAAACGCCCTGAGCAAATTGCTCAACCGGACAGCGAATATCCGAAACTCGGTGATGTGCCGGACGAAGCAGGAAAAACTGTTTCCGTTCAGGAGGCCCGAGACATCGAAGAAGGATTGAAAGCAGACCGCGAAAACGCTCAATATACCGACGAACAGTTGCGGGCGGATACCTCGCAGCAGCCGGTTCCTCGGCCGCCTGCGCCTGTCGCACCGGCATCTCCGATTGCATCGGCTACCGGTCCAGCAGTTACAGCGGCGCCAAGCCCTTCTGTTAATTCGGCTCCTATTCCGCAACCTGGACAGGTTCCGGTTTCATCTGCACCAGGCCAGCCGGGTGTTAAGTTGATGCCAAATGGTGCCCCGGTTACAACGCAAAATCAGGCGTATGCCCAGATTGCCCCTGGAACAGGAACAACGGTTATCAGCGGTGCGGGTGTCAATAATGTTTTCCAGCGTCAGCTAGCGGCCTCCGCTGCAACGACAACGACATTGCCGGCAAACACACAGTTTCAAAGCTACCCTGTCCAGCCAATTGGAAATTCTGCTGTTGCAGTCTCTCCGATCGTTCGGGATACCTATAATACACCAGTTGCCTTGGGATATGGCAACGCTGTGAACGGTAATCGTGGTGTGGCCGTCATGGGGCGTGCCGGATCTGCGGCCGGTGTAAAACCGGATGCCGTCATTTACTTTGAAACCGGCTCTTCGCGTATTGGCGCAGGGGACAGAAGCAAGTTGGCGCAGATCGCATCGCTTCAAAAACAAACGGGCGCTATGCTTCGGGTCGTCGGACACGCGTCCGGCCGAACCCGCGAGCTTCCTCTTGAGCGCCATTTGATGGTCAACTTGCGGATGTCGCAAGAGCGGTCCAGCGCGGTTGTCACAAGCCTGATTAACCTCGGTGTCGATTCTTCAAAAATTATTGTTGAATCTGTCAGTGATCAGGACCCGGTAACACGAGAAACAATGCCAAGTACGGAAGCGCAGAACAGGCGGACGGAAATCTTCCTCGTAAAATAACGCGGCATCGTATAAAAAAAATCTTTATCCAACTGCCTGGCGTGTTCAGAAGAGGTTTTCATCCTTCTGACACGGCGGGCAGAAATTTATCATAACAAGAGAAAAGGCCAATGAATCCGGAATTCCACCGCATTAAAAGACTGCCCCCTTATGTGTTTGAAGAAGTCAATCGTATGAAAGCAGCAGCCCGAGCGGCCGGAGAAGATATTATTGACCTTGGAATGGGAAACCCCGATACGCCAACCCCACAGCACATTGTTGACAAGCTTGTGGAGACTGTGCAGGACGGGCGGACACATAGATATTCTACCAGCCGCGGAATACCGGGGCTTAGAAAAGCCAACGCTGCATATTACAAGCGGCGTTTCGGTGTTGATATTGATCCGGAAACGGAAACAATTGCGACTTTGGGCTCTAAGGAAGGGCTTGCCAACCTGGCAATGGCCATCACGACCCCCGGGGATGTGATCCTGTCGCCAAATCCAAGTTATCCTATTCATCCTTATGGCTTTATAATTGCCGGAGCCGTTGTTCGGCATTTTGAAGTCGGTCCGGACATTGATTTCTTTGAAGCCTTGGAGCGTGGAATGCAGCATTGCATCCCCACACCCACCTGTTTGATTTTGAATTTTCCATCCAATCCGACCGCGATGACGGTGGATCTGGCCTTTTATGCAAAAGTTGTCGATTATGCGAAGAAGCACGGCATGTATATTTTGTCAGATCTGGCATATGCAGAAATCTATTTCGGTGACGAAAAGCCGCCATCGATCCTTCAGGTGGAAGGCGCGCGTGATATTGCTGTTGAATTTACGTCCTTGTCCAAGACTTATTCCATGCCCGGATGGCGGATGGGATTTGCAACCGGGAACAAGAAACTGATCGCGGCACTTACCCGCATCAAATCGTATCTTGATTATGGTGCATTTACGCCAATTCAGGTGGCGGCCACCGCGGCGTTGAACGGTCCGCAGGATTGCGTTCAGGAAGCCCGTGATATGTACCGCGTCCGACGTGATGTTATGATTAGTGGTATGGCGGCGGCGGGATGGCCAATTCCCTCTCCCGAGGCAACGATGTTTGCTTGGGCACCAATTCCAGAACCGTTTAAAGAAATGAAAAGTCTCGAATTCTCCAAGCTGTTGCTGCAAGAAGCAAAAGTGGCGGTTGCACCCGGGCTGGGGTTCGGTGAGCATGGTGATGGCTTTGTCCGGATCGCTATTGTAGAAAACGAACAGCGTATCCGTCAGGCATGTCGGAACGTAAAAAAATTCATGGCTGATGCGGATAAGCATCTAGCTGCCTTCAAATCCAGATAATATGGCAAAAATTATGAAAGTTGGTATTGCAGGTCTTGGAACAGTTGGTGTCGGCGTCATAAAGGTGCTCCGGCAACATCGTCAGCTCCTCAGTGATCGTAGCGGCAGTGATTTTGAAATTGTGGCCGTCTCTGGCCGGGATCGATCGAAAGATCGCGGCGTGTCGCTTGACGGGCTAACCTGGTATGACAATGCTGTCGACATCGCATCAGATCCGAATGTTGACCTTGTTGTTGAGTTGATCGGCGGTAGTGAAGGCGTTGCCAAAGACTTGTGCGAAGCGGCCCTTAACCTTGGCAAGCCTGTTGTCACGGCAAATAAGGCGTTGCTTGCAGTACATGGGCAGCAACTGGCAAAACTTGCTGAAGATAAAAAAACAACCTTGGCGTATGAGGCGGCCGTTGCGGGAGGCATTCCTATTGTGAAAGCCATGCGTGAAGGGTTGGCAGGCAATGCCATCAGCCGCGTTTATGGTATCTTGAACGGGACCTGCAATTATATCCTTACTGAAATGGAAGACACTGGCGGCGACTTTGGCGCTATCCTGTCAGAAGCTCAGGCTTTGGGATATGCTGAAGCAGATCCGAGTTTTGACGTGGATGGTGTAGATGCCGCGCATAAACTGGCGATCTTGACCAGTCTGGCTTTTGGAACTCCGGTCGATTTTGACAGTGTTTATATTGAAGGTATCCGGGAAGTTTCAGCATTGGATATTTCCCTTGCAAAAGAATTCGGGTATCGCATTCGATTGCTGGGTGTTGCTAGAAAAACGGATAAGGGAATTGAGCAGCGCGTTCATCCTTGCATGGTGCGCCAGGATACGCCGATTGCCAATGTCTCGGGCGTTTTTAATGCGGTTGTCGCAGAAGGTGATTTTGTCGACACGACCGTTTATGAAGGACGCGGTGCGGGCGAGGGACCGACAGCGTCTGCTGTTGTTGCGGACATTGTTGATATTGGTGCGGCGCGCACATCGCCTACATTTGGTATTCCAGTCGATAAAATGGTATCTATCCCGGCAGTGCCTGTCGAACAGCATGTCGGTTGCTATTATGTGCGATTAAACGTATTTGATCGACCGGGTGTGATCGCGGATATATCTGCTGTTTTCCGCGACGAAAAAGTGTCTATTGAAAGCTTATTACAAAGGGGGAGAGCGCCTGAAGAGGCAGTCTCAGTCGTTTTGACAACCCACGAGGTCCAGGAAGCCGCGTTGTGCCGTGCACTGGACCAAATTAATGAATTTGATCATAGTGTGGATCGGCCACGAATGATTAGAATTGCAAAACTTTAATATTATGATGCCGAAGTGTAGTCGGCGTCTACTTTGCTGGAAGATGTAAAAATGTCAGAAATTTCGAAACTGGATAGAAAACTTACACTCGAAATTGTTCGTGTGACAGAGGCCGCGGCTCGCGCTGCCTGTAATCTGGTTGGTCTTGGCGATGAAAAAGCTGCGGATCAGGCTGCTGTGGACGCAATGCGGACAGCGTTGAACGATCTGGATATCGACGGAACGATTGTTATTGGTGAAGGCGAGCGGGACGAGGCGCCTATGCTGTATATCGGCGAAAAAGTCGGTACAGGCAACGGACCAAAGATCGATATCGCACTTGATCCGCTGGAGGGAACGACCCTGACGGCAAAAGGCGGACCGAACGCACTTGCTGTTATTGCCTTTGCAGAATCAGGTAATTTTCTGAATGCACCTGACACCTATATGGAAAAGATCGCCGTTGGCGGTGGGTATCCTGAAGGGGTTATTGATATTGACCGGTCTGCGGGCGAAAATATGAAAGCCATCGCCGATGCCAAGGGTGTTCCCGTCAGTCAGACAATGGCCTGCGTTCTGGATCGTCCGCGTCACGCCAATATTATTGCAAGCATCCGAGAAACCGGTGCACGGATCAAACTGATTTCTGACGGTGATGTTGCGGGCGTTATGGCCACCGCAGATAAAGATACTGGTATTGATATGTATGTCGGTACTGGTGGTGCTCCGGAAGGTGTTTTGGCAGCGGCAGCCCTTCGTTGTATCGGCGGTCAGATGCAGGGACGTTTGGTTTTCCGCAATGATGACGAAAAAGCCCGTGCCGCCAAATGGGGCATTACCGATCTCGGTAGAACATATAATCTCGAGGAATTGGCCGCTGGCAACGTGATCTTTGCCGCTAGTGGGGTGACGGATGGATCCATGTTGCGCGGGGTTCGTCGTGTAGGGGATCGCGTTCATACTGACTCAATTGTCATGCGCTCCCACACGGGAACTATTCGCTATGTGCGCGGTGATCACAGCGCCTAAGCCGGAGAGATAAAATGAGTGAGCATGAGATACCGGCTTTTCTGGGTGTTGAATGCTCCCTACAGGAAAAGCGCTGGCGCCTTCGTTCGCAGGATGAGCGTCTGGGCCTTGCGCTTTCCCAGCGTCTGGACCTGCCGGAAATTGTTGGGCGGGTTCTTGCCGGACGGGGGGTCTCGCTGGACGAGGCTGAACAGTATTTAAGTCCCACAATGCGGGACATGATGCCCAATCCATCCAGTTTTAAAGATATGGATAAGGCGTCCTCACGCATTATCAAAGCAGTTCAGAATAACGAAAAGATTGCCGTTTTCGGCGATTATGATGTCGACGGCGCCACGTCTTCCGGGCTGCTGAAACGATATTTCGACCTGCTTGGTATTCCTTTGCTGGTCTATATTCCTGATCGGATGAAAGAAGGGTACGGGCCCAACAAACCGGCCTTTGATCATCTCAAGGAGCAGGGCATCAATCTTGTGATCACTGTCGATTGCGGCATTGTTTCTTTTGACGTGATGGATCATGCGAAAGAAATTGGTCTGGACGTTGTCATTGTTGATCACCATCAGGCAGAAACCCGTCTTCCACAGGCAGAGGCTGTCATCAATCCGAAACGGCATGATGAAAGTCAGGAATATACCTATCTTGCCGCTGTTGGGGTTGCTTTCCTTCTTTGCGTTGCCATCAACAGGGATTTAAGAAATGCCGGTTGGTTTGGGGATAAACCGCCACCAAATCTAATGACCTTATTGGACCTCGTCGCGCTGGGAACGGTGTGCGATGTCGTGCCGTTGAAAGGGCTTAACAGGGCCTTTGTTACGCAAGGCTTGAAGGTAATGGCCCGCCGGACTAATCCGGGACTTGTGGCCCTGAGTGATGTCGCCGGCCTGGATGAAATGCCGGGAACGTATCATTTGGGTTATCTTCTGGGCCCTCGGGTCAATGCGGGGGGGCGTGTTGGCCGTCCGGAATATGGGCCGCAGCTTCTATCAAGCAACAATCCGGAAGAGTGCCAGAAACTTGCGGGTTTCCTTGATGACTATAACAAGGAACGCAAAGAGATTGAGGCGCTGGTAACTGATGAGGCCTTGGAGAAGGCCGAAAAGGCGAGCAAGGCCGGAGATCCTGTCTTAGTGATCGACGGAGAAGGCTGGCATCCCGGGGTTATTGGTATCGTTGCAAGCCGCGTTAAAGATGCTTTCAAACGGCCAACAGTCATTATTGGTATGGACGGTGAACTGGGTAAAGGGTCCGGTCGCTCTGTTCCGGGGGTCGATCTGGGGGCCGCTGTGGGGGCAGCCCGTCATCTTGGGCATATCGTGGCAGGGGGCGGCCATGCCATGGCAGCGGGTCTGACCATTGAAAAAGGCCAGATTGACGCTTTTAGACGATTTTTAAGCGAGCGCCTTTCCAAGGACGTGGATACGGCCATACAATCGGCCAGTCTGGGCGTCGATGGGGCACTGGGGGTTGAGGGGGCGACTGTCGAGTTAATCAATCACCTGGAGATGGGTGGCCCTTACGGAGCCGGAAATCCAGAGCCAAGATTTGTTTTATCAAATGTACGCATCGTTACCGCCAGTATTGTGGGTGAAAACCACGTAAGGTGCATTATGACCGGTTCTGGTAATCGGGGACGCCTGGCTGGCATCAGTTTCCGCAGCCTTGAAACGCCACTTGGTGACGCCCTCATTTCACATAAGGGAGCGAGCTTTCACATTGCTGGTCATCTAAGAAAGAACACTTGGCGGGGCGAGACTTCGGCTCAATTGCTTATTGAGGATGCCATAAGACTTTCCTGATAAGAAAGGTGTTCTGCGCCCTTTGAGGGAAAAAGCAAAAAAAAATGAAAAAGAACGAATTTTTTACTTGCTATGTCGGCAGAAGACCTTTAAATCCTGCCTCCAGCGACACACTGTGTCCCCTTCGTCTAGTGGTTAGGACGCCAGATTTTCATTCTGGAAACAGGGGTTCGACTCCCCTAGGGGATGCCATTTCTAAGGTATGCTCCTTTTGACGCGGGTGTCGCTCTTTTCCTTTTTTAACGCGCGAATAGCTAAGTCGCTGTTTCATTTCAGGATAGTGATATCTAAACTAAGGCCTTAGTTTTACCCTTCATCGCTATGATTTATGGCATATTCCGCTTTATCTATTTAGTCTAAGTCACTGATATTACGTGACGAATTTCCAAAAATTTACTAAAAATTAATCTTGATTGTTGTAGGGTTTCCGTGGATGACTGGAGGCTGAGACTTGGATAAACAGCACTCTACAGCTAAATTTGCTTAGTAAATGGGTACGATTTGGATTCAGTAAAACTGAAAAAAGGGCGCGCGCTAAATGATTTTGCCGAACTGGTTTCTGACTGGTTGTGGGAAATCGACGAAAATAATGCGCTCGTTTATTCTAACGGTCGCCTCGAGGAGGCTGTGGATGCCCCGCAAAAAGATTTTGTCGGTCAAAATCTCATCACCATCCTGAACCAATTTTATTTTCTCGAAAATTCCAGTGCCGAAGACGAACTGCGCCGGCTTGATACTCTGTTGATGGCGAAAAAGCCTTTTTCCCTTGAAGAGCTGACAATTAAAACTGAAGGGAACTCCCTGTTATTGCTTGAGTTGAAAGCAATTCCCGTTGTTAACAAGGCGGGCCAGACCATCGGGTTTAGGGGATCAGGCCATATCACCGAAGACGATCGACCGAACCGCCGTGCCGGAAATCAATTAAAAGTCCTGATGATGGCCGTGAACAAAACGCCGAACGGTGTGATGATTACGGATAAGGAGGGCGTGATCAAATATATCAACCCGGGGTTTACGGAAATTACTGGCTATAGCTGGTCTGAAACAATTGGGAAGACCCCGAGTATTTTAAATTCCGGGAAGACTGAAACGGGGACCTATGAAGATCTTTGGCGGACGATCCAAACCGGTGAAAGCTGGCAGGGAAACGTTTATAATCGCCGGAAGAACGGTGAGCTGTTTTGGTGTCAGGAAACCATCACCCCCGTTGTTGATAAAAAAGGGGCTGTATCAAACTATATTGCGATCCAGAAGGATGTGACGCACGAAGTATTGGCGCAGCAGAAATTGCGCGAAAGTCAGGAACGGTTCAAGGGGTTTACCGAAGCTGCTTCTGATTGGTATTGGGAAACAGATTCAGATCTACGTTTCTCGTATATTTCGGAAACAGCTTGCGAATACGCCGGAATGGATATCAGTGAAATGATGGGCATGACGCGTCAGCAGCTTGTTACTCAATCTGAAGATATGGATTTCTGGCGGGGGCATCTGGAAGATCTGGCGAACAGGCGGCCCTTTAAGGACTTTGCCTACACTTTTATTCGGCAAGATGGACAACGCCGGCGCTGGCAGATCTCTGGTAAGCCATATTATTCCGACGATGGGCGCTTTCTGGGTTATCGGGGTGTCGGGCAAGATATAACGGTCAGCACCGAATTGGAGGCGCAGTTGCAGCAGTCCCAGAAGATGGAGGTTGTGGGCCATCTGACAGGCGGTGTCGCCCACGATTTTAATAACCTTCTTGGGATTATCATGGGGAATGCTGAATTGCTGGCGGAACAGCTGGAGCATGAAAAAGATTTTCGAAGCGAAAAACTCGAAAATATTGTCTATGCCGCGCAGCGCGGTTCCAAGATTATCAAGCAATTACTGGTTTTTGCCAGAAAAGACACGTTGCGCCCCACTATTCTTGATCTGGGATCAGAAATTGAACAGATGCTGGACATCTTGAAGACCAGTCTGGGCAGCTCCATCGAGCTACGGTACACGTCGGATTCAGATCTGTGGCAGAGTTATGCGGACAGGGACCAGTTTGTAAATGCCTTGCTTAATCTGTGTATCAATGCCCGTGATGCCATGCAGGAGAAGGAACAGGGCCGGCTAACCCTGTCGCTTGAAAATGTTTCGCTTTCTGAAGGACAAATGTCTCTGGGACTCCCGGCGGGCCATTATGTTTTGTTAGCGGTTAAAGATAATGGCTGCGGCATTAAAGAGGAAGACAAAGAAAAGGTCCTAACCCCGTTCTTTTCGACTAAGGAGACAGGTAAAGGAACCGGTCTTGGCCTGAGTATGGTCTATGGGTTTGCAAAAAAGTCGGGCGGGGCCATATGGTTAGAGAGTACGGTCGGGGAAGGCACAGAAGTGTATATGTATTTACCCCGGCACACCATTAAGGTAGCGTCATAAAGAAGTTTATAAAAATCGTCACGTAACTTCTGTTACAAGAGAAATGGAAACACTCATGGATTTGCGTTTATGTTTTGAAAATAAGGCCGGTATCCGAATAGATGAGGCTTCTGTTTTCCGGCATTATGCTGAAAATTACCTGAACGGGTTTAATGTGGAGTGGGGGGGCTCGATCAGCATCCCGCACAAGGACACGAAAACCAGCCCGATGGAACCTTTGTGGCAGTATTTTATCCGCAATGCCAGTCAGGCCTGCAAAGACTATTTGCGGGAATATTTGGACCGAAACCCGATGGCCGGATATTTTGTGCATGTGTACGAAGTTGACAAAGGCGTGCGGGATAACAAAATTCACTAAGATGGCCGGATCTGGCATGTACAGATGCCAGATGTCATTACTTGGCGTCGAATTTTGCGCCTTCTATATCAGCGCCCGTTAAAATCGCCCCGGAAAGATCAGCCCCAATAAAATTGGCATCAATCAGGTTTGCCTCTGTTAAATCGGCGTTCTTTAGGTTCGCCCCTTTAAAAATAGCGGCTGTCAGATTTGCGGGCCATTTTTTACCCAGAGGGACCCCTTTGTGATCTTTGAGATCAACTGCAGTGATCAGGGCACCTGTCAGATTGGCTTTTGTAAGGTCCGAACGGGAAAGATTGACGCCTTCCATTACGGTTTGGGATAAATTGATACCTTCCAGTTTGCAGCTGGACATATCCGTCATGACCATTTGCGAGCCTTTCAGGTTCGCTTTCCGAAGATCTGCCCCTTTCATATTGGCACCACTCAGCGCGCATTCACTCAGGTCCATATTGGACAAATCCATATTCATCAGGTTCGCCCGTTCTCCCTGACTGCCATTTGATGCAACCCAGACAAAATGTTTCTCCAATATGGTTTGCAGGCTGGGAGGCAGTGGGGCAGAGGCCTGTTCTTCTTCTTGCCCTGCCGAAATGGATTTGGCCTTGGAAAGATCCACACCTTCCAGATTAACCCCTTTTAGAGTTGCATTGGAAAAATCTACACCGTCAATATTAGCACCGGCCAGGTTGGCATTGGTCAGGTCGGCGCCATTCAGATTAGAATTTTCCAAATTGCAGCCAGACATATCAGAACCGATCAATCCTGCATTTTCCAGAACCGAGTTTGACAAGTTTGCTCCGGAGAGTTGTGAATAGGATAAATTTGCGTTTGCCAAAGAGGCCCCCGCCAGGTTTGCGCCGGTCAGATTTGCTTTCTCGGCAATAACGTCTTCCATATCAGAATCGCTTAGGTCCGAAGACCCAAATGTGACAGTACGACCACCCGCCAAAATCATGGATCCACCGCGAAAGTCGGCTTCCTGTAAATTGGCGCCATTTAGTCTGGCGCCTTTCAGTTCAGCGCCTCTTAAGTCAGCACGGATGAGAAGGGCATTCGTCAGATCGGCTTTTGTCAGATCAACAGCGAAGAGATCGGCGGAAATGAGATTGGCGCCCCGCAAGATTGCTCGAGAGAGACGACAGCCAGAGAGAATTGACTTCTGTAACTTGGCGTTTTCGAAATTAGCCCCTGAAAAATCCTGCTGATTAAATGATGCCTGCTTTCCATCCTTCGAATTTCGAAGCCACTTCGCATGCAGTTCCAGCATTGTCATAATTTCATTCGGCGTCAAAGACGTCATTGTACCCTCTAACAGTTTTATCCAATTCTAGGACAATAGAGACATATTCCTAAACTGAATAGGAAACATTTCTCTACAATTTTAGTATTAAGGAAGCAAAGTTAATAGTTCGTTTCCTATCAGGGGGTAAAAACCTTTATCACTGTATTTTTTAGGAGCTACAAATGGAAATTACACAAAATCAAGTAGACTCTCTTCAGGAGTGGATTGAAGACCGAAAAGCGGCCTATTTGAAAAAGGGATTTTACCTGGCCGCAAATATCGGTGTTGAGAGCCTGCAGGAATTTAAAGACGGCGGCGGGTTATCCGATGAAGACAAAGGCAAAAGCCTCGCAGAGATCAAGGCAGAACTCGATCTTGCTGAGGATTTTTTCAAGGAAGCCAGACAGATTCTATTTGCCGGACGTCAAGGGGGATAGTCTTTTTACGACGGTGTTTCGCGTCCGATCCGTTTGAACAGCGAATACATATACAAAAAGAAGAAAAGCCCGAAATAATACTCTTGAGGCTCGCTAAACCGAATGTCAAATGGGGCAGGCAGGGTCAAATCAAATGCCTGCCTGAGACGCTCTGTATTTTTGATGAGCAGGCCAATAACGGCGGTTGGTAAACATATATAGGTCGGCCAGATCCAGTACCAGATGGTTCTGTCCTGAATGGTCCGTTTTCGCCCTTTATACAGGACTGTCAATGGAATGATTATTCCGCCTATAATCGTCCAGGCTTCAACCAGAATTTTTGGCTTTTGATCAAACCAGTGGTTCGTGTTGTGGATGTTGGTCTCTCCGCGGGGATGATCCGCAAAAATACCATCGGCGGCCCAGCCAAACCAATGCTGGCCCCAGCTTGCTTCTTCCCCCATAAAATAAAAGCAGCCCAACGTATTCAAGAGGATCCAGCCGGTTAGGAGCGGGTTGTGGAGAGACTTGGCTTTCACCAAGGAGACAACGCCAAACAGAAAGGCTGGAAATAAAAGAAGGACGGTTCCGTTTTCTACAAGACCAAGTTCCCCCTCGACATAGGCAAAGTAGAAATCGGGATGTGTAATCCGGGTAATCAGGCTGATTGCAATCATAACAGGCGGAAAAAACAGCCATAAGAACCATGATGGTTCATTCACGGTTTTTTGGTGCGCCAGAGAAAGGTTGTCTTTAGATGAAGTAAACGTGCTCACGGTTTGTCCCTGTACGCTTTTGAAGGTATTCGTTTTTCAAAAACCTACAGTTTAATAAACAAGCTGTCACACGAATTTCCGGCTTTGTGAAACAGAGTGGAGTGCACTACGCCGTTTCAGATTCATTTTCCTGACGCTTTTTGGCGACAATTTGTGTGATCTGCTCGATAAACCTTTTTTCTTTTTCTTCAGACAACTCAAACTTTACGCCGACGCCGTCCTTCATTTGCCGCACGACTTTTGCCGGAACAATACCCAGATTCTCAATATTCACGGTAATGCGGGTATTATCCATCAAGCTTACATCCATCCGAATACCGGCTCCCCCAGCAGAGATATTCAGAATACGACCCGGAAATTGATTTTCTCCCGTTTCCACCGTCGCAGCGTTAGAGATCAAAACACGCCGATGTTCTCTTCGGTTGTCTGTTTTTTCTAGTGACATTAACTTTCCCCTCGTAAAGTTAAAAAGGACCGACAGCAATATCGATCAAAGAACGTCAGGAGAATTTTGACTAAAATAGTTAAAAACAAGTTTGCATTTGCGTAAAAAGCAACGAATTGCAGAAATACTTTGCAAGCTTGTTAAGAGTTTGTTTAGAATAAAGCGATATTTTTCCTAATATGCCCGGTTTTGGGTTCGGTTGCGCGGCGAAAGCCGCCAAAAAGGAAAAAAGCAATGCAGCAGGCTGAACTAAGATCTCTTGTCGATGGCTTGAAAGCGGATATTTCCAAGCCCGCTAAACTTGACAGAAAAACTGTCGCAGATCGTGCAAATATGGCTAATTTGGCCGCACTTGAAATGCTGACGGAAACGGTTGCCGAAAAAAACACAATGCCTTTCAAGGATAAGGCCAGCGATTTACATTCTCTGTCAAAAGAACTTGGCGAAATCACAGGTTTCATTGAAGAGCTGGGCGAACGATCAAAAAACGCCTGACCGTATAATCATTTCTCCACCATTAACGGCCCGTTGGGCCGTTTTTTTGTACCCAATTGGGAACAAACCGATGGGCACCTGTAACACAGGAGCGGCTAAAGGACATCGATTGATATAGAAGAGAATGGCTGGGGAACCTGGACTCGAACCAGGATTGACGGAGTCAGAGTCCGTTGTCCTACCATTAGACGATTCCCCACCAGAAATGTTGTTCGACTGGCGTCGGTAGGCCGGTCTGATACCAAGTCGGGCAAACCTTGTCAACAAACTATGAAAAAGTTTTTGAAATAAAATATTTCTGAAAATTTGATTGGAAACTGTTACTCTACGGAAAATTGGCCAGTAGGCCCGGAAATCATGCTCGTGGAGGGCAAATTTGAGTGACAGTGAACGATAGTCCAAGGAGTGGGCGCGATAACCGTAGGAGATTCCGGAAGAAACCAAGATTCCAAGCAGCAAAATCAAAAGGCAGATGGTCCCATACATATGGGGCCGTGGATCTTGGGACCAATAATTGCCGGTTACTGGTGGCAAAGCCAGAGGCGGGAAGTTTTCGTGTCGTTGACAGTTTTTCAAGGATCGTAAGGCTGGGGGAAGGCGTTAGCCGGACCGGTCTATTGTCGTCAGGCGCTATGGATAGAACTGTTGAAGCCTTGCGGATCTGCGCTGACAAAATGCAGCGACAAGGCGTTTCCCGTATGCGATGTGTTGCGACGGAAGTATGCCGGCAGGCAGAAAACAGTACCGAATTTCTCGACCGCGTAAAAACTGAAGTTGGTATAGAGCTCGACATTATCACCACCGAGGAAGAGGCGGGGCTTGCTGTTGACGGCTGTTCGCCTCTATTGGATCACCGCAATAAAAATGCGTTGGTTTTTGATATTGGCGGCGGTAGTACGGAACTGGTTTGGCTGCGTCTTCGGAACCGGCAGAGAACAGAAGTCCTTGGCTGGACCTCTATTCCCTATGGCGTGGTTTCGCTGACGGAACGGCATGGTGGGGTCACCCTGTCAGGGGACGCCTATCAGAATATGATCGCGGATGTGACAGAACATATTGTTCGGTTTGAAGAACAGCATGGGATTGCAGACTTTATTCGTCAGGGGCAAGTCCAGATGCTGGGAACCTCCGGGACGGTCACAACCCTTGCCGGAGTGCATTTTGGTCTGAAGCGGTATAATCGCCGTCGGGTGGATGGTGCTTGGCTGCATACGTCCAAGATGATTGAAATATGCGAACGGCTGGCAAATAGCAATTATGATGACAGGGTGCAGGAGCCTTGCATCGGTGAAGAGCGGGCCGATCTGGTGGTGTCGGGCTGTGCGATTGTACAAGCGATGCATAACCAGTGGCCCATCCGAAAATTACGGGTTGCGGACCGGGGTGTTAGAGAAGGCCTTTTGGTTGGTTTGATGAAAGAAGCCGATCGGGAGCAGGACGCCGCCGACAAAGCAGCACACAAGACGAATTTGAGTAAGGTAGAGACATGAGTGGATCAGGCGGAAAAAAGAAGAAGGGGCCGGGTAGTACCGAAACGACCGGGCGTTTGCTTCACACAAAGGTAAAGTCCGCACGCGGCCGAAAATATTCGTCCAAACTCTGGTTGGAGCGGCAACTTAACGATCCTTATGTGATCGAAGCCCGTACCCGGGGCTTGCGGTCTCGTGCAGCGTTTAAATTTATGCAGCTCGATGATCGGTATAAATTGTTGAAGTCAGGAGACACCGTCGTCGATCTTGGTGCTGCGCCCGGCGGCTGGACGCAAATCGCGATCGACCGGGTTGGCTCGGATAAAGGAAAAGGTCAGGTGTTGGCTGTTGATATCCTTGAGATGGAACCCATTCAGGGCGCGCAGGTTATGCAGCTCGATTTCACGGAAGACGACGCTGATGTTAAGGTGAAGAACGCCCTGGGCGGGCCGGTAAATGCGGTGATCTCTGACATGGCGGCGCCGACAACGGGCCACCGTCAAACGGATCATCTGCGCATCGTGTATATGGTTGAGCTGGCCCTTGCATTTGCAGAAGACGTTCTCGCCCCCGGCGGGATCTTCGTTGCGAAGGTTTTAAAAGGCGGAACGGAAAACGCTTTGCTGGAACAATTGAAGCGAAATTTCTCAACTGTGCGTCATGCCAAACCCGATGCCAGCAGACCGGATTCGGCAGAAGCCTATGTGGTTGCTACCGGCTTCCGAGGTGAAAAGTCATAACTATATTATGGCACACCTTATTTAATTACGCGGCACGACCTGTATGGATCGTGATTGTTTCGCGTTTTCCTCTTGTTTTAGGGGGCTGCAAAAAAAATGCGGCTCCCATTTTTTTAGACTAGGAATTTAAAAAACTGCCGTTATGATTGCGCTGCAATTCCGAAGGAGTTGCCATGAAAATCCGAGAAGCATATACATTTGATGATGTGTTGCTGCAACCTGCAGCTTCAGACATCCTCCCTGCCCAAGTTAATACAACCTCCCGTCTTACCAACTCGATTGAGCTGGGCATTCCGTTGATATCCAGCGCGATGGATACGGTCACTGAGTCTGCGATGGCCATTGCCATGGCTCAGTTGGGCGGAATAGGGGTTATCCATAAAAACCTGTCAATCGAAGAACAAGCCAACGAAGTCAGGCGCGTTAAGAAATTCGAAGCAGGCATGGTTGTGAACCCTGTTACGATTTCACCCGATGCGCCGCTTTCTGAAGCCTTGCATCTGATGCAGATCAACAAAATTTCCGGTATTCCGGTAACCGAACGCAAAAACGGAAAACTGGTCGGTATCCTGACCAACCGGGACGTTCGTTTTGCGAACGATACCAGTCAGGCCGTGTATGAATTGATGACGCGGGATAACCTGATCACGGTAAAAGAAGGGGCGTCTCACGAGGAAGCCAAAGCCCTTCTGCATAAAAGCCGTATTGAAAAACTGTTGGTTGTCGATAACAGCTATCGCTGTATCGGGTTGATCACAGTAAAGGATATCGAACGTTCCACGCTTTATCCAGATGCCAGTAAAGACGATAAAGGCCGGTTACGGGTTGCTGCTGCTGTCGGTATCGGGGACGACGGATTGGAACGCGCGCAGGAATTGATCTCTGCTGAAGTTGACGTTCTTATTGTTGATACCGCGCACGGGCATTCCTCTCGTGTTCTGGAGGCCGTTACCAAAGTCAAGGCACTGAACAAAACGGTTCAGGTCATTGGTGGTAATGTTGCGACGGCCAGCGGTACAGAAGCTCTGATCGGGGCTGGTGTTGACGCCGTGAAGGTTGGTATCGGACCTGGTTCGATATGCACGACCCGTATCGTAGCAGGCGTAGGAACGCCTCAATTAACAGCTATTATGGACGCTGCGGAAGTCGCCCGGAAGAATAACATTCCCATCATTGCAGATGGCGGTATCAAGACGTCAGGCGATTTGGCAAAGGCCCTCGCAGGGGGCGCAAATTGTGCGATGATTGGCTCCTTGCTGGCCGGCACGGATGAAAGCCCGGGAGAGGTGTTCCTGTTCCAGGGTCGTTCGTTCAAATCCTATCGGGGCATGGGATCCTTGGGGGCAATGGCCCGCGGGTCTGCTGATCGCTATTTCCAGGAAGAGGTTTCCGATAATTTGAAACTGGTTCCAGAAGGCATTGAAGGACGGGTACCACATCGCGGCCCCGCCAACGCCGTGGTCCATCAACTGGTTGGCGGCTTGAAAGCGGCAATGGGTTATACGGGAAGTGAAACCATTGACATACTCCAGAAGAATGCCAGTTTTGTAAGAATTACAAATGCCGGCCTAAAAGAAAGCCACGTTCATGATGTGGCGATTACACGTGAAGCTCCGAATTACCGTCAAGGTTAGGAACAAATAGTATGAAATCATCTGCCCGGCTGTCAGCCGTCATCGAAATTCTGGATCAGTGGCATGCTGAACCCGGGCCGGTGGAACATCGAATTAGAAATTATTTTCGGACCCGTCGGTATGCGGGATCTAAAGACCGGCGCTGGGTAACTGAATTTATCTTCAGTTATTTTCGGCGTCAGGGTGAAATCCGCTGGTTGTCGGGACAGTCTGGCTTGGGCAATGACAGCCGCCTGCAATGTTGCTTGGCGCAGCTTCTGTTCAGTGGTGCGGATATTGCTGATTTCGAGGCAGAGTTTCTGGATGGCCCACATGTTCAGGCACCACTTACGGAGGTAGAAAGAAACGGCCTTCTTTCGGCCTGTTCGAAAGACGCTGACCAGATGCCTGATTGGGCCGCTGGTAATATGCCGGAATGGATATTGGAATTATTGACGGATCAGTATGGAGAGGGCGCTGCTGATCTTGTTTTACGGTTTCAGGAGCGTTCGCCTCTCACAGTGCGGGTCAATACCCTGCAAACAGATGTGGATCGGGTTATCGAACTTTTGGCGGCAGACGATATTGAGGCGGTACGCACAGAATTCTCCCCGGTAGCTCTCACAGTCCCAACAAATGTTCGGCTTCAGCAAACAGCCGTTTTTGAAAAAGGTTTGATTGAAATACAGGATGAAGCCGCACAGGTTGCATCACTACTGACAGATGCCAAGGCGGGGCAGACCGTTGTTGATTATTGTGCCGGGGCTGGCGGAAAATCGCTGGCGATTGCAGCACAAATGACCAATCAGGGGCAGATTTTTGCTTTTGATATCAGCGAACGCAGAATGAAGGATATCGCGGTTCGAAAGCGGCGCGCCCAAGTCGATATTATCGAAGCCTCGTGCCTGCAGCAATCCGAAAAGGACGAGGAAATTTTCGACCGCTTAGGTTTGTCAGCAGATCGGGTGTTTGTCGACGCGCCCTGCAGTGGTTCGGGAACCTGGCGACGGCAGCCGGACCAAAAATGGTCCTTTAGCCAGGAAGCACTGGATGATTTGATAAGTGTGCAACGGGATGTCCTGTCACAGGCAAGGCGGCTCGTGGCTGTTGGGGGACGGTTGATTTATGCCACATGTTCTGTTTTTCAGTCTGAAAACGAAGCCCAGGTGAGCACGTTTTTGGAGCGAAATCCTGATTTTGTGCGTGTGCCGGTTGCTGATATTTGGAAAGAGTGTGGTTTGAACGGCGACTATTCCGGAGATTTTCTGGCCTTTCGTCCGACTGACGGCGGTCCTGATGGTTTCTTCGCTGCGGTGCTGGAGCGACGGTCAGCGTCTTAGATGCCAAAAGACGCTGCGTAAACATGTGACTGGACGCACAACTGTTGATAATCAGCTAGTCATCTATTTTAGAAGTCTTTTATACTCGTTTCGATAAACATGATGGGGTGTGCTATGAGATTACGTCCTTTTTTTACAGTGATATGTACGATCGCGGCGACGCAACTTCTAATGTCTCAAGTGGTATTTGGGATGGGGGGAAGCTCTGATTCAACTGAAGTAACAGCGACTGAACCCGCGGAATACACGCTTGGGAAAAAGCAAATTGAAAGTCAGGATTGGACGGGCGCAATCCAGTCTTTTTCCATGGTTGTAGAGAAAAACCCTAAGAATGCGGATGCGTTCAATTATATGGGCTATGCAAGCCGGAAGATGGGAGCCTTTGATAAGGCGTTCGGGTACTACGAGAAGGCGCTGTCCATTAACCCAAATCACCGCGGAGCCAACGAATATATCGGCGAAGCTTATTTGATGACAGGGAATTTGAAGAAAGCAGAAGAGCATTTGTCCAGACTGGATGAAATTTGCACTTTCGGTTGCCCCGAATATACCATGTTGAAACGGGCTGTTTCTGATTACAAAGAAAAGAAAAGCTAACGGTTATTCGGCCGCAATAGCGCGGGCCTGAGTCGCTTTTGGAAGGAACAGAGTAAATACTGTTCCTTTCTTTTTGTCACTTTGAACACTGATATGACCATTGGATTGTTTGACAAATCCGAAAACCATACTCAGGCCCAGTCCGGTTCCTTTTCCGATCTCCTTGGTGGTGAAGAAGGGTTCAAATATTTTCTCCTGATGTTCTGTCGGTATTCCCGCACCGGTATCGGTGACGCTGATGGCAACATATTCACCGGCCGGAAAGTCATTTTCTCGGTTCCTGAATTTTTCAGCCTGTATGTGGTTGCGCGTTGAAATAACAATTTCTCCGCCGGATGGCATGGCATCCCGCGCGTTATTCACCAGATTTAGGAGAGCATTTTCAAGTTGGCCCAAATCTGTATGGGCCAGCCATAGGTCTTCTGGATGCTCGACTTTAATTTCAATTTGTTTTCCGGATCCTCGGGAGAGGAGAGAAAAGAAGCCAGACAGCTCTGATTTCACATCAGTAGCCCGTGGGTTCAAACGTTGTTTTCTTGAAAAAGACAGCAGTTGCTGGGTTAAATCTGCTCCGCGCAATGTCGCCTTTTCGATGTTTTGCAGCATTCTAAGCTGTTCAGTTTCATTGATATTGGTCAGTTCGCGTAACCGTTCGGCATTGCCGAGAAGGATTGCCAACAGATTATTGAAGTCATGGGCGATGCCTCCCGTCAGGCGGCCAATGGCTTCCATTTTCTGGGATTGCCTGAGTTGTTCCTGAACGTGAACCCTGGAAGTGATGTCGCGACCGATACCACGGTATCCCGCAAACTCGCCACTTGCGTTAAAAATTGGTTTCCCTGAAATAGCAAGATAGCGTTTTGTTCCGTCGGGGTGGCAGTAGACAGTTTCAAAGTCTTTAAAGGGGGCGGGCGTCGATCGTTGAAGGATTAGCGCGTTCCAATTGTCCTGATCTTCAAACATATCAAGAAGCTCTCTCATGTCCCTTCCCAGAACCAGACGTAACTTCCGACCGAGTGTTTTCTGCCCAAGTTTAGACAGATAGGTCAGTACAAAATCTTGATCGATTTCCCACATCCAGTCAGATGCTGACATGCTGAAATCCCGAAATCTTTCTTCGCTTTTCTTCAGCTTTAATTCGGCAATGGATTGTTTGGTTACATCCACATAGACGGATAGTAATCCAAGTTCCTGTATTTTTCGGTTTTCAATATCCAGTATTGTGCCGTCGGGCCGCTTGCGCTGGTAATGGATGTGATCATTTTGTGCGATAAAATCGACCCAGTCGTTAAACAGGGTTTCAATGTCCTGTTTTTCAAATTCATTTTTGCCAGCCAAATGCGCGATGACATTTTTAAATGGCGTGCCCGGGCGGCAAAGGCCTTCCGGGATATTCAAAAGTTCTTGAAGGCTTTTGTTGGCAAACTGTATTTGATAATCCCTGTCCAGAAGTAAATATCCGTTTTGGGATGCGTCCAGAATTTGTGCGATCAGTTTGTTGTTTTGAGAGAGTTCATGTTCGGCAATCTGGCGCTTGATACTTTCAGTTTCTGTGTCTTTGATCTCGTTGTATCGGTGTTTTAGACCGGTGATCAGAGGAAAGACCGCTAAACCATAAAATACCATGGCGAGATAACATAAATCGAAACCGATTAACGAAATGCCGTCCAGTTTAATGGGTGGGCTGGACAGATAGCTGATCAGAAAGCCCATCCAAAGTAAAAAACCTGATCCCAGTATCAGTTTCAGGCTTTTGTTCTTTGCATCCACTTTCACTGTAAAAATACAGAGGCTGATAAAGACGATGCCGACAACAAACAGTTCAAAAAGATCAATCGTCAGGTAATCCACTCTGGGCCACTTTCACCGCTATTGCGCAAATCAATAAAAGAACATTTCTACATTTTAATTATTTTCATATCGACACTTTGGTAAAGAGTAAAGACTTTGGAAGAAGTGCAAAAATGTTGTACTAAATTCTTTTGCGTTCAAGTGGTCGAAAAACACTTAAATCCGCTGGACTTCTCTCAATAGTGAGGCTAAACACCGTCTATGAAAAACAGTATTTTGATCATCGACTTTGGAAGTCAGGTCACTCAGCTTATCGCGCGCCGTGTCCGTGAGGCTGGGGTTTATAGCGAGATTGTTCCATTTAACATTGCAGAAGAGAAACTTGATAGTTTTTCTCCAAGTGGCATCATTCTCTCCGGTGGGCCTGCCTCCGTTATTGGAGACGAAACCCCTCGCGCGCCTGAGCGGGTTTTCGAGATGGGAATTCCCGTTTTGGGTATCTGTTATGGCCAGCAGACCATGTGTGCGCAACTGGGTGGACGCGTTGAGGCGCCAGACCATCGTGAATTTGGCCGGGCGATGCTTGATGTCAAAAAAGAATGCCCTCTGTTTGACGGCGTTTGGGACGTTGGATCCAGCAACCAGGTTTGGATGAGCCATGGCGATACGGTGACACAAATCCCGGAAGGATTTGATACTGTCGCAACGTCAAAAGGTGCCCCTTTTGCTGCGATTGCGGATGTTAAGCGCAATTTTTATGCTGTTCAGTTCCACCCTGAAGTGGTTCATACCCTGAAGGGTGACAAATTGCTTTCAAATTTTGTTCACAAAATTTGCGGGCTTGCAGGTGATTGGACCATGGCTGCGTTTAAAGAGCAGGCAATTGAAGCGATCCGCCTTCAGGTGGGGGATGCAAAAGTTATTTGTGGCCTGTCTGGTGGTGTCGATAGTTCCGTTGCCGCGGTCTTGATCCATGAAGCAATCGGTGATCAACTGACATGTGTGTATGTGGATAACGGCCTTATGCGGACAGGCGAATCCGAACAGGTCGTATCACTGTTCCGGGATAAATATAATATCCCGCTTATCCACAGAGATGCATCCGACCTGTTTTTAAACGAACTGGAAGGGCAGGATGATCCGGAAACCAAGCGCAAAATCATCGGACGGATTTTTATTGACGTTTTTGATGAAGAGGCGAGTAAAATCGGCGGCGCAGAATTCCTTGCCCAAGGCACACTATATCCAGACGTTATTGAATCCGTGTCTTTTTCTGGAGGACCCAGCGTAACGATCAAGTCGCATCATAATGTGGGCGGCTTGCCCGAACGCATGAACATGAAACTGCTGGAGCCGTTTCGTGAACTCTTTAAAGATGAAGTGCGGGCACTGGGTCGCGAATTGGGTATGGCATCTGAACTTGTTGATCGCCATCCATTCCCGGGGCCAGGCCTCGCCATTCGAGTGCCAGGGGCTTTAAGCCGCGAGAGGCTTGACATCCTGCGCAAAGCAGACGTTATTTACCTCGAAGAAATTCGAAATGCAGGTCTCTATGACGAAATATGGCAGGCATTTGCCGTGTTGCTTCCCGTTCGGACTGTCGGGGTTATGGGGGATAATCGTACCTATGATTATGTTTGTGCCCTGCGAGCTGTCACCTCTACGGATGGTATGACAGCAGACTATTATCCTTTTGAACACGACTTTTTGGGGCGTGTATCGACGCGAATTATCAATGAAGTTCAAGGGATTAACAGGGTTGTCTATGATACAACATCAAAACCGCCGGGGACGATTGAGTGGGAATAGTTTGAGATAGCTAATTCTTGCTGGGTTTGCTGACCTTCAGTGGGTTGTCGCGCGCATTTTTGTTTGAAAACAGAACTTGGTTGCTGAAATCTTGGAAGATTGCAGATTGGACACCACAACAGGGCATGCGCCTTGCACGTGGTGGAGACACCTCAGATTTTCCTTTTGCATCGCCATTGGCAAAGCCCATACTGATAACGCTATTTAAGTAGTGGATTTTGTAATTAACAAAAGCTTTTGACTTGGCGGTTGCTTTATAATCAGACTGACATAAATGCGACGCTGCAAAATATGTAAGCCGGGACTGCAATGACAATGATAAGGGATCTAACATTAAACGATTTTGGATGTCTCAAAGAGGTATTTTATAATTCATTTTCTGAAGATGAAGCCCCTTTAACATATGATGTAATCACAAAAATTATTTGCACAAAAGCGCAGCCGCCCTCTTTATGTTTGGGATATGAAGAAGGCGATAAGTTGGTTGGTGCTGTGGCATTCAGTCCAATATACTTTGAAGACAATCCACAAATGAGTGCCTACATTTTAGCCCCACTCGCCGTTCACATTGTTCATCAGAAAAAAGGAATTGCAACAAAGCTAATCGATAAGTCGAAAGAGAAATTAAGTGACTTAGGCGTAGACGTATTGCTTGTGTATGGCGATCCCAATTATTATGGGCGGTACGGCTTTAACGTTGAATTAGCAAAACAATTCATACCGCCTTATCCACTTGAATACGAATTTGGATGGCAAGCAATGATGCTAAATTCAAAAGATATTAAGAAGGATATCTACAAATTTAGTTGCGTTAAAGCATTATCAGATGCATCGCTTTGGTGATTTTATATTATACATTAAACTAAGCAGACCCTCGCTGTGTTAATGGAAGTATAGATTCGGAAATCATACATCTTTAACGCTGACGTATATGAAGAATTGGTGGTTCGTTAAAATTTTTAGTTGGTCGTTGCAGACTATGTAAGATAATTATACTTAACCCTTTGTTATTGTTGATTTTCATTAGGAACAAGATTTGTAGAAAATGCGGTGCGCTTACTAAAATCTTCAGAGTATAATTTTTGTTGTTTAATATTGATAACGGATAGCGTTGGGACGATTGAGTGGGAATAATCTGGCTACATTTGGTGTTAATGCTTGGGGCCGTCCTTTTGGGCGGCTTTAATCTGTTCAGCGAGAAAGGAACCGGACGCCACCGTCTTATCGGTCGCATCTGGATTTTGTTCATGGGTATCGCAGCGATGATTTCTTTTGAAATCCGCGAACTAAGCCCAGGATCTTATAGCTGGATACATTTATTATCCGTTTGGACCCTTCTTTGTCTGGTGATCGGCCTTTGGGCCGCTAGAACCGGGCGTATTCGCGTTCATAAAGGCTTTATGATCGGCACATATGCAGGAGCCTTGGTCGCGGGCTTTTTCGCCTTGCTCCCCGGACGCTTCATCAGTCAGCTTCTATCCGGCACTTGAAGTGCAGTTCCTATTAGTCATCGTAGAAGTTGGTTTTTTAATCGTTTTATTCAGGGATCGTCAGAACGACGCCATTACGGGATCGTGGCTGTGTCGGAGAAAGCACTGGCGATATAGTCAATTGCTTTTCGGACACGCAGGGGCATATGCCGGCGTTCAGGATAGACGATCCACTGGGATCGGCTTCTATCTTCGTAACCTTCAAGAATAGGGATCAATGCTCCGGATGCGAGTTCCTTTTCTATATTGGTTTTTGGCGTGTAAATGATCCCCAAACTATTGATAGCAGCGGCTTTTGTGGCCACCATGCTGTTTGCCTTCCAGGTTCCGGAAACCCGGACATCTATTGGGTCCCCAGATTGCCGATCCATGAAGTGCCAAAGATCACTGTTTATAAGAAGGCATGGATAGTTCTTCAACGCATTGGGATGGTTTGGCTGGCCATATTGCGACAGAAAGTCGGGGGTGGCCGCGCACGCCATTTCTCGGCCCGAGAGCTTTCTGGCAATCATTCCATTGTCCGGTAATGTGCCATAGCGAATGGCAAAATCAAATCCATTATCCACCAAATTGACAAATTGCGTATCAAAAATCATTTCGATAAAAACGCCTGGATTTTCTTTGGCAAATGCGACGAGAAGGGGGGATATTTTCTCTTCTGAAAAGGGTCCAGCTGCGGCAACCTTTATTCTGCCTACCAATTCAGTGTTGCTGGCCGAAGCGCTATGATTGGCTTCTTCCAACCCGTCCAAAACATCAGAAATCTTTCGGTAATACGCTGTACCGACTTCAGTCAATCGAACGACACGGGTCGACCGACTGAAGAGTTTTACCCCCAGACGATCTTCCAATGCGCTGATTTGCTTGGAAACATGGGATGTTGACACAGAGAGGCGCTGAGCTGCTTTGGTGAAGCTTTCGGTTTCAGCCACCATCGCAAATTCCTGAATTCCATCAATCTGTAACATAGGAGCCTATTGTTTCTATATGGAAATAATGTTTTTCAGTATGCGCCTATAGTAAACCATCAGCAACAATAATAGATAGCAGTAAGCGTACTTGCATGTAATTGATCGGAGTTGATAAAAATATGTCAAAGAAAATTCTTGTTGTTTTGACGTCCCATGACCGTCTCGGTGATACCGGGGAGAAGACGGGATTTTGGTTGGAAGAACTAGCGGCCCCTTATTACGTGTTTAGGGATGCTGGATTTGAGCTGACACTGGCATCGCCCGATGGTGGGCAGCCACCGCTTGATCCAAAAAGTGATGATCCGGCGTCGCAAACGGATGATACCCGCCGCTTTCAGGGAGATAAGGAAGCCACCGACGCCCTGGCGACGACAAAGAAAATATCAGAGGTAACAGCAGCTGATTTTGACGCCGTCTTTTATCCTGGCGGTCATGGTCCAATGTTTGATCTGGTTTCAGATGTAAATTCCATCCGGTTAATCGAGGAATTTTGGGCCGCGGACAAAATCGTTTCAGCCGTTTGTCATGCGCCCATCGCGCTTGTGAATGCGAAAGAAACAGGTGGGGACTATATTGTAAAAGATCGTAAAGTTACGGGTTTTACAAATTCTGAAGAGGCCGCTGTCGGTCTGACGGATGTCGTGCCGCAATTGCTGGAAGATACGCTCAAAGACCGCGGAGGCGATTTCCACAAGTCAGATGATTGGGCGCCCTTTGCTGTTCAGGACGGAAACCTGATTACCGGACAAAATCCGGCATCTTCTGCCGAAGTCGCGACATTGGTGGTAAAATCACTTAGATAATAGTCGCCGTCAAACTGGCTTTAGAATAAGCCGGAGGACACGTATTGCAAAGCCTGTCTTGGAAAAACCAGGACCGGTTTTGCAACCCTCATGGGCGTTTACCAAAAAGGCTCAGTGAGTTGTTTCGATTGCCGATTGGCGGTCGATTTTATAAGCAATCTCTGATGCGATATCGTGCCAACCAAATTGGCGGGCGGCATGAAGGGCACGGTGTAATCCGCATGTATCAATTAGATTTTGTGCGATTGCTCGTTTGTCAGTCTCTAGGTATGTGCTGGCCATACTGTTTACTCCCAGCGTAAATCTGAACATAAAAGGACTTTAGCGTTAATCCATGAATTTTAGGTAAAGATAAAATACGTTTTTTGTCGGTCGAAATTGGGGCCAATTTTTGATATTAGAAAACTTGAATTTACAGATTAAGTGTGCCATACTTCTTTTTGTTGATTTGCTGCTATTTCCGAAGGGCAACCTGCCTTAAGGAAACAGAAACACAGAAACGAGCGACTGGCAGCAGTCAATAGATAACGATGTCAAGGACGTCTGAATTTTTGGGCGCCGACCGGATATATGGATGAACTTTTAGGACGCTTTTTTATGGCGCCGTGCTTGAAATAGAGATTTCCCATCCGGATTATGAGCATTGACACCGCGAGGATTGAAAATAGTTCTGGTGCTTTACTGAGGCTAGGACTTTATGAAAATCTTTTGCACGCCCCGAGAAATCTCTCTGGACGAAATTTATTGCGCCCGCTGACTGTCTCTTTTTGACCCTCCCATCTTCCTGACTTTTTCAAGAATCAGTGTCCCCATTTGATAAACAGTGCCTTTGATGTTGGATGGGATGGACTGAACCATCCTTATATATTGGAAATAGCGTGCTCCATTTGTGGGTATCTGGGCATTGCTCTCATTTCATAATAACTAACTAAGAGGATGCTCTTTCAGTTGGCCTGTTTAAGAAACGGACGGGCCGAAATATTGATAGAGAAGGGCAATAACAACAGCAATTCCGAGCCAAAGAGCCACATTTTTCAGTAATCCGTTCGTGCCTGTTCGGCGCACATGATACACGAAACCGGGCAAAACTAAAAAAAATGCCATAAACAGGCCAATAAGCTGCAATACACTAAATTCGTCCATGATCTTTATTCCCTGACATTCATTTCTATGTATTATCACGGAGCGATATGAAAAGAGCTAAATTTGTGTAACAACAATTGCCTTCCGACTGCAGGCGGTTTATTTTATCCGTCAAATTTTAGAGATACTGGAGCATTTTGTGTCTGATATTTTCAGTGAAGTGGATGAAGAAGTCCGCAAAGACAAGTCAATGGAACTTTGGAACAGGTATGGCAA
>NZ_JBLHZT010000021.1:0-59333 GCF_047631475.1 Sneathiella sp. | reverse complement strand
CAAAATGGCAATATGACTATTATCCGACCCGGGATTTAATTCTGGATGAACTCACCAAAATATGGGAATACCAAAAGGAATTCCATCCTAAGGTACTCACCAAAGCAGCTTATGCGCGCCTTCGCGATACCATCGAATGGCAGCATCCGTTAAAATCGCCACCGGTTGGAAAATGCACCTTAATACCTGAGCTTGAAAGAGCTGCAAAAGCATTACCATCGTCACAACGCGCCCGAATTTTCCAAGAAGCAAACAGTCTACGTGTCACACCAACTGGTGCAGTCCAACAGCCTCTTTCAAAAGAACAACGCGATATCGTTACAACCCGGTTGCTAACACCTACGAGTAAAACAGCAAAAGTAACCTTCAAGCAATTGAAAAAATTATTGAAATTATCCCCCTACGATACTTTCAATCTTGAATCCGAAAAACGCATCGACCTGCAGGGGGACGAAACCGCAGCGCGGTTAATGCAGGAAGATCGCTGGGGCCCCACGTGGCTTAATCTGAGTTTGGAAAAACAGGACGAAATCGTCGGCCGACTTATCCATGACGAAAATGAAGACGTTCTCGTCAATTGGTTATGCAAGACATATGGATTAAAGAAAGACCAAGCCTTTCGCGTCGCAGACTGCCCGCTTCCTGACGGTTATGGAAGCCTGAGCAGTGAGGCCCTGTCCAAAATCCTGCCACCACTGGAAGCTGGCGTCACCGTCTATTCTGATGCTGTGCAACAATCCGGGCTTGGCAGCCACAGCCATTTTGGAACCGGTGAAATATTTGACGAAGCCTTGCCCTATTATGGGGTCATTCTGGAACGATCTGTTGCATTTGGTTCCGGGGATCCTAAGGATCCCGATGAAAAGCGATATGGCAAGGTTGCTAACCCCACAGTACATGTCGCATTAAATCAGATCCGCGCTGTTGTGAACGATTTAATGACGCGTTTTGGCCCCCCTGAACAAATTGTTGTTGAGCTTGCACGAGACTTGCCACTATCGGCCAAAGGCAAAAGCGAACTGGAGAAGAAGCAAAAAGAAAATCAGGAAGCCAACGAGAAACGCCAAAAAACACTTGAAGAGCTTGGAAGACAAAACACCTACGAAAATCGAATGCGCTTGCGCCTCTATGAAGACCTTGAAGCGTTGGGAAAACGCTGTCCTTTTTCAGGCGAACAGATCAAACTAACCGATCTCTTCTCTGACAAAATCGAGATTGAGCATATCCTGCCCTTCTCTCGCACCCTTGACGACAGCTATGCCAATAAAACGCTGGCAACCCGACAAGCGAACAGAGACAAGGAAAACCAGACACCCTATGACGCCTTTGGTCATTCGCCGCGCGGATATGACTGGCAGGAAATTTCCAAAAGAGCCGCAGAACTACCCAAAAACAAACAATGGCGTTTCAGCCCCGACGCCATGGACCGCTTTACCGAATTTGAAGGCGGGTTTCTCGCCCGGCAACTAACGGATACCCAATATATTTCCCGGCTGGCAAAAACCTATCTGGAAGCGATTTACGGCGGACAAGGATATAAAGGCGCCAAGAATCATGTGCATGTCATCCCGGGACGATTAACCGCTGACTTGCGCCATGTTTGGGGGCTGAATTCTGTCTTGCGCGGGCATAACGAACCTGAATCCGAAGCCCAAAAGAAAAACCGGCAAGACCACCGGCATCATGCAATTGATGCAATCGTCGTTGCCTGCACAGATATGGCAATGCTTGGCAAGGCGGCCAGTCTGGCCAAGCAGAATGAAAACCTGAATAGTGAAAAGTTAATCGCGGGACTGGAAGAGCCCTGGCCGAATTTTCGAAGTGATGTCGAAACGGCCGTCAGAAATATTATTGTCAGCCACAAACCCGACCATGGCATACAGGCGGCCATGCATAATGATACGGCTTATGGCCTGACAAAAGGTGAAGAGGGCCTGCCTGACAAACGAGGCGCCCGTCTGGTTGTCACACGCAAACCACTGGACAGTGACAGTTTCAAATCAATCAACGATTTGGCAAAAATCCGGGATGAAAAGATTAGAGAGCATTTAGAAATTGCCACCTTTGGTCTGGCGGGATCAGACTTTAAGCAAGCCCTGCTGCAGGCCGCGCATGCCATGACACCCCCTGTTTACAAGGTACGGATTGAAGAAAAGTTGAACGTTATCCCTTTTAAAGATGCGGCGGGCAAGGAATACAAAGCCTACAAAGGCGATGGAAACTATTGCTATGACATCTGGATAACAGACAAAGGTAAATGGGCTGGCGAGGTTATTTCAATCTATCAGGCCTATCAACTTGCCCGGAAAGACGCCAATTGGTGGCGGCGACTTGAAGGACAGAACGGCCAGACACTGCTGATGCGACTGCGAAAAAAAGACTATCTTCAAATAGAGCATCAAGGGACTGAAAAAATTGTGCAGATTTATAAATTTTCAAAGGGCATTATATCGCTATCTGAACATCATGAAGCAAATGCCTCGGCTCGAGTGAGGGATAAGTCTCTCTCGGCAATTCAAATGGCACCCGGCGCCTTGCAAAAGGCCAAAGCCAAATATGTAACCGTCAGTCCTTCAGGTATCATAAAAACACACCAATAATATGCAATAATTGTTTTTTAACTCTACCGCTATATTTTCTCCTTATATAGATAAGGAGGGGATCATGAAAAATCGTGTTGTCGACATTTCTTCAGATGGTGCCTATCTCAGTGTTTCTCGTGGTTTTTTATCCATTGAAATTGACGAACAGATCATTGGGAAAGTCGCAATCGAGGACATGGCCGCCTTGATTATACGCGGCCATGGTGCGTCTTTATCAGTGAATATTTGCTCTCGTCTGGCTCAAGCAAATGTCCCCGTCGTAATATGTGATAACCGGCAATCCCCCGCATCAGTCATCTGGCCAATCGACGGGCATTTCGCTCAAGGGTTATCGATGCAAGCGCAAGCGGTCGCCAACAAACCTTTATTAAAGCGTCTATGGGCCCAACTGATAATCTCAAAGATTGAAACACAGGCACAAGTCCTGAACGCCTGCCACCTAAATGGGACAGATATTGCGTCGATGGCCTCACGGGTCAAATCGGGGGATTCGGACAACATCGAAGCACAGGCCGCGCGAAAATACTGGAAACGCCTGATGGGAGAAAGTTTTACACGAGGGTCGCGCGAGGGCGATATTAATGGGGCGCTGAATTATGGATACACCATTATTCGAACCGCTATGGCCCGTTCCATTTTGGCGGCGGGCCTGCACCCTTCATTGTCTCTACATCATCAAAGCAAAGGAGATGCCCTGCGTTTGGCCGACGACTTGATGGAACCTTTCCGCCCGTGGGTTGACTACAAAGTGAAAAGAATAGTTTCAGAAGCAGAAAATAATTCTTTTGAATTAACACCCGAACGCAAAGCCATCCTGGCAGGGGTTTTAACAATGGATATGCAGTCCCCGATCGGCGCGAGCCCGATGCAATCCTGTATGGACAGAATGGCACACTCTCTGGCGCAGGTGTTTATGGGACATCGTAAAAAACTTGAGATACCCGCGCCGCCGCCCCCCTTGATGCTAACCCCTTCAACCGATCGCTCAACATGAGTACCGTTCGCTTTACCAAACTAAGTGGATATAAATTCATGTGGGTAATGGTGTTATTTGATCTGCCAACGACAACTAAACAAGAGCGGCACTCCTATACAGAGTTTCGGTCTTTACTGCTTGATAACGCCTTCGAAATGGCTCAATATTCTGTTTATGTTCGCCATACAGCGGGTAAAGAAGCCGTTCAAGCAATTATACGGAAAATCGAAGCGGCAATGCCCCCTGAAGGCAAGGTAGATATTTTGCAATTCACAGATAAGCAGTATGAAAATATTGTTTGTTTGAGAGGGGGACGACGAAGCGATTCCCTAAAAAACCCGGAGCAATTTATACTTTTTTGAAAGGTATCTGGATGTTTTCGAAAATTAAAATATCTAAAACACCCAGATATATCAAATCGTTACCTATCGATCAGTTATAGCACTCTGGAAAAGCCGGGCCAACCGCAACTCTGATTTTATCCGGGTTACAAAGGTTAGCGTTATAGCACTCTGGAAAAGCCGGGCCAACCGCAACATCCGACTATAACCGGAGGATCGTCATGAAGTTATAGCACTCTGGAAAAGCCGGGCCAACCGCAACTGACCATCATGTATTTAAAACAAGGTGGTCGTTATAGCACTCTGGAAAAGCCGGGCCAACCGCAACGGTACAGCTCAAGCATATATTCCTGCTCTTGTTATAGCACTCTGGAAAAGCCGGGCCAACCGCAACACCGCTGCCATTAAAGCCATTTGCAGCCTTGTTATAGCACTCTGGAAAAGCCGGGCCAACCGCAACGACGGGCGGCGGAAGTGTAGTGAGTAATAGTTATAGCACTCTGGAAAAGCCGGGCCAACCGCAACGTTTGCTTTGTGATCATTTCGGTCTGTTTAGTTATAGCACTCTGGAAAAGCCGGGCCAACCGCAACTTCATGATGTTTCCTTTGTTGTGAGTTTAGGTTATAGCACTCTGGAAAAGCCGGGCCAACCGCAACACGATCAAAGACAACTAGTCTTTTCAAATCGTTATAGCACTCTGGAAAAGCCGGGCCAACCGCAACAGAACTTCGCGATGGCTACTCAAGGACAGAGTTATAGCACTCTGGAAAAGCCGGGCCAACCGCAACTGTAGAGAGACGTGATCTTTCGCGATGTTGGTTATAGCACTCTGGAAAAGCCGGGCCAACCGCAACTCGGGCTGGTGACGTTGAAGGCCCCGCCTGGTTATAGCACTCTGGAAAAGCCGGGCCAACCGCAACCGGTCCGACATAACCACCGGGGTTATTCACGTTATAGCACTCTGGAAAAGCCGGGCCAACCGCAACTAATGTGCGCGTACCTACGAGTAAATCAAAGTTATAGCACTCTGGAAAAGCCGGGCCAACCGCAACACCAGTGACAAACATTGCGCTGATGGTCCAGTTATAGCACTCTGGAAAAGCCGGGCCAACCGCAACACGCTTAATCCTGTGGACCATATTTTTTGTGTTATAGCACTCTGGAAAAGCCGGGCCAACCGCAACTGGCTGCTCTAGTGTCTGCCATTGTAAAAAGTTATAGCACTCTGGAAAAGCCGGGCCAACCGCAACAGCAAGAGGCTGCAATGCTGGCCGCGATTGGTTATAGCACTCTGGAAAAGCCGGGCCAACCGCAACTAGTCGTCGTGAACCTTGACGCATTTTCACGTTATAGCACTCTGGAAAAGCCGGGCCAACCGCAACTCAATTCGCTTTCTACGTCTGCTAGCTCGTGTTATAGCACTCTGGAAAAGCCGGGCCAACCGCAACTATCCACAGCACTGCTTGCAAAGCTGACGCTGTTATAGCACTCTGGAAAAGCCGGGCCAACCGCAACCCGCCTGCGCCAGCCCCTTCGCAATTAAGGTTATAGCACTCTGGAAAAGCCGGGCCAACCGCAACTATATCTTTGCCGAGCAACTTCTTTAGCCCGTTATAGCACTCTGGAAAAGCCGGGCCAACCGCAACAGGATTTGTATAAGTCCCGTTTGGTGTAGCAGTTATAGCACTCTGGAAAAGCCGGGCCAACCGCAACGACATACTCTCATGGAGCTGGCCTCAATGGGTTATAGCACTCTGGAAAAGCCGGGCCAACCGCAACACAGTATGGACCTGATGACTTAGATCGTGAGTTATAGCACTCTGGAAAAGCCGGGCCAACCGCAACAAAAACGGCAAAATAGCCAGTTCTGGGTATGTTATAGCACTCTGGAAAAGCCGGGCCAACCGCAACATGTTCAGGCCAATCTTTTGGCGGAGGCCAGTTATAGCACTCTGGAAAAGCCGGGCCAACCGCAACATATTTGGATCAGAACAGTCTTTTGGCAGTGTTATAGCACTCTGGAAAAGCCGGGCCAACCGCAACTAAATATGAAGCGTAGTAGGGGAGTGGGACGTTATAGCACTCTGGAAAAGCCGGGCCAACCGCAACCCAAAACAGGGTGGAGCCTGCCAGATAAATGTTATAGCACTCTGGAAAAGCCGGGCCAACCGCAACACAGTCAAAATACGCACCCTCGACAACATTGTTATAGCACTCTGGAAAAGCCGGGCCAACCGCAACTTGTAAGCACGCACGATCCATTCTTCTGATGTTATAGCACTCTGGAAAAGCCGGGCCAACCGCAACTCATCTGCTACACCTATTCGGTTGTCCGTTGTTATAGCACTCTGGAAAAGCCGGGCCAACCGCAACATAGCGCCGGGCCCAGACAATCTTTTTCTCGTTATAGCACTCTGGAAAAGCCGGGCCAACCGCAACATATCCACGCAACGCCAGAGGTCGCGTTTAGTTATAGCACTCTGGAAAAGCCGGGCCAACCGCAACGATATTCTCGCATGGAGCTGGCCCCAGTGGTTATAGCACTCTGGAAAAGCCGGGCCAACCGCAACTTCAAGCGGATGGTCGTTCTGACCGTTTGAGTTATAGCACTCTGGAAAAGCCGGGCCAACCGCAACATCCTTCGGCCATGTCTGGTGGTTTTGGTCGTTATAGCACTCTGGAAAAGCCGGGCCAACCGCAACGTAACCGCGCGTAGGGTTCGTAAGATTTTGGTTATAGCACTCTGGAAAAGCCGGGCCAACCGCAACGTTAATCGACGCCGAATATGACACATGTGAGTTATAGCACTCTGGAAAAGCCGGGCCAACCGCAACTGCTATGCTAGAGATTGTAATAAGCAGGAAGTTATAGCACTCTGGAAAAGCCGGGCCAACCGTAACGGTGGTATTGGATCAAAGGTTGGAGGAGTTGTTATAGCACTCTGGAAAAGCCGGGCCAGCAGAAAACCTTTCATACGGTTTTTGGTGCCAAGAGGCGCTTCGTTCGGGACTTTCGTTATTGAAAGAAAGCGACCGACTTTCAAACTGCCGGTCACGGTATTGGATGCAAGGGCACATAACAGCTTTTATTTCCTGATTGCTGGCCTTTCGGGAAACTCGTTTATTCTGTAATGTGCCCTCGTCTGTTCCTTTAGTAAACCGGGCGACCTGCGGTTAGGGCATTGACCTTTTTAATGATTGAGCTCGCGTCAATCCCATAGTGCTTGTAAACATCGCCAATGGTTCCAGTCTGGCCAAAATGCTCCACCCCAAGCGGGATCGTCTGGTGACCCAGAACCGACCCGAGCCACGCCAAGGTCGCCGGGTGACCGTCTATGACGGTGACGATGCGGCAATGTGCTGGTATATCCTGCAGCAGCGTTTCAATATGAGAACTGGCATCCTCCTGCCCACGTGAACGGGCGCGTTGTGCTGCGGTCCAGCCCGCGTTCAGACGATCAGCCGATGTAACGGCCAGAACACCAATGTCGCGGCGGCCTTCCGCCAGACGTCCCGCGGCCTTGATCGCTTCCGGTGCCACCACGCCCTGATACGCTACAACCACTTCACAATTCGGTCCGGGCTTCCTCAGCCAGTAAGCGCCATCGATTGCGCCTTGGCGGAACGCACTGTCCCCCCGTTTTCCCAGCTGTTCGATCGGGTTGGTTGACAAACGCAGGTAAACTGCACCGCCCGTTTCATCACGCAACCATGTCCGTTCATCCGGATCGCCCTCGCCCTCGCGCTGTAAATAGTCAAACGCCCATTCCATGATCACCGCCAGTTCATCGGCAAAAGCAGGCTCAAAGGCCGCCAATCCATCCTGGCTCATCCCGATCAAAGGTGTACCGATGGATTGGTGTGCCCCGCCTTCGGGTGCCAATGTCACACCAGAAGGCGTTCCTACCAACAGAAAACGTGCATCCTGATAGCAGGCATAATTAAGAGCATCCAGCCCACGGCTGACAAACGGATCGTATAAGGTTCCAACGGGTATTACTCGCTTGCCAAAAAGGCTATGCGACAGGCCAGCTGCTCCCAGAAGAAGCATCAGGTTCATCTCGGCGATACCGAGTTCAAGATGTTGACCCTCAGGTGCAAATTCCCATTTCGCGGTTGACGGAATGCGATGCTCGATGAAGGCGTCCGCCTGTGTGGTTCGGGCAAAAAGTTTGCGGCGATTAACCCATGATCCCAGACCTGTTGTGCCTGTGACATCGGGCGACATCGTCAGAATGCGATCGGCCATTGCCCCGCCGGTCTTGCCAAGGCCGTCAAGAATTTTGCCAAAGGCTGCTTGAGTGGATATCTCGCGATCGGTGATGCTGTCGATCTGGGGCACTTCGATCCGCTCGTCGCGATATCGGCGTGCGCCTTTTGCGAAAAACGGAACATCCGATAGAAACGCCCGAAGGCCGTCAGGGTCTTCTACTCCGGCGATGGGCTGCCACTCCTGCCCGTCCTCCACACCCATCTGAGCCTGCCAGTCCTTAAACTGCGGGACATTCATCAGGCCTCCATGATTATCCTTATGCCCGGCGATTGGTGTCCCCCACCCTTTCACCGTATAGGCCAGAAAGCAGACAGGGCGGTCGTGATCAATCCTGGCAAAAACCTCGGCCATGGTCTCTACGCAGTTGCCCCCAAGATTTTCCATCAATGCAGCCAGTTCATCATCGCTGCGCCGCCCTAAAAGCTCGCTCACATCTCCCTGATCACCAAGATCATCCATCAAGCGCTGACGCCACACCTCGCCTCCCATATAGGTAAGCGCTGCAAATTCCTGATTTGGACAGGCATCAATCCACGCCCGCAGTTTATCACCGCCCGGTTCGGCAAAGGCCGCGCGCTGTAGGGAGCCATGCTTCACGCGCACCACATCCCATCCAAACGCGTCGAAGATTTTTTCGATCCGGCTAAACAACCCCTCACGGACAACACCGTCGAGCGACTGCCGGTTATAGTCGATAATCCACCAACAATTCCGCAGATCGTTCTTCCAACCTTCTTGCAAGGTTTCATAAACGTTCCCTTCATCAAGCTCGGCGTCACCCACGAGCGCAACCATCCGACCAAAAGGCGCGCCCTCCCCCCAGGATTTGGCAGCGATATAATCCTGCACCAACGATGCAAAGGAGGTGATGGCAACACCAAGACCGACCGAGCCAGTCGAGAAATCAACGTCATCAATATCCTTGGTTCGGCTGGGATAACTCTGCGCGCCCTCAAAGCCACGGAAATTCTCCAGTTTCTCGCGGGTCTGGTTTCCCATGAGATACTGCATCGCGTGGAAGACAGGGCTGGCATGGGGCTTCACAGCCACCCTGTCCTCAGGGCGAAGCGCCGAGAAATAAAGTGCCGTCATGATCGACACCATGGACGCGCTGCTGGCCTGATGTCCGCCGACCTTGATCCCATCAATCTTGGGACGAATGTGGTTAGCGTGATGAATTGTCCAGTGCGAAAGCCACAACAGACGCTGTTCGATGGTCTTAAGATGCTTGGTTTTGGCGATCATCTTGCGCTTCCTTATGCTGCGGTTTGCGTCATATCCCGAGGCAGAGCCTGTTCGAGATCAGCAAATATGTCAGCTGGATCTTCCAGCCCTACGGACAGCCTGACCAACCCGTCGCTAATGCCATGCGCCAGGCGCTCTTCCGGCGTATAGGTCGAATGGGTCATGGAAGCGGGGTGCTGGATGAGGGTTTCAGCATCCCCCAAAGAAACTGCTCGTCCGATCATTTCAAGGCGGTTCATCATATCCTTTCCCGCCTGCATCCCGCCCTTCAGTTCAAAGGCGATCATTCCGCCCGGTTTGGCCATCTGCTGCGCGGCAAGTTCATACTGAGCAAAACTCTTCAGCCCCGGATAATATACCGTACCGATGGCAGGATGCGCTTCTAGCCAAAGGGCTGTTTCCATCGCCGAAGCACAGTGACGATCCATCCGAAGGGCAAGCGTCTTTAATCCGCGCAAGATCAACATTGCATTAAATGGGGCCATAACGGCACCGGTCATGTCTTTCATGCCAATGAGCCGTATTTCGCTGATCTGCTCCTGTTCTCCAACCACGAGCCCGGCGACAAGGTCCCCGTGTCCGCCCAGATATTTAGTAGCCGAGTGTACCACAAGGTCAGCCCCCAGCTCAATCGGGCGGGTTAGATAAGGGGTTGCGTAGGTGTTGTCGACAACAACCAAGGCACCCGCGTCATGAGCGATCGCAGTAACGGCACGAATATCAACCAAACGCATGTTCGGATTAGCGGGCGTTTCAAAATAAACTGCGCGGGTCTTTTCGCTGATAGCAGCCGACAGGTTCACCGGATCGGTCAGATCGACATGAGTGATCTTCACCCCCCATTTGGCGAGCCCATGACGCATGAAAGCAAAAGTGCATCCATAAAGTGTTTCATCCACGATCAGTTCATCACCCGGACTGAGAATGGTCCAAAGCGTTGCCGTAATTGCCCCCATTCCAGAGGACAGGGCCAACCCCGCTTCTGCCCCTTCGAGCTTGGCCACGCGGCGTTCTAGAAGATCCAGTGTCGGGTTTGATATCCGGGAATAGACATGACCTTGTCTCTCTCCGGCGAACATCTCAGCCCCTGCTTCGGCTGACTCAAACGCAAAAGTTGACGTCAAATGGAGCGGCGGCGTCAAGGCCCCCTCATTGTCCAGTGGATCGTAGCCATGATGAATAGCACGGGAGGCAAAGCCCTTCAAAGTGTTGGTCATTGTTGTCATCCTTCGTTTGAATATGGAAACATATTACCACACAAAAGACAGTATTTTATTGCCACTTATGCCAATTTTCGATATCATATTGATATATTATGCCAAAAAGGAACCCTATGGACGACAAAGACCGACAGATAATCCGCGCACTTCAAAAAAACGGACGAATGACCAATCAGGAGCTTGCTGAGCTCGTAAATCTGTCACCGTCCCCCTGTCTACGCCGGATACGCAACCTTGAAGCCCGCGGTGCCATTCTGGGATATGCCGCCAGCGCGGATGCTGCCGTCTACGGACTTCCCGTGACGGTCTTTGTCAGGATCAAGCTCGAGCGGCACAATGAAAAAGACGTTCAACATTTTGAGGCCCGCATCAAGGCGTTAGACGAAGTGCTCGAATGCCACGTCTTGACAGGGCAGACAGACTATCAGCTTCGCGTCGTGGTCGCCGATCTCGACAGTTACGAAACGTTCATCCGCAACCGTATCCATCCGATCGGATGCATTGCCTCCATTGATACGAGCTTCGTTTATGGCACGGTCAAAAAGACAGCTGTATTCCCACCACTGAATTGATTGAACATCTTGGATTGGACGGACAGTCAAATTCATTGAATTCACTCAGTTCTCTCTTCCTCGGTCGCCTAAACCAAACGTGATCCCAACGACGCCGTGCCCAAACAATTCTAGAAAACTGACACCGATCAGTGAAAGGGATCTTTTGTCGTTGTAGCACCTTTGGTGTGATTGATTGGGATGAATAAAGGGGTCGACATCCTTATTGGTTCTGATTTTTCACCAAAGGATCAGCACCTCTTTACCGTTCAAGGGACGAACATCCTTGGCAATTCGTCTTCACATGCGCCAGTGCATGTTCCCAAGCCTCTTAAAATCTCTGCGGTAGTCGGTCTCTTCTCAAAAACTTCGTTATTTTTGACAATGCTCCCGCCCATAATCATGATGGACAACCGATGTGCGACTGAGCCGGGCAGCGTAGTTTTTGCTTTTATGTTTTTATAAATTCATTATATCAGTGTCGATAAGCTTTTGAGGTATTTATCGTGACGAAACTGGACAGAACTGTAAGCATCGCTCCTATGTTGGACTGGACGGATCGCCATGATCGTTATTTCCTTCGGTTGATCTCCAGCAAGGCTCTTCTTTATACCGAGATGGTCACGACAGGCGCCATCTTATTTGGTGATGAAGCCCGGCATCTAAGCTTTGATCCGGCGGAACAGCCTGTTGCCCTGCAACTGGGGGGCAGCAATGCTGCTGATTTAGCAAAATGTGCCGCGATCGGCGAACGATATGGCTATCAGGAAATTAACCTGAACGTTGGCTGCCCTTCGGATCGGGTTCAAAATGGGCGCTTTGGCGCTTGCCTCATGGCCGAGCCCAACACCGTTGCAGACTGTATCAAAGCAATGAAAGATACGACGGCCCTTCCTGTGACCGTCAAAAACCGGATCGGCATTGATGATCTGGACAGCTATCAACATCTTGTCGATTTTATCGGAACTGTTACCGCGGCAGGCTGCAAAACCTTTATCATTCACGCGCGCAAAGCCTGGCTGACCGGATTGAGCCCAAAAGAGAACAGAACGATCCCGCCACTGGATTATCCTCGGGTTTACCAGTTAAAGAAAGATTTTCCAGATCTTGAAATCATCATCAATGGTGGCATTACAACTTTGGAAGAAATCGATGTGCATCTAGACCATGTAGACGGCGTCATGATTGGTCGGGAAGCGTATCAGAACCCGTATTTTCTAGCCGCGATCGACAATCGGTATTATGAACTATCCGATGAAAGTCCAGAACGGCAGGATATTATCCAGAACATGCTGCCTTATATTGATCGTGAGATGAAAAAAGGGGTTCCGCTCAAATCTATAACCCGGCATATGCTCGGTTTATTTCAGGGTCGACCCGGAGCCAAAGCCTGGCGCCGGCACATTTCTGAGAACGCGCATTTAAAAGACGCCACACCGTCTGTCCTGAAAGAAGCGGCGGCAAAAATCCGCTAACAACGGAGGGTCTCAAGATCCCGAATACGCGAATGCTCCCATTCCACTTCGGAATCCTGAACGAGGAACCTAAAAAATAGAGTTAAACCGGTTAAATCCGTTAAATACGGATTTCAACTGATGTCGATAACTATGTTCTTCCTGCCGGGAAAAAGCCTCTACGCGTTTCTGATTGTCTTTTAAGAAATCAAGAATTTGCTTCGCTTCTTCTGCTTTCTTGTGATCAAAGCCTGGAAGTTCCCTTACCGCATCAGCTTCACGGCGGAAGACCCCTCGTTTATGACCTTCAATCATTTGCATGGAAGAGAACTCGACCTTGCTTCCTTCCATATTGATCACTGCGGACCGATCAGGATCAAAATCAACCGTGGTCGTAGCAACACTCACTTCCAAGGCAAATCCGCTGAAAATTCCAGCGGAAGACGCACCATATCCACCTTGGCTATAGGTTTCTTCCACTCTGGCAAATCGGATATCGACGGAAAGGGCCGCTGCGTCAACGGCCGTATCCGAAACTAAATCCGATAGGCTTTCCATTGCTTTTCCAAGAATTTCTGCGAGCTCCTCACCTTTTTTACCGAACGGTTCTAAAAACCCTTCAAGCTTTTTGGCGAGCATTTCCATCATATCGTCAGACGATTTATCCCCTTCACCAAAAGGCAGGGAGACAACTGGTGCGCGGGCATCCTCAGCGACGAACGCATCAAAACTGAACGAGGCTTCCTGCGCTATTGACGTGGAGGTTTGTGAGAGACCGCTATACGGACTGGAATAGCGCGATGCTTCAGCAAACGAGCTATAAGAGGACGAGGCCGCAAACCCCGCTATTAAATCAGACATAAAAACAACCTTTCTCTTTTCAAGAGACCGTATGCTTCATTCTAAAGCTGGTACTGGTGCCCTTAAATTAGAGAAAGATACTTAATAACACGTTAAGCATTGGCCAAATTGTCAAATTTATCCCTGCTGCCCCCGATGACGGAGCAAATGGTCCGCCAACACACAGGCCATCATGGCTTCACCAACTGGAACAGCCCGAATACCAACGCAAGGGTCGTGACGTCCTTTGGTAACGATTTCAGTGTCTTCGCCCGCAACAGTGACCGTATCACGTGCCTTCAGGATAGACGAGGTCGGCTTCACAGCGAAACGCACCACGATATCCTGTCCGGTTGAAATACCCCCTAGAATACCGCCCGCGTGATTGCTCATAAAACGCGGAGTATCTGCATTTCCCTGACGCATTTCATCTGCATTGCTCTCACCGGTAAGGGCAGCCGCGGAAAATCCCTCGCCGATTTCAACTCCTTTTACGGCGTTAATGGTCATCATTGCGCCTGCCAGATCACTGTCCAGTTTTCCATAAATCGGCGCCCCTAGCCCGGCAGGAATACCGGATGCGACGACTTCAATCACGGCGCCAACTGACGAACCTGCTTTTCGGATACTGTCCAGATAAACTTCCCAGTCTTCTGCCGCCGTGGAATCCGGACACCAAAAGGGGTTATTTTCAATTTCAGCTGCATCAAAGCGCGACCGATCAATAACTTTATCGCCAATTTGGGTCAAATATCCCTGGATCTTAACCTGATCTCCAAGAACCTTGCGTGCGAGGGCCCCCGCCGCAACACGGGCTGCCGTCTCCCGCGCGCTAGAACGCCCACCGCCCCGATAGTCACGAATGCCATATTTGGTTTGATAGGCAAAATCAGCGTGCCCGGGACGATATTTTTCTTTGATATCCCCATAATCTTTGGATCGTTGATCGACATTCTCAATCATCAGGCTAACCGGGGTTCCCGTTGTTTTGCCTTCAAAGACGCCGGACAAAATCTTAACCGCATCTGGCTCGCGCCGCTGGGTTGTGAAACGGTTTTGCCCTGGACGGCGCCGATCCAGCCAGAATTGAATCTCTTCTTCCGTAATATCGATCAAGGACGGACAGCCATCAACAACGCAGCCAAGCGCGGGGCCGTGACTTTCGCCCCAAGTTGTTACCCGGAACAAATGACCAAAACTATTATGTGACATGGTGGCAATCGCCCCGAGTTAGAATAAGATCAGGAATTATTTTGAGGAGGTGTCAAATCAGGGGCATCTTCAGCCTTCATGCCAACAACATGATATCCTGCATCCACATGATGGGTTTCCCCGGAGACACCTGAACCAAGATCGCTCAACAGGTAAAGAGCCGATCCCCCAACATCTTCAATGGTAACATTGCGTTTCAACGGCGCATTATATTCGTTCCATTTCAGAATATAGCGAAAATCACCAATGCCAGAGGCCGCCAATGTTTTAATGGGTCCTGCTGAAATCGCGTTTACCCGAATTTTATTACGGCCCATTTCCATTGCAAGATAACGAACAGATGCCTCCAGTGCCGCCTTCGCAACGCCCATGACGTTGTAATGCGGAACGACCCGTTCTGCGCCGTAATAAGTCAGCGTTACCATACTGCCCCCTTCAGTCATAAGTCGGGCAGCTCGCTTGGCAACGGCTGTAAACGAGAAACACGAGATATCCATCGTCATCAAGAAGTTGTCGCGTGTGGTATCGGAATAATTTCCGCGCAGCTGGGTTTTATCAGAATAGCCAATGGCATGGACCAGAAAATCGATCTTGCCCCATCTATCCTCGATTGCCTGAAACACGCCATCCATCGAGGCGTCATCCGTTACATCACATTCAAGAACGAAGTCAGAACCAACACTTTCAGCCAATGGCTTTACCCTTTTCCCCAAAGCCTCGCCCTGATAGGTAAAAGCGATTTCCGCCCCATGATCACTCAGTGCTTTCGCAATTCCCCAGGCAAGAGATTTATCGTTTGCGACCCCCATGATCACACCCCGTTTTCCTGCCATTAGCCCCAATTGCTCAGTCATCCACCAATCCACTTTTCTTTTTGAAAAAGAACCTTTTGCTTGTCTATTTTTATAGCGCGGACCAAAAACAGTCAAAAGCAAATGGTATTATTTTGTTATAATAGTCAGTTATCAATTATTTTGCGAACTTTGAGCGGGCGTCATAATCATGATCTTCCGACCATTTCGCCACCCAGCCCTGAAGTTCTTCATCCTGTTTTTCAGGAAGTACAACTTTTAATCTTACCAGTTGATCACCTCGGGTTTTGCCATCAATCCCCTTCCCTTTCAATCGAAGGGTGGATCCTGTATTTGACCCAGCCGGGATTTTCAGGTTCACAGCCCCGTCCACTGTTGGAACAGCAACTTTTGCACCCAAGACAGCTTCGGGCAAACTGATCGGCAGTTCAACGATAACGTTCATCCCGTCTCGTTTAAAAACCGGGTGTTCCTTGACCGAGACATTGATCAGGATGTCGCCATTTCCGCCGCCATATGCACCGGGCTCGCCTTGCCCCTTCAGGCGGATCTGTTTTCCATCGGTTATGCCGGCAGGAACCTTGACGTCAAGCGTCTTGCCTCCCTCGCCCAAAGTAAGGCGGCGTTTTCCGCCGATCGCAGCCTCGACAAAAGAGACATCAATTGCAAAGATCTTATCGCGCCCTTTTTGCGGGACATTCTGTCGGCGGCCGCCCTGCCTGAAATTGCCAAAAATGTCTGAGAAAATATCCTCTGCACCACCTCCAAAAAAATCTGATCCGGCCTGACGGGTGCGCCCGCCGCCCCCGCCGCCGCCGCCAAATCCAAACGGCGCTTGTTGCTGGCCATTCGCATCAATTTCGCCACGATCAAATTTTCCACGCGATGTTTCGTCGCCGACAATATTATAGGCCGCAGAAACAGACTTGAATTTGTCCGCAATCTTTTCATCCCCTGGATTGGCGTCCGGGTGATATTTTTTTGCCAGCTTTCGATAAGCCGACTTTATTTCCTGCTGGCTGGCGCTTTTCGATACGCCAAGAACACTATAAGGGTCTTGCATGAGTTGTCTTTACCGTCCGATTTCTTGAATATTCTGTTTATCAAACCAAAAACTGCTGTGGAAGAAATTCCACGATTTTCTGAATAAACTAGTTCACACGCTGAAGTTGCCGTTTCTCAAGAAATGTAAGTGTTTTTTCAAGGTTCGCAAGAGATTGAGCTGCATTTTGATTACCGCTCTGCTTTGCTTTTTCCCACCAATAATATGCCCGAACACGATCCACAGGAACAGCCAGGCCGCGATTGAACATAACCCCTAACCTATATTGGGCAACGTCGTTGCCTTTTTGGGCCAATGGGGCCCAGACACTCAGTGCCTGTTGATATTCTTCGAGCGTAAATGCTAGTTCCGCAAGTTCCAATTGCTCCGATAACGATAGTGCACTCGGGGCAACCGTAACGGCAGGTGCTGCCATCTTTGGCTGGACGACAGGCTGCTGCGGTGCTACCGCAGCAACGGTTTGTGCCGTTTCGGTTTGTGGTTGAACCTTCTCAGAAGCTTGGGTTGCCGTAGAAGCGGTCGACTGAACAGGAGAAGCGTCCGTCGTTGCCGCAGATTTATTGCTCGTCACGGTCCGGTCTGAACCTTCTGTTTTCACCTCGGAAGTATCAACAGCTTTTTCTTGTTCACTATCGCCGGAGACCAAGGACTTAAGCGCCGCAAAAAAACCTTTTTCCTCTTTTGGCTTATCAGCGATCGGGACTGCAACCGTCTTTGGGCTCTCACTTGGGGCCGCCTTCGAGAAAACTGTTGCTTCACCAGAGGTTTGAACTTTGTTTTCACTTCCCGCAAACGGGTCAAACTTCGTCTCGGCTTTCACTGTCGGAGCTGGTTTCTCGGGGGCCGTTACGGAAGAGGCCGTCGCAGTTTTTGTCACTGAGGCGACACTGTCCGGTTTTGAAACAGGTGCAACCGGGGCAGTTTTCGATACTGTCACCGGTTTCGTGACCGTATTCAAAACCGGTTTCAAGGCTGGCTTTGGTGTCGCTGGCACCACCGTTTTTACCACACTATCTTTTGGCGGCTTGGGTGTTGGGGCCACGACAGGCGTCTCGGGCTGTGAAGATGCTTTAACCGCAGCAACACTTTTCGGTTTCTCTTGTACCGTCGCAACAGGGATAGATTTCTTAACGGGGATCTCTTTCTCAGTCGCAGAAATATCTGGATTGCCCGCAACAAGGATCGACAATTTGTTTAAAGCCTGTTTATGCCCTGCTTTTGACGCAAGATTATACCAAGCCAAAGCTTTTGCTTTATTCTTCTCTACGCCTTTTCCATATTCATACATCAGGCCCAGGTTATATTGCGCAATAGTATGGCCATTTCTTGCGGCCTTTGTAAACCAGGAGGCGGCTTCGGTGAAGTTTTGATCCACCCCTTCGCCGTTCAGGTACATGGTCCCAACATTTGCCTGCGCCCGATCAAATCCCATATTGGCGGCGCGCTTATACCATTTAAGCGCAAGCGAGAAATCTTTCTCGACACCAAGGCCTCGCCGAAACAGATGACCAATGTTTCGCATAGCCGCAGGATCATCATCCTCAGCAAGAGGCAGCCAATTGTCATAGGCTGTTTTATAGTCCCCTTGCTCATAGGCAGCAACAGCTTCTTCGAAACCAGCTGTAACAACCGGGGCAATAGACAAAGACAGGACGACTGCAACAGCCGTACCTGTCAGAATTTTTTCAAGTTTCCGCATCAACTCAATCTACACTTTTGTGTTCTGTATGTCCCTTTTATTGGACTATACAGTAAAAAGACAGACCTATTGAAGTGAAATTCACCTTTGAAAATTAGGTCATGATCTGCCAGCTACCATCTGGCTGCCGACAGGCCGTTCCATAGCCTTCTTCCAACTTGCCTCCAACTTCGATGGTTTGACGAAATTCTCTGCAATAACGGCCCTTGGTATCCTGTCCATCCCGGACTGGCGTAATGGTGCCGCGATTACCGCTTTCCGGATTATTCCAGGTGATCGTTTTATTCAATGGCGCTGCGGTTGCCCTTTGTTCAGCGCGGTCAATGGCTGCCCGATCCGCAGCATCCAACGATTTGCCAAATTCCTGGCCAATCATCGCACCAACCAGTGTACCGACAGCTACCGCCGCCAACCGGCCAGAGCCACCTCCAAATAACGATCCGAGCAATGCCCCTCCAACACCGCCAATAATGGCGCCACCGGTTTGCTTGGGATTTTCCCTTTGCGCAGCGCAGCCTGTCAGAGCCAGCATACTCGCCAATGCAAAAACGGATAAAGTTTTGCCTATTGCCATATTTAATCCTTCCTGTCTTAGTCAATACCGTCTGCTTAACGCATCTTAAAAAATTATATGGTGCGCATTCAAACAGAATCACCAATTTTCATACCTTCCTCCCACATATTTATGGCGCGAATAAGACAACAGGTCGACAGATTGCCTCCGCTTGACTAAATTACCGGACAACGAGATAACGTTCCTGCCCAAAACCGGAACTGACCAATCTACTTAACTGCGAGTAAAACCATGAGCGTCACTAACCTGTCTGATTTAATTGCAGAATTTAATGACTGGCTGAAAGAAGCCGAAGCAAGCGAGCCAAATGATGCAAACGCGATGTCTCTTGCTACCGTCGGCACAGATGGCTTTCCTTCGGTTCGAATGGTTTTACTGAAAGACGTCACTGAACAGGGCTTTGTGTTCTACACAAACTTCGAAAGCCGCAAGGGAGAGGAACTTCTGAAAACCCCGAAAGCGGCCCTATGTTTTCACTGGAAAAGCCTGCGACGCGCAATCCGGGTCCGGGGCACCGTCGAGCCAGTATCAGACGCAGAGGCAGACGCCTATTTTGCCAGCCGGGCCAGGGACAGTCGAATTGGCGCCTGGGCCAGTCAACAATCGAGGCCTATGGATGGGCGTTTCTCGCTGGAGGCCGCGGTTGCCAAATATGCCGCGAAATATGCAGTTGGCGAAGTCCCACGTCCGTCTTATTGGTCGGGTTTTCGCGTCATACCACAAGAGATTGAATTTTGGCGGGATAAACCCTTCCGCCTTCATGAACGTCGCCAATATTCCAAAGGACCGGATGGCTGGGGAAAAGCCGTCTTATACCCTTGATTATACTCCGCAAAGAAAAGTGTTTCCATGACCAGTCAGGCTGAAAAAAACAGCTCTTTAATGCGCTTTGCTACCTATGCAGCGGTATTCGTCGCGATCAGTCTGATTGCGGTGAAATCATGGGCGTATATTGCAACAGATTCTGTATCGATCCTGTCGACCTTGGTTGATTCTGTTCTTGATCTGGGCGCGTCTATCGTCAACCTTCTTGCCGTTCGCCATGCCCTGACGCCTGCGGATGATGAACACCGATTTGGTCACGGAAAAGCAGAAGCGCTCGCCGGGCTATTCCAGTCTGCCTTTATTGTTGGGTCGGCGATTTTCCTGTTATTGCAGGCTGCTGAACGACTCGTTCACCCGCAACCCATTCAGGCGGGTTGGGTCGGTATCGGCGTCATGATTGCATCAATCGTGCTCACGCTGTTTTTGGTTGTTTTCCAGCGCTTTGTTATCCGTCAGACCAAATCGGTCGCGATTTCAGCGGACTATCTTCATTATGCCGGTGACCTTCTGGTCAATGCTAGTGTGATATTGGCCATCATCTTAAGTGCGCAGTTAGGGTGGATCATGGCAGATGGTGTTTTCGCTATCGGCATTGCGATATACATAAGTTACAACGCCTGGAGCATTATTCGCATGTCCTTCGCAGATCTGATGGACGAAGAACTTCCCGAAGAAGATCGTCAACAAATCATTGATCTTGTGCTCACACAAAAAAGCGTCATGGGCGTTCACGAACTCAGAACACGCCGTTCAGGCCAAAAAGTCTTTATTCAAATGCATATTGACCTGCCGGCCTCTCTTAACCTGCAAGAAGCCCATGAAATCTCTGAAACGGTTGAAATGGAAGTTTTGAAACTGTATCCGGATGCAGAAGCGATTATTCATCAGGACCCCTACCCTGCTGCGACCCCATAATCATGGAGCTTTTAGAACAGCTAGAAGTTCAACAGAAGCTGATTGCTTTCTTGATAGCGCACCCCAATAGCTGGGACCCAAGAGCTGCAGCCACTGATCCGGTGGAGGTAATCGAAACTCACGGTGCCACCGTATTGCTTGGTCCGACGGTTGCATTAAAGATCAAAAAAGCGGTCCATTTTGATCATATGAATTACAGTACATTGTCTCAGAGAAAGTATTTTTGTGACAAGGAAGTAGCAATAAATCAGAACGGTGCTCGGGGGCTTTATCACGGCGTAATTGCTCTATACAGATCGAACGAAGAATTTTCGCTGACCCCAAGCCAGGAAATCGTCGAATATGCCGTAAAAATGCAGCGTTTCCCCAAAGGTTCCCGACTGGATGAACGGGTTCAGACAGGTAATTTTCCTGTGGTGATACAGGACAAGCTCTCCGATACGCTTGCCAGCTTTCATTTAAAAGCGGAAATCATTGATGATTCCGCCAAAATTCCGACTTTCGCGACTGTCATTGAACAAAATTTTCACCAACTGGATCACTTTTGCCCTGAACTTCTCTCACAAGATGCCGTTGATGATTTCCGTGAAAATCTTATAAATGACGCAGACAGGCTTTCTCCCTTATTTCAAAAACGCCAACAAGACGGATGGATACGGGCAGGACATGGTGACTTACACCTTCAGAATATCTGTGTGCTAAATGATCAGCCGTTGCTCTTTGATGCTATTGAATATCAAGACGACTTTGTCATAAGCGATGTCCTTTATGATGTTGCGTTTCTGATTATGGATCTTTGGTATCGTGACCAGAAAATGCCTGCCAATCGTATTTTCAACCGTTACTTGGGGAAAATCGGATGGACGACCAGCGTGACACCCCTTGAAGCTCTCCAAGCCCTTCCCTTTTTTATGTCCATGCGGGCCGGCATTCGAACACATGTCGCGGGCAACCGTTACCGACAGGCTGCGCAACCTGATCAAAAGGCCGTGCTATCAGAGCAAACGAAAAGCCTGTTTGAGGCGGCCTGCGCCTATCAGCGATCGGATCGCCCAAGCCTGATTGCCATTGGCGGCTATTCCGGAAGCGGAAAATCAACCCTCGCAGAACGGCTTGCCCCGGAAATCGGAACGACTGCCCCTGGCGCCATTCGATTGCGAAGCGATGTTCTAAGGCGACAGTTAATTGATTGGGATGACTATTCACCGATGCCACAATGGGCTTACACGCCGCAAATGTCCGAAAAAACTTATTCTCTTATGGCACGGAATGCTCGTGCGATATTACAAGCAGGCCATAGCGTGATTGTCGACGCTGTTTTGGACCGCCCAACCGATCAGCAGCAATTCAAAGAGCTTGCTGCCTCCCTAAACGTCCCTTTTCACGGGTTATGGCTCAGCGTCAATAAAGACAATATGAAAGACCGCATCAACAAACGAACACGGGACGCCTCGGATGCGACAGTTGATATTCTGGATAAACAATTGGCCGCCCAACATGAAATCCCGAATAGCTGGTCGATAATTGACGGAAACGGTAGTATAGAAAAAACAACCGTTCTCGCCAGAGAAGCATTACCATAAAAACAGCGCCTCAATCCGTATGACAAAAGCCTCTTCCGTCAAATAACTTGGTTCTAACCCCTTACTTACGCTATATTATTTAAGCACGATAACAAAGTGAGGTAGACAATGTCCGTGAAAACAGTTTTGGTTCCGCTCGTTGGTTCTGACCATACCTGCGACACTACGGCGCTCGACAGCGCCCTAACTGTTGCAAGTCGATTGAAGGCCTATGTTGACGCCCTTCACGTTCGACTTGACCCTCGCTCCGCCGCGGCCTTTGTCGGAGAGGGCATGACCTCGGCGATGATCGAAAGTGTTATCGATATGGCGGAAAAAGACAGCCGGGCAAGACGGCAAACCGCCCTCGACTTGTTCAACAAAAAAACCGAAAAACTAGATAAAGCGCTAAACGGAAAAGTCAGTTTTGTGGAGCGTCAGGGCAACCGTGAAGATGTCCTGCTGAATTACGGCAGACTGTGTGACCTGATTGTTGTCTGCAAAAATGCTAACGAAGAAAATACCAGCAATGAGATGGTTATTAATGCCGCATTATTGGAAACCGGCCGGCCCGTGTTGGTCGTTGATTCTCCTATTACCAAGGAGTTTGGCAAAAATGTTGCCGTTATCTGGAATGGTTCCGCCGAATCAAGCCGGGCAATTACCCATGCATTACCGATCCTGAAAGATGCTGATAAAGTTACACTGATTTGTGCCGTCGATGATCTCGATGATGAATTGCATTCAGAAGAAGCTGTCCGGTACCTGGAACGCCACGGGATAGCCGCCAGTGCCTGCGAAATCCGGGGAAGCAGCGGGCGAACAACAGCGGATCTTCTGATGTCGCAGGCAGAGAAGTGCGGCGCTGACTTTCTTGTGATGGGCGCATATACGCGCAGTCGGTTACGGCGCCTGTTTTTTGGTGCCGTTACAGGTGAAATTCTAGAGAAATGTAAACTCCCTGTTCTTATGGCGCATTAGGAAGGTTAAGCCTGATTAGCCGCCGTTTACGAATAGAATGCGACCATTTGTCTCTTGCCAAGGAAGCGTTATATTCGTATTCAACTTTTATAAAATATTTATGATTAAACTCTAATAAGAATATAACCTGTAGCTAAAGAGGAAGTTGAAGGCATGACCGTGAACTATGACAAAGTGTTCGAGCAAGCCATTCAAAACCTAAAGGATGAAAACCGCTATAGGGTTTTTACCGAACTCGGACGCCACGCTGGTGATTTCCCACGGGCGACACGTCATACAGAAACCGGTGAGCAAGAAGTTACAATCTGGTGCTCAAATGATTATCTGGGCATGGGCCAAAACCCAAAAGTGATTGCTGCAATGAAAGAGGCTGTCGAGAAATACGGCGCAGGCGCAGGCGGCACACGCAACATTTCTGGTAATACACACATGGTCTGTGAGCTGGAAAAAGAACTTGCGGACCTTCACAATAAAGAAGCCGCGCTGGTGTTCACATCCGGCTTTGTCTCAAACGACGCGACCATCAGCACGCTGGGCAAACTAATGCCGGGTGCAATCATTTTGTCTGATGAGCTTAATCATGCGTCGATGATAGACGGCGTTCGTCATTCCGGATGCGAAAAAATGATCTTCAAACATAATGATGTTGCAGATCTGGAAGAAAAACTCAAAAGTATCGATCCAAATCGTCCAAAGATTATCGCATTTGAATCCGTTTATTCGATGGATGGTGATATCTCTCCCATGGCAAAAATTTGTGACCTTGCCGACAAGTATAATGCCATGACCTACTTGGACGAAGTGCATGCCGTGGGCCTGTACGGACAACGTGGCGGCGGAATTGCTGAACGCGAAGGGCTTATGGATCGCATCGATATTATGGAAGGCACAATGGGCAAGGCCTTTGGTGTTGTTGGCGGATTTATTACTGGGTCAGCCAATATTGTTGATGCCATTCGCTCATATGCTGCGGGCTTTATTTTTACGACAACCCTGCCGCCCGTGATCGCCGCTGGTGCCTTGGCCAGCATTCGCCACCTTAAAGAAAGCGAAGCGGAACGGACGGCTCATCAGGAACGCGCAGCAACCCTTAAACGTTTGCTTGCGGAAGCCGGACTGCCTGTCATGAACACGCAAACCCATATCGTTCCCGTGATGGTATATGATGCGGCTCTTTGTAAAGAAGCCAGTGATATCTTGCTGGAAGATTACGGTATTTATATTCAGCCAATTAATTTTCCGACCGTTCCGCGCGGTGAAGAACGGCTGAGAATTACCCCTTCCCCGCTTCACGATGATACCATGATGAGTGCCCTCGTGAGTGCACTGACAGAAGTCTGGGGTCGACTGGGACTGAAACAGGCCGCGTAAAAAAATGCCGCTTATCGATCCCACACGATCGCTATTGCTTATCATTGATTTTCAAGAGCGCCTTTTGCCGGCCCTTCAAGGTGGGTCTGAAGCTGTGTCCATAGCCACGACCTTGCTCAAAGCTGCCCAGCAACTCTCGATACCAGTAGTCATGACGGAACAGAACCCGGATAAGCTCTGTGGTACAACAAGCGCCCTTTCTCCGGGACCATCAAGCCTGCTCGTTCCCAAAATGACGTTTAACAGTTGCCAGGCCGATGGCTTTCAAACGGCCCTTGGAAATAAAGATCATCTGATTGTTGTCGGCGCAGAAGCCCATGTTTGTGTTCTCCAGACTGTTTTGGGACTGTGCGAGCTGGGAAAAAGCGTCTTTGTTGTGTCTGATGGGATTGCATCGCGCACATCCCAAAACAAAGACGCCGCCCTTACCAGAATGGCAAAGAGCGGCGCAGAAATCGTTACCGGCGAAATGGTGATCTTTGAATGGCTTCAAACAGCGGAACATCCATCATTCAAAGATATTCACCCGTTGATCAAATAAAGAAATCTGGCAACAGCTCTTCTTCCTTCACACCATTGTATCGATATTTTGAAAGATCAGTCACGCCAACACTTGCCAGAACTTCGTCATCAACATAGAAGTTCCCGGTGAATTCTTTCGAGTCTCTCGTCAGAACAACATGTGCTGCATCAGACATAATTTCCGGTTTCCGGCAATTACGGCTAATCTGACCGCCACCGATCATATCCATGGCAGCGGTGTCAATCGCCGTACGCGGCCAAAGTCCATTAAAAGCAATCCCGGCTTTTCTGAACTCTTCCGCCATACCAAGAACACACAGGCTCATCCCATATTTTGCCATGCTATAGGCGACATGCGGTTTAAACCAGCGCGCCTCAAAATTTAGCGGAGGCGACAAATTCAACACCTGCGGATTGTCCGCTTCTTTCAAGTATGGAATTGCTTTTTGCGAACACAAAAACGTTCCGCGCACATTGATCTGGTGCATAAGATCGTAACGTTTCATCGGTGTCTGAAGGGTACCGGTCAAACTAATAGCCGATGCGTTATTCACAAGAATGTCAATTCCGCCAAATGTCAGCGCCGCTTTTTCCATTGCTTTCTCAACAACGTCTTCTTCACGGACATCAACAATCAGTGGCAATGCGGTTCCACCAGCAGCCTCAATTTCTTCAGCTGCTGTGTAGATAGTGCCCTTCAGCTTGGGATGTGGTTCAGCTGTTTTCGCGGCGACAACAATATTTGCCCCGTCAGCCGCTGCACGCTTCGCAATCGCCAATCCGATCCCCCGGCTCGCTCCTGTGATAAACAGTGTTTTCCCTTTTAACGTCGCCATACCGCATCCCTTTCTAGTTTGCAGCTTCAGATTTCAATCATTTTCCCTTGAATTCAGGCTTTCGCTTTTGGCCAAAGGCAGTCACTCCTTCGACCCAATCCTCCGTCGCACTACAAGCCGCAAAATTCTCGGCCTCTGAATTCAACTGTTCTTCAAGGCTGTTATTTAATGACGCGTGCAACATCTGTTTGGTTCGGCCAATTGCGACGGTCGGGCCATTTGCAAGGCGCCGCGCCAGTTGATTGGTTTCCATTTCAATATCGGCGGCAGGGACCACCTTATTCACCAGTCCGAGCCTATAGGCTTCTTCTGCATCAAACCGGTCACCAAGCATTGCAATTTCCATTGCCTTCTTAAGACCGACCATTCTCGGTAACGAATAGGTTCCAGAGCCATCAGGCGTTGTCGCAATATTAATATAGGCCAAGGTAAAAAAGGCATTATCCGCTGCAACTACAAGGTCACATGCCATGGCCAGCGAAAGGCCAAAGCCGGCCGCGGCCCCCTGTACGCTGCCAATGATCGGTTTGCGCATACGGCGCATGGTAACCATGGTAGGGTGAAGTCCGTGAATACGGGCCTCAAATTCCTTGCGCCGGGCATCTGCTTCTTTTTTGGCAATCTCCCCAAAAGAAATGACGTCCCCGCCTGCCATAAAATGATCGCCTGCCCCTTTGATCACCACACACCGAATGTCTTCGTCCGTTTCGATATCCACGACAGCTTCATACAGCTTACGACGCATTTCAATGGACAACGCGTTCCGGCTTTCCGGGCGGTTCATTGTTAGAGTTGCAATCCCATCTTCTTTTTCAAACAGCAAATGATCTGACATAATTCTTCTTTCTTATTATTCGTTGTTATCAGTTTCTTGTCTTTTAACGTTGGTCTCAGGCGACTTTATCCCGAGCCAATTTACGCACACCATATCGCCAGACACCATCCTGCCCGACGGTTCGAACGAATTCGTTTGTACCAACCAGATAATGGCAATGTGCGAGGCCTTCCGCAATACCAAGACCGATATCATTTTCTCCTAATTCACGGTCGAACAGGTCTGGCAGGATTTCAATGGCCGTTTTCGGCGACTGGCACGCCGTTTTAAGGCGGTCAAGCCGTTCCTGATGATGGCTTTCGTAAAAATCCAATTGATTATGCAATCCGACAAACACATCGTTATGGGCCGGCAACACAAGAAGGTCATCCGGCAGATGACGGAATTTAATAATTGAATCCAGGAATTTTTTAAGCGGGTTGGCAAAAGGCTCCGCTGGATAGACGCCAATATGCGGCGTAATACGCGGAAGAACCTGATCGCCGGAAATCAAAATATTCTTTTCTTTATTGTGCAGGCAAACATGTTCAGGTGCGTGACCTGTCCCAACGATAACTTGCCACTCCGATCCCCCAATCGACAGAACATCCCCTTCATCCAAACGAACAAAACCCATTGGCATGGAATGAAAGGCCTTATTAAACATATTAAATCCGCGGTCTTTTACGCGCTTCATCATCGGTTCTGTGAAACCAATCTGCTGATAGAATTCAACAACATAATCCGGAGTTTGTTCCTCTCCCTCCAGATACAGCATGCGCCCGAAAGTCCATTCACCAAAGCTCATGGTCAATGGGATATTCCATCGCTCGGTAATCCAGCCTGCAAGCCCCATGTGATCGGGATGGAAATGAGTACAAATCAGTCTGGTTACAGGCTTCCCATCAAGGAACTTGTCAAAAATTTCTTCCCATAAAGATTTGATTTTACTGGAGTTAAAACCAGAATCAACAATCGTCCAGCCTTCGTCGTCCTCCAATAAATACAGATTGATATAGTCCAAACCTTTAAACGGTATCGGCATACGGACCCAGAAGACGCCCTCAGTGATTTTCAAGACTTCCCCATCATCTGGGCGGGTACCTAGCGGGTATGTGATTTCTTGTTGTTTTTTCATTCATTCTTCCCGGTAGCGAGTTTTCACGCAAAAACAATTGTGGCGGCCGAAGCCGCCACAATCAATAGTTAAATATGATGAACCTTCCCCAAAGGTCAAACCCAATCAGGCAACCAGGTTTTCCTCATCAATTGCAAAAAGCAACTCTGGTCCCTCTGTGACCGGACCCAACAGGGCCGCAGCCTGAGGTAGTATTTGCGCAGCAAAGAAACGGGCGGTCGCGACTTTCGCTTTCAGGAATTTCTGATCCGCGTCGCCCGCCTCCAACAACTCTTTTGCTTTCACAGCGGACTGAGCCATCAGGTACCCACCCACTGTTGTTGCAAACATTCGCAAGTAAGGTGTCGCCCCTGCAGGCGCCGCATTCGGATCATTCGACGCATTGCTATACATCCATTCAGTCGCTTCCCTTAAGGCCGTCACAGCAACACCGAGATGACGAGAGATTTCAGCCAGTTCAGCGTCCTCTCCGTTCATATCATGGGCTAGACGATCCATATCAGACAACAGGTTCCGAACAGGGGCGCCGCCCTGAAGGCCCAATTTACGCCCAACCAGATCAAGTGCCTGAATACCATTTGTTCCTTCATAGATCGGCAAAATACGAGCGTCCCGATAATGTTGACCAGCCCCCGTTTCCTCAATGAAGCCCATGCCGCCGTGAATTTGCACACCAATAGACGCAAGTTCCACACCTAAATCAGTGCACCATCCTTTTGATAGGGGTATCAGCAATTCGGCAAGCCCCAGCTGACGTTCCCGCTCTGCCTTATCCGGATGATTATGGGCTTTATCAAGACTGGCACCGTTCAGGTAAATCAGGCACCGCATTGCTTCAATCTGCGACTTCATCGTCATTAACATCCGGCGTACATCCGCATGCTTTACAATTGGGGCGCTTTCTCCCTTGGCTGTTCCCGGCGCTTTACCCTGCTTGCGATCCAGCGCATATTCAACGGCCTGTTGATACGCCCGTTCAGCGATAGCGAGCCCTTGGGTTCCCACGCCAAGGCGCGCGCTGTTCATCATGGTGAACATACATGCCATGCCTTTATTTTCGCCGCCGATCAGATATCCAACACAGTCACCATTATCGCCATAAGACATAACCGCAGTAGGGCTTGCATGGATGCCGATTTTTTCTTCCAGTGAAACACATTTCAAATCGTTCCGCTTACCCAGAGAACCATCGTCGTTCACTAGGAATTTCGGAACGATGAATAGTGAGATGCCGCGGGTTCCAGCGGGTGAGCCCGGTGTTCTTGCCAGAACAAGATGAATGATATTGTCAGTCATCTCATGCTCGCCATACGTAATGAAGATTTTTTGCCCGGAAATCCGCCAGCTTCCATCCTCAGCGGGTTCCGCTTTTGCCCGCAAAGCGCCAACATCTGAACCTGCATGACTTTCTGTCAGGTTCATGGTTGCGGTCCATTCTCCCGTAACAAGTTTATTCAGGTATTTTTCTTTTTGCTCATCTGAACCATGGGCAATCAGGCTTTCGATTGCCCCTTGTGTCAACAGCGGACAAAGAGCGAAAGACAGGTTAGCGGCGTTCCACATTTCGACCGTTGCAAGCGTCACAGCCTGAGGCATTGCGCCGCCTTCAAATTCCTCAGGGCTGGAAATACCGTTCCATCCCCCTTCTGCAAACATCTTGTAGGCTTCTGCCCATCCTTCGGGCGATGTTACAACACCATCCTTCACAGAAGTTCCTGCCAAGTCTCCAGCCTTGTTCAAAGGAGAGAGTACATTTGTCGCCAGTTTGGATGCTTCTTCAAGAACAGCATCTACAACATCACTCTCAGCATGCGAAAATGTTTCAATCTCACTAAGCTCATCAAGCCCGATAACATTGTTTAGAACAAAGCGCATGTCTTTGATCGGTGCTTTATATTCGCCCATGGGATAATCCTTCCAAATTACTGCTTATGTGTTTGCAGCAGTTATGCCATAGTCACGGCACTAAAAAAAAGTATTTTAGTAGCAATGATCCTGTTGGATCTGAGTTTTTCAATACGGTACCTAATATCAATGTCTGCCTCAAAATCTATTATCCCCCCATCGAGCACCGCGTTAGAACGGGCATCTGATCTCCTTCATAATGGAGAACTCGTTGCCTTCCCTACGGAAACTGTCTATGGGCTGGGCGCGGATGCGATGCATGACAAAGCCGTCGCCAAAATTTTCGAAGCAAAAGGCAGGCCCAGCTTCAATCCGCTCATTATCCACGTCCCGGACATGGAAACAGCAAAACAGTATGTTATCTTTGATGAACGCGCAGAGATTCTCGGGCGCGTTTTCTGGCCCGGCGCCCTCACCATGGTGCTGCCTCGAAGGAAAGACTGCCCCATATCGAAACTAGCCAGTGCGGGTCTTGAAACATTGGCTATTCGGGTTCCAGCCAATCCACTGGCGCGGCAACTGTTGCAAGTCTGCCGCCTGCCGCTGGCGGCGCCAAGTGCAAATCCATCAGGTCAGATCAGCCCAACGCAAGCGGCCCATGTTGCAACCGGTTTAGGCGATCGTGTTTCCATGATTTTGGACGGGGGCACCTGCACAATTGGCGTTGAAAGCACCGTCGTGGGGTTTGATGAGGAGAACGTGATCTTGCTTCGGCCCGGCGGCATTACCAAAGAGCAGTTGGAGGTGCATTTTCCAAATGTGCAAGAAGCCAATGAAGAGAGTGAAATCTCAAGTCCCGGTATGCTGCTAAGCCATTATGCCCCCTCCTGCCCGGTGCGTTTAAATGCGACCGACAAACACAAAAATGAAGCGTTTCTCGGTTTTGGGCGCGAGTATGATAAAATATCAACAATCAATTTAAGTGTCTCTGGCGACCTGAGCGAAGCCACAGCCAACCTGTTTTCAGCATTCCACTTGCTGGACGAACAAGGCGCAAAGCAGATCGCAGTCGCACCAATCCCAAATATTGGATTGGGCGTCGCGATCAATGATCGGCTAAAGAGAGCCGCCGCGCCCCGGCCATAAGGAAAAATCACATGACTTTCGAACAACAGATAAAAGAGATTGTCGGCGACAAGGGCCTTATTACCGATCCTCAGGACATGCAGGGTTATTTAAGCGAATGGCGGGATAAATACACAGGAAAAGCCCGACTTGTTGCCCTTCCCAAAACCACCGACGAAGTCAGTGCAATTGTTCGCCTTTGCGCACAAACCGAAACACCGATCGTCCCGCAAGGAGGGAATACCAGTCTGGTGGGTGGGTCTATCCCGTTTGACAGTGGTAACGAGGTTATTCTCTCTCTTCGCCGAATGAACACCGTGCGGGATGTGGACGTCAAAGGGGGCACCCTGACCATTGATGCAGGTTGTATTCTTGCAGATCTTCAAACCCTTGCCGACGACCATGGCTTCATGTTCCCCCTTCGCATCGGCTCAGAAGGCAGTTGTCAGATTGGCGGAAATATCTCAACGAATGCAGGGGGAGTTCAGGTTTTACATTACGGTAATACGCGCGATCAGGTGCTTGGCCTGGAAGTGGTTTTACCTGATGGTGAAATCTGGGATGGATTGACAAACTTGCGGAAAAACAATACCGGATACGACCTCAAGCAGCTTTTTATTGGCGGCGAGGGAACGCTAGGCATTATCACGGCCGCTGTCGTCAAGATATATCCCAAACCAAAATATCAACAGGTGGCCCTTGTCGCTATTCCAGACGTTGAAGCCGCGATCAATTTTTTAGGATTGGCGCGCCAATTAAGCGGCGATCAAGTAACCGCGATTGAACTTATTCCCCGTATCGCTATCGATCTGGTGGTCAAGAATGTACCTAATTTTTCAGATCCAATGCCGCAAAAATATGACTGGCATATTCTTGTCGAATTGAGCTCGAGTGTTACTGAAAATTTATCAACCTTGCTTGAAGAAATTCTTGAACAGGGATTTGAAAAAGAAATCGTGCTGGACGCGATCATCCCGGCCAGTGACGCGCAGCAGCAAAAACTATGGTCCCTGCGCGAGGAAATCTCAGGCGCACAAAAACCCGAAGGCGGTAGCATCAAACATGATATTTCAGTGCCCATCGCCCGGATTGCCGATTTTATTCAGCAGGCAGACACCGCGTTGCAAAAAATTATTCCAGGTTTCCGCCCTGTAACCTTTGGTCATATTGGAGACGGCAATCTTCATTATAATCCGCTGCAACCGGAAGGAATGGACAAACAGGCGTTTCTCGACAATTGGGAGACTGTCAGTCGCACTGTCCACGATATAGCCCATTCAATGCGCGGAAGTATGAGTGCTGAGCACGGGATCGGGCGTATGAAAAAAAATGATCTCCCTCTTTATAAATCAGAGGTAGAGATCGATCTGATGCACCGTATTAAAGATGCGCTGGACCCGCAGAATATTATGAACCCCGGAAAATTATTGCCTGACAGAAAATAAACGCTGATGCTTTAGAATATTTTCTCGGCCAGTTCAACGATCTGGTCCGCAGAGACGGGCCGAGAAAACACATAACCTTGTGCTTGATGGCAGCCAGCCTGCTTCAAAAACTCAACCTGCTCAATATTTTCAACACCCTCGGCCAAAACCTCCATCCCAAGATTCTTACCCAAAGAAATGATGGTATTGGCGATGGCGGCATCTTTTGAATTTACAACCACCCCATCCACAAAGCATTTGTCAATTTTCAAAACAGACGCAGGTAAATGGGTAAGATAACTGAGCGAAGAATATCCTGTTCCAAAATCATCAATCGATAGCCGGACACCGATCCCCTTTAGACGGATCATATTGCGTTTCGTCTGGCCGCGATCCCGCATAATTACACTTTCCGTCAGTTCAATGTCCAAAAGGGCTGCCGGTATTCCTGTTTCGAACAGGACCTGTTTCACCAGGGGAACGAATTCATCACTTTGAAATTCAGCAAGCGATATATTCACGGCCACAGGAAATTCAGGCACCCCTTGCTCGGACCATCTCTGTCGTTGTTCGCAGGCTTCTCTTAAAACCCACTCGCTGATTGGACCCAACAAGCCGGATGCTTCTGCAATGGGAATGAATGTATTCGCCGGAACAAACTTTCCTTTTTCCCGCTCCCACCGCAAAAGGGCCTCAACGCCGGTCAGGACCCCTGTCTCTAAATTGATTTGAGGCTGGTAGCTAAGCGACAATTGGCCACTCGTCATTCCCTCCCGCAGCGCATTATTCAACGTTACACGCCCCAGAATTTCAGTTTCAATATGATTGTCATAATAACAGAAATTCGGACTACCGGGCTTTTTAGTGTTGGCCAAGGCAATGTTTGTATTTCGCCAAAGCTGATCTGACGTTCCACCATCCATCGGGTAAAGTGATATGCCAATGCGCGGAACAAGATGCGGCAAATTCAGTTCTTCCGGCAGATAAACATCAAAAAGATCGTTCACCAGATCGGGCAATAGAGCGATTTGCTCATTAGTGGTAATGGGTGTGCAGACCCCGAAACCATCGCCTGATGTCCGGGCGAGCGCGATTGCGTCAGGAAAAAGCCTGTCCAGTTGTTCAGCCGCACTGCGCAATAATTCGTCCCCGGACGAATGACCCAGCGCAATATTCAGCTCAGGCAAGTCATCCAGGACAAACTGAACGACAGCAAACCTTTCAGTTTCACCATGCTGCAACAAGGCGATTTCCGCCTGAATTTCTTTTTTAAAACTCAGGCGATTTCCCAAAGACGTGAGCACATCATGATAGGCCAGTAATCGCGCTTCCTGAAGCAAGGCCGTTGTTTCCAGCCCACGAGCCCCATTTTCCGAAAACTGCTTGAAGAGCTTTCGCTGTGCGCTTGACCATACGAAGCCTTCAGCACACTGAATAACGATGACAGCCGGTATATCCGGCCCCCGTACAAACGGTATGGCAAGTCTGTTCTGATGAGCAACAATGTCTGATGTTTCCAGAGACTCTGATATGACAGTAGAAAAATCAGCCAGTATTTCCTCAGCAGAAATACTTTGGGATCCCTCAACGGCACTCACTTCAATATCGTTATTGCGACCGGGTATCTGTAGAAAGGCAGCGCGGGAAATATCTGGAAAAACCCGACATAGCTCTTGAAGCGTAACCCGACAAAACTGCCGCGTGTCTTCACATTCCTGCATTCTGGAAAGGGAAATCAGCAAGTCTTCAGACGGGGACTGATGATTGCCCGCCACGTCCCTGCCTTTAGTCTGGTTGTCAATTGTAGACATATTATCTAACCATACACACTGAACACCGGTTTTTAACCGGTAAAGTTACTAACACCCTCTCGATGATCCTACTATCAATCCAGCTGACATTGGAAGGAATTATTTTGTCTGACCGGGCAATTCGGCTTGCGCCATCAAATGCTTTCGTGCTTCTTCATCCCACTTACCCGTTGGTTTCCCCAGTTCAGCACCAACCTTATATCCGGCTCTCAACCCCGGTCTTCCCTTAAGCCGATCATACCATTTCCGTAAATTTGGAAATTGGTCGATATCAAGTTCCTGACGCTTATAGGTAATGATCCAAGGCCAACAGGCCATATCTGCGATCGAAAAATCATCACAAATATAGTCCCGCCCTTCCAATCGCCGATCGAGAACACCAAACAACCTAAGCGCTTCATTCCTGTAGCGTTCCTGTGCATACGGAATAGTTTCCGGCGCATAGAACTTAAAGTGACCATGTTGTCCCAGCATGGGGCCCAGGCCGCCCATTTGCCACATTACCCATTCAACAACCTGTATTCGCCCGCGCAAATCCGATGGAAGGAACTTGCCGCATTTTTCAGCCAGATAAATGAGAATGGCACCCGTCTCAAAGACCGAAACGGGGTCCCCGCCACCAATAGGATCGTGATCCACAATTGCGGGCATCCTATTATTGGGGCTAATCGAAAGAAACGTTTCCTTAAATTGATCTCCACGACCGATATTCACTGGAATCACGTTATATTCCAGTCCCATTTCTTCGAGCGCGATGGAGATTTTCCAGCCATTAGGAGTTGGCCAATAATAAAGATCAATCATTTGCCGCCCCTACAATTTGGCTTCAATCAACGCCATGCGATCGTTGCCAAAATACATGTCATCCGTATTTAAAAACAAGGTCGGGGAGCCAAAACCTCCGCGTTCAATCAGTTCTTCCGTATTCTGTCGCAGCATGTCCTTGTAGGCTTGTTGTGAAATGCGCTCAAAAAATTCTGTTTCGTCCAGCCCCACTTCGCTGACGATCTCTCGCAGAACGGTCTCCTGTGAAATATCATCAAGATCTGTCCAGTAACGCTTAAACACCGCGCGCGCATAAGGAACAATACACTCATTCTCCAACGCAACAAATGCGCCGCGCATTGCCTTCACACTATTCACCGGAAAAACCGGAGGCTGTCCAATCTGGATACCCACATAGGTGCACCAGTCCTGCAGGTCTTTTTTTGAATAGACCTGCTTGGCCGGGACCGGATTATCGCGATTTGCATACACAGACGGATTAACTGCATTAAAAACACCACCCACAAGGAACGGTTTGTAAAGCACCTTCAGATCCGGGTGGCGGCCTCTCATCTGTTCCAGGCTTTCAAACCCCAAATAGGTCCAGGGGCTCGAGCAATCAAAGAAGAATTCTAGTTTTGACACGGGGGTCCTCCATCTGTTGTTCGCGGCCAGTGATTTTTATTGTTTCTTGAATTGCCGCGCGGAAAGCCTAGAAGAACCGCTTACAGGCGTCAATCGCTAGAAACAAACATCAGAGTTCAATCCCCGTCTAACACGCAGCGATGCTGCCAATTCAGAACGTCATTTTTTACAGCGCGCTGTGTTTGTCCGATGGATGTCTTTCCATCGCGGACCAAGATTACTCGAAATCGAAATTCATGATCCACCACTTTTGTGTTGCGCTTTTCAAATACTGACCGACCGAACGGATAGGAAAAAATATGGCGTCCCTTTCCTTCTTTGAATTCAATTCCGTCGCTCACATATACTGTTTTATTTTTTTCGGTGACCCGCAGATAGATCAAGCCGCGGCCTTTCCCTATAAATCGAAGATCAAACTCCGCGGTAGAGGGACACTCTCCTTCAAAAAGTCCGATATCCTGCGCAAACACAATTTCATCGACAGAAGCCACTTGCGTCCGTTCAGTATTATTTGATGAGATAGGTTTCTGTACGGAAGAAAGCGGCAGTTTTTTGCGATAGCGAAGTTCAGGATCGCCTTCATATCGCAAGGAAATGGGCACCTTTGTCGTTGTGATCGACAGAATATCCTCTCCGTAAGCTTCTTTTCCAGTCAACGCATCCTTTGTGACCGCCTGACAGATAACCCGCATATAGATTGGAAAGGTGAGCGTAAACTGGTGAGGTCGCCGGAAATATGCCCATCTTTTTTGGGGATCCGTTCCTGTTCTACGAGCATCTTTTAAGACGATTTCAACGGGATCTACAATTTGTGATTGCTGGTTCGCCGATCGAATAGGAACTGAAAACGTCTTGTTAATCAAATAACGCACCTGTTTTTGTGCGGCCAAACTTTCTGGCTCTATATCTTCTTCCCACAATGACTTGTCTTCGTTACCGATGCCAATGGTTACTTTCTTGAGGTAATAAAAAGTGTCCTTCAAAAGGGTCCGTTTTGTTTCTTTACCGCACTTGGCCTCTGCCCTGATTGGTAGGTCAAAATCAGGTTCCTGCAGCATCAACGACAGGTCAGACAAATTTTTTGATTTACCACCGTTGGTTACGCGAACCCCACTGCCGCCGGTACCAGGCATAATGAAAGATCCATTTTCAGCTTCCCGTTCAATTTCTTTTGCCGCCACCCATGATTGAGCCAAAAGAATGCAGAGGATCAGCAGCCCGATAATCCAGAAAAATCGGGCAATGAAAGGATTTCTTTTCATTTGCAATCCAACCGATAAAAAAACTCATGTTCCATATCAAACTGATTCGTCTTGTTTCATCAAATTAACCATAGCGGCCCAAAAATTAACCTTTCACAACCGGAGGCTTTTAAAATCATACTTTAATTGCCAACATCAATAACCCTCTAATTTCATTTATAGAAATTGTTGTGGATGAACGGGTTTTCGGAAAATATTGGTTAATTTTGCGTAAAATTTTCTTTTCAACTTCAGAATAAAACAACCCATCATTGCAAAATCCCATTGTAAATTCAGGACACTCATCCCTATGTTGTCTCAACTTTGACGAAAGATTCTTGATTTGCGAGGGGCAAAATGAAGAAAATATTGGTAGCGTGCGCGTTTTTATTATGTACATCCATGGCAGCACAAGCGGCGACATTTGATTTCTCTGGAAATGGTGGTCTGGCTTCTTCTTACTCTTTCACGAATGATGGTGTGACCGTAACAACAACGCCCGGTGTTTTTTCTGACGCCGGCACGGTTTATTCTCAGGGTCGCATCGGTCAATATTCAACCGGGCTTGGCATTAGCAGCTACCGCGGCGACAGCCATCAGGTTGACGGGAATTATAGAAACGATTTCGTCAATTTTTCGTTTGACCAGAACGTGACAATCAAAAGCGTTTCCTTCAGCTATGTTGATCGAGACGACGAGTTTACGTTTCTCTTTGATTTGGGTCCAAACGGTGTTTTGGATGCCATTAATTACAGTGTCGACATCCCGTCAAATGGCACTTACATCTTTCAAGGGATCTGGACAGGAAGCCTTTTTGGTATAGGCGCGTTTGATGACGATACAAGTCGGCGCTGGCAGCGCAGCAATATGGACGATTTTAAAATCTCCGGCATGGTTGTCGACCCGGTAATTTCGACGGTTCCGCTACCTGCCGCGCTTCCGCTCTATGGCGCGGGAATAGCGATCCTGGGCTTCTTTGGTTGGCGCCGCAAAAAACGCCTCGCCAGCTAAAGACACAAAATGGTGAGAATTTTCCAACATTGACACATTTCTCCCTCCCTTTGAAAACTGCCTTTTCAGGCAGTTTTTTTTGTTTATGGGGCGCCTATTCAGGGACAGTTATTTTGGTCAAATGCCCGGTTTTCGTCCAAACCCTGACGGGCTTCTCGCCGGTTTTAATATCAACTTTTTTACCCGGTGGCAGGCGAAGCCAGGAATATGGGGAAAATGTCCGCCCCTCATAGTCAAACTGATTGTTTAAAACAAAAACTTCTGCACCCCCGTCATCGCCAACACGGATCAACGATGCCTCTGGCCAATATTCAAGCCTGACCGTCTCAAACGCGTCCTGAAACAACGGTTTTATGAGAACATTTTTCCTCAAGGGGTCCCCAAAAAGTTCCATTTTTTCGCTATCCACAACTGTAAACGCTCTATCATCTGCCTGAAACTGCCATAACTTGACCAAAATCACGCAGCCCTTATCAGAACGAGGAGTGTGCTGAGATGTTGGTGGGTTTCGAATATAGGTTCCGACAGGATAATCTCCATGTTCATCCTGAAACACGCCTTCCAAAACCAGAAATTCTTCTCCACCGCCATGTATGTGTGCATCAAACTGGCTATTTTCATCGAAGCGGACAATCGTCGTCGCCCGCGCAACCTCTCCGCCAACACGGTCAAGCATCCGCCTGTGAACACCTTTTATCGGCGAAGGAACCCAATCAAGGGCTCCTCCATGTTCTATGGCAACAGTATTAAAATCAGCATTAATCTGCATGTCATTCACTTTCCTATGCCGCTTGTTTGACACTCTCCCGATTGGCAAGGCGTTCAGCATAAGCCTTAACCGCTGGGCAGTCTTCCGGTATTTCCAGATTACTAAATCCTGCAAACATGAAACCGGCTTGCGCCGTAATATCGGCCACTGTAAACCTGTCGCCCGCTAGGAATTCCTGACCAACAAGCTGTTCTTCCATCCAATATAGGGTTTTGATGGCAACATTTTTACGATGCTCACCCCATTCGATATTTTGATACCCTTCCACATCCGGGCCCAGCCCCTCTGTGGCATGGTGAAAGAAGTCTGCAACGGCATCCAGAAATCCAGCTTCCACTTTACGCTGGTACATAGCAATACGGGCCCGTTCTTCGGCCCCAGTGCCTGTTAGGATCGAATTTTTGTCAATCTGATCAATATACTCAGTTATTGCCGTGCATTCGGAGATAAAAACACCGTCGTCCAGCTCCAACACAGGGACAGCACCAGAGGGGTTTTTCTTTAAAAAAGCGTCCTTTCTGTGTTCCGCTGACGGCACATCCACATGAACAAAGTCCACCGGATCGAGCAATCCTTTTTCAGCTAATGCAATTCTTACTCTGGCTGGATTTGGAAATCCCTTGAATTCATGTATTTTCATCTCGCATTCCTTTTATCAAGTTTACCGGCCATAGACGTAAAATCGTGAATACGACTATCTATCTATCGATAGGTAGATAGATAGCGCAAATTTTGATCTTGTCAACTGCCTATCACCTGATAGATAAAAGAGTATGACTCAAACAAACTCCACAGATCGTGTAGAAACCATTTTGGAAACGGCGGAAAAAAGAATTCGTCAGGGCGGTTTTAATCAGATCAGCTTTCGAGATATTGCCACCGAAGTGGGCATAAAAAGCTCCAGTGTCCATTATCACTTCCCAAAGAAGGAGGATTTAGGCCGGGCTGTCGTTGAACGATATGGTCGCACCCTTCTTGACAGTTTGGGGCCTGCTGACAAGCCTGATGAAAAGCCTGCGCACCGTATACAACGCCTTGGGGAGGTGTATCTTCACGCGCTTCAATCGCAAAATACAATCTGTCTGGGATGTGTTCTCGGAGCGGAAAGTGCGGGCCTACCCACCGAGGTACAAAAAGCTGTTGAGGTCTTCTTTCAGAAGATGCTGAACTGGACGGACACGGCCGTTTCCGGCGCAAAAAGTGCCGCAGCTGATGCTGACTACATCATCAGCGCATTACAAGGGGCGATGGTATTGTCAATTGCATTAAAAAAGCCGGACCCGCTAGAAAAAACGGCCCGGCTTCTTGTTCAGATGATTGATGACGCTTAGGAAAAAGCGTCTTCCCACGATCCTTGAGTGGCCGCTTTTGAATATTCAGTTGCCCGATTTTCAAAAAAGTTGGTGTGCTCAACAGCGTTCAGAATTGCATCGAGCCAAGGCAATGGGTTTTTATCAATATTATAGATGGGATCCAACCCGAGCTGCCCCATACGCCGGTCTGCAATATACCGAATATAGGCTTTGATTTCTTCAGCGGTCAGTCCTTCAATATTTCCAGCGCCAAATGCAAGATCAATAAAGGCGTCCTCATGCGAGACAATATCCTGACAGGTTTGATAAAGCTCTTCAACGAACGTGTCGTTCCAGATTTCAGGGTTTTCACTGATAAAAGTTTTGAACAGTTTGATGATCGAATTGCAATGCAATGTCTCATCGCGAACAGACCAGGTAACGATCTGTCCCATCCCCTTCATTTTACCATGACGAGGAAAATTAAGTAGAATGGCAAAACTTGCAAACAGTTGTAATCCTTCTGTGAACGCACCAAATACAGCCAATGTTTTGGCTATTTCCGACTTACTTTCCACGTTGAACTGCTGCATATAATCATATTTGTCCTTCATCTCCTTGTAACGGAGGAAGGCAGAATACTCGGTTTCAGGCATACCAATGGTATCCAGCAGGTGCGAGTAAGCCGCAATATGAACTGTTTCCATATTGGAAAAAGCCGCAAGCATCATCTGCACTTCGGTGGGCTGAAAAACACGCGTATAGTGGCGCATATAACAGTTATTCACCTCAATATCAGATTGCGTAAAGAAGCGAAAAATCTGCGTCAAAAGATGCTGTTCGTCTTCCGTTAAATTTTGATGCCAGTCCTTCACGTCATCGGCGAGCGGAACTTCTTCCGGCAACCAGTGAATTTGCTGCTGCATCAACCAGGCGTCATAACACCATGGATAGGAAAAAGGTTTATAAACCGGTTTTGCATCAAGCAGGGACATCTGACTCTCTAAACTCTCGTAACGGAAATTCTAAAAATAAGGGATTTTGCTTACCTTATTGGCAAGCAAGACATTCTTCATAGTCAGTTGTTTCGGACGCGACAACCTCCAATTTAGGACGGGATGTCTTGGCCACTCCAGCAACAAGCTCTTTTAGGCTGTCCGGCATATCTTCCTTTGTAGCAATCACTTCTGCACGCTGGATCGATTTTGACCGGCAATAATACAAACTTTTCACGCCCTGCTTCCAAGCCTGGAAGTGAATCTGGTGCAAATCGCGTTTGTGTACATCGGCAGGGAGGAAAATATTGACGGATTGAGACTGATCAATCATTGGTGTGCGATCTGCCGCAAGCTCGATAATCCATCGCTGATCCAGTTCAAACGCCGTTTTAAAGACATCTTTTTCCAAATCGGTCAGGAAATCCAGTTTCTGGACAGATCCTTCATTTACCGTAATGAAGCTCCAGGTTTCCTCGTTATCATGGCCTTTTTCTGCCAGCAATGCCTTCAAGTGCGGATTACGCACATTATAAGAGCCTGATAGCGTTTTATGGGTGTAACTGTTGGCCGCAGTTGGTTCAATGCCCGGGCTTGCGCCGCCGCAAATAATTGAAATTGATGCTGTTGGTGCAATCGCTGTTTTGTTGGAAAACCGCTCTTCAAAGCCGTAATCAGCCGCATCCGGGCAGGCGCCCCGTGTCTTCGCCAATGACTTGGAAGCCGCATCCACATGTTTTTGTATGTGACTGAAGATCTGATTGTTCCAGACTTTAGCCATAACAGATTCCATTGGAACCCGTTTTGCCTGCAACAATGAATGGAAACCCATTACACCCAAGCCCACGCTTCTTTCACGCATCGCAGCATATTTGGCCCGCTCCATCTTTTCGGGGGCCCGATCGATAAAGTCCTGCAAAACATTATCCAGGAACAACATGACATCTTCGATAAAGACCTCATCATCCTTCCATTCTTCATACTTTTCCAAATTTAAAGAAGAAAGACAGCAAACCGCTGTTCGATCGTTCCCCAAATGGTCGCGGCCTGTCGGCAACGTGATTTCGGCACAAAGATTAGATGTTTTTACAGAGAGACCAGCAAGCTTGTGATGCTCAGGTACCAGGCTATTCACGCGATCATTGAAAATAATATAGGGCTCACCGGTTTCGACCCGCGCGGTCAGAATTCTAATCCACAGACTGCGTGCGCTGATTTTCCGGACAACGGAGCCATCTTTCGGACTGGTTAATCCCCAATCCGTGTCATTTTCCACGGCCCTCATAAAATCGTCAGACAACAAAATACCATGGTGCAAATTCGGTGTTTTGCGGTTTGGATCCCCCCCTGTCGGACGGCGAATTTCAACAAATTCTTCGATTTCAGGGTGTGAAACAGGCAAATAAACAGCAGCAGAGCCACGGCGCAACGAACCTTGGCTAATCGCCAGAGTGAGGCTATCCATGACACGAATGAAGGGCACAACACCAGACGTTTTACCAACAGCACCAACGCCCTCACCGATAGAACGCAGATTGCCCCAGTAACTGCCAATACCGCCGCCTTTTGACGCCAGCCAGACATTTTCTGTCCAAAGATCCACAATACCGTTCAGGCTATCATCAGACTCATTTAGAAAGCAGGAAATCGGCAGACCCCGATTACTACCGCCATTACTGAGGACGGGCGTGGAAGGCATGAACCAAAGCTTGGAAATATAGTTATAGATCCGCTGAGCATGATCATCATTGTCACCATAGGCGCTTGCAACCCGACCGAACAGGTCTTGAAAACTTTCACCTGGCAGAAGATAGCGATCAACCAAAACCGCCTTACCAAATTCTGTCAGATACTCATCGCGACTATGGTCGATATGTACACGCGCACCATCTTTTACCTGTACGACATCCGTCAACATATCGACTGTATCCAGCATCCGTTTATCCCCAATATTTCCAATTTTCCCGCAAGCCAACATTGGCCTGTACAATTTTTGTTCCTCAAGAGACCAGACAATGCCTGTCAAAAAAGCCTGTCATAAACATGTAACGACAATCGAGTATTTTGAATAACATCCAAAAAACCGAGTTCCGCCTTTATTCTTATGAATTGTCGAGCTTTTTCAGCTCGCCGCCCCTTCTTGAGAACCACTACATATTGTAGAATACCCCTCACCCCGTCAACAAATTGTAGTGCATTTTTTTAAAAAAATTTACTTGACGAATCCGGGATGCTTTATTTCTGCCGTTCTTACAGAAACTTCCCTGAAAATCCTCATATTTTTGATGGAAAGTCCGGCTGTGGCACAAAAGTGACAATTCTCACCTTCGCCGCCTTTTTCATCTGCTTTAGGCCATACAGGTTGTTTTTTGCGAGTTTTTAACAGCCCATCGCCTAGCGGTATCTGAAAGAAGGCCAAATCAACATATAGTATGCCTATAAATTAACCAAAAATCCGGTTATGGCCCCCTCCCAACTGAAAAAACACAACAAATCAGAGGAGTTAGAAGTCTGTGTTACAACAAAATATAAAAGCCCCTCTCCGGTCTGAGAGGGGCCTGACATCAATGGCATCAGAAAAAAGGTTCCTGTTAGCTCCTTGGGGAGGCGGAAACGGTGACGCGACCGTCATAGACCGCGCCGGTTTCGGGTCCCACGATACCCCCTGCCTCGTTGCGGATATAATTTATGATCTGACCGCGATAGAGAAGGTAGGTATTAAACGCCTTCATCTGCCGTAGTTTTTTAAGATCAAACCCCTTGATCTGCGTGGGCAACCCCTTGATCGCCCCCCCTGAATAACCTTCCCGACCGTTTGCAACGTAAGAGTTAAACGCGATCCGGAAGTTCCGATCCAAAAGCTGGTCAATTGGTGTGCCGTTCAAGGTGATATTTTTGGCGACTGTTTCCATGGCATTATTTCCAAGGAAAATTTCGTATCGGATGCCTGATGAATAATGCTGGAACCCCCGCGGGATGAATTTTTCAGGATCCAGTGATCCGCCATTACGCTGCAGCTCTTCTGGACGAACGATGCGCCGCGCATTGTCCTGAATGATGGCTTTCAACTCTGCACCTGTCACCGAGTAGACATAAATCTCGTCGGCATAGGGCATAACCTTGTACCATTCGTCATAGGTCAGGTCACCGTTCATGTCCACACCGCGCATCCCTGTTGCGTTAAAGGCGGCAAAATCAACAGGATCCGTTGCCCAGTATTTACTTCTGGCGACAACCGCATCATTCATAAAATTGGCAATTGCCGTTTCGCCGGTATAACGATCCAAAATGACCTGATCATCCCGCATACTCTTCTGAGATAAAACAACACCAATAGATTCCTGCAAACGCTTGTCCAGTTCCTCTTTAATCGGATCCAATACGTCTTCGTTCATCTTCAAATCAAGGTCGGCCGCCGTTTCATTGGCCCGGCCTTTTGTCGCAATCAATCGTTCAGAAAAAACTGCGCTCACCTCACCGGACTGAGACTTGGTCAGGGTGATTTTCAAATCACCAACAAATTTTCCGTATTCACCAGCCTGGACTATAGGAACGCCAGCCACAACCGAACGGTTGTCCAGCGCATTTTCGTTAAGGACTGTATGGGTATGCCCTCCCAGAAGGGCAACAGGTTTTGTTGCGACTTCCGATACCGCTTCAGCAATCTGCTTATCACCGATCGCCAGATCGTATTTAAGCTCCATTCCTTTTGGTAACGCACCATTATACCCAACATGGCTTAACAGCAGGATCACATCGACATGCGGATCAAGAGCCTTGACCATATTTTTTGCAACCTTCACAGGTTCATAGCCTTTAAGCCCGGGATCAGCTTCTGTCTGCAAATAAGTGTCAATTATGGATGTTAGTCCGATAAATCCGATCCGAACGTCATTTACCTCGCCGATGGCTGCGGGTGCCCAAGGCATTTTGAATTTTGAGCCTGCCAAATTCGCTGTCAAAACCGGAAAATCCGCATCCTGCTCAATTGCGCGCGCCAAAAGTTCAGAGCCTTTATCCAATTCATGATTTCCAACCACCGACATATCCAGACCCGCAGCAGACAAAGCCCGATAGGGCGCACTCATTTTAAAATCGTCTGCGGAAGAGCCAAGCAGTTCGTCCCAAACGGTTCCAATATGCTCGTCCCCCATACTCAAAAACAGGACGGCTTCGTTATTGGCGCCCGCTTTCCGACGCGCGTCTTTTACGATTTTTGAAATTTGTGAAAACCGATGCGTATCGCCTTTGCGATGGAAATCAATCAGATGAGAATGCAGGTCATTTATATGCAGGACCCTTAGCGTTTTTGTTTGCCCTGAGGTAAAATCATTTTTACCGGCACGGAAATCCAGGGCAAGCTCATCTTCAGCCACACTATTTCCGTTCAGGACATATAGTTTGTTCAAAGCGCCTGCGCTGTTGGGCGCGATCGCCCTTGCCGACAGTGTTTGTTCAGCAAAAGACATCGTTGATGTCGATGCCAGCAAACCGACGGTTAGCGCTGCGGAAATTAGTGTCTTTTTCATAAGGCAACCCCTGTATACTTAATTCGATTGAGTAAAATCGTTTTGTCAGACGACAAACTGTTGGGGTTGCGTTGCAGTGATGTGTCGAAACATTGACAGTTTCGTGATAGGGCAAATAAAAAATGCGCCAGAAAAATCCAGCGCATTGTTAAAAGTTATAAAGCAATCAGAGGGATTAGTTTTTCACCTGCTGCGCTGATACTTCTGCTATTCGTTCTTTTAATCGGAGTTTTTCTCGTTTGAGCTCGGTAATATGGGTATGGTCGGCCGACGGATGTAACATTTCTGAATGAATTTCTTCTTCAATCTGATGATGTTTTTCTGTCAACTGTGCAACATACTCTGTTGTGCTCATATTTTATCTCCTCTACTAAAAGGTAGGCAGTTGGGATTCCAACTTTGGACATTAATATATTACAAAATTGTTAAAGAAAATGATATCAATCATTGCCCTGAAACCCAAAATAATGAGTGAACCGAATTAATGTCCGAAAAACAGAAACTTATAATCGGAATGACTGGCGCATCAGGGGCGATTTATGGAATTCGTCTGTTAGAGGCCTGCAAATTACTAAATATTGAGACCCATTTAGTCATAAGCAAGGCTGCAGAAATCACCCTCGTTCACGAAACCAAACAATCTGTTTCAGAGGTCCGGGCTTTGGCTGATGTCAGCTATAAATACGCTGATATTGGAGCCGCCATTGCGTCAGGATCTTTTCGGAATGCGGGTATGGTAATAGCCCCCTGTTCTGTCCGCTCGATGTCAGAGATTGCTGCGGGAACAACCAGTAACTTGCTGACACGGGCCGCTGATGTAATCCTGAAAGAACGTCGGCGTCTTATTCTAATGATACGAGAATCGCCCCTTCATTCAGGACATTTAAGGCATCTGGCTGAGTTGTCTGATCTGGGGGCAATCATTGCGCCGCCCGTTCCGGCCTTTTACACACACCCGGAAAATCTGGATGATATGGTCAACCATACAATTGGCAGAACCCTTGACCTGATGAATATTGACAATGATCTGGCAACCCGTTGGAACGGCCTCAAAAACAGTTAGGCAATTTCTTCAAACAGCTCGTCTTCTTCAGAAAAAGCGGCCAACCAAATAGCCTTTATGTCTGCCCGATCCTTATTATCCGGTTCAGCGTCCAGTTCTTCTGCCAAATATTTAAATAAGTTATGAACGGCGGCACGGGCGCAAATGGACCCACTGAAGGACGCCGTTGCAGGCCTGTCGATCAGACGGTCTAATGCTAGCAATTGAAGTTTTTCTGCGTAAATTTCACTTTCACTGACCACACGCTTCAATTCGTTGGCCAATCGATTATCTACATATTTTAAAGGCGGCTTTAAAAAATTCCGAATGTCCCGCATAGGCCGGACGGTTGCCTCTTGCCAATAATGACTTATCGCCAAGCCTTCCTTAAGCTCCGCTTCCCGTAATTCCTCTCGTCCACTGGCAGCAACCCACACGCAAAACAGAAGCAAATTAACATCAACGCCTTTTCTGTTTTGTAGAGACAGGCAAGCCTGCTCAACGGCCGGATTACTATAAAGCTTCAAAGCAAAGTCCCACAGAGCGCAAGGTGGGAAACCGGCATTTGGAAAAACGGACAACTCAACACTCCTTGACTCTTGTCTTGTTACAATTCATAAACATCCACCATTTCTGACTGCCAAAACAAGGTCTTGCCGTGTTTAAACTCCGGCAAATTAGACCATTCCGACCTAGTTTAAATTGCAAAAAAATGGTACATTCTAGAATGAGGTTACCGCATATCACTGATATTACAAAATTTGTGTGGTAGCGGTTTCACAAAATGATCGCTTACGCGAAGACTTTGTATTGTTGGGGTTTGAACGTCGCCATGACAGAAATTGATGAGCAGGAAATTCTTAAGCAGCACTTGGCGGAACTAAAGACGGAACACAGAGATATGGATCTGGCCATTGATGCCCTGATAAATTCTGGAAATTATAACAGCCTGCAACTTCAACGCCTGAAAAAGCGAAAGCTTATATTGAAAGATCAGATATTCAGGACTGAAAGTGCGTTACTGCCGGATATTATTGCGTAATTCCAGCCGCTGGACGGATCAGCTTTCTTTTTTGAATTCCTGCTTATGCTCGTACATTTTGCTATCGGCCTTATCAAGGGCTTGTTCAGCATTAACACCGCTTTCAACAGGAACAATCCCGTAGGACATCCCGACATCCAATCGGTGCCCTTCCCATGATATTGGATTCCCGGATAGTTCGCTGGTCAGACGCAATGTAAGTGCCGTTGCCGCTTCTTGATTGGTTCTGGACAGGATCAAACCAAATTCATCTCCGCCCAGACGGCCAACGATATCCGTTTCACGTACGGTTACCAACAACCGCTTTGAAAACTCGGACAACACATAGTCACCTGCCTGATGACCATATTTGTCATTTATGCCCTTGAACCCGTTCAGGTCGATATAAATCAAGCTGGCTGCACTGTCGTAACGCTCGACCGATGCTTGCACACGGGTCAACTCCCGAACAAAGGCCCGGCGATTATAAATTGGAAGCAAAGGATCCTGATCCGCCAGCTTTTCGGCTTCTTCCAGTCGTTGATTTATCCCTTCAACAGATTTTCGAAGCCGATCTACTTCGCCCATGAGCGTCATAATGGCATCCCGCACTTTAGGTGTCAGTTCCGCTTCGGGAATCCCCATGACAGAGGTTGTATCTGTGATTGTACGCGGGCTCGAAACACTGGAATAGGCATCTGTCGCAGCTTTAGACCTTGTCTTTCCAACTGCTCCGGTTACGCCGGCACGGCCCGTGGATCCTATTTTCATTTATAAACCTGACTGGTCACAATAATTCTACACACTGATAACTACATACTCTATTTGACTTTAAATTTCAAAGCTTCAAGCGATACTTGCTTCTGAAAAAACCGGGCCTATAATCCGGAAAATTCACTCATCCATTAGGAAACTCCGATAACAGGACACCAAAACATGGGTCAAGACGGCGCACCACTCGTCGGTATTATCATGGGCAGTCAGTCAGACTGGCCAATTATGAAACATGCCGCAGATACATTATCAACCCTTGGCATTCCCTATGAAGCCAAGATCGTCTCAGCGCATCGCACACCGGACCGTCTGGTGGACTATGCACAGTCTGCCAAATCCAAAGGACTTAAGGTTCTGATCGCGGGCGCAGGCGGCGCGGCGCACCTTCCTGGAATGGCTGCGTCAATGACCCCCTTGCCAGTACTAGGCGTTCCGGTTGAAAGCAAAGCCTTAAAAGGTATGGATAGCCTGTTATCTATTGTTCAAATGCCAGGTGGGGTTCCTGTTGGAACCCTTGCGATTGGAAAAGCTGGTGCGATCAATGCCGCCCTGCTTGCCGGGCAAATTCTCGCGCTCGGCAATGAGGATATTGCAAGCGCAATCGATATCTGGCGGTCCAAACAAACAGAAGCCGTCGCGTTAGAACCAACTGACACTCCTGAATAGGATATATTCATGACCACTCTTGCTCCCGGACAAACGATCGGCATCCTCGGTGATGGACAATTAGGTCGCATGATGGCAATTGCTGCGGCGGAATTGGGGTTTAAAACCCACATTTTTGGGCAGGAAAAAAATAGTCCCGCAGCTCAAGTTGCCAATGCAAATACAATTGCAGACTACACGGACAAAGCCGCTTTACGGAAATTTGCGTCCTCAGTAGATGTTGTGACGTTGGAATTTGAAAATATTCCAACAGATACTCTGAACTTTCTATCTCCTCTTGTCCCGGTGCGGCCCGGCAGAAAGGTTCTTGAGATCACACAGGACCGTCATCTGGAAAAAAGTTTCGTTAATAATCTGGGGGTACCGACAGCCCCTTTCGCCAATGTTGAAAGCCTGGAAGAATTGCGGCAGGCAGTCGAACGGATTGGAACGCCTGCAATTTTAAAAACGCGGCGGGATGGCTATGACGGTAAAGGTCAGGTCAAAATAAGTTCGGCAACCGAAATCGACAAAGCGTGGGAGGCTCTAGGGGGAAAAGCATCCATTCTGGAAGGATTTGTTCCGTTCGAACTTGAAATCTCAATCGTCGCTGCACGTGACATTCATGGCAATGTGGCAACCTACTGCCCCGTTGAAAACCGGCACAAAAACCATATTTTGGATGTTACAATTGCACCAGCGAACATTTTGTCTGCTGTTTCAAAACACGCTACAGAGCTTGCCACCAAAATTGTGCAAAATCTGGATCTTGTCGGTTTGGTCGCCGTGGAAATGTTTGTCGCCAGAGATGGGGATGTTCTCGTAAACGAACTTGCTCCCCGCCCCCACAATTCGGGCCACTGGACGATAGAGGCCTGCACCACATCCCAGTTCCGCCAAAGCATTCGTGCAGCCGCGGGTCTGTCTCTGGGCGATCCAACAGCCCACTCCAATGCCTTGATGCGCAACCTGATCGGCGACGATGCCGATCATTGGAACGACATTTTACAGCATCCCGAGATGAGCCTCCACCTCTATGGAAAAGCGGAAAGCCGCCCCGGCCGAAAAATGGGCCATGTTACCCGGCTGTTCCCCTTAAATGTACCGCCAAAAGTTTAAATCCTGGCGGCTATGCCCAACCGCCAGCGAAATACAGGATCTGACCGGTAATAAAATCTGATTTGTCCGAGACGAGAAAGGCGAGATATTCACCCGCTTCTTCGGGCTTACCCAATCGGCCAATAGGGATGGGTTTGGTTATTTTCTTTAATGTTTCAGGATTACTCAGAAGTTCTTCAGGAAAATAGGTCGGGCTTTCCACAAAATTCGGGGCCAGCGCGTTCACCTGAATACCAAATTTTCCCAGCTCCTTGGCAAGGGACACCGCCAGACTATTGGCCCCGCCGCGCGCCGCGGTATACATTGAATAATTTGGCAAGCCATGTTTTGGCACCGCCGATGAAACAAAAACAATTTTACCTTTTCCTGCGGCCTTCATGACCTTTGATGCGTATTTGGCATAGGCAAAGCCGCGCACCAGTAAGGCATCCAGTGTTTTTCGAAAATCGTCAATATCTGCGCCATCAATGGTTGCCTTGATCGCCGGATAGGCATCATTGTTGATCAAAGCATCCAAGCGCCCCTCGGCCTGAATAACAGCCGCAACAACGTCCTCGGGCTCCTGTTCGGCCAGCGCCTTCACACCCGGGATTAAGGCCTCGAATGCCTCGCGGGCGGTCGCATCGACAAAAGAAGCGTCCTGTGCGTAAAGTGTCGCATGCTCACGCACCAAAACCCGGCTCCCCGGAGTTCCTACAAAATGAGTCGCGTCTGTAATCAGGATAATTTTATTTTTAAGCATTTTTTTGGTCCCGAGTTAAAGTCGGCCTTTTTATTTGGCTGTCAAATTTCGAAAGAAACGCCCCGGCCTTGGAATAAAAGAGAAATCAGGTTTGTTGGCCAGTTTTTGTCTGGTCTTAAATTTAAAGGTCTCAAACTGCATGACATTTTCGATACGGCGATCCAAAAACCCCCACGTTTTTTCATGCCCTTCAGACACATCATCCAACCAATAAAGCAACGTGGCACTATAAACAGCAGAGAGGGTCAATCGCTTTGTGTAATAACTGAAATCAGTTGATCGATCCCCCGTCGCGTACCACATCCGGCTGACGGTTTCGTTGGTCAGCTTCAACGCCAAAGCGGCATTTTGCGGCATGGCAAGCCACGTCAACGTTTTACGAACGCAGTCTTTTTCCTGCTCCACCAATTCCAATCGGGTTCTGACCGCCAGCGTAATCCTGTCCCGGATCTTCATTGAAAGAACATCCTTTGCCTGAAGCGCCGCCTCCATCCGATCATCGGCACGGGTGACATAAAAAGTGACAAGGTCTTTCAGGCCACCCGGAAAAAGAAGATCAAAATCCAGAACATCCATCCCAAGATCAGCCGCGCCGCGCCGGACAGCCTCTTCTGACCAACCGTCAAACATCACATGATCCAAAACCGCATTCAGACATTTATCTTTTGTGATCTTTTGATCTGTCATCACCTACTCCTTGGAATGATTAATCTTTTCCTTCGGTTAAGGAAAAGTGCTTCATAAATTCACCCATCTCATCTTCATACACCAGATTACGGATATCTGTCATGCGTTGAACATATAAAATACCATCCAGATGATCGCATTCATGTTGAACAACACGCGCATGAAACCCTTCAGCAACGACGTCTTGCCTCTGCCCTTGAAGGTCAAACGCCCGATATCTCAATCTTGTATACCGGGGCACAAGACCGCGTAAACCCGGCACGGAAAGGCATCCTTCCCAGCCCAAGGATATATCCGGCCCCAAAGGCTCCAACTCCGGATTAATCAACACTCTTTGCGCAAGCCCGTCTCCGTCCGGGTTGCCATCTTCGCTTTGAAGGCGCGCCGCGGGGATCCCGAAAATAACAAGGCGCAATGGAACACCGATCTGCGGGGCCGCCAAACCTATACCACCGGCTTCTTTCAGGCTTTCCTGCATCTGTTTAACGAGTTTACGAATCTCTGGCGCTGTTGGATCATCGATCTCCTCTGCACGCTGTGATAAAACTGGATTTCCCATTTTCACGATTGGTTTTGCTGGCATTTTCGGTTGTTTACTCGCTTAAAACTGTGTTAAAAGACTTTTCTTTATAAATATTCCCTATTTCGGGTGTTTAACGCTTCACATCGGTTAGGCGGCATGTTACTAGACACGCCACTTTGTGAACTGACTTAACCACATTATAGCATAGGAGCACTAAAGGCTGTGCAGGTACATGTTCGCGACAACAATGTCGATCAAGCGCTACGCGCTTTAAAAAAGAAAATGCAACGAGAAGGTATCTTCCGCGAGTTGAAACTCCGGGGTGCTTACGAAAAGCCGTCTGAAAAACGCGCTCGCCAGAAAGCAGAGGCTATTCGCCGCGCTCGCAAGCTGGCTCGCAAACGCGCTCTCCGCGAAGGTTAAGTTTTCCGCAAACAGGAAGCTTTGGTTTCCTGATCATGCGACAGTCAAAGCCGCACCGGTTTTACCGGTTAGCGGCTTTTGGTGTTTGTGGGGAATTCAGAAAAGCCGGACACGGCCAATCAGAATATCTTTGAACATAACCCAGTCCCCGAAAAGACTGTAAAAGGGATACTTGAAAGTGGCCGGTCTATTCTTCTCAAAGAAGAAATGTCCGACCCAGGCAAATCCATATCCAATAACGGGCAGCCACCATAGAAGAAACCACATCCCGGACCAAAGCGCGGCCACAAGAGTGACAAGCACCAGAAGACTGCCCACGAAATGCAGCCGTCTGCACGTCACATTCGAATGTTCACTCAAGTAAAATGGATAAAATTCCTTAAACGACGAAAATCTTTCGTCCCTTGATTGTCGGGTCAATTGCAGGCCTCCCTTCTCTAACGCCGGCACGTCATCCAGCAGTCCGGACCTCTAACAGCTTGCGCCGGCACACACAGAACGTCAAGACTGGGCCGACCTCTCCGTGAACACAGAACCACCCGCCCCCGACCCCCAATCGCACTGATACGAAATGCATTTCGGCGACATAGTATTGTGAACACCCAGTTTGACTAGAAATTGACCAGAATAAGGAATCGGGAGGAAAACCAGCAGTAAGAAAAACGAATTAGTGAAGGATTTCGATCCTGAAAAATGAAGGTGCAGCCTCAGCAGAGTAGGCTTTTTCATACATAAGTGGGCATAAGTGGAATTTGTACCATCGTCTTACGTTAAAGCCTACTGAAAGATTAATTCCTTGCCAAGCTTCTCATGGTAAGCTCTCGGAACCACATATCGGACATACCAAGTGTGACCGTGTTTTCAGGGATTCTATGTTAAGGGATGGTTTATCAACCTTTGTCCTGAACCTGTTACACCAAAGAATGTGTAACAAGCTAGGAACCTTAGGCTCTCTGGGTGTTCCAGAGAGTTGGTGCGGCCGAGAAGACTCGAACTTCCACCCGTGTTACCGGACAGCGACCTCAACGCTGCGCGTCTACCAATTCCGCCACGGCCGCTTGAGGTAGAGGGGAGATATCAAATACCAGCGTCGCTGGCAAGGACAGATTTCAATATTTTTTATGATTTGTGAACTTTATTGAATTTTTACCAGCTACAAGCGCAAATCTTTACACATCTTGCTGATTGGGACTGATTTTATCTGTGATCGAGATCCCGATATTGTCATCCACAACAATAATTTCACCATAGGCGATCGGTTGATTATTCGCGAGCACAATAGCATCGTCATCTACGCTGGTATCCAGCTCAATAACGGCACCGCGACCCATTTTGAGAAGCTGATGGATTGGCATGATGGATTTTCCCAGAACAACTGAGATTTCAACATCGACCCCTTTAATCGCTTTATCGCGCATTGCATTCCCTATTCAATAACTCACCGAGACCAGTATCCGTGATTAGGGTTACCAAGAGATTAACATTCTGCAATTGAGGCAACTTGAACCACTTGGGATTAATGGTATAACGACCCATGCATGAAATCGAATGGAAAATTTCAGACGGCCTTGTTTCCTATGAAACTGCCTTACAGGAAATGGAAGCCAGAGTGGCCGCTATTCGCGCAGGAGCAGCCCCCGAGCTGATTTGGCTATTGGAGCATCCTCCGCTTTATACAGCAGGCACCAGCGCGGATAAAGAGGACTTGGTCGCCCCCGATAAATTCCCTGTTTATAACGCGGGCCGCGGCGGACAATACACCTATCATGGTCCGGGACAGCGGGTTGCCTATGTTATGCTCGATCTGAAGAAACGAGAGTCGGACATTCGCAAATTTGTCGAAGACATGGAAAACTGGGTAATTGATGTTCTTGCTCAGTATCAGATAAAAGGCGAAAAGCGGGATGGCCGGGTCGGCGTTTGGGTTGCCCGCGGGACGAAAGAAGATAAAATCGCAGCAATCGGCGTGCGCGTGCGCAAATGGGTCAGCTTTCACGGCATCTCAATCAATGTTGAGCCGGACCTTAGCCACTATGACGGCATCATACCTTGCGGGATTTCAGAGCACGGGGTCACATCGCTGGTTGATCAGGGAATTCCTGTGACAATGGATGAGTTTGATCAGGAATTACGTGCGAGCTTTGAGAAAATATTCTTAAAAGAAGGTGCTAAAGGGTCGATTTTGAGCTGAACCTGTCAAAGGGCTCTTCCTCGATTTCACGGGTCTGTATATCGACCACCCGCGCCAGAAAAGGGCCCTCAAAACACTTATCAATCATTTGTTGAAGCCGGCGCTCGTCCCCTTGAAAAACAGCTTCAACAGAGCCGTCCTTTCGATTTCGGACCCACCCTTTCAAGCCAAGGGACGTCGCCGTTTCAATTGTCCATGCCCGATAGCCAACGCCTTGGACGCGGCCTTTGATTCGGGCATGGAGGCTTTTCATCTTTCAGGGCCTTCCCTTATTCAAACTCAAGAATAACGTCATCCACAGCCAATGTGTCGCCTGCTGCGGCATTAACCGCCGAGACAACACCATCCTGTTCCGCCCGCAAGATATTTTCCATTTTCATCGCTTCGACAACAGCAAGCGGCTGACCTGCTTTAACTTCGTCGCCCAGCCCCACACTCACCGAAACAATCAGGCCCGGCATCGGGCATAACAGATATTTCGACATATCCGGCGCAACTTTAACAGGCATGAACTTGGCCAATTCTGCAAGCCGTGGACGCCGCAAAGCAATATCAACAACACCCCCGCCATGGGTAATCCGGATACCATCGCCTGCTTTTTCAACCAGACCCGCGACCAGTTTACCGTTGATATCAGCAACAATCCGGCGATCCCCCGGCAACCAGTCACTTCGAACAGCCAGAACATGATCACCGATGGTCACGTCAATACCATGCTCGACATCTTCAACAGACAGTTCCGTCTGTCGATCCAACCCTTCACTGGCAACCCAGCGAGAGCCAGCGGTCTCAACCATCCCAATGATCTGACGGGTTGTCTGGCGTAAATGAACCAGTGTCGCAAGCGCGATAATGTTGTTATACGCGGTTTCCGTCAAATCCACGCCAGCAAATCCATCCGGATATTCCTCAGCAATGAAACCCGTGGTCAGGCGACCCTCTTTGAAACGCGGATGGTTACAAACGGCGTTCAGGAAATTGATGTTATGGGCAATCCCTTTCACTTCGTAGGCATCCAAGGCCTGACTCATCCGGTCGATCGCAGTGGCCCGATCAGGGCCATAAGTGCAAAGCTTGGCAATCATCGGATCATAGAACATGGTGATTTCAGAACCCTCCGTCACACCAGTATCAACCCGAACATTGTCCCCTTCTGGCGCATGATAGCGGCTCAGGCGACCAATGGACGGCAGGAAGCCGCGATATGGGTCTTCGGCATATAGACGGCTTTCAACAGCCCAACCGGTCAACGTTACATCTTCCTGCTTCAAGGAAAGCGCTTCGCCATTTGCAACACGGATCATTTGCTCAACAAGATCGACCCCGGTGATTAATTCGGTCACGGGATGCTCGACCTGCAAGCGGGTGTTCATTTCCAAAAAGTAGAAGCTCCGATCGGCACCGACGATGAATTCCACTGTACCGGCGGAATGGTAATCCACCTCTTTTGCCAATGCGACGGCCTGTTCCCCCATTGCTTTACGCAAAGCGTCGTCCAGAAACGGGCTTGGGGCTTCCTCAATTACTTTCTGATGACGGCGTTGGATTGAACATTCCCGTTCGCCCAGATAAATACAGTTTCCATGCTTGTCCGCCAGAACCTGAATTTCAATATGGCGCGGATCAACAACGAACTTTTCAATGAAGATACGGTCATCCCCAAAGCTGCTGATGGCTTCATTTTTTGCGGACTGGAACCCCTCACGCGCTTCGTCGTCATTCCAGGCAACCCGCATACCCTTGCCGCCGCCGCCGGCCGATGCCTTGATCATCACCGGATAACCAATTTCGCCGGAAATCTTAACCGCATGTTCGGCGTCTTCGATCAGGTCCATGTGACCAGGAACGGTATTAACCCCAGCTTCCAGAGCCAGTTTTTTGGACTCGATTTTATCACCCATTGAGGCAATTGCTTTTTTACCAGGTCCGATAAAGGCGATATTTTCTTTGGCTAGCGCATCAGCAAACGCCTGATTTTCAGAAAGAAAACCATAACCAGGGTGGACAGCCTCTGCCCCCGTTTCCTTACACGCGCCGATGATCTTTTCAATGATCAAATAACTCTCAGCAGCAGGAGATGGGCCAATATGGATCGCTTCGTCCGCCATCTTCATATGCATCGCGCCATCATCCGCATCCGAATAAACAGCAACGGTTTTGATGCCCATTTCACGTGCCGTTTTAACAACCCGGCAGGCAATTTCGCCACGGTTGGCAATCAGGATTTTCTTAAACATTGTGCGTTCCTCCTCGCCTACAGCGGTATATTGCCGTGTTTTTTCCACGGATTTTCTAGTTCTTTGTTTTTTAACATTCGAAGCGAGCTTGCGATCCGGTGCCGAGTGTTGTTTGGCATGATCACATCGTCAATAAAGCCGCGATGCCCAGCAATGAACGGGTTGGCAAAGCGTTCTTTATATTCTTCGGTGCGCCGCTCGATCTTGGCGTCATCGCCAATTTCTGACCGGAAAATAATTTCAACGGCACCTTTGGCACCCATCACCGCAATTTCGGCTGAAGGCCACGCATAATTAACGTCACCCCGCAGATGCTTGGACGACATAACATCATAAGCACCGCCATATGCTTTACGGGTAATAACCGTTACTTTTGGAACGGTTGCCTCTGCATAGGCGTACAGCAACTTCGCCCCATGTTTAATGATGCCCCCATATTCCTGCGATGTTCCCGGCAAAAAGCCCGGGACATCCACCAACGTGACAATCGGAATATTAAAACAGTCACAGAAGCGGACAAAACGGGCCGCTTTACGGGAACTGTCGATATCCAGACACCCCGCCAAGACCATCGGCTGGTTCGCGACAATACCAACGGTCTGTCCTTCGATGCGAGCAAACCCTGTTATGATGTTTTTCGCAAAATCAGGCTGAATTTCAAAGAAATCGCCTTCATCCGACAATTTCTCAACCAGTTCCATCATATCATAGGGTTTATTCGGATTATCCGGGATCAATGTATCCAAAGACGGCTCTTTCCGATCAGGATCGTCAAAAGTGGGCCGAACGGGAGACCGTTCCCGGTTGGATGCCGGAAGCATATCCACCAGACGGCGAACCTCTGAAAGGGCTTCCACGTCGTTGTCATAGGCATTATCAGCAACAGAAGACTTGCTGGTATGGGTTCCCGCGCCGCCCAGCTCTTCTGCGGTAACACTTTCGTTGGTAACCGTTTTCACAACATCCGGTCCCGTTACAAACATGTAGGAGCTATCACGGACCATGAAAATAAAATCGGTCATGGCCGGTGAATAAACAGCACCGCCAGCACAAGGGCCCATAATGACTGAAATCTGAGGGATAACACCAGAGGCCATAACATTACGTTGGAAGACTTCTGCATAGCCTGCCAGACTGTCGATGCCTTCCTGAATACGAGCGCCACCTGAATCATTCAGACCAATAATCGGGGCACCAACCTGAACGGCCTTGTCCATGACCTTACAGATTTTCTTCGCATGATACTCAGAAAGAGACCCACCAAAAACAGTAAAATCCTGCGAGAAAACAAAAACAAGTTTACCATTTATTGTGCCGTGTCCGGTAATAACACCATCGCCGGTTATCGCTTCATCTTCCATACCGAATTCGGTGCAGCGATGCTCAACGAACATATCCCATTCTTCGAAAGACCCTTCATCCAATAGGAACTCAATCCTCTCCCGAGCGATGAGCTTTCCCTTTTTATGCTGCGAGTCAATTCGCTTTTGCCCGCCTCCCAAACGTGCAACTGCGCGTTTTTCCTCAAGCTTTTGGATAATATCTTTCATATCAACTCCCTGACGCCTTTACCGAAAACGGCGGTGTTTATCATTAGTCACAAAGGGTTAAAAACCGGATCGCATTCAGAAGGCTTTGCTTATTGTTTTTTCTCCGCAAAGCTGCTTCTGCATCTTCTCCCCACTCTTCTATAACATGGGTTTCGTCCAGTTCACTTACTTCAAAAGCCATCTCTCCATCAAGATGACCATCCAGAACAGCCAGCGTTACCACCATGGACCCTGTCAGACTGACAATGGTATGCGTAGCCGCCAGTTCAAAATCGTTTCTGGCCTTTACCAAATCGTGAAATTTCTTTAGCGCGTGCTCTTCTTGCCTGATATGGGACAGGCCAGTGGTCGTTTTCAACGAAATTTCGTGCTCGTTTCGAACCCACTCCAATAGTGGATCCCAAGCCTTTGATTGTTTTTTGACCAGAGGGGCAGGATAACTCGCTCGGTAACAAACCAGATCGGTGCCGCCAAAGCCGCAAATTTCATCAATAACAGCGTCCCGCTGCGTTGTGACGCGATCAATAGCCGTGGCCGCATATTGCATACAGGGCATGGTTGACGGATCAACTTTTTCTTCCTGCGCATCCCATTCGTTGGCGATTGCAACGGCCATCTTTTCTGATGGTAACTGAAATTGTGCTTTTGCAGGTGTTTTGATCGGACGCCCGTCGAGCAGGACCGTCATGCCAGATTCCAAAGAACCTGCTTCTGCTTTTTTATAAAATCGCTTCATAAATGTTTCTTTGTCGCCAAATTTTGATTGGATAAAACAAACAGTCGTTTGGTTTATACTGTCTTCTTAGGAAAAATCAAGCTTTTCTGCATCTTTATTAGGGATGTATCAAGGAATACAGGTCCCTGTAATGATGGATAAGATGATCCGCACCGCTCTGCCACAAAGTTTCCTCGTCATGATATCCCCAGTTCACGCCGACCGCATGGCAGCCCGCATTTTTTGCCATGGAAATATCATAGCTGGTGTCACCGATCATAAAGGTGTTTGCCGCTTCGGCACCAACGGCCGACATTGCCTTTTCCAGCATTTGAGGGTGGGGTTTTCCCGGATTGCTGTCCGGGGTCTGCAATGACATGAAAAA
>NZ_JBLHZT010000020.1:0-59354 GCF_047631475.1 Sneathiella sp. | reverse complement strand
CATGCGGTGACATTCTGCGACAAAGTCAGCAACCGCCGGGTTATTGACGGCCAATTCCTGTGTCAGCGGATGATCGGCTGAAATCGCCATGAAGCTGGCACCAAACAAAGTATCGGGACGGGTTGTATAAATTTCCAGCCCGTCTTCCCGGCCGGTTATCTTGAAAGTAACATGGGCCCCCTGGGATTTACCGATCCAGTTTTCCTGCATCAATCGTACCCGCTCAGGCCAGCGATCCAGCGTCCCCAGACCTTTCAGCAATTCTTCGCTGAAATCTGCAATTCGGAACATCCACTGATCCAGTTTGCGTTTCTCAACCAATGCACCAGAACGCCATCCTCGCCCGTCAATCACTTGCTCATTGGCCAGAACAGTCATATCGACCGGGTCCCAGTTGACCCAGCTTTCTTTGCGGTAAACCAGACCTTTTTCCAAAAAGTCGAGGAACAGGGCCTGCTGCTTGCCGTAATAACCGGGGTGACAGGTGGCGAGCTCTTTGCTCCAGTCCAGCGACAAACCCATGCTTTTCAGCTCACGCCGCATATTGGCAATATTGGCATAGGTCCATTCTGCTGGATGAACGTTCTTATCCCGGGCGGCATTTTCCGCCGGCAGACCAAACGCATCCCAGCCCATTGGATGTAAAACGTTAAAACCCTGCGCCCGTTTATACCGTGCAACCACATCCCCCATGGTGTAGTTCCGCACATGGCCGATATGAATATTGCCAGAGGGGTAGGGAAACATTTCCAGTACATAATATTTGGGGCGGCTGGGATCAGCCTCCACAGCAAAAGTGTTCTCTTTTTCCCAGATGGATTGCCATTTGAGTTCAGTTTCTTTGGCGTTATAGCGGGACATGACTGTGGTCCGTTTTCTGCAAATATAATCTGTAATAAAAAGGAGCAGCCCGATTTCGGGCTGCAAAAAATTCAAGAACGTGTAAGGGTTGACGGCGCCGGTGCTTATTGACCTTCGCGCGCAATCCGAAGTTCGCGAGCCCGTGTCAAAATGGCATTTTCCAGATTGGTAACGGTTTTTGGCGTTAGTTCAACTGGAACCCAGTTGTTGGTTGTATCCAGATTTTGTTTAAAGGCAGAAACCCGAATACCATCCGCCCGCAAGCGCCGATCCAGAATATATACCGTAACCTTGAACCGTTCACCTGGCGATTCAGGTGGGGTATACCAGTCTGTGATAATCACGCCGCCGAAAGGGTCGGCAGATGAAAGAGGCATAAAGGACAGTGTGTCCAAAGAAGCACGCCACAGATAACTGTTGACGCCGATGCCGCCGCCGCCCTGACCGTCCCGAAGGTCTTTATCCGTGCCACCAAGGATCCCGCCATCCCCAAAGATGGTTTGACGTTCTTTAGGAACGCCTTCCTGGAAAACCCGATTGCCCTGACTTTCTGGGAAAGAGGACTCTGTTCCGAGATTTGCACCGCAGGCTGAGAGTCCGGTCATTGCCAGTAAACCCAATAATGCATGCATGCGAAAAGAACGTAACAACATCAAAATGATATCCTCTTTACTATCCATAGAAAATTTGTCCGAAAAGGTTTTCCAGACCATCATATTTATAGTGGCTTAAAAATTATGGCGCCAGTCTAATGCAGCTTCCCAATGCGAACAATAAGGGAATGAAGGAATCTCGTTAGAATCCGGTGTTTTTTTGCGTTTTTTATCTGGATTGGTGGGACCGGAGCAATTGAAACAGAGATCTTGGTCCGTGCTCTTAGCCTCTAAAAACTGGTTCTGCTGATAGTTTGTGACTTTTTGAGCACAGTATTTCCAAATTTGGAAAAAGAGGCAGGTCCTATCGCTTGACGGTTGGGGGGGTAACGTCATTTACTCGGTCTCGGCTAACAGGGCCAAGTGCCTTGCGTCGTTTATTAATCTATTTCTCTAGCTTCTTAATGAGCAGAGGGGAGACAAAATGAAAAAAGTAATCCTGGGCACAACAGCACTTGTAGCTGCTACAGCCCTCACAGCAGGTTCTGCTTCTGCTGCTGACAAAATCAAACTCGGCCTCGGTGGCTACCTGCAGACTTCATTCGTTGCTGCCGACTACGACAACGACACAAACCAGCTTCCTACTGACATCCGTCACGAAGGCGAAGTTTTCTTCACTGGTTCAACAACTCTGGACAATGGCCTGAAATTCGGTGTCAACATCCAGCTTGAAGCCCGCGCAACTGGCGACCAGGTTGACGAAACATTCATGTATGTTTCTGGCTCATTCGGCCGTATCAACATCGGTTCTGAAGATTCAGCTGCATATCTGATGCACTATTCTTCACCATCACCAGTTCCAGCTTGGGGCCTGTCTTCACCAAATGCTAACGCATCTGGTTTCACAACACCTTCAACTCTGCCAAACGAACTTGGTGACAGTGACAAGATCACTTACTTCACACCACGTTTCTCTGGCTTCCAGTTCGGTGCTTCTTACACTCCTGATGGAGACGAAGAAACTGGTTCATCTGGCGGCGTAAGCCCTTATGCTCCAATTCAGGACGAAGGTGCTGAAGACGAAGCTTACTCAGTAGGCGTAAACTACTCAGCTAAATTCAACACTGTAAGCGTTCAGGCTTCTTTGGGTTACCAGCTGATCACTCGCACAACAACTGATGACACAGACGAAATCGCAGCTGGCTTGACAGTTGGTTTCGGCGGCTTCTCTGTTGGCGGTGCTTACAAGTACTCTGACAACGATGGCGGAGCTAACGACAACGATCGTCAAGACTGGAACGTAGGTGTTACTTACGGTCAGGGTCCTTGGAAAATCGGCGTACAGTATGCTGGCGTTGACATCGACGACGACACACCTGCAGGCAACAACGCTTTTGGTGTAGCTAACGTTGGTGACGGTACTCTGCACGCTGTTGTACTCGGCGGTCAGTACGTTCTTGGACCAGGAATCACTGCTTTCGGTGGTATCCAGTTCTGGGATGGTGACGAAGATACAACTGGTTCAGAAGGCGAAGATGCAACAGTATTCTTCGTAGGTACTTCACTGTCCTTCTAATTTGAAGAACAGATACCAATTAAAGAGGGGTGGGCTTCGGTCTGCCCCTTTTTTTATTCTATGATTGATTACCCCTCTCTGCCCGCTACAATGCCCTGACGTAAATAAGAGGTACTGACTTAATGGGCGGCATTATTTGGTTGGCATCCTATCCCAAATCGGGAAATACATGGATGCGGTCCTTCCTTCACAATTTGATTCAAAACCGGACACAATCTGTTCACATCAATGAACTGGCAAACTTCACCTATGGGGATAGTCAGAAATATTGGTATGAAAAGGCCTATGGGAAACCGCTGACGGGCCTTACCCCTGAAGAGGTAATGCAGCTTACCCCCAAAGCACAGGAAGCCATGGTGCGCTCTAAACCGGAATCCGTTTTTGTCAAAACGCACAATGCCCTGATCAAAAACTGGAATGTTCCGTTTATTACCCCTGAACAGACGGCCGGTGCTCTTTTTATTGTTCGTAATCCTTTGGATGTGGTGATCAGTCTGGCCCATCATTTTGACTTTTCCATCGATGAAGCTATCGACTTTATGAACGATCCACAGGCGCAGACCCCGGAAGATGACTATAAACTTCCGCAGATTTATGGCACCTGGACGGATCATTGTAAAAGCTGGGAGAAGTTCAATCCAGATTTCATGCATGTGGTCCGGTATGAAGATATGCTGTTTAAACCATCAAAAACCTTTGGCGGCGTCGCAAAATTTCTGCAGATACCAACGACCAAAAACTCCTTGAATAAAGCGATCAAGCAGTCTTCGTTCAAGGTATTGCAAAAACAGGAACAAAAAGACGGATTTACCGAACGGTCCGATAAGACGGAAACCTTTTTCAGATCCGGTAAAGCAGGCCAGTGGAAAACAACCCTGACAGATGATCAGGTGAAGCGTATAACTGACGTTCATTCACAGATGATGGCGCAGCACGGCTATCTATAGAGGGTCTTATGGGCAAAATCGTTTGGCTGGCCTCCTATCCGAAGTCTGGAAACACCTGGGTTCGGATGTTTCTGAACAGCTATTTCAAAGGACCGGAAGAGAAACAGGATCTCAACACCCTTGATCTGTCCACCTTTGGCGGATCCAGCAAAACATCCTACCGCGCGGTGACCAGCAAAAATGTCGATAGCCTGTCAGACGCAGAAATCATGGCGCTAACGCCCTTGGCACATTCTCACATTGCCGCGCAAAAACCGAACGAGGTTTTTGTAAAGACCCATAATTTGCTGTCCACCTATTATGATATTCCGCTGATTACGCCCACCGTTACGGCATCGGGTTTGTATATCATCCGAAATCCGCTGGATTTGGTCCTATCCGTCGCCGATCATTTTGGGCTGACAGTGGACAAAGCCATCGATTTTATCAGCAATCCCAATGGCAGCACGGCTCCGACCGAGACAATGGTCCGGCAGATATTCTGTTCGTGGACGGAAAATGTGAAAAGTTGGTCGGAAACGCCCCCTTTTCCTGTCTTTGTGGTGCGGTATGAAGATCTTCATGCAACGCCGATTGACATGTTCAGTGAAATACTGACTTTTTTAGGCACGCAACCGGATTTGAAACAGGTTCAAAAAGCCGCTAAACAATGTTCGTTCAAGGCCTTGCGGCAAATGGAAAAACGGGATGGTTTTACTGAAAAATCCCAGCATAGCAAAAGCTTCTTCCGGGTTGGGAAAACCGGTCAGTGGAAATCCAAACTGACGGTGGATCAAATTGAACGGATTGTTCGGCCCAATTATGCCCAGATGAAACGGTTCGGATATCTACCGGACGGATATTAATGGCAGACCCTTACAGATATCTGTTTTCCAGCTCGCTGATTGCCCCATATCCTGAATATCCCAGACCTTTTAAAAACTGGCCCTTTTGATTTGTTACGCCACCAAGCCCGTAAACAGGCATGGTCAGCTTTTGCCGGGCGCTGCAAAGAGAATAGGGGCTAAACACCCGGCTGCCGGGATGACTTTTGGTTGGAAAAAGCGGGGATAAAAAGGCCCCGTTGGCCCCGTATTTCTGTGCCTGCAGGACCTGCCGGATAGAATGGCAGGCAACACTGAAATACAGATCCGGATATTGATGTTTCAAGAGGGGTAATCGCTGGACCATATATTCCGGTAAATGACATCCAAAGGCCCTGATCTTTTTAGATAACGCCGGATTTTGCGCGATAATCAGCTTTAATTTCCGTTTTTTGCATAAAATAGACAATTCATGCGCTAAGGATGCCCGATACTCCGTTTGGTAATGGCGAAAGATAATTCCCGTATTGGTGGGAAGTTTTTCGGCCATTTTGACGGGATCGGCTCCGCGTTGGTCATCAGTAAAGTAAAAGAGGTTGGGGTCAGTCATGGATACAGGCTATCATTGTCATGGAAGAGGCTTAAAGGTTTTTTTTAAACGCAGCCTCTGCTATTTGCTATGGAAACAGGTCCGCAATCGGAATTGAGTGAATGATGAGTGAAGTTGCTGAAAATCTGGCATCCTTAAAAAAGAAAATCGCCAAAATTGCCGTTAAATGGCAACGTAATCCTGAGGACGTGGCCCTAATCGCCGTTTCGAAAAAGCAGCCTGATGAGCGGGTACGCGATGCGTTACAGGCGGGGCACCGGGAGTTCGGGGAAAACAGGGTTCAGGAGGCGCAAGGCAAATGGCCTGGTTTCAAGTCAGAATTTGCGGACATAAAACTTCATCTTATTGGTCCTTTGCAAACCAACAAAGCAAAGGAAGCCGTCGCCCTGTTTGATGTTATTCAGACGGTTGACCGCCCCAAACTTGCAAAAATACTAGCAGCAGAGATAAAAGCGGCGGAAAAGGATCTACCTGTTTATATCCAGGTGAATATTGGGGAAGAGGAGCAAAAGTCCGGTATTCCGATTGATGAGGCGGATGCGTTCATTCAGGAATGCCGGGAAACCCATGGTTTGACCGTAGAAGGGCTTATGTGCATTCCGCCCAATGTGGAACAGGTGGCCCCGTATTTCGCTCTGCTTGGCAAAATCGCCGCCCGAAACGGTCTTGAAAAATTGAGTATGGGCATGAGCGGCGATTTTGAAACAGCTGTTCAGTTTGGAGCAACATCGGTCAGAGTGGGGACCGGTGTTTTTGGCACCCGTACGTCCTAGTCTGCGGATGCATTGGCGGCGCGGGTTTCCAAAAAGGCTTTTCCGCGCTTCCCTTTGCTGAAAACCTGCCACAATACGAGACTTGATAGAGAAAGCGCGGCAACTTCAGTCACCACCCCGGCATACCAGATCCCCATTTCGCCGATCAAGGTTGGCAGAAACAGAATAAACGGAATTCCGAAGACATAAATTTTGGTAAGACCCAAAATCCCGGCGCGTTTAGCATCGCCAATTGACTGGAAAAAACTCGGCAACATCAGCAGGGGGCCAAAGAGCAAATACAGAAGGATTTGCGGTGGCAGGATGCGTGCTGTTTCCGCAATTACACGGGGATCATCAACAAAGATCGAACTGATCGGCCCGGCAAGGGTAATGAAAATGATCTGCAACGCCGCACAATAAATAAGTGATGTGACAATGGTAATTTTGAGGCTGCTGACCACGCGATCCCAGTTTCTGGCTCCAAAATTGTTCCCGATAATCGCCTGTTGCGCAAGGGTTAGACCCAACAGGGGCATGTAACCGAAAGTTAAAAGCCGGGTTACAATGCCGTAAGCGGCAACGGTGGTTTCGTAAGTATCTGCATTCCAGATCTGAATCTGATAGATGATGCTGGCTGACATTGCCGAAACACCGATATAGGACAGGCTCGTTGGGGCACCCAAGGCGATATAGTCAAACCAATGGCGAAAAAGATCCGCAAACCGGCTTATTTTGAATCGCAAAACCCCATCGTTGGAATACATGTAGCCAAGGGCAATAATGCTGGCGGCGGTCTGGGCGAGGGCCGTGCCGTAGGCAGAACCTGCAACCCCCATATTAAATTCAACGATGAGCAGATAATTAAAGAACATGTTGAAAAGAACGGACAGAACCGTAATTAACGTCATTAATCCCAGTTTTCCCTGACAGCGAAAGCTGTCAGACAGCATGGCGACCAGGAAGAAAACCGGGGACAGGAAAATTGTGAGGGAAATATAAAGATCCCCCATCCCGGCAAGCGATGGCGATCCATTGGCAATCGCAATAATCAGGTCTGATCCAAAAAGTTCATACAAAGCCACCAGAAAGGCACAAACAAATGCAGATAAAATAAGCGCGCTGCTCATTGCATGGGCCCCGCGGTCATATTCCCCTGCACCCAGCATTCGTGCAAGGACACTGGAAAAACCGGATGAAACCAGCGTCCCCAGTGCAATAACAATCATGTATAATGGAAACACCATTGTGACGGCTGAGAGCGCCTCTGCGCCAACAAACCGTCCAACGAACCAGCCATCGACCACCGTATAAAGGCCGTTGGTAAACATAATCAGGATGATCGGTAGCGCCGTTTTGACAAAAAGTTTTGCCAACGGGGTACTGAGATACATGTTTTCCGCGAATTCTGGATTTTTTTGCATGGCGCTCTCTTGTCTCTTTCATCTGCTGAGAATACTCTTGTACAGAAGAACAAATATTGGTATTGATGATTTATTGACACAGTCAATTGACATTGTCAATTCAAAAGTTGAAGGTATATTTTTTGGCCAGAACACTGACAGAAGAACAAATTGCGGCAAAACGTAAGGAATTAATCGAGGTCGCAGTTCGCATCCTGGAAGAAGAAGGCTTTCAGGCGCTAACACTGCGTCGCTTGGCAACAGAGGCCGGAATCAGCCGGACGACGCCATATCTGTATTTCGAAGATAAAGCGGATCTTTTGCAGAAAATCTGTGTGGAAACCTATCGATACTTATACGACGAGTGTAAAGCGGCGATGGATCAGCAAAGCGGGATTCTCGATAAGCTGACGGTTATGGGTCGGACCTATATGAAATTTGGAGAGGAAAAACCAACTCTCTATCGTCTTTCATTTGCTCCTGAGAATCCTGAGGATTATGTGGCCCCGGAAGTACTGGAAGCGGCAGAACGCTTCAGGATGATGGCTTACCAACCTATGGAAGAGGCCTATAATCAGGGACTGTTTCTTATTCCACCAGACCGATTGAATCCGGTTCTTTGGGTTTGTATGCATGGTTTGCTGTCTATGAGATGGGCGGGCCATTTATCGGAAGAGGGTGCCTATGATCGTGTTAAGGTAGATATGGAAAATATCCTGGCCATCGGATTCTTAAACAAAGACGCATTACCGCCTAAGGAAGCATGATTTCCAAACAGGTTTCGGCAGATATCTGGCCTAACAAAGATTGTAGATGGTCTAAACGCAGTGCAACGCAACCTTCTGTCCCTGAATAATCTTCCTTTGCCACATGCATGAAGATGCAACTGCCCTTTCCCGGTATGGGTGGGTTGTCGTTATGTCCAAGAACAACAACCAGATCATATAAATGATCTTCCCGCATCAGGCATTCGTGACGATCCTCAAAGGGCAGCGTAATTTTTCGATTATAGGCTGCGGACGAAGGGTCGTCGCACCATCCGTCTTTTTCCGAAATTTCAAAAACGGGTACAGATGTGCGGGGCCGGTCTATCCTGTCAGCCCTGAAATATACAGCGCGGATGGGAAATACGCCAGCGGGCGACGCATGATCGCCTTCTTTCTTATCGCCTGTGACCCCGGTTTTCCCGACGGCACAAGGCCATGACTGCCCCTCAAACGAGATTGTCCCAAACGGTATTTTATTTTGTTTGACCCGTATATTCATTGGGATACTGTAGAACGCCTTGCGACATCTCCAAAGAGAATTTCATGATAAATAAAGCACAAACCCTTGATTATGTGGCGTTGGGAGCCCTCGCCCTTATGTGGAGCTCAAGCTTTCTATTTATCAAGATTGCAGTTCAAACCTTAAGTCCGCTAACCGTATCGTCGGGTCGGATGCTGACAGCAGCGTTGTTTTTATATTTGATCATGAAAATCAGGGGGGTCTCGCTGCCTACGGATCGACAAAGCTGGACCTTTTTTGCCCTAATTGGCGTGATCGGGAATGCGGTCCCCTTTTATTTGATCAGTTGGGCCGAGTTGGAGGTCGACAGTTCTGTCGCTGCCATTTTAATCGGGTCTGTGCCTCTTTCCAGTTTTCTGATCGGGCATTTCGCGACGAAGGATGAAAAACTGACAGCGCCCAGATTAATGGGTGTGTTGATCGGATTTGCCGGGATTATTGTGATGATTGGGCCCGGCGCCCTTGCTGAGTTGGGACTGAACGCCTTTAGTCAGCTGGCGATTGTTGCGGGTGGGTTCTGTTATGTGTCGGCCAGTTTCATTGCCCGTAAAATGCCGCCCATGGAACCTGTTTCAAGGGCAGCAGGTGTTTTGATCACCGCAAGTCTGGTGTCGGTTCCGATCTGCCTTGTTCTGGACGCGCCATGGCGCCAAACACCGGATCTGTCTTCGTTGACGGCCGTCCTTGTTTTGGGAATATTTCCAACAGCGATTGCAACGTTGCTGCTATTTTTTGTTATAATGCGCGCTGGGGCGACCTTTGTGTCTTTGAACAACTATATTAACCCGGTACTGGGTGTTGCCTGGGGATATCTGTTTTTTGGGGAAGAGCCTGTCAGCCAAACCTGGGGCGGGTTGGCTCTTATTACAGCGGGTCTTATTGTCACCCAGCTTAAACGCCGAAAATCAATTACGGTGTCTTAAACGGCCGTATCCAGATACTGAAACGACTGTCCCAGATCGACAGGGGTGCGAACCGCTGCATCCGCCGGTGCGGCATACAGGTTGGTATGTGGCTGAGGCGAAGGTTCCTGTTTTGCTGCAAGAGGATCAGCGGGTTTTGTCGTTAGTGAAACCGGTTTTACCTCAGTTTGCGGCTGAACAGGGGCAGCAGAACCAAAGGCTTTAAAAATCTCGTTCATTTGGGATTCTGACAGGTTCTTCTTCTGTAGTGTCTCCAGTTGTTTAATATTGTCGCCTATATTCGGAGCGCCGCCCTTCCATTCCAGACCCATAAACAATTTTGGCTCAGGAACGTTGCTCGCGTCATTCGGCGCGGACGAACGGACCCCTTCATTGATGACAGGCAAGACCTTGTTTGCAGGCCCTGTTGCCGCTACGGGAGCGTTATTTACGGCAGCGACACTGGCAGCCTGTAGAACGGGTGAGGGGGCTTGTGTATCAGCGACTGAGGCGCTTGATAGACCGGTTACTTCTGCCACAGCCTGCGGCGCGGGGCTTGTTTCGTCATCCGAGGTGAAAAGGCCGATAACATGACCGCCGATATCCTTGCCCGTTTGCATTTCGATGGCAGAGTTAATCACCGAAGAAGCCAAACCAACCCCGCCGCCAAAGATTCCGCCGCCGATCATTCGTGCGCCCGGGCTCAGTTCGTCCCCTGTGAATTCTCGATATAGGTTGGAAATAACGGGAATATGCTGTAGCGGATTGATGATATCGAGAAAATCGTCGAACCCAAATCCGTCTTCGCCAAAGAGTGCTGTTGAATCTTCTTCCGTTCCCGCCGCAGCATCTGACGGCGCTTCGGCGGTGGTTTTTTCAACAGACGTATAACGAACCTCATTATTGGCACCCTGATACGCTTGATCAAGATAGGCAAATGGATCGTTTTGAACGCTAGCAACACTCATTATTTTCTCCTCTGACCTTTTATAAGCAAAGTCTGTGCCAGAGAAGAGAGGCAGAAAACTGCGGCGTGTAAACCGGCAGGCTTCGTGATGGGCAGATTTTTCCGGGAAAAGCCTACCGCCTAGAGGTAATGGCCACTTTTTTTCCGTTTGGTCGCCAGATACAGTTCGTTATGGCTGTTGGAGGGAAATTTGTGAACCACCCGTTCGACAACGTCGATGCCGCAGCGATCCAGTCCTTCTACTTTTTCCGGGTTGTTCGTCATAAGGCGAACCTTGTTGAACCCCAGATGTTTCAGCATTTCCGCTGCGGGCCTAAACACCCGTTCGTCGGCATCAAAACCCAGACGTTCGTTCGCATCAATGGTATCAAATCCATCTTTTTGCAGTTTGTAGGCCCGTAACTTGTTGATCAGGCCAATACCACGCCCTTCCTGCGCCAGATAAAGCAATACACCAGATCCTTGATCCGCAATGGCTTTGATGGCGCCGCGAAGCTGTTCCCCACAATCACATTTTAAAGATCCGATGAGATCCCCGGTAAAACATTCTGAATGAAGGCGGGCTAGAACAGGTTCATGCCGGTTTGGATCGCCGATCAGGATCGCCAGATGTTCGATACCGCCGTCAATGGGACGAAAGGATTGGATATGGGTATTTTCAGACCCTTGCAGGGGAACCCACGCGCCCGCAACAGGATGAAGCTGAAAGGCGGCCCGTTCGTCATATTGAAAAATTTCCGACGCGTGGAGGATGCCTAAATCTTCACTTGCGGCCAGGTCTTCAGCGGTATCAGCGTCAATTTCACTGACCAGTGTTGAAGGAAGCAGGCGGGCCAGCTTCGCCAATTTAATAGAGCTCTCACACGCTTTTGAAACAGCCCCTTTTAACCGCGAAAACGGTCCCCTGAAGGGATGGTCCAGATCGTGGGTTGCATCTGCAAGGGCGCGCATCAGAGGAACATCCATCCAGTCTTCAATCTTCACACGGATCGTATTTTCGCCGGTTGGTTTGATATGCAAAACATTGGCCCGGTGCGCCGTCAGGGCAAGAAAAGGGGTTTCGCCCATCGCGGTTAGTTTTTCGAGCTCTGCATCGAACGCCATTTCAGTTGATAAAGCGACAACGGCCCCATTTTCAGAATGAATAACGACCGGAAGCCCGCGCCGTAAATCTGCAATGGCTCGATCCACGCGTCGCAAGCTTTTAGTGTCGGGGTCTGTTTTTATATCTGCTGTCATGGAGTGTCGCCGAGTAGGTTATTTTTGTCCTGTTGTATCAGCTGCATTGCAGTTAAGCCAACATATTTCGTTATAGTATAACATTGTACAATCTTTAACTGAAAACTTTCACTGTCCCACTGGAACAGTATTATAAGTGGTAACAGGATTGTGTCGTGGTAGAACAGGGTTATCACAGTTACGTGAGAACCGTCGGGTTATGCTGTGTTTGCCCCTTGAACGGCGCAAAAATAGGATAACATAGAGGCAGCGGACTGGTACCGAGATGTCTCGACAGACCGTTGAATAGAACTCAGTTTGGGGAGATATCCATGTCAGGCGTTAAAAAGATTCTTCTGGTGGATGATGATGACAGTCTTAGAGAAACACTGGCGGAACAGCTGGATCTGCATGAAGAATTTGTAACCCAGCAGGCCGCCTGTGCGGCCGATGGACTGGAAATGATTAAAAATGGTCATTTTGATCTGGTTCTGCTGGATGTGGGCCTGCCAGACATGGACGGGCGGGAAGCCTGTAAAATCATGCGTAAAAACGGATCACGGGCACCGATCATCATGCTCACCGCACAGGATAGTGACAGTGATCAGATTTTAGGTCTGGAGTCCGGGGCCAATGATTATGTGGCAAAACCGTTTCGGATCGGCGTTCTGTTGGCTCGTATTCGGGCTCAGCTTCGCCAGCACGAACAAAGCGAAGATGCCATTTTCACGATCGGTCCCTACAGTTTTCAGCCGTCAAAAAAGTTGTTGGTTCAAAAAGATAACGAGCAGAAAATTCGTCTGACTGAAAAAGAGACCTCTATCCTGAAATATCTGTTCCGTGCAGGGCAAAAGGTCGTTTCCCGGGATATTCTGCTGAATGAGGTGTGGGGCTATAATGCGGAAGTGACCACCCATACGCTGGAAACCCACATTTATCGTCTGCGCCAGAAAATCGAAACAGATCCGTCGTCGGCTTCGATCCTGATTACAGAAACCGGTGGATACCGTCTGGCCCCATAGCTTAGCTGTTTTCTCTCAGGATCCGGCCCGCTAGATACAGGCTTCCACAGATCAATAGACGGCAGGGCCGCTTGGCCAGATGAGGAATAAGAATATCGACAGCCTCTTCAACCGAGGGGGCTGTTGTCATATCCAGACCTGCCGCCTGTCCCAGCGTTGCCAGTTCAGCCGCCGGTGTCGCCGCCGTTTCCCCATCGATGGGCACCGCAACGGCTTTTTCAACAATCGGCTGCAATTTTCTGAAAAATGAAATTTGGTCTTTGGTGTTCAGCATTCCTGAGATCAGGTAAACGGGGACAGGTTCCGCTCCGTTCCATTCCTTAAAACTCTCTGCAATGCGGGCACCTGCGGCTTCATTATGGCCGCCATCCAGCCAAATCTCGACCCCATCCGGTACCTGACTGGGAAGGACGCCTTTGGTTAGCGGCTGAAGCCGCGCGGGCCACACAATAGTTTCAAGTCCGGTTTTTACGGCGTCCGGCGAAATATGAAAACCTTTAAGCTGCTCAAGACAGGCAAGGGCAGTTGCCGCATTTGCCACTTGATGGGCACCTTTCAGAGCTGGGTTGGGCCAGGCACCCGACAGATCGCCCCCCTTGTAGATCCAGTGATCCGCCTGTATTTCAAACGACCAGCTATCTTCATGAGGCACGACCGGGGCACCCACATCGGCCGCATGTTCCTGCAGGGTGTCTTTTACCAGCGCGTCTTGCGGGCCAATGACCACTGGAACGCCGTTTTTCATAATCCCGGCTTTTTCACGGGCAATACCGGCAAGATCCGACCCTAAAAACTGTTCATGATCATGGGAAACGGGTGTAATGGCGGTCAGGGCTGGTTTATCCACCATATTGGTGGCATCCAGTCGACCTCCCAATCCGGTTTCAAGCAAAAGAATATCGGCAGGATTTTCTGCAAAGGCCTTGAAGGCAGCTGCGGTTGTGATCTCGAAATAGGTAATGGGATCCGTGCCATTGGCTTCTTCACATTTCAACAGAAGATCGGTTAGTTCCGGCTCCGGAATAATATCACCGTTCAGGACGATCCTTTCAGCAAATCGGACGAGATGAGGGGATGTATAAACATGGACTGAGTAGCCCGCCGCCTCCAGAATAGACCGTAAGGTGGCAATCAACGATCCCTTGCCATTGGTTCCGGCAACATGAACCACCGGCGGCAAATGCCGCTCGGGATGGTTCAGTTTTTCCAGGATATAGGCCATTCTGTCCAGATTAAGATCAATAATCTTGGGGTGAAGGGCCATCAGGCGCGACAGGATGGTGTCGCTATGTTGATCCGGCATTATGTAGCCTTTTATCTTACTTGGGGAGCTCAGACCCTTCAACTTCCTCGGTAACAGCCTCTTCGATGACTTCCGGGCTTTCGTCAACCACATCCTCAGCCGGTAACATGCTTTGTTTCTGGTTGGCGATCAGGTCAATGATAGAGGCCAGAGTGCTTTTCATCTCTTTCCGATGAATAACCATGTCCAGCATGCCTTTTTCCAATAGGAATTCAGAGCGCTGAAAGCCTTCGGGCAATTTTTCGCGAATGGTTTCCTCGATAACACGGGGGCCTGCAAAACAGATCAGCGCACCGGGCTCTGCAATCTGGATATCGCCCAGCATGGCGTAAGACGCTGTAACGCCGCCAGTTGTCGGATCAGTCAGCACAACAATAAACGGGAGGCGGGCTTCTTTCAGGCGCTGGACAGCAACCGTTGTCCGCGGCATCTGCATCAAAGACAAAATGCCTTCCTGCATGCGTGCACCACCGGCTGATGTGAACAGAATAAGCGGTGCTTTTTGCAAGATGGCCAGTTTGGACGCCGCCACGATGGCTTCACCAACAGCCATACCAAGAGAGCCGCCCATGAAGTTAAAATTCTGAACCCCGATGACGGCTTTATTTCCGCCAAGTTTGCCATGGGCAACAATCATCGCATCTTTGTCAGATGTTTTGTTGCGCGCATCCCGCAGGCGGTCTGTATATTTGCGAGAATCCCTGAATTTCAGCGGATCAACCTGCACTTCCGGCAATTCGATGACATCGTAGGAATCGTCGTCAAACAGCATCTTGAAACGGTCTTTTGGTCCGATGCGCATATGATGATCACAATGGCTACAAACGTTCATGTCTGCCATCAGATCGGCGTGATACAGCATTTGACCACAGGAAGAACATTTCACCCACAGATTGTCCGGGGTATCCTTCGTTGTTGTAAGCTGACGGATTTTCGGGAGGACTTTATTGGTCAACCAGTTCATCTAGGTGTTCCTGTCAATTCTTTTTCACGGCACGAATGCCGGTAGAGAGGTCCGATGCAAGAGCCAAGGTCGCTTTGACGGCATCCTGTTTTGTCGCTGCATTAGCAACACATTCAACGAGTGCAGAGCCAACAACGACACCCTCTGCGATTTCGGCAATTGCCGCGGCCTGCTCTGGTGCTCTGATGCCAAACCCTACTGCAATGGGCATATCGGTTGCCTTGCGGATCCGTTCAAGTGATTTTGCAACATCAGCCGGTTCTGGTGCCGCAGCGCCGGTCGTTCCTGCAATAGAAACGTAATATAAAAAACCAGATGTATTTTTCAACACGGTTGGCAATCTAACATCATCTGTGGTTGGTGTCGTCAAACGAATGAAGTTTAGCCCGGCATCCAATGCAGGGACGCAAAGTTCTTCGTCTTCTTCTGACGGAAGATCAACAATGATAAGACCGTCGATCCCTGCTTCTTTGCCGTCTTTGAGGAATGCATCAACCCCATAGGAGAAAATTGGGTTGTAATAGCCCATCAAAACAATTGGTGTGTCGTTATCATCTTTTCGAAACGCCCGAATAAGGTCCAGTGTGGCTTTCAGGGTTGTCCCCGATGCCAGCGCCCGGAGGCCGGCTTGCTGAATGGCGACGCCATCTGCCATGGGATCGGTGAACGGCATTCCGATTTCAATGATATCCGCACCGGCTTTAGGTAATCCCCTGATAATTTCCAGAGAAGTTTCCAGGTCCGGATCACCGGCCATAACGAAAGTCACAAAAGCCGAACGGCCTTGTTCCTTCAGGGCAGCAAAGCGGCGGTCAATACGGGTCTCAATCACAGTTCAACTCCTAGTGCGTCGGCAACAGTGAAGATATCTTTGTCCCCGCGACCGGAGAGGTTGACAACAATCACATGATCTTTTGGTAGGTCTGGTGCAATTTTTTTCAAATGCGCCAAGGCGTGGCTGGTTTCAAGCGCCGGGATAATCCCTTCAAGCTTGCAGCAAAGCTGAAAGGCTTCCATCGCCTCGTCATCGGTCGCATTGACATAATTTACACGGCCCATATCGTTCAACCAGCTATGTTCAGGCCCAATGCCGGGATAATCCAGGCCCGCCGAGATTGAATGGGCTTCGATAATCTGTCCGTCGTCATCCTGCAACAGATAGGTGCGGTTTCCATGCAGGACACCTGGACGTCCGCCTTTCAACGAGGCCGCATGCTGTCCGGTTTCGATCCCATGTCCAGCGGCTTCGACGCCAATGATTTCAATGCCTTCATCGTCGAGGAAGGGATGGAAAAGACCCATGGCATTAGAGCCACCACCGATGCAAGCCAACAGGGTATCAGGCAAGCGGCCTTCTGCTTCCATTATCTGGCGGCGTACTTCCTCACCAATGACGTTCTGGAAATCGCGGACCAAGGCAGGATACGGATGCGGTCCTGCAACGGTTCCGATAATGTAGAAGGTATCCGACACGTTGGTGACCCAGTCCCGAAGGGCTTCGTTCATCGCATCTTTCAGCGTACGGGAGCCGGATTTCACCGGTACAACTTCCGCGCCCATCAATTTCATGCGGAACACATTGGGTTTCTGCCGTTCGATATCGGTCTCACCCATATAAATGGCGCAGGGCAAACCAAAGCGGGCAGCAACTGTTGCCGTTGCAACCCCGTGCTGACCGGCGCCGGTTTCGGCAATAATCCGCTTTTTGCCCATCCGCAGGGCCAGTAGGATCTGACCCATGCAGTTGTTGATTTTATGCGCGCCCGTATGATTGAGATCTTCGCGCTTCAAATAGATTTTCGCGCCGCCAAAATGGTCGGTCAGTCTTTCGGCAAAATACAACGGGCTTTCGCGCCCCACATAATGCTTTAAAAGGCCTGCCAGCTGCTTGGCAAATTCAGGATCCTTTTTGGAGGCTTCATATGCGTCATCCAGCTCGAGAATGAGGGGCATTAAAGTTTCGGCTACGAAACGACCACCGAATTGTCCAAAATGACCAGTCTCGTCCGGGCCTGCCCGGTATGTATTTAATTGCGTCATGACTTACCTGTTTTTTAATTCCGTATTTCGTATACGACTTTCAGGAACTCATGGATTGCCGCGGGGTCTTTTTTCCCGGGCTTTTCTTCCACTCCTGAAGAGGTATCAACGAAATCTGCTCCGCTGATTGTAACAGCCTGAGCAACATTCTCTTTGTTTAATCCACCGGCCAGCATCCATGGCAGGGAAAGGGGAGTATTTGTCAGCATTCGCCAGTCAAACACAAGCCCATTTCCACCCGGCAGGGCATTTTTCATGTCTTTTGGTGCCTTTGCATCAAATAAAAGCATATCAGCGACATCTTTATACTGATTTGCAGAGGCCAGATCTTCTTTATCTGCAATTTTCAGGGCCTTCATTACCGGAAGTGAAAAGCGGGCGCGAATGTCACCGACACGGGCCGGGGTTTCCGATCCATGCAGTTGCAACAGATCAAGAGGAACGGCTTTGAGGACCTGTTCGAGGAACGCGTCGTCCGGATCAACAAACAATCCGACAATCGTAATCTCTTTTGGAACCGGGCCCACAAGATCCGCAGCCTGTTCAATGCTCACATTTCTGGGGCTGGGCGGGTAAAATACCAAACCAATATGGGATGCCCCACCGGTGACGGCAGCGTCGACGGCTTGGGGGTCGTTCAAGCCACATATTTTCGCTTTTACCCGTGTCATCTTACGCCAGTTCCTGAACAATTTTTGTAACAGCTGCAGCAGGATCCGCGGCATTTGAAATCGGCCGGCCAATGACCAGATAGTCGGCGCCTTCCCGAAGGGCTTCCACCGGTGTTTTCACCCGTTTCTGATCGCCATGATCACTGCCAGCCGGTCGAATACCCGGAACGACCAATTTAAAGTCCGGGCCGCATTCCGCACGTAACGCCGAAATCTCCAGTGGACTGCAAATAACCCCATCGGCGCCATTTTGCTGCGCCAGATGCGCCAGTCGTATCACCTGATCCGTTGTTTGGCCCGCGACACCGGTCGCCGCCAGATCATCCTGATCCATGCTGGTCAGGACGGTGACTGCCAGTATCCATGGCCGGGCTTCGGCAAATTCGGCCGATGCGTCTGCTGCCGCGCGGATCATCGCGGGCCCACCGCCAGCATGAATGGTCAGCATGTTTGGCTGAAAGGCTTTGGCGGCGGATCGGACCGCGCCAGCAACCGTATTCGGGATATCATGAAATTTCAGATCGAGAAAAAGAGGGATATCCGTGCCGACAACTTCCAGAATGCCTTGCGGACCATTGGCCGTGAAAAATTCTTTTCCCAGCTTGATGCCACCGGTAATGCTGGCCACCTCTTGGCCGACCTTTTTGGCCTCTAGAAGGTCATATTTGTCAATCGCGGTAAAAACCGGATTTGAGGGAAGTTTTCTCATTTGAACCTTTTATGATGAAAAGGAGTGTATATCGCGAAAATCAAGCGATAATAGCCGATTTTGTTCAGAAGAAAAGGGATAGAAGCCAGATTATCCGGATTTTTCAGACTGCTGGCTTTCTTTTGAGCGTTTGAGATAACTGTCCAAACTTTCAAAGTCAGAACGGGAGAAAAATCGGTCCAGCGGCACAGCCTGTTGAAAACAATCCATCCGAAAATTACGGTAATCCCGTCTGAGTTCACACCAGCCCACCAGAAGTTGGATATTTTGAAAAAAAACAACAATCATCGGGCAAATCACCCGCTGGGATATGTCGCCAGACAAGGACCGATAGACAACCTCCAATTTTCGTCGTTCGCGAATTGAACGGCGGATCATGGGCATAGAAATCTGGATGGGGGCCTGTTGGGGCGGCTGGGGAACAACCTGCCGGGCAGACTGCATCAATTCCTGTCGGTCTTTTGGCAGTACAGAGCGAATTTTCCCAAGCACATCCCGGGCAGCCCGCTGAATATCCGGATCCCCATTGGAAAGGACCCAATGCACCCCCAACATAACCGCATCAATTTCTTCTTCATTAAACATCAGGGGCGGCAGGTCATATCCCTTGTCCAGAATATAACCGGTTCCCGCCTCACCGCGTATGGGGACCCGATTGGCCATCAGGTCCTGAATGTCCCGGTATATGGTCCGTGTGGACACTTCCAGTTCATCGGCGATCATGGCTGCCGTAATGACATTTCCGGTGCTTTGCAGGATCTGGATCACCTGAAACAGTCGATCGGCTCTTCTCATCTGCTGACTTTTCCTTCCTGCTGACACACTCCTGACAATATGCTGTCAGTAGGGGCCTGCTATCAAGTGATATCTGCATATCGAAGAAGGAAAGAAAGATGTCATTATCCATTACTGTTCACGAATTTCCGGCAACACCGGGCCTACAACTCAGCCCTTTCGGATTAAAACTGGAAACCTGGTTGAAAATGATGGGTCTGGACTATGATGTGCATTGGACCGCGCAGGAAATGGGACCCAAGGGAAAAGTTCCGTATGCAACGGTCAACGGGCATGTTCTGGGCGATTCTGAATGCATTATTGATTATATTACCGATCAGTTTTCAGTTCCCGTGCCCCCGGCTTTTCTGATGTCGGATGTCGAAAAAGCCAGAGGGGTCATGATCCGTCGGCTGATTGAAGAACATCTTTATTTCATTATGGTTTATTCGCGCTGGTCGGATGAAAAAAACTGGCCCGGGTTTAAGGAGATTTTCTTTGCGCCCGCGCCTGCTTTTCTCAGAGGCTTTATTTCAAAAAAGGTCCGCAAAAAAGTTCAAGCCAACCTTGTGGCACAAGGGATCGCCCGTCACACGATGGAAGAAATATATAAAAAGGCGGATATGGATCTACGGGCGCTCAGTGCATTATTGAACGATAACCTCTATTTCCATGGGAATGCCCCAACTCTTACAGATGCAAGTGCTTATGGGTTGCTCGCCAATCTGTATTACTCACCGGTCAATAACGCCGTAACGGATGCGCTTAAAAAGCATGACAATCTGGTGGCTTATGTGAAGCGGATGAAGGGCGAGTTCTGGCCTCAATCGTTACGTGGAGGCGGGGATGAAGCGTTATACAGGCATGCTATTGACCAGCAACTCGCATCCTGAGATTTAAGCATTTGAAGTGAGGGAAGGAAACCATGAGCGGAGGACAAAAGCCTGATCCCCGCTCATCGGTTTTGAAGGATTGGATGTTGGGTCCGTTTTGCGGATCACTTATCCGGGCTGGCCAGCGCCTGCTGAGTTGTTTTATCGGACTCGGGTGTTTTTTCTGCGGCTAATCGAGAGAGGTCACCCTTCAGTTTGCCAACTTCCTGTTTCAGCTGTCGGTTTTCCCGCCGAAGTTTTCCGTCAGAAATCCACGTTCTGAAGGCGCCCAGCAGTACTCCCAGAAATCCACCCGCCAGGATTAACATGAAAAGAGGCACGTCCATGACAAAGGGCAGTGGGAATAAAGAGAAACTAACGGATTCTCTATTCCCAATACTCAGCGTTATGACAAAAATGCCAAGAAAGATCAAAAAGATCCAGGAAATCAGTTTCATAGAATGGCCTTCGCAAAGATGAGAACAGTTAAGCTTTACTGTCGTTCAATCTTTCACGCAATTCTTTACCGCATTTAAAATAAGGTACATATTTCTTTTCAACCTGAACAGCATCCCCTGTTCGTGGGTTGCGACCGATCCTTGCAGAACGTTCTTTTGTAGAAAATGCCCCAAATCCGCGAAGCTCGACCCGATCCCCCCGGGCCATTGCTTCTGAAATTTCACTAAATATTGTCGTTACGATGCGTTCTACATCCCGCAGATAGAGGTGCGGGTTTTTCTCTGCAAGAATTGCAATAAGCTCCGATTTTATCATTCTGAGACGCCCTTGCTTTTTGTTGTCTAAATTTTTTAGATCAAATTGTTCCTAATTAGGGTGCCAAAGGGAGATCAGTCCGTCAAGTGTAAGTCTTTCAGATATAACGCTTTTCCCTAACATCCCTTCCAAAAGGTGCTCTAAAGCCCCTTTCGGCGCACTATAATCGACTGTAACAAGGGGCAAGTCCAAAGAAATATCCCGCTCTGATTCCAGCCAGCGACGCGCCTCACGAACATCGCCAAGCGAGTCGATCAGCCCCGATTTGACAGCTGAGAGGCCGATTTGGATCCCGCCATCCGCAAGTTTTTCGGCCTGGGCCCGATCCATTGGCCGCCGTGCCGCTACCATATCAACGAACCAGTTGTGGGTCTGATTGACCATTTCCTGCAAGTTCTTCCGGCCCTCTTCGCTCATAGGTTTAAATGGAGAGGGTTCCCCTTTTAATTTACCAGAGGTGATGGAATTGGCAGTTACCCCAAGTTTATCCATCAACGCGGAAAACTCGGTTGTCTGGACGATCACACCGATCGATCCGGTGATGGAGCTTTCGCCTGCAAAAATATGGTCTCCGGCAAGGGCTGTCATATAGCCGCCAGAGGCACCAATGGTTCCGATAACCGTGACAACAGGCTTTTTCTCGGCAACCCGGCGCAGTGATTTATACAATCGTTCGCTGCCATAGGTGGAGCCGCCGGGGCTGTTGATATAGACCACAAGGGCGGTCGCGTCATCATCGGAAAGAATTTGTTCAATGGCTTCCTGACGAAGCTCATCTTCAATAATGACCCCGAAAACATCCAGTTTGGCCACATAGGGTCCACTGTCAGATTGGGTGATATTAACGGTAAATGTGATAAGGGCGGCCAGCACAACGATAACCGTGGCTGCGCGCCAAAAAAACAGGCGCCGCTTTAAACGGCGCCTGTCAATAATTGCATCAGTATCAATGGACATGCTGTCCCTCGTTCAAGTTAAACATGGCCATTAAATACCTGATCCTTACTCTTCGTCGCCTTCGTTGGCTTTGCGCATTGCTGCACCCAAGATGTCGCCAAGAGACGCGCCAGCATCGGATGAACCATACTGTGCAACGGCTTCTTTTTCTTCAGCAACTTCTTTCGCCTTGATGGAAAGAGTAACTTTGCGGGTTTTGTTGTCGATAGAAGTGATTTTCGCATCGATTTTGTCGCCAACTGCAAAGCGGTCAGGACGCTGTTCGGCACGATCACGGCTCAGATCACCCTTACGGATGAAGCCGACAACACCTTCGGAGACTTCTACTTCAACGCCAGCTTCCTGGATTGCAGTAACAGTACAAGTAACAACCGAGCCTTTTTTCAGTTCAGTTGCACCGGCAAATGGATCTTCACTCATCTGCTTGATGCCGAGGCTGATCCGTTCTTTCTCGATGTCGATATCAAGAACCTTGGCTGTAACTTCGTCGCCTTTTTTGTATTCCTGGATCGCTTTTTCACCAGGCTCGTTCCAGTCGATATCTGACATGTGGACCATGCCGTCTACGTCGTTTTCGAGACCGATGAACAAACCAAATTCAGTGATGTTCTTGACTTCACCTTTAATGGTTGTTCCGACAGGAATTGTTTCAGCAAACTGTTCCCAAGGGTTGTCCAGGCACTGTTTCAGACCAAGGCTGATACGGCGACGGGATTCGTCAACTTCCAGAACCATCACTTCTACTTCCTGAGAGGTAGAAACGATTTTACCTGGATGAACGTTTTTCTTGGTCCAGCTCATTTCTGAAACGTGGACAAGACCTTCAACACCTGGTTCCAGCTCAACGAATGCACCATAATCAGTGATATTGGTGACGCGACCTGTGAATTTAGCGTTCAGCGGATATTTCGCTTCGAGGCTATCCCAAGGATCTGTCTGAAGCTGTTTCATGCCCAGGCTGATGCGCTGAGTTTCTTTGTTCAGGCGGATAACCTGTACTTTAACAGTTTCACCGATGGTGAGGGCTTCAGATGGGTGATTAACACGGCGCCATGCAACGTCAGTAACGTGCAGCAGGCCGTCAACACCACCCAGATCAACGAACGCGCCGTAATCGGTGATATTTTTAACAACACCCTCAAGTGTCTGACCTTCTTCCAGTGTTCCGATAAGCTCTGCACGGGCTTCCGCACGGCTCTCTTCCAGAACTGCACGACGGGAAACAACAATATTTCCGCGACGACGATCCATTTTCAGGATCTGGAATGGTTGTGGAATACCACGGAGTGGCGCAATGTCGCGAACCGGACGAACGTCTACCTGTGATCCTGGAAGGAAGGCAACGGCGCCTGAAAGGTCAACAGTGAAGCCACCTTTAACACGACCGAAAATGACACCGTCAACCCGTTCATTAGCAGCGAAAGCAACTTCGAGTTTGCCCCAAGCTTCTTCACGGCGCGCTTTGTCACGAGACAGGACAGCTTCACCAGCGGAATTTTCAATGCGTTCCAGGAACACTTCTACAGTGTCACCCGGCTTTAAATCAGCGTCCTGACCAGGAGCTGCAAATTCTTTAAGAGGAATACGACCTTCAGACTTAAGTCCAACGTCGATGATGGCCAGATCTTTTTCGATGCTGACAACCGTTCCTTTGATAACAGTACCTTCAAGGCTCTCACTTGTCCCATAGGACGCGTCGAGCATGGCAGCAAAATCTTCTACTGCACGACCTTCAGCTAAAGTAGTATTAGACATATTTTGATATCCTTGGGATCCCTATCAGGCCATACCGGTTTTCCGGTGGATCCACGGCCACTTGTTTTCCAGTTTTCTGTCGCACGTATGGAAAACGCTATTCATTTGTTCCTACGTGGCGGAACGATTTATTGAGTTGGTTGTCAAAATTGTTACCCTTTAGAGGCATCAATAATCCGGCAAGCCGCTTCAAGTGCTGCCTCTATATCCAATTTTGTTGTATCAAGCAAGTGTGCATCGTCAGCTTTTGCCAAGGGAGCAGAAGTTCGAGATCGGTCACGGGCATCCCGTTCTTCCAGATCTTTTAGAACGGCCTCATATGAGGTTGTTTCTCCTTTGGCCACCAGCTCGGCAAGTCGGCGGTGTGCGCGCTCTTCGCTGCTGGCGGTGACGAACAGTTTAACATCGGCATCCGGGCAGACCACAGTTCCAATGTCTCGACCATCCAAAACCGCACCATCCCTATGTTTCGCAACGGATCTTTGATAGTCCAGCAAGGCTGCGCGGACATCGTTGTTGACGGCCACAACAGAGGCTGCGTTACCGGTTTCTTCTTTGCGAAGATCCGGATCATCCAACGATATTTCGTGAACATTTCGCGCCGCCGCCGCCGCCAGGGCGTGATCGGATGGATCCTGTTCATGGCGAAGCATGAACAGGCCAACAGCGCGATATAACGCCCCGGTATCCAGATATTTATAGCCATATTTAGCAGCGATTCGTTTTGCTAATGTTCCTTTTCCGGCGGCAACCGGTCCGTCTACGGCAATAATCATGATGCGGCCTTGGGTCCGATTTTAGCGCCCAAACTGTTCATCAATGTTGTAAAGCCGGGGAAACTTGTTTCCATAACAGCCCCGTCATCCACGGTTACAGGCTCTTCCGAGCCGCTGCCCAAAACAAGAAAGGACATGGCAATCCGGTGATCCAGTTCTGTGTTAACAGTCGCGCCGCCTTTTGGCGGAACCGCCCGGCCATGAATAATAAGGCCGTCTTCCACTTCTTCAAGGGAGACACCACAGGCTTTCAGACCTTCGGCCATTACGGAAATGCGATCACTTTCCTTGACCCTGAGTTCTTCAAGCCCCCGCATGGTGGTTGTGCCATGGGCAAAGGCCGCGGCAACAAATAATACGGGATATTCATCGATCATGGAGACAGCCCGCTCAGGCGGAACGGTCACGCCTTTCAGCATGCCGCCCCGGATCCGAATATCGCCTACCTGTTCGCCTGCCTGCAGGCGTACATTGCTGATTTGAATATCGGCGCCCATGTCGGACAGGGTTTCAAAAATACCATCGCGAAGTGGATTAAGTCCAACATTGGTTAGCGTTACATCTGATCCATCATGGATGGCGGCGGCAACGACAGGAAAAGCGGCGGACGAGGGATCGCCGGGCACTAGAATGTCGGCCCCTTGCATTTCCTGTTGACCGGCAACCGCAATTACCCTGCTTCCATCCTCGTTCTGGGTCACATCAACAGTGACGCCAAAATGACTGAGCATATTTTCTGTGTGATCACGGGTTGGTTTGCTTTCGGTCACGGTGGTTATACCCGGCGTGTCCAAGGCAGCCAGCATAACGCAGGATTTCACCTGTGCCGATGCGACGGGCGGATGATAATCAATTGGTATCAGGTCCTGACCGGTAATCGCCAAGGGGAAACGGGCGTTGCTTCGCGATGTAATCTGCGCGCCCATTTCTTCCAAGGGGACAGCAACCCTGCGCATGGGCCGTTTATGAAGGGACGCATCCCCGGAAAAAAACGTGGTGAAGGGGGCGCTTGCGACAACGCCCATCAACAGGCGGGCGGCCGTACCGGAATTTCCCATATCCAGAACGGTATCGGGCTCTTGCAGGCCGCCAACGCCGACACCGTGAATTTCCCATGTGCCATCCTCACACCGTTCGATGGATGCTCCCAGTTTGCGCATGGCTTCTGCTGTGCACAGAACATCTTCGCCTTCCAGAAGGCCCGAGACAGTGGTTTTGCCAACCGCCAGCCCTCCCAGAATCAAGGAACGATGAGACATTGATTTATCGCCTGGCACAGTGATTTCACCGCGCAAAGGCCCGCAGCGACTGGATGTCACTGGTCTTTGAGTGCTATTTTTTGTGGTCATATGATCAAATGGATCCCTGTCCAATTAACGCTGACAGGATCAAAGGGTTTGAAACAATGCGATATTTCTATCAGTCTTTTTAACGTTTGTCACATATTCCTGTGTGTAGGGTAAAAGAAACTTTTGACAGAACCACCATATTCTGGCACTTGAGCGCAAACTGATTCTAGTAACCGTCTGTGAAACAGCTGAGGGTATGAAATGGCAAAACCGGAATGGGGCGAAAAGCATCGTTGTACATCCTGTAGTAAACCGTTTTACGATATGCAGAAGGATCCAATTATCTGCCCGGCATGTGGTGCAAAGCACGTGCCTGAGAAACTTCTAAAATCAAGGAAAACGGCTGAACCTGCAAAACCAGTAAAGGCACCAGAAAAACCTTCTTCAGATGAAGAGGGAAGTGTTTTGCTGGATGATGATGCAATTCTTGATGGCGATGAGGATATTGATCTTCCTGATGACGAAGATGATGATGATCTGTCGGGTGTCGTAAGTGCACCTGCCAAGGAAGAAGATCTCTGATTTAGGAAAAATACCAGAAAAGATCGCTTTTCTGGTTATCCTTTATTTTTTGACTTGAAATGCTCTGCGCTTCGGAATAGGTTCCGTTGCGCTTGCGATGGAAACATCGTTTTTGGGGCCATAGCTCAGTTGGGAGAGCGCTACAATGGCATTGTAGAGGTCGTCGGTTCGATCCCGTCTGGCTCCACCAGAATTCAAGAAAGGCCCGGATTGTAAAGTCCGGGCCTTTTTTCTTGAACGCGCGGTTCCTCTTCAAACAAAGGTTATTGTCTTTCTGACCCATTTTGTTTCATGATATCCTGTACCGCAATTTCCGTTCAAAGAGGATGCCATGGGACACAATCACAAACATAGTGCGCCATTACCAGAAACCGTGCTTCGGGTAAAAAGCCTGGAATCGTTGCTTGTAGAAAAAGGATTGGTCCAAACATCTGCTCTTGATGCATTGGTCGAGCGGTATGAACATCAGGTTGGCCCAAAAAACGGCGCGGCTGTTGTTGCAAAAGCCTGGTGCGATCCAGAATACAAGAAACGATTGATGCAAAACGCCTCGGAGGCGATTGCCGAATTAGGCTATACCGGCGCTCAGGGGGAAGAGATCATCGCCGTAGAAAATACGGACGATGTTCATAATGTGGTCGTTTGCACCCTGTGCTCCTGTTATCCGTGGCCGGTTCTGGGCTTACCGCCGGTCTGGTATAAATCAGCGCCTTACCGATCCCGCGTGGTGCGCGAGCCGCGAAAAGTTCTGGAAGAATTTGGAACCGTTTTACCGGCAGAAACCCAAGTGCGGGTGTGGGACAGCACGGCTGAAACACGGTATCTGGTTATTCCAAAGCGGCCCGACGGAACTGAAGGGCTTACTGAAACGCAACTGGCGGCGTTGGTCAGCCGGGATAGCATGATCGGTGTGAAAAAGGCGGATCCGCCTTCTATTGGGGAGGCTGCCTGATGGATGGTGTACATGATATGGGCGGTATGCACGGGATGGGCCCCATCGATCCGGAAGAGAATGAGCCGGTATTTCATGGAGACTGGGAAAAACGGATGTTTGCCCTGAACAATGCCGTTAGTGCCCTTGGCGTTCGAAATATCGATGAATCCCGTCATGCCCGCGAACGGATGGATCCCGGTAAATATTTAACCAGCAGTTATTATGAAATCTGGCTGGACGGATTAATTCGAATTTTGTCTGAAAAAGGGCTGATCAGCGAAGATGAGCTGTCCGGTGCTGTGGCGCCAAAGCCGGTTACGACCCCCCATAAACCGGCTATTTCCGGTGAAGACATTCCTGCGATGATGGAGAAGGGGGCGAATTATATCCGAAAAACAGGCAAGCCCGCGCGTTTTAAGGTGAAAGATGTTGTTCGTGCCCGCAATATTCACCCTGCGGGCCACACCCGCCTTCCCCGATATGCCCGAGGCCATACAGGGGAAATCGTGACAGATTACGGACTTCATGTTTTTGCGGATAGCAGTGCCCATGGGAACGAAGATCCGCAGCATTTATACAGTGTTCGTTTTTCGTCGGAAGCGCTATGGGGGGCAGATGGAACGCCGGGCGATTATGTGTATGTCGATCTTTGGGACGACCATCTGGAGGCGGCAACATGAGTGATCTGGAGCCGGTTCTGAAAGATATGGATATCCCGCGAAATGAAGACGGACCGGTCTTTGATGAACCCTGGCAGGCACAGGCGTTTGCAATGACGGTTGGGCTGCATGAGAAAGGGTTGTTCAGCTGGTCAGAATGGGCGGATATTTTTGGCGCCCAAATTGCCGAAGCGACACAGCAGGGACGCGGCTGCGGGAATGAAAATTACTATCTGTGTTGGCTTGCGGCGCTGGAAATCCTTGTCGATCAGAAGAAACTGGTCAGTCTGGATCAGTTATCGGTTCGCAAAGAGGAATGGCGGCAGGCTAACGCTCATACGGATCACGGTAAGCCCATCACTTTGGATCCGGAGCGCATATAATTTGCGATTTTGGTAGATTGGGATTAAGTGTTGGGCAACAGGAATAGACAAGAGTAGGAATTTATTGTGCAGGACACCCCTTCGTTCGGTATGCCGGATATGGAAACCAAAGAAAAACTGGATAAAGCGGCACAGATTATTACGGAGAGTCTGGATGGCGCCTTGCAGAAATGTCTGGAAGAAGGACTGGAACGCGAGTTTTTCAATGCGGGCGTTGTTGCAACCTTGATGCAGGCGATGGAAACCAGCCTTGGTGGCAGCGCCCAAGTCGCCGGCGCCTTGCAGGAAATGGCAAGAATGGCCGCCGAGTCAGCTGAGCGCGAGGCTCAAAACGCAAACTAATAAAAAGGCGCCCATCGGGCGCCTTTTGTTTTTCAGTCTGGTGTATGAATTGGCAGACCCAACAAAGCCCGGCGCCGCAGCCATTGACTGGGGCGATATCGTTCTTCACCGGTGATGGACTGAAGTTTCTCCAGAATTTTCAGGGTGTTTCGGCTGCCCATATAGTCTGCCATTTCAACAGATCCCAATGGATAATTCAGACCGAGCTTCATGCCCTTATCAATATCTTCGGGGCTTGCAATGCCGATTTGCGCCATTTCACACCCTAGATTGGCAACCATTGCCCGGATGCGCTGGGCAATGAAGCCGGGGCAATCCTTGATGCGGGTAACGGTACTTGTGTGACGATATAAAGCTGAGATCACACTATCGACAATCTCGTCGTCGGCACCCGGCGCGGCCATCACTGTTGTATGGGCGTGGGTACCGGTCAGGGTATCAATGGCAACCAGCCTTTTCGCGTCCAACCGCAAACGGACCGCCAGCGAGGTACAGTCTTCGCCGACAGGGGCCGCCAATATCGGGCTGACACCGTCATCTTCTTTCAAAACACTGATCCCCAGATCGCGAAGTAAAGGCTCCAAGGACGGGGAGGGTTCTGCAAGAACGACACGGCCTGCCGGTGCGGCTGTTACCTGCTGAGTGTTCTCTGGCTGAATAAGGGTGCCGTCTGCCTCATAGTCGTAGAAACCGGCTTTTGTTTTCCGGCCCAAACGGCCCGCTTCCATCATACTTTCGTGCAAGGGCGCGGTCGACAGGCGTTTATCCTGAAAATATCCGTGATAAATGATTTGGCTGACCGGAAAGTTGACATCGATCCCGGTCAAATCCATCAATTCGAACGGTCCCATTCTGAAACCGCAGCAATCGCGCATGATCGCGTCAACTTCATGAGGTTTGGCTACGCCTTCTGATACGATCCGCAATGCCTCGGTCGTATAGGCGCGGCCGCCAAGATTGACCAGGAATCCGGGAGCATCCTTCACCACAACAGGAACCCGTCCCATGCGTTTTCCGATGACTTCCAGGGCGCTGGTGGTCTCGGCCGCTGTATCGGTCCCGTTAATCACTTCTACCAGTTTCATCAAAGGAACCGGGTTGAAGAAATGCAGGCCTGCAATCCGGCCTTTAAGTCGGCAGGCAGAGGCAATACTGGAAATCCGAATGCTGGAGGTGTTAGACGCGATAATGCAGGCGTCACTGACAACCTCTTCCAGCTGTTTAAAAACACTCTGCTTGATTTCGAGGTTTTCAACAATGGCTTCGACCACAAGGTCACAGTCCTTCAGGTCGGTCAAAGCGCTGGCAACCTTTACACGGTCTGCGGCTGAGGCGCCGTCTTCTGCTGACATTCGCCCTTTATCCACAGATCGCTGGATCATGCCGGAAATAAAGTCTTTTGCAGCCTGAGCGGCGCCGTCGGCAGTATCAAAGATTATGGCGTTCATGCCGCCTGTTGCTGAAACCTGTGCGATACCGCGCCCCATGGCACCAGCACCAATGATGCCGACTGTCAGACCATTTTTATTTGGATCGATACTCATTAAAACGACTCCCGTTCTATTTTTGCTTTTCTTTGGGTTTTAACCGCATGGATAAAATTTGAAATTCAAAATCTGCAATTTTAAAACTGCATCTTGATGACGACGCCCGGGCAACCTACATTAAATGTGAGGGCAGCGCCATACCGGGCTGTTCCAAAGGTGCCAAATTTGGACCTTAGGTCACACTCGCTCAACAGAGGAGACAGTACCGTGTCGCGTGTATCCATGTTTAATAGCCCATTATTATTGGGCTTTGATCACTTCGAGCATATGCTTGAACAACTTGCCAAGTCCGGCGGAGAAGGTTATCCGCCCTATAATATTGAGCAAATTTCCGATTACCACATCAAAATATCACTCGCTGTTGCCGGTTTTTTTGAAGAAGATTTACAGATAACACTGGAACAAAACCAGCTTATCATCCATGGTAAACAAAAAGAGGATAACGGTCGCATTTATTTGCATCGCGGAATCGCCGCCAGACAATTTCAAAAGAAATTCGTCCTTGCGGAAGGAATAGAGATTACCGGTGCTGAAATGGATAATGGTTTGCTGCATATCAACCTGCTTCTTCCAGAGCAAAAACGAGATGTGACGCAGATCAAAATCAATACCAAAGGGTCTCGCAAGGATCTTAAAACAATTGACGCCTCTTAGATCCACTCGGATCTGTCTGAAATTGGTGAAACAGGAGTAGTGTAATGCAGTATCAAGAAGCGACCCTTCGTCAGTTGAGTCCTGCTGCCCTCGCAGTGTTGGGTTCCATGGAAATGGCTTATATTCGCAAAATTGAAGAAGACGGCAACGTGGTATATGGCATTTTTTCCGCGGACGGCCAGAAACTCGGTGAAGAACAAAGTGAAGATGTGGCGTTGGTAATTGCACGCCAAAATGATTTCGACGCCTATATGGTCAGTTAAAAACCGCTTTACGATATGACCCTCATTTAACAGAAATGACGGCTCGATCCGTGAGATGCTTACCATTTCTGGTGATGGAAATTTCACCCTGATACAGACCCGCTGGCCATCCGCCCGCGGGTTTTTTCTTTCCAATGTAAAAATTTCGGCTGATTTGATTTTTCGGCATTGGATCCGATCTGTAGTTCGCCAGTATCTGGCCATCCGGCCCTTTCAGAACCAACGTAACAATATCATCTTTGCGGCTGCCGAAATAATAACTCCAGAAAAATAAAGTGGGGGCAGCGCTGTTCAGGCTCTCTTGTTTTCGCACACCTTTTTCCAGATCCTTTCGCCCGTTCGGCCGAGTTTCTGAAAGACCGGTATATAAAAACCCGGTTTGTTGATAGGCCAGGGAAACCCGTGTCAGGTCATCCCAATAATTTTGTTCAGAAGGACCGCATCCGGATTTGATGGCGTTCCCGGTAAACGGATCAATGCGTTTGTTGTTATGGCGAAGTTCAAAATGAACATGCGGAAAATCCGTGACCCCGGACATTCCCACATAGCCAATCACAGTTCCTTTTTTAACACGCTGATTTTTCTTTACGGTGATCGAGTTCTTTTTCAAATGGGCGTAAAATGTTGTCCAGCCGTTCCCGTGACCCAGAACAACAACGTTGCCCAATCCTTTTTCAAAGACGCTTCTTCGTTGTGGTTTTGAGTAATCGCTAAAATACTGATCTCGAATATTATCCCGTAACCCTGTAACAACCCCATCGGCAGAGGCAATAACAGGTACACCCTTTGCCATGTCGGCCAGTGTGCGGATGCGGATATCTGTGCCCCGGTGATTATCATAGGTGAGCGATCCACATTGATAATCTGCGGCGTTTTTGGTCGGGTCAGTGTCAATATAATGCTGCACGAAACAATCTTCGCCCAAGCTACACTTCACAGGAAGGCCGAGTTCAGGAGGAGGAGATTTTTGTTGCGCCAGAACCGTGAGGGGCAAAATCAGAAGAATTGGCAGGACGGCCGGTATCGACACAAAGCGCATTATTATTCCCTGTCTGTCTGCGGGTTTAAGGGCAGATCCATGGACGGGACAGTATCAGGCCTGTGTGAAATTTCTGTGCGATGCCGCACAATTATCCTCAGTTTTTTCAGGCAGCAATACTATCGTCTGTCAGAACGGCAAAAAGGGCATCCGCACTTTCCGTACCCCTCAATTTCTCGCACCGGCCGGAGTCGCGCAGAGTCCGGGACACTCTGGCGAGTGCCTTCAGATGGTCTGCGCCACCCTCTTCAGGTGCGAGCAAGACAAAGACCAGGTCGACAGGCATGTCGTCCATGGCGTCAAAATCCACGCCCGATACCAGGCGTGCAAAGAAACCTTGAATGCGATCAATCGAGGAGAGTTTGCCATGCGGAATGGCAATACCCTGACCGACACCAGTTGTGCCTAGCCGCTCTCTCTCGATCAATACGTTCAATATCTCTCTTTCGTCGCACCCTGTGACGGCTGCGGCCCTGCGAGACAGTTCCTGCAGTGTTTGTTTTTTACTGCTTGCCTTGATATCGGCGAAAACTGTTTCCGGGCTGATAAGATCAGCTATTTCCATGGTCTCTTGTCTTGTTACTAAATTTGCTGACTGGATACAGCGTCTTTACTGTTTCAGCCAGCCTTTTCCATTTTAGGATCAATCCAGCCAATATTGCCATCCGGACGCCGATACACGACGTTCAGGCCTTTTGTCCCGGAATTTTGGAACATCATGGCAGGCAGGTTGGCTAAATCCATCCTCATTACAGCCTCTCCGACTGAACAATCCGGAATATCCTCGCTTTGTTCGGCGATGATAATCGGTTGCCACTCGTCGCTAACTTCGACCTCGACCTCTGGTTCTTCTGTTTCAGGGGCGATCACATAGGATTGCGCGGCCATTGCTCTTTTGGCCTTCGCACGTTCCTTGCCGTGGTGATCTTTGAGGCGTCTTTTATATCTTCTGAGTTGTTTGTCAATGCGTTCGGCTGCCAGATCAAAACAAGAATGGGCATCTGTGTGGTCTGAGGATGCGGTAATATCTATCCCGGACCCTATATGGACACTGCACTCAATATGGAAATTATGGTTTTTTCGGCTAAGGGTAACCTGGGCATCTATCGCGTTGTTAAAATATTTTGAGACCCGCTCGTTTAGGGTGGAATCAATGTATTCTCTTAAGGAATCTCCAACGTCGACTTGCTTACCTTTAACAATCACATGCATGTGCTGATCCAATTCTTCTAGTAAATCTCTTATCTATCACAGATCAAAAATTAGTATCTGGATAGGTTACTTAAGTTATTGATTTCAGTATTATATTTGTACAGGTGGTTCCATTTTTCTAGCTCCCGTTTTTAGGTGGTGAGAAGCTTTTTCTGTCGTCTGCGTTCAACAGACGACGGGATATTCAAGGCGTCCCTGTATTTTGCCACGGTGCGCCGTGCAATATCAATCCCTTCGCGTTTCATAAGCTCAACAATCTTGTCGTCAGAGAGGATAGCGTTGGGCTTTTCATCGTCCACAAGCTGCTTGAGTTTGTATTTAACAGATTCTGCTGAATGAGATATTCCTCCTCCTGATGTAGAATTGATGGCAGAGGTAAAGAAATACTTAAGTTCGAACACGCCACGTGCCGTCGCAAGATATTTATTCGCTGTAACGCGACTCACCGTGCTTTCATGCATTTGAATGGCATCGGCGATTGCCTTGAGGTTCATGGGTTTCAGATATTCAATTCCCTGCGTGAAAAACATTTCCTGTTGGGCGACCAGTTCAGTCGCGACTTTGAGGATTGTGTTTGCCCGTTGATCCAAGGATTTTACAAGCCAGTTCGCTGTATTCATACATTCCGAAATAAACTCCTTTTCCTGTTTTTTCAGGGGCTTATTACTGATTTGTGCATGATATCGATTGTTTACAAGAACTTTCGGCAGGGTTTCTGTATTTAGTTCAATATGCCAGCTTCCATCCGGGTTTCGGGAGACAAAAACATCCGGAATAACTGTGTTTGAAACATCATGTCCAAACTTTAACCCGGGTTTCGGATCCAGTTCGCGGATTTCACTGACCATTTCTGTGATATCTTCGCGATCTACCCCACAAAGGGACATCAGAGTTTTCAAGTCTCCGCGCGCTAGAAGTTCCAGATTATCAAGCAGGGCAGCCATCGCCGGATCATATCGATTTTTATCTTTTAACTGTAAGGCAAGGCATTCGGCAAGATCCTGAGCGAAAACCCCGGAAGGCTCGAACCCTTTGAGAATGTCCAGTGTTTCCACAACCAGCTGTTCCGTGCAGCCAAGGGTTTCTGATATTTCGCTCGTATCCCCGGTGAAATACCCGGCGTCTGAAACCAGATCAATAAGGTAGGTTGCTATGAATTTCGTCGGTGCGGGTAAGGGCAGCAGGCTCAGCTGGCCTGTCAGATGATCCTGTAAAGACAGGTCTTCGGCCAGTGTATTTTCCAGACTGAATTCTGACCCGGAATAGCCGCTACTGCTTGTTGTGGCTGCCAGATATCCGGAATCGGTCGCGTTTGCTGCAGGACTTTCATTTGCACCATCCGACGCGCTGTCATTGTTGTACAGGTTATCGTAATCAGTATCCAGGGGGCTGTCAGATGTTTCGGGTAGCGCCGTTGCGTCGCCGAGGGATAAATCGGTCAGTGCAGCACTGTCGGCCCCTTCTTCACCAAATCCCGCATCATTGTCTGAGACGACTTCTGCGGGTTGGTTGACATCTAGATCCGCATCCCCGCGCTCTAGCAGCGGGTTTTTTTCAAGTTCCTGTTCGATGAAATTGGCAAGGTCCAAGTTGGACAACTGCAAAAGCTTGATCGCTTGTTGCAATTGCGGAGTCATCACAAGCTGTTGACCCTGCCGAATATCCAGTCTTGGCGTTAAGGCCATTTTTTCTCCCGATCTCCAATTTTCTGATCATTGGTGTATTGATCAGAGATTGAAGCGATCCCCTAAATATACGCGTCTTACACTTTCGTCGGCGACAATTTCCGACGGGTTGCCTTCCTTTATGACATGACCATCGTTAAGAATGTATGCTCGATCAATGATTTCAAGCGTTTCTCGCACATTATGCTCTGTAATAAGAACACCAATGCCCCGATCTTTCAAATGAGAAATCAAATCTCGGATATCGCCAACAGCAATGGGATCAATGCCGGCAAAGGGCTCATCGAGCATGACGTAGTTTGGTTTGCCGGCAAGTGCCCGGGCAATTTCGACCCGCCGCCGTTCCCCGCCTGAAAGGGCAATCGCGGGCGTCCGGCGCAAGTGGGAGATGGAAAATTCTGCTAACAGTTCTTCCAGCATATTTTCCCGTTTGGCCCGGATGGGTTCGATCAATTCCAGAACTGAGCGGATATTCTGCTCGACAGTCATGCCGCGAAAAATGGAGGCTTCCTGCGGCAGATAACCGATCCCCAGCCGTGAACGACGGTACATGGGCATGTGGGTTACATCAATCCCGTCCAGCGTGACGGTGCCGTAGTCGGCACTCATAAGACCAGAAATGATATAAAAGCAGGTTGTTTTACCGGCCCCGTTTGGCCCCAGAAGGCCTACGGCTTCGCCGCGCCTTACAGTGATGTCTACGCCGCGCAGAACAGGCCGTTTCTTGAAAGATTTTCCAATATTCTGGGCTGTTAGCCCACTATTTTCTGCGACGAGACGAGGACCGCTTTCTTCTGGATTTATGTATATGTTATCGGTCATATGTCATCCGGTGGTCTGTTATTGTTTCTTTTGCGGTACAAAAATACCGCGCACACGACCGCCAGTTCCATCAATTCGGCTTTTCCCCGAAACAAGATCCAGTGTCATTTTTTGACCGCGCAGGACGCTTTGCCCCTGAGTGAGAACGACATTGCCGGTCAATTGAATTTTCTTTTCAACAACATCATAAAAGCCTTTATCGCCCTTTGCCGTTTCACGGGGGCTGGATAAAAACACATCGCCAAGCGCATCGATTTTACGAATGTTGGGTGGGTTTTCTGTATCAGAAGCAGAGCTTTTTTTGCCGTTCTGTGAATAATATACCAGTAATTTTGCAGCTTTTAAGCGGATATCCCCTTGAATGACCTGAACATTCCCTTCAAAGGTTGCGATCTGCTTTTCCTGTTGAACTTCCAAAGAATCTGCAAGAATTTCAATTGGTTGATCGGTATCAAACCCGCCGCCCAATGCTGATTGGGCTGAGACGTTCTGGATGCCTGCCAGATTAAAAAGCAGGAAAAAAGCTACAAGGGTTCTACTGATCATAAGTTTCATCTATTCGTCCGGCGTTGCCAGTTCTTACGGATACAAAATCATTTTTACATTGCCTTCGAAGCGAATGGTACCATTTAATTGCTTGGCCACAAGCCTGTCAGCTTCAAATTCGCCTAAAGGGCCATGCCCTTTCATGCCTTCCTTGCTTTCAATGACCCGCTCGCGCAGCTTAACATGGGCGCTTTCAGCATAGATCTGGTTCCCGTTGTCAGAGAAAATCTCGATACCACCGTGTAAATCCAGATAGCCGGTATCCGGGTTTAGTCGCCCGCTTGGCGCAGTCATGGACAACCATTGCCCGGTCTTCAGCGTAATATCTGCCTGAAGATTGGTCAGATCGACCTCTTTTGAATTAATATCCGGCTGTATCGCACTGTCTGCGGTGACAACATATTGCTGGTTTCCATCATCGCTGGACAAAAACCGAGGGTTTGACATCCGGGTCTCGGTCGGGCTTGTGGTCACTTTTTTATATTCAAGGGTGATGGCATCTTCTTCCTTTTCAAGGCTGGGCAATAGAAACACCACCGCAATAAGGATAAGAGCCAGTGCGGGCAGCGCAAATTTCATCACAGACACAAAACTTGTATATCGCTTTGCCTGATGCTGAAGAGATTTTGCAAGTTCCGGTATGTCCTCCATAACGACCGGTGTAACCGTCTCGGGGGCAAGGCCTCCGCCGGATTGATTATTTAGGGAAGACATTTTTTCCATTTTTACATAACGCCGTTGCGCAGGCAGTCATGGACACTCAGGACACCGACCGGGACCGCCCCTTCGAGCACAAACAGGCAGGTGATCCCGTTAAAACCGGTCTGGTTCATTTGCGCCAAAGCTTCGGCCGCCAAGGCACCGGGTTTCGTTGTTTGTGGCTGGGTGGTCATGACCTCACGGGCTTTCTTGGTGAGTAAGCCCGCTCCCATATGGCGGCGTAAATCGCCGTCTGTAATGATACCGGCAAGCGCCCCTTGCGGATCAAGAATACCGACACAACCAAACCCTTTGGCAGACATTTGCAGCAAGGCCTGATCCATGAGCGTGTCTTGATCAATTAACGGCATTTCATCGCCGCGATGCATAAGATCTCCAACCTTGATGAGAGAACTGCCCAGTTTGCCGCCCGGATGGAAAACATGAAACTCATCCGGAGAGAAACCTTTGCGTTCCAGCAGGGCGATCGCTAAAGCATCGCCCATGGCAAGCGTGAGTGTTGTTGATGTAGTGGGGGCCAGACCAATAGAACAGGCTTCGGGGGCATCGGGCAGCAGCAAGGCAACATCGCTTCGTCGGCCCAGTGTGCTGTCCGCTTTGCCAACAATGGCAATCAGCGGGATATTAAACCGTCTTGTATAGGCAATAATATCGCCCAGTTCTTTTGTGCCGCCGGAATTGGACAGGCATAAAACAACGTCTTCGCGGGTAATCATCCCCAGATCGCCATGGCTGGCTTCGCCAGGATGGACAAACTGTGAGGGAGTTCCAGTAGACGCAAACGTGGCAGCAATTTTTTTACCGATGTGACCGCTTTTTCCCATGCCGGAAATGATTACACGGCCTGTGGCATTGGCAATGATATCAAGGGCCTTGATAAACTCACCGTCCAGCGCCTGCTGCATTTGCAGGATGGCATCGGCTTCAATTTGCAGAACCCGCCGGGCAGAGACCAGATCTCGTTGGTCATCCAGACGTGCCGTTTTTGTATCCTCTGGAAGTGTCATACTGATCTTCAATCCATTTTGGAATATCAAACTATCAATGAGCTGGCGCCATGACGGTCATTCCCTCCGAATATAGGAGAGTTTCCTGTCCTTAACAAGAGGCGGGGACGCCCGCAAATAATTCAATATTTTCAGGCTCCTATTTCCGAATGGCGGTTACATGAACCGGCTGGGTTCATGAATGGGCGAAGATATCTGTCTCATCCCAGCCCACCAGATCCAGTTCGGCCCGCACCGGCAAAAAGTCAAAGCATTTCTGAGCCAATTCTGTCCGGCCTTCACGTTCCAGCATGATGTTTAATTGATCGCGCAACTGATGAAGGTATAAAACGTCTGATGCGGCATATTCCTGCTGTGCTTGAGTCAGTTCTGCTGCACCCCAGTCAGAACTTTGCTGCTGCTTGGAAATATCAACATTGATCAGTTCCTGGCACAGATTTTTAAGGCCATGGCGGTCAGTATAGGTCCGGACCAGACGTGATGCGATCTTAGTGCAGTAAACCGGGCGACAGGTAACCCCCAGATACTTTTGAATAACCGCAATATCAAAACGGCCAAAATGAAAGAGTTTGGTCCGTTCCGGATCTGCCAGTTGTTTGGCAAGATTGGGCGCGTCATAGGTCTTGCCATCAAATTTGACCAGATGAGCATCTCCATCTCCGGCCGAGAGCTGTACCAGACAGAGGCGGTCGCGATGCGGCAGAAGGCCCATGGTCTCTGAATCAACCGCAATCTCGTTTCCAAGATCAATATTCGCCGGTAAGTCACCGTGGTGGAGGTAAATGGTCATTCTGTATCCAGTTGGTAATAGTGGTATCAATGTTGGCCTTCAAGCGGGGCCTTTAGACTGATCCTTAGCCGTAACCGGCATAAATTTCAATGCCTGAGACAGAAGCGGAGCGCACAGGAAGGCGAAAATAAACCCGTGAGAGGTTCTTTCCTAAGGGCTTTTCCGTTAAAAAATGAACTGACACTCATTTTACCAGGCAGAGTATATGAACATCTTTAACAATGTCATTTCCGATAGAGGCTCTAAATACGCCGTCTCTGGTGCGGCTGTAAAAAGCCGAAAAGAAGCTCAGCAGATGTTAAAGTCTTTAAAGAAAGACAAAAAATTTGCCAAGGCAACCCATAATAGCTGGGCCGTTCTTCTGTCTGACGGGGGTCCTGTTAAAAATGATGATGGGGAAGGCGGCGCGGGCCGGATTATTCTGCAAATGCTGGAAGGGGCTGCCTTGAAGGATCACCTGATCATAGTCACGCGTTGGTACGGTGGGGTTAAGCTGGGCGGCGATCGTTTTCGGCGCGTTCAGGATTGCGTTCGATACTATCTGGATCAGTTGAAATAGCCGGAGAACTGGCCGCTAGAATAGTCGAAAATCTCTCTTTCTACAATTTTAGAGAAATTTAACCCTCCCCCATTAATATCACGAAATCATTATAAGAGTCGGTCGTGACGACTGTGGGGGAAATGGGTAACGAATATGCTTACGAAATTAAAAAACTTGTTTCAAAATTCAAAAATGAAAAAGAAACAGGCATCCGCTGGTAAGCCGGTTTATACGAAATTTGGCATTGGATATCGGTTGGTCTCTGCCTTTTCTGCAGTAACGCTTCTAACCGTGCTGATTAGTGTTTTTGGCTGGTTTAGCCTTGATGTTCTGACAAGCGCGCAAGATAAAACTGCCAAACACGATATTCCGTCGATAGCGCTGGCTTTGAAGCTGGCAAATGACGCCACAGAAATTTCTGCCATTGCACCCCGACTGGGTTCGGTTTCAACGGACCAGGAACGTCAACAGGTTGTTGTGACGCTGAATGCCGCCATTGCGCAGGCAAATTCGCGGCTGGGGGAATTGAACGGTTTCATTGAAGAAAACGAATCCCTGCAAGCCATTTCTCAAAATCTGTTGCAATTGGAACCGCTACTGGAAAATCTGGATGGCAGTGTTAAAGGGCGCCTCTACTTTGCAGAGCTTCGAAAAGAAAAACTGAAGCAACTGGAAGAATTTCGCAGTATTCTGGACAAAGGTATTGGGTCCCTGCTGTTCCCAACCCGTATGAAATTATTCAATGCGGCCGACGGATGGGAAGAGTTGCTTGAAGAATCCATTGAAATGGCATTGACCGGCAAACAGCCCGAATATGATACCGAGCCCTTAAAACAGGCGGCCACGGAAGCCATGACCGGTCAGGAAGCCGTTTTCCGCGTTCAGTCATCCGGTTATCTGCTGATCAGCTTGCTGGCAGAAGGAGCCTTGGCTGAAAATCCTGAAACGGTTGAGAAACTGATGACGCAATTCCTGTCGTCTATTTCCAGCATGGCAACCCCGCTGTCAAAAATTGGTACCGAGAAGAACAAGAAATTTGTCGCGAAGTTTGATGAACTTTTTGAAAATCTTTTGACGATTGGTTCCCGTGGGTCTGATCAGGAAGTGATCTTTACCATTCGGACCAGTGAATTGGGTGCTGCAAAAAATGCGGAAGAAATTCTGGCGAAAAGCCGGGCTCTCGCTGAAACGTTGACAAAGAATGTAAATGCATTTGTTGCGTCCATTGAAAGTGATATTCAACAGGTCAACGAGCAAAATCACGTTCTTGCAGAAAACACCAAGGTTTCGTTGGCGGTGGCCGCGCTTGTCTCTGTTTTGGTCGCGATCGCCATTGCTTGGTTCTATATCGCCCGCAATATTGTGAAGCGTCTTCTGATGATGGTTGATTCAGCCCGTAAGTTGTCCGAGGGGGATCTGGAATCCAGTATCTACCGTGAGGGCAATGACGAGATTGCGCGCCTTGGCTTTGCCATTGTGGGCTTCCGGGATTCTGCGAGGGAAGCGAAAGCTGCCCGCCTTCAGGAAGAACAGGAGCGCGTGCGCCGTGAGGCTGAGAAAGAACAGCAACGTCAGGAGCAGATCGAAAATGATCGGCGCCTGAACGAAGAAAAAGAACGCCTGACAGAAGAAGCGGAAGCCAAGAAGGTTGAAGAGCTCAATCGATTGGCGGACGAATTTGAAGGCAGTGTTAAACATCTGGTGGAAAGCTTCTCTGCCGCAACAACCGATATGAACACGATCTCCGGTTCCATGAGTGGGTCCGCTGAACAGACGTCCTCCCTGACACAGACGGTCGCGTCTGCGTCACAGATTTCCAGCAGCAGTATTAATGCTGTTGCCTCGGCTGCCGAGGAATTGACCTCGTCGATTTCGGAAATCAGTCAGCAGGTTGGGCAGGCAGCGTCAATTGCCGGGGACGCGGTAACCGAAGCAGAGCGCTCCAACGTCATGATTACAAGCCTGAATGAAGCGGCTGCCAAAATTGGGGATGTTGTCGAATTGATCAGTGATATTGCCGAGCAAACCAACCTTCTGGCATTGAACGCGACGATCGAAGCGGCCCGCGCAGGAGATGCGGGTAAAGGCTTTGCCGTGGTTGCGAGTGAAGTGAAAAATCTGGCAACCCAGACCGCAAAGGCAACGGAAGAAATCACCAGTCAGATCAAATCCGTTCAGCAGGAAACTGGGAACGCTGTTCTGGCAATTGGCGGGATCAGCTCAACGATCAGCCGGATCAGTGAAATCAACACCACAATTTCAGCTGCTGTGGAAGAGCAAGGGGCGGCAACCAACGAAATCAGCCGCAGTGTTCAAAAAGCAGCGGATAGCGCGAATGAAGTGTCTGAAAATATCAACACGGTGAACGAGACAGCCAGTAAAACGGGAAGCTCTGCGACGGAAGTTCAGGGTGTCGCCCAGAAATTGGCCCAGGAGGCAGGAAACCTTCAGGAAGAAGTCGACCGTTTCCTCAAGCAGGTCCGAGCCGGATAGCCGGACCCGCAAGGATGAAGATGAACCCGGCAATTTGCCGGGTTTTTTCTTGTCCTGATCATTACACTGATGACCATATTTCTGTAGTCAGAAAAAGGGTAGCGTTCTGGCGGGTCTTCCGTCAGAATTCGGTATGAGGGACTAGACGGCAACAGGCGGGCTGAAGGCCTCGCCGGTTTCAACGAAAAAAGAAATGGACTAGAAGGATGCGTATTCAAGTTTCTAAACTGATCGGTGCCGCAAAAGTCATACCGGTGTTGGTGATCGATGATCTGGATACGGCTGTGCCTCTTGCTCACTGTCTTGTAGAGAACGGGTTGCCGGTTTTGGAGATTACCTTGCGCACGCAGGCTGCGCTCGGTGCGATAGAACGGATCTGTAATGAGGTCGAAGGCGCCATTGTTGGTGCGGGAACGATCCTCGGTGCGGATGATCTGGCAGCGGCCCGAAAAGCAGGAGCTGTTTTTGGTGTATCCCCTGGGATGACCCACGAATTGCTGGACTGTCTGAAGCAGTCAGATCTGCCGTTTCTGCCCGGTGCCGCTACGGCCAGTGAGGTGATGGCCTTGCGCGACGCTGGATTTACGGAACAAAAGCTGTTTCCTGCCGAAGTGGTTGGCGGTACATCATTTCTCAAATCCGTGGGCGGGCCTGTTCAGGATGTGTCCTTTTGCCCGACAGGGGGCATCCGGTATGACAATATGGAACAATATCTGACATTGCCAAATGTGATGGCGATTGGCGGAACCTGGATTGCGCCAAAAGAATTATTGCTGCGCAAAGAATGGGAAACCATTGGAAGTCTGGCCTTTGAAGCTTCAATCAAGGCGGCCTCCTTCGCGGGATGACCAATGCGGTATCATTTATAGCGGTTTTGTTATCTGGCGGCGCAAACAAGCTTCTGTGTGAGCGATTTAATCAGATGTGCCCGGTAATCGGCCTGTCCGTGTAGGTCGCTCATCAGATTATCCGGGCTGGGTGCGAAATCTTCCAGCGCTTTAATGCTGAAGGTTCCGGTTAATCTTTCTTCCGCTTCGATAAGCCTGAAAACACCGTTGCTACCAGCCCCGGTTACAGCTATTCGGACCCCGGCGTCGCCAAATTTCGCAAGAAAAACCCCGACCAGAGCGTATCGGGATATGGGGTTGGCAAATTTTCGGTAGCCGCAAAAGGCTGGTTTTGGAAAACTGACAGAGGTGACAATTTCAGTATCCTGCAGGGCCGTTTCAAACAGATCTTTAAAAAAGTCGTCTGCATGAAGGGCACGTTTATTGGTGTGAACCGTAGCACCTAACCCTAACAGGCCCGCCGGGTAATCCGCGGCAGGATCATTGTTCGCGATTGACCCGCCAAGGGTTCCCATATTGCGGATGAGCGGGTCCCCGATTTTACCAGCCAGAAAGGCAAGGCCGGGTAAAAATTGACGAACGATCGATGAAGCCGCAACCTCCCGATGAAGCGTCATGGCGCCAATTTCGATCCTATCGCTCATGTCCCGAATAAAGGAAAGGTCAGGGATATGCCGAAGATCAATAAGGTCAGTTGGTGCGGCCAGCCGTTGTTTTAACGTTGGGATAAGGGTCTGACCGCCCGCCAGAATTTGTGGATCATCCCGATGTGCCAACAATGTTTCCGCGTCGTTTAAGGTCGCGGGGCGATGGTAATGTGTTGCATACATTTCAGGTTTCGCGATCTGTGTTTTCTTGTTGATCCGCGCCGCATTTAATTGCTTCGATAATCGGAAGGTAACCGGTGCATCTGCAGATATTCCCCTCCAGTTCTTCTTTGATAATGTCCTCTTCCAGCGGGCCGGGATGCCGGTTGCAGATATCCAGTGCCGTCATGATCATGCCCGGGGTACAAAACCCGCATTGAAGTCCATGCTTTTCCTGAAAGGCTTTTTGCATGGGGTGCGGGTTTGCCTCTGAGCCAATGCCTTCGATGGTGGTGAGTGTTGCGCCATTGGCTTGCTGGGCTAAAAGGGAACAGGATTTTACTGCATGACCGTTCAAGTGAACAACGCAGGCACCGCACTGCGACGTATCACATCCCACATGGGTTCCGGTGAGATTCAAATATTGACGGATGAAGTCCGACAAAAGCATTCGATCGCTGATCTCTGCCTCGACCCTTACCGTATTGACGGTCATGGAAATCGGGCTTGATGGATCCTCATCCATCGGCGTTTTCCAAGGCAGTCTCTTGGTGAAACTGTTCTTCAAAGCTGTTGAAAAACTGGGCGGCCATTTTCTTGGAGGTGGAGGCCACAAGCCGCTGGCCCAGCTGCGCAAGCTTTCCGCCAATGGCCGCATTTACCTGATATTTGAGAAGGGTTTTTCCATTCTCGGTGTCGGTGAGGGTGACCGTTGCATCCCCTTTGGCAAATCCGGCTATCCCGCCACTTCCCTGACCGGTGATCCGATAGGATTCTGGGGGGCGTAGATCGCAAAGTTCAACGGCGCCCTTGAATTTTGCTTTTACCGGGCCGATTTTGGCGGTTACAACGGCGGTGAATTCCGTGTCTGAAAGTTTCTCAAGTTCCTGACAACCGGGTATACAGGATTTAAGAATTTCCGCGTCATTTAGCGCCTGCCAGACCTGTTCACGAGGGGCTGGCAGCAGATATTCTTCTGACATTTCCATTGGAAAAAGGTCCTTAACGTTTTAATCCACACTGCTCGAAAGCGGTTCGGGTCGCTGTTTTTTCTTCTTCAGTCAGTTCGATCATCGGCCGGCGAACAAAGCCGCCTGTCTGACCCAGAAGATCCTGCCAGTATTTCTGATGGGACTGCGGTTTACCGCCGGGGCGGGTATTTTTAAGCGCATCTCGTACCGGATTCAGACTGTCGCGGACTTTGCGGGCTTCCTCATGCTTTCCGGCAAAAGCCAACTGCGTGTAGTCATGCATCCGGCGATCGTTCTTCGTCTGAAGAAGGTAAGGCGGCGAGGAACAAAGATAGAGTTGCCAGCCCAATTCGATAATATTGTCGAGCCATTCTTCTTCTGATGCCGTGCTGACAAGGATTTTATCGCCCGCAAGCTTGCTGAGTTCAACATACATATCCCGCGGAACACTGTATTTAATGGCAATGATATTAGGAAGATCAGCAATGCGGTTGCAGAGTTCCGGGCTCATCAGATACCCACTGTCAGGGTGACTCCACATGGCAATACCAATATCGACCCGGTCGCTGATATATTTGTAATAGTTATAGACGATTTCGTCCTGATCCTTGACGAAATGCAGGATCGGCGCATGAACCACAATATAGTCCGCGCCATTTTCCTGTGCATGAAGGGCCAAATCCAGCACGACATCCATATTCTGGTCTGAGCAGGACATGATGGTTCCTGCCCGTCCGTTGGTTGCGGCCACAGCCAGATCAAACGTGCGCTTTCTTTCTTCCAGGGTCATCGAGAAAAATTCACCCTGCTTGCCCGCAATAAACAACCCTTCGATGCCCAGATCATCCACCCAATGGCGAATATTGTTCTGGAAAGCGTCTTCGTCGATGCTGCCATCGGCTTTAAAGGGGGTCAGGGCCGCCGCCCAGATGCCCTTCATGTTCTGGCGGGCATAGGCTTTCGCGTCTGCTTTGGTATATTTCATGGGATTTTTTCTCCGTGTTGTGCGCTTGTAAGGGCGCGCCAGATTTTTTCGCTGGTCAGGGGCATTGTCAGATCGGTAACACCAAACGGACGCAAGGCATCCAAAGCGGCATTCATAATCGCGGCAGGTGCACCAATGGTTCCAGCCTCTCCAACCCCTTTTGCGCCCAGGCTATTGCAGGTGGACAGGGTTTGGGTGTTTGAAATATGGATGTTGGGCATGAGATCGGCACGGGGTAACCCGTAGTCCATCAAGGAGCCGGTCAGAAGCTGGCCATCTTCGTCATAAACGATTTCTTCAAGGGTTGCTTCGCCAATCCCTTGGGCAATACCGCCAACGATTTGTCCGTGCACCAGCATGGGATTAACCAGCCTGCCCGCGTCATCGACACAAAAAATATCTTCAATGGTCATCTCGCCGGTTTCGGCAACAATCTCAACGGTTGCAAGGTAACTTCCGTATCCCCAGGCTTCTCCGTCGGATTCAAATCTGTAATCGGCTTCCAGTTGCGCAGGGTCTTCTGCCAGATTGGCAAGTTGCGCCAGCGTCCAGTTTTGACCAGTGCCTTCCGCGACGAAGTGACCGTAATCATCCAGTAAAATACTGCAATCGTCCATTTGCAGGGATCGGGCAAGAAGGGCTTTAAGCTGCGCCAGCAGTTTTTTGGCGCATCCCAGAAGCGCACTGCCACCGATACCGGTGGAGCGGCTGGCCAATGCGCCTACGCCAGACGGGCAGGTGCGGCTGTCACCATGTTCGAGGATAATTTTGTCCAGCGGGGCAGCAAAAACATCACTGACAATCTGACTGAAAGCGGTTTCGCGGCCATGACCCTGACTGCTGGTCCCGGTGGCCGCTACCAAATGACCGTCTTTGGTCAATTTGATATGGGCAGTTTCCCAACCAACACCGGAAGGTTCCACATAACAGGCAAGACCAATGCCAAAAATTCGGCCTTCTGCCCGTCGTTTTTTCTGCCGTTCCCGTAAGGCAGGATAGTCTGCAAATTCTGACAGATGGGTGAGAGCGGCCGGGTAATCCCCCGTATCCAGCCTGCGTCCGCTGGCCGAAACATGGGGCAGGTCTTCAGACGCGAGCAGATTTTGAAGCCGCAAGTCTAACGGATCGCGTCCCAGTTTATAGGCCGCTTCATCGATCAGGCGTTCCATGATCATTGCGGCTTCCGGTCGGCCTGCCCCGCGGTAAATCCCAACGGGCGCCGTGTTGGATAGGGCTCCTTTTGTCGTTAGGTTTAACTGACCAATGTTATAGGGGCCAGGTAATATCCGTACCGCATTCCACGCGGGTACTGCTGCGCTGTAAGTCAGCCAATGTCCTAGCGGGGCAAGGGCTTCGGCTTCTAAACTCACGAATGTCCCGTCAGAATGCAGGCCCAGTGTTGCGCGTGTCCGAATACCCCTGCCATGGCTGGCAGACTGAAGATCTTCGCCGCGGGTTGATGTCCATTTGGTGGATTGCCCAAGTTTTTTTGCGGCCCAAACAGTGAGGACTTCTTCAGGATACAGGGACGCCTTCATCCCGAACGCGCCGCCCACATCCCGTGATATCACGTGGATCCGGTCCAGATCATGGTCCAGAATTTCAGAAAGATCGGCTCGCGCGCGATGCGGCGTTTGGGACGCAATCCACACCGATAGAGTGTCAGATGCTGTCTCCCATTTGACCGTGATGCTTCTGGGCTCCAAGGCAGAAGGGGCCACTCTGGGATGCTGGATATCAAGGCTGACAGATTGACGGGTCGGGACGGCAACCGTAGTCAAATTGTCTGATCGCCAATTTTCTTCAAAGGCAATATTGTCGGTAAATTCTGAAAATAGAGGTCGGCTTTTTTCTGCGTCGGAGTGACCAAGAACCGTGTCTTCTTCTTCGATTTCAAGATAGATCAGTTCAAGGGCATCGGTTGCCTGCATAGCAGTTTGTGCGATCACCGCGACAATCGGCTGGCCAACCGCCATGACCCGCTTGTCCGCGAGCAGGGGATAGTGTGTCTGTTTGGCATTTTTGATGATCGGATTGACCGACAATCCAGCAATATGCCGGGTATCATCGGCTGTAAGAACGGCTTTGACACCGGGGGCGGCTAAAGCGCCGTCGATCTGAAGGTCTGTAATCCGGCCGCTGGGATAGGAACTGCGCAGAAATTTAACATGCAGGCAGTTTTCAGGGGTCACATCATCGGCATAACAGCCTTCCCCGCGCACCAGCCGTGCATCTTCGATCCGCTTGACGGGTTGTCCGATAGACACTCTCTGGGGCTCTATTTGCGTAGAGTTGGCATGAGAAGGCTGGCGCAAGATCATAAGGGGCTCGAAACAGTAATGGGTTGTATTGACATCATAATTCACGATCATAAAGGACCGGTATCTGTTAAAAAATACACGGCTTTGATATCAAAACAATTCAAAATAGTGTAATTAGGTATAACAAAATTATATACTAAAACCGGCCGGGTCGCTGCTTATAACAAAGACCAAATGACAACAGGAAAAGGGGACAGACCGCATGCTTAAAATTGCCCTCATTGGCTACGGGACAATCGCTGGATATGTGGCGGATCAATTGCGGGATCGGTCAGAGGTTCAGATTTCGCAGGTTCTTTGCCGGTCAGGCCGGGAGGACGCGGCCCGTCAAGCGCTGGGAACAACGGTAATCCCGGTGACGGATGTTCAGGCGTTATCAGACGATCTTTCATTTGTTGTGGATTGCGCAGGGCATGGTGCCCTCCGGCAGTTTGGACCTGATATTCTGTCCCGCGGTCTGGATTTGGTCACGGTCTCCAACGGTCTTCTGGCAGAACAGCCCATGAAAGACCGGCTTGAAGCCTCCGCCCGGCGAGGGGGCTCGAAACTTCATCTGTTGTCAGGGGCCGTTGGTGGTATGGATGCGCTGGCGGCGGCGTCTGCCGGGGGATTGACGCGGGTGGTTTATACTGGGCGCAAACCCGCAGCGGGGTGGCGCGGAACAGCAGCCGAAGACGTTGTCGCGCTGGAGAGTTTAACGGAAGCTGCCGTTCATTTTGAAGGATCCGCTCGGGAAGCGGCGCTTCGATATCCAAAAAATGCAAATGTGGCAGCGACAATCGCACTGGCGGGGATCGGTCTTGATCAGACGGAGGTTAAACTGATCGCAGATCCGGGGATCCAGAAAAACTGCCATCAGGTTGAGGCTGAAGGGGCATTTGGCCGCTTCACCTTTTCCATTGAAGGAGAGCCACTGCCAAAAAATGACAAGTCATCAGCCTTGACGGCAATGAGTGTGGTCCGCTTTATTGAACAGCGTGAAGCGCCTGTCCAGATTGGGTAAATCAGATGGTTTCCTGCTGAATAAGCAGCGCGATCTCGCGCAGTTTATCTGCAAAGGCCGCCGCCGCAGGTGATAGGGTTGCATTGCGCCGATAGGAAATCCCGACAGGACCGCGAACGGTCTTGAATTTGAACGGCAGCGAGACAAGGGTGCCCCGTTCCACGTCTTCTGCAATAACATGATACGGCAGCACAGTGAGCATATCCGTCCGGCTGATGATCCGTTTGTTGGTAAGCAAAGAGACAGACTCAACGCCATCCACAGGCGGCGACAGTTCCATTTTCAGAAACTCTTCTTCCAGCTGGCGGCGCATGGTTGTCTCTCGTGGGGGCAGGATCCAGTCCCAATCCAGCAAATCTGCATGCCGGATCTTGTGCATTTGGGTCAGTGGATGTTCTTTTCGTGCAATGATTGACACTTGTTCTTCAAACAGTGGTTCCTGCAGGACATCTTTACGAAATCTGATTTCCGGCAGTCTGCCGACCACAATATCGATATCGCCGGTCAACAGCGCCGGAATAAGCAGATCGTTTGTGCCCTCTTTGATAACGATGGAAACATTGGGGCGCTCTTTGCGTAACATTTCAACGGCGGCGGGAAGCAAATGGGCGGATGCCGCCAGCAGGGTACCCACTACAACCCGGCCACCAGTTCCCTCTGCAAGGTCATCCAATTCCTGTGCGGCTTGGGAAATCTGCGATAAAATAAGCTTTCCATGCCGGGTCAGGGCTTCCCCATATTTGGTGGGAATAGCCCCGCGGTTCGATCGTTCGAATAATTTAACCCCAAAATCTTCTTCAAGATCTTTCAGCAGCTTGGTCGCGGCCGGTTGGGAAATATTCAGGGACGTTGCCGCGTGTAAAATGCTCGCATTCTCGGCAATCGCGACCAATAACCGCAATTGTTTGAGTTTGAGACGCGTTGCAATGCGTTCGACGATATTAAAATGCCGGCCAGTTTTCATCATGGCCTGTTATATAAAAATGGAATATCCAGTTCAAGTTAATTCACTTGCCGAGGGGTCACCCGCTGCTTTAAATTTTACTGGAATTGGTCCCTGATCATTGAAAAAGAGCAGGGCAGACAAAGAAACCGGGAGATAGAAGTGGACCACCCTTCTTTAAAAGCCTTCAACTTTGCAAAATGGGTTGAAGAAAATGAACATCTGTTGAAACCCCCTGTTGCCAATAAAATGCTGCACACTGACACAGGTATGATTGTCATGGTCGTCGGAGGGCCAAACACACGGGTCGATTTTCATGATGATCCTGTTGAAGAATGGTTTTACCAGTATCGCGGCAATATGGTGCTGAAAATTGCTGATAACGGCAAAATCTATGATGTGCCGATCCGCGAAGGGGAAGTGTTCTTTTTGCCGTCCCATGTGGTTCATGCACCGCAGCGGCCAGAACCGGGTTCAATCGGGATTGTGGTGGAAAGCCCGCGCATGTTTGGCATGAAGGAAGCGTTCCAGTGGTATTGCTTTGAATGTGAGGGGCTTGTTCACCGGATTGAAGCAACCTTGACGTCACCGACGGGTATTGTCGAGCAGCTACCGGATATCTATGACGCATTTCACAAGGATATAGACGCCAGAACATGCCCTCATTGCGGGGCGCTTCATCCGGGTAAGGGAAGCCCGCCGGAAGGGTGGGTTACAACCTGATCTTTGATCGTTGATCCTATAAGAAAAAGGCCATTGCCGGTTCCGGAATGGCCTTTTTTAATGGCGGACAATAGGGGCCAAGCAAAAATGTTCGGACGCCTGCCAATTACAGCGCCATTTACAGCGCTTTTTGCAGCCCGGTAACCAGCCAGGGTTGCCAGATCAACAGCAATAGAATGAACATGGACATGGCGAGGAAGGGAAGCAGGGCTTTGAAAATCGCGGTTGGTGGTACCCGCGACATGGAGGCCGCGACAAACAGGCCACTTCCCACCGGTGGAGTAAGCAGGCCGAGCACCAGATTAAGACAGACAATCACACCAAAATGATAAGGGTCGATCCCATAAACATTGACGGCAATGGGCAGCAAAATCGGGACAACCATGACCAGCGCGGCGATACCGTCAATGACCATACCGACCAGCAGCAGGGCCAGATTGACCAACAAAAGAAAGACCAGCGGATCGTCGCTTAGCGCGGCAAGCCAGGCGGCAACTGTTTGCGGTAGCTGTTCAAATATCAGCGCCCATCCCAGCAGGTTTGCTCCGGCCACCATGAAAATGACCGCCGACGAATTAAGAGCAGTATTGAACAGCAGCGATCCAAAATTTTTGAACTGCAACTCTTTATAGACATATTTGCCGATCACAAGGGCAGCCACCACGGCAATCGAGGCGGACTCTGTTGGTGTGGCGATGCCCAGTAGAATGCCGCCGATAATGACAACCGGAATAATCAAAGAAGGCAAACCCATTAACAGGTCTGAACGGGCTTCGCTTAACGTAATCTTTGCGGATTTTGGATAGTTATATTTAAGGCCGAGCAGGGCGACCACAAGGATGAAGCCGGTACCCATCATAAGGCCCGGCACAACACCGGCAATAAACATATCGCCGATTGGGATTTGGGCCAGAACGCCATAAATTACAAACAGCATTGAAGGTGGAATAATCGGGGACATCAGGCCACCTGCGGCGGTCAAAGCTCCTGCATAGGCCCGGTCATAGCCTTTTTTCTCCATTTCAGGGACCATGACGTTGGACATAACGGCGATTTGTGCAACAGCTGACCCCATGATGGACGCCATCATCATATTGGCAATCAGATTTACATAGGCAAGGCCGCCCTTGAACCCACTGACAAAGACGGATGCCATAGCGACAAGCCGTTTGGTCAATCCCCCTTCGTTCATGAATTCGCCAGCCAGCATGAACAGCGGAATGGCCAGCAAGCCATAGCTTTCGATACCGCCAAACAGTTGCTGGGGTAATGAGTCGAACAGGCCGAAATTTCCGGAATTGAGGATATACCCGATGGCCGTTGTCATGACGACAATGGCGATAGGCAGACCGATCAGAAGAAGAATTATAAAGAGCGCTAAAATCATTTAGTCAATTCCCCCTATTGTCGTGCGGTCCGGCATTGTTTCGCGGTTGGCCAGCGAGTCTGTCAGGTTGGCAAGGGCATGGATAAAAATTGTGGTGAAGGAGAGCGGCAGGATCAGCCAGATCCAGAATTTTTTAAGGCCGATTGTATTGGTTGGTTCATCATATATGAAGTTGAAGCTATCCGCCGAGAAAGCCTCGAAGTCAAAGCCAGAATTCATCAATCCAATGGGATCATACCAGCGCCAGATAAGCCACAGCATAAAGGCCGAAAAACACAGGATGATGCCATCGATGACAATGTTTAGAAAATGTCGTGTCTTGGGCGAGACCGTATCAAAGATCAGGGTTACGGCAATGCGATGCCGTTTTCGAATGGCAACCGAGGCGCCGGTAAAAACAACCCAGATCATGCAATAGATCGCGGATTCATCGACCCAGTAAAGGGCATAGGAAAAGGATCGGGTAACAACATTTAAAAGGATCAGGCCCAGTAAACCGGCCATCAACAATTTCAGGGCAGCGCTTTCCAGTTTAAGCAAACTGTCTGACATGCGGCTGATGAACATAAACGGACCCTCAAAAACAAACTGGGAGAAGCGAGTTCTCCCAGTATAAACACAGTTACAGTTTGAAGAATATGCTGCTTATTGCGCCGCTTCCCTCAATTTTTTAAGCGCTGGTGCCTTATCGCCCCAGATTTTTTCCCAGTCTGCAATTGCACTGGTGAAAAATGCCGGACCCGCTTTGATTACCTTGACATCCAGTGCGTTCATTTTGGCCAGCCAAGGACCTTCCAGTTCTGTATATGTATTGATCACGCCATCCAGATGTTTGCCCATCAGATCAGATATCTGGGCGCGTTCTTCTTTTGACAGGTTTTTCCATACTTTGGCTGACACCAGACCCACCATGGGGAACATCATATGATTTGATTCCACAATGGTTTTGGCATGGTCGTAATATTTTAGCTTGATGATCAGTTCTACGTCCATATCGATTGCATCGACCTGACCATTGGCAAGCGCATCATACACGGCGGGTAATGGCATTGGTGTTGGGGCAACCCCAACAGCATTGTAGAAATCCTTGATTGGCTCAAACGGGGTGATCCGCAGCTTTTTGCCTTTCAGGTCATCAGCGGAGGAAACTTCATCCCGCGAAACGATTTGACGAAGGCCCGCCATTCCGTAACCGACGCCAACAACCCCCACTTTTTTAGGCAGGGTTTTCAACAGATCTTTCGCGGCATCGCTGCGCAATATCCGGGCGGCGCTCTGAATGTCTTTGGCAAGATAGGGGGCGTAAAAAGCGCCGAAATCAGGCACTCTGTTGGAGACTTCTGCAATCGTCAGGAACGCCATATCAAGGCTTCCAGATTGCAGCATCTGGATCATCTGTGCTTCATTGCCGAGCTGCCGTGATGGGAAAACGGCGACGGAATGCTTACCGCCACTCGCTTCTTTCAGCTCATCACCGAAGGCTTTTGCCGCCTTTGTCCAAGTATGCGGGGGCGGCGTGATCAGGCCCAACCGAAATTCTTTTGCCGTCGCTGTTGTCGCTGCGGTAAGGCTTCCTAAAGCGAGGGCTGAGGCAAGGACAACGCCATACGCTCTTTTTGCTGTTTGTTTCATGTTTGATCTCTCCCATTTAATTTGCTGGGCATTTTCCGGTTGTAATTTTATGGGAAATGCGGCCAGTAACTTCTGAAATTTCGCTGGTTCAGAAGTAAATCCAACCAGAGACTACTGAAGTTTGACCAAAAAGAATAATGTCTAATCGTGATTTTGGTATCACGAAATGAAATACCTGACTTGCGTTATTATCGCCTGAAAGGGTACCACTTGATTTGGCAGTTGAGGCTTATTGCTTGCCTCAACTGCTATTGGCCGGGGGCTTAGAACATAAACTTGGTTCCAAGAACAAATTGCCATGCTCCTGCTTTTTCCCCTTCTTCTTTGGCCCAGTTTGCTGTCTGGCCAAAGGTTCGCTCGTAAACTACACCCACATAAGGAGAGAGGGCGCGATCCCAGATGTCGTAACTTAATCTAAGACCCAGTTCGGCGCGATTGAATCCAGATCCGGAATTTATTTCACGGTCACTGGAAAATGCGCCTGAAAGTTCGGCGGACGGGGTCAGGATCAGAGAGTTGGTCAGCAACAGCTCATACTCGATGTCCAGACTCATTGAAACATCGCCTTTTTCACTAAGATACAGGTCTGCATCAATCTCAAACCACTGCGGGGCAAGCCCGACAACGCCGATCACGCCGTACAGGCGATCCGGGCCTTGAGGACTGTCAAGGCGAACGCCGCCTTTCAGGTCCCAGAAATCCGCAATGGGTGTTTGCAGCGTTACCTGGTTGGTCGCAGCCTCCAGAATGTCTTTCTCAAGGTCATATTCACCATTACTTTCCAATCGAATTTTCAGGCTATCGTTCCCATAAAAGGCATCGCCATCCCAAACCAGAAGAGTATCGCCGTTGTCGGATGCCCGAAATTCAAGCATTTCCAATTGAATTCCATAATAGGGCTCTTCCGCGCGGGCCAAGCCGATAATGAATAGTGAGACGAAGAAAGCACTTATCGCCGGGGTTAAAAGAAAGCGGATCATTGAACGGCCTCCTTATCGGAAGGGGAGGACATTGCATTGTCCGGACCGCCGATCACCTCAATTTTTCGAAACATGCCACTGGCTGCGTGATAGGAAAGATGACAGTGAAATGCCCACTGACCTTCCGCATCGACTTCAGTTTCAGAATAAACTGTTGTTCCGGGTGCCACACTAATCGTGTGCTTGACCGGATCCCACTTACCGGCGCCTACATCCAATATGCTCCACATCCCATGCAAGTGCATTGGGTGGGTCATCATGGTTTCATTGACAAATTTAAACCGCACCCGTTCGCCATATTGCAGGCGGATTGGTTCAGCATCGTCATATTTCACGCCATTTATCGACCAGATATACCGCTCCATATTTCCGGTTAACCTGAGTTCAATTTCACGCGTGGCTTCTCGATCCTCATAAAGTGGTTTTTGCGCTTTAAGGTCCGCATATGACAGGAACTTCCCGCCATTTGCCGCTTTTGGCATCAATCCACTGCCAGACGCGTAAAACGGGTCCTCCTTATCAGGCTTGGACTTCATGTTGGAATGATCCATGCCAGCCATATTGCTGTGATCCATAGGTTTCATGTTGGAATGATCCATGCCAGCCATATTGTTGTGATCCATAGGTTTCATGTTGGAATGGTCCATGCCAGCCATATTGCTGTGATCCATAGGTTTCATGTTGGAATGGTCCATGCCAGCCATATTGCTGTGATCCATGGACTTCATGTTGGAATGATCCATGCCAGCCATATTGCTGTGATCCATGCCCATATCGGCCATGGTTAGCAAGGGATCTTCTCGCATTTCTGGAATTGGCGCGGTCATGCCTGGCCGAGGGGCAAGGGTGCCCCGTGCATAGGCTGTACGCCCCATACTTTCCGCAAACAGGGTATAGGCCTTGTCGTCCATCGGGCGGACGATGACGTCATATGTTTCCGCGACACCGATCCGAAGTTCGTCAACTTTAACAGGTTGCACAGGGTTTCCATCGGCGGCGACCACTGTCATGGTGAGCCCTGGAATACGCACGTCAAAATAGGTCATGGCAGATGAATTGATCAACCGCAGACGGATCCTGTCTTTTGGTTTAAACAATCCCGTCCAGTTCTGATCGGGCCCTTTTCCATTGATCAACGGCGTAAAGCCCTGCAGGTCTTCAATATCTGTTGGCATCATGCGCATGCTTCCCCACGCCATGCGGTCCTTAAGTGTATTTTCAAGACCGTTTTCTGTGGCATCCTTGAAGAAATCCCCAACGGTCTGTTGCTTGCGGTTATAGTAATCGGGCATCATTTTAAGATTGCGCATGATCCGATCGCCTGAATGGGGATGTTTGTCCGTGAATTGAACAACATAATCCCGATCATAGCGGAAAGGTTCCCGATCTTTGGGGGTGATCACAATTGCCCCATAGGCGCCATCGGGCTCCTGAAAACCGGAATGACTGTGAAACCAGTAGGTCCCGGATTGGACGATCGGGAATTTATAGGTGAAGGTTTCCCCGGGGGCGATACCCGGATAACTGATTTCCGGAACCCCATCCATCTGGTAGGGCAAAATCAAACCATGCCAGTGAATGGAGGTTTTTTCCGTCAGATTATTTGTCACATTGATGGTGACGTCTTCCCCTTCTTTGAAGGTTAAAACCGGACCGGGAGAGGCCCCATTATAACCAATGCCTTCTTTTACAAACTCGCCGGTATCAATGGTGACCCGGTCGACGCTCAGGTTATAGGTTTCGGCGGCTGCCGGGCTTGCCAAAACAGCAGAGAGCAGGGCCGTCGCGGCCAGAGCCACACTTTTATCGAAATGAAATTTCATTGGACTTCCTCACTATGGAAAAGAGGGCACTCCCCGGTTAGGAGGAGTGCCTACGGCCTTATTTGATCTGCATTTTTCCAAGCATTCCGGACTCGTAGTGACCGGGTATATTGCACGCAAATTCAAGGTTGGTCTTTTCCGAAAAGGTCCAGATAACCTCATCAGATTTCCCAGGCTCCAGCAGCACACTGTTTGGATCGTTATGATCCATCGTTTTGCCATTGCCCATGTCCATTTTCATCATGTCATGGTTTATTTTGTCCGCTTCCAACGCACCATGTTCCATCATCGTCATCATTTCTTTCTGATGCTTTGAATGCATTGCGGCCGTTCCGATATTAAATTCATGAACGAAGTCACCGGTATTCACGACTTTAAAACGAACGGTCTCCCCCTTTTTGATGTTGATCTCTTCAGGCTCGTAATAATTATCCCGCATGATCACGGTTATTTCGCGGGTCACATCCGCAGCAGATCCCGCCTTGCCGATTTTCGGTGCCTTGCCGCCATCATGATGGTCATCGTCATGGGTTCCGGACGCCACCGCCAGACCGCTTCCAAAAGTAAGCATGGCCAAAAGAGTCGCTGTTGAAAGGGTGTTCAAATATGTGTGTTTGATTTTCATAAGGGTATCCCTCAAACACATATCTTTAGTTGAGCAGACAACTCTGTCTCTCAGTTTCAGATATGTTTATCGATATAAAAATTAGAAATGGAACGGATGGAAGACCGTGCGCGGAAACGCGCGGGCTCAATCCGATAGAGTCAATTCTGTTTTATGATCGTGGAGGGTAGGGCAGCGGCCCTGTCTCGCGAGAGCTGAGTTTACTCTCGACGATGAAGAATGTGTGGTTTGTTGAAAGAACGGAGGTCATCTGCAAGGATACGGGCAGCAGGACACTGGTACAAACAACCATCCCGCAATTATCAAAATGTGCCTTTGATCCATGATGGGAAGAAGGATCTTCTTGTTGCTGGGAGAGTGTCGCAGAGGCAGGATCTGTATGGTGATCCATTGATGCAAAACCGTCGGACATTGATAAGTCGAACACAAACAGCGTCGCCAACAGCAAAGCCATTGCCTTTTTAAACGTGCTTTTTTTCAACTTTGTGAAAGCCAACCCAGAAAACCTCAATAAACCTTTTTTCGACATATAATCAGACAATGACCAGAATTCAAGAGAATTGGATCAGAGCGTGATTTTTTTGGGTCGTGTTCAGGCTAAAGACGGTTTTCTGATTGTCAGTGTGGTCTATATTCCGACCAGCGGTTGTAGAAGCTTGCTGAAAAAACCAGAGAATTTCAACGGTGCATCCGTCGCAATCAGGCAGATACAATCTTTGTCTGTGTCTGCAACCGGCTGATGGGTTATCGTACTGTCAAGATCCGCAATATCACCGGACTGAAACCGTCCAAGTTCGTCAATATAAGACCCTTTCAGGATCATGGTGATTTCCTGACCTGTATGGCTATGCTCCGGTATTGGGGTACCCGGTGAGATTTTCAGAAGCCTGAGAACTCCTTTTTTGCGGCTGCCATTTGATACAGACAGGGGATAATGGCTCACGCCGGGAATGAGTTTTTTCCACGGAATGTCTTCCAGATGCATTGGCAACTGACTTGCCAGCGGTGCAGGAACCCCTTTATCCACATATTCAGTTGTGAACGAAAGATCTGCCGATGGGTCATCCTGTTCCAGCATATCCACGGAGGGCGGAGTGCTCATCACGCCACCCGGTTCGGAATCCACCAGATATAACGCCGCAATATCTTCCATTAGCTGAACATTTTTTCTGCATTCCGGGCAAAGCGCAAGATGAGTGGCCACAACAACAGAAATCGTTTCTGTCAATGTGCCATTTACATAGGCCATGAGCGTATCATCGCCGATATGATGTTTAATCGTATTCATGAAACACCGTCTAATTCGTTCCGTATTTTACCAAAAGCCAGTCGAATGCGCGATTTGACTGTCCCAAGAGGCAAATTCAAGGCCTCTGCGATTTCCGCGTGGGATTTGTCTTCGTAAAAAGACATAGTAATGATCCTTATCTGTTCCGGAGGCAGTTTCGCAACGGCCTTCCGAATAACGTTGCCCTCTTGTTTGCGGCTTATCGATTGTTCCCCTGTTTCGGGGCTGTCAGGAATGTAACTTGGATCATGGGGATCTGGTTCAGGTCTTAAATCCTTGCGTATCCGATCGATCTTCACATTCCGGGCAATCGTATAAATCCATGTAGAAGCGGAGGCTTTGCTACTGTCGAAAAGTCGGGCTTTCTGCCAAACCTTCAACATTGTCTCCTGCAGAATTTCTTCTGCATTATTTTCCATGACGCCCTGCGACAACAAGAAAGACTTGAGCCGAGGAGCGATGGAATGGAAAAGACGGTGATAGGCCTTTTGATCCTGAAAATGAGCGATTGCCGTCAGATCTTCGTTCAGATCGTTTGGCGTGGCGTTATTTGCCATTGTCCCTCGCTTCATGTCGTCAATCGATACTGTTCGATTAGGTTGTCCCACCAGCTCTTCCTTACCGCTTCTAATTAATCTGTATACGCAGGCGAATTAGAACTGGATCAGCAGAGCAATTAAAATTGTGATCTAAAGTGTATAGAAACCCGTAGAAGGAGGATAGAATAACTTTATGAGAGCATCGGCATGAAAAAAATTGCAGTGATAGGGAGCGGGATTTCAGGGTTGTCCGCTGCGTGGCTTTTAGCAAAAAAACATGATGTGACGCTGTTGGAAAAAGACGATCGCCTGGGGGGTCATAGCAACACTGTCTCTGCCGATGGACATAATATCGACACTGGTTTCATCGTATATAATACGAAAAACTACCCCAACCTTGTTAATTTTTTCAAAGAATTGCAGATCGATACAGATC
>NZ_JBLHZT010000019.1:0-63493 GCF_047631475.1 Sneathiella sp. | reverse complement strand
TAAGACTTTGTTCCTAGTCTTCGATTTTGACAAAAAGCACCTAATATTCTGTTAATTGCATCAAATTTTACAGACCTCCTTTATCTATGAATGTGTTAGGAAGGGGCTGAACTAAGAAATCATCCTTAAAGGTGTCATTTTGAGCAGTAAAAAAGTAGTTATTTACACAGATGGAGCATGTTCTGGAAATCCTGGTCCGGGCGGATGGGGCGCGATGCTGGAATGTGACGGTAAAATTAAGGAAATATGCGGCGGCGAAGCTGATACCACAAATAACCGTATGGAATTAACAGCGGCTATTAAAGCATTGGACGCCCTTAAACGCGCATCAGTTGTCGAACTGCATACGGATAGCACGTATGTCAAGGATGGCATTACGAAATGGATGGTAAACTGGAAAAAGAACGGCTGGAAAACGGCCGCCAAGAAACCGGTTAAGAACAAGGATCTGTGGGTCCTGCTGGACGACGCCATTGCCCGCCATCAAATTGAATGGAAATGGGTCAAGGGGCATGCGGGTGTCCCCGGCAACGAAAAAGCTGATGAACTCGCAAACCAGGGAATGGAAACAGTTCGATAAAAAAAGGGAAGAGCAAGCTCTTCCCCCGTTCGTCATATACTAAGAATATATCTTACAGCTGGCCGAGCAGAGTTTCTGCATCAGAAACTTCGAAACCACCTGTTTCTTCCAGGTTGAGCTGTTTCACTGTTCCGTCTTCAACCAGCATTGAATAACGGCGAGAGCGAACACCAAGACCAGCGCCGGACGCGTCAAATTCAACGGACATTGCTTTTGTGAATGCAGCATCTGGATCGGCGAGCATGCGAACTTCACCTGCGGCTTGCGCCTGACCCCATGCAGCCATCACAAAAGGATCGTTGACGGACAGGCAAATCACCTCATCCACACCTTTTGACTTGAGAGACTCAAGATTATCAACAAAACCTGGAAGATGTTTTGCAGAACATGTTGGGGTATAGGCGCCCGGAACAGCAAATAAAGCAACCGTCTTACCGCCAAAAATTTCCTCAACAGAGAGTTTTGCTGGACCGCTTCCGGTCATTTCCATCAATTCACCTGCTGGAAGTTTATCGCCTACTTTGATTGTCATACTTTATTCCCTATGTGGTAGTTTGTTTTCTTTACTCGAGTTTACAGACCTTGCCTTGTAACCTGGCTGATCCGCATAATCCAATGGATCTATTTAACAGTTATTTGGCCTTCAACAGCAACCCCCTTATCGAGAATTGTCGCGGTTATTTTCCGCCCTTTCAAAGGTGATCCTTTGCGTGCAAGGTCGGCTGTCGCTGTAAAAACCAGATAGCCCGCTGTTTGATTAGTGGTCTTGGGCGAAATCTGGAAAAAATCACCTTGTTCCCCTTCGAGGATTAAAGCCGGATTATTAAACTGAAGGTCAGACTTGATTGTAATCATCAGTTCCTGTGATCCGTTTGATTTAACCTTCATATCATGAACCTGGTTTGACATCGACAGTAACAACGGAACCCGCTCAGCAAATAATTTTATTAGCGGCGCATCCTTCGATGTTACGGCAGGCCCTTGGGGCAGACTGAGGGCAACTTCCTGTTTCACTGGGATGCAGACCATCTCGCATACACCGTAAAACACATCCAGATTGGCCCGGACGGCGTGCCCCGGCTGCTTTAACGTCACCCTTAACGGGAAGACAACTTCATCCTTGTACCCCCAGGATGAAAGACCAGCACTGCTAAACTCAATAGGTTTGGGCCAAAGAACTTCGACTTTCTCGATATTTTGCGACCCTGACCAATTAAACTGCGGCGGGATACCGGCATCCCCCGGACTTCGCCAATAGGTCTTCCAGCCCTTATTCAACGCAATATGCAGTCCCATCATGATAACTGCATCATCACCGACGGCCTGAACGTCTGAAATCAGGTTTGTTTTTGATACCTGCCCTTGCGCAGCAAACGCCAGTAAAGATAAAAATAAAACGCTGAAAGAAGTGACGGTTCCGATAAAAACCAGAATTTTCTTCTTCATTTTTTAAAAGCCCAGCACCAGATTAATAGTTATTGAGTTCGTAATGCTTTAAAATATAGGGCAATATGCTCAGGTTGCACGTCACAATTATTTCATCGATATGATGAGGGTTAAACACAAAAACTAAAGTGAGATCATGACAGGCACAAAAATTGATACAGGATATCTCGAAGGTCAAATACTGGTCGCAATGCCCACAATGCCTGACCCGCGGTTCAAACGCTCCATCATTCTGCTCTGCTCGCATACCGAAGACGGTGCCATGGGCATTGTTTTAAACAAAGATCTAGGCGTCCTTTCCTTTAAGGAATTACTCGACCAACTTGATATTCCGGTTACCGCCAGGTCAAATAATCCACATATCCACTTTGGCGGCCCGGTTGAAACAGAACGGGGCTTTGTCCTTCATTCGACAGATCTTGTGCACGAAACAACAATTCCAATTGGTCAAGGCATTGCCCTCACCGCGACGTTGGACATGCTCCAATGCATGGCAGAAGGAAATGGGCCGGACAGCAGTTTTCTTGCCTTAGGGTATTCTGGATGGGGACCCGGTCAGCTGGAACAGGAAATTCAGGGAAATGGCTGGCTGGTTGTCGAAGCCGATAGTGATCTGGTTTTTGGTGAGCAACTGGAAAACAAGTGGCAAGCAGCAATTAACAAGCTGGGTTTTGACCCGGGTCTCTTATCTTCTGACCTTGGTCACGCCTGAGTGTCAGTGCTGTTAATTTTATCTGATTCCAGCAACGCAAAAAGAAGATGATCCTGCCAGGTTCCATTGATGCATAGATACTCGCGTGCACGCCCTTCCTCTATGAAACCGACTTTTCTCAACAAGGATCCACTGGCTGCATTCTCTGGAACACAGGCGGCCTCAACACGCCTCAATCCGTGATGCTCAAAAATAAACGGCAGCAAGGCGCATAACGCCTCGAACATGTAACCTTTTCGGATATAAGGCAACCCAGTCCAATAACCAATGCTTCCGGTTTGCGAAACACCCCGCCGTATATTGCTCAGCGTTATGCTACCGATCAGGTGATGATTGTCTTTTCGAAACAGAAAATAGGCATGACCGATATCTTCGCGCGCATCCCGCGCGTAATGCCGAAGCCGCGCCTTAAAATTCACTTTGCTGAGATTATTGGGTGACCAGACAGGCTCCCACGGGACCAGATGGTCCCGGCTGATCGTCCGAACCGCAGACCATTGCTGCCAGTCTGACAGCCTTGGATAGCGGATATAAAGCCGGTCGGACACAACCGGCTTTTGGGCGCCAAAATATAAAAACCTGTTGATTACATTCAAATCATCCAAAGACATTTCCTTTGGGTAAGACGGGCAGACGAGCCAGAAAAAGCCTAGCCTGCAAATCTTGCCGCAAAGTGGTCGAATTTATCAAGATTTTTAATTGGTCCCAGACCCGCAATCGTTGGAGAAACGTTACAAAACAGCCTTTTTGCCACTTTTTGCAGATGCTCCGGCGTAACCGCTTCGATCTTTTCAGAAATTTCCTGAGGAGAAATAACACGATCATAGATCAACATTTGGCGGGCATGGACTTCGCATCTGGCCGCAGGACTCTCCTGCCCCATCAACAGCGCCGCTTTATGTTGTGCACGGGCACGGGCAACCTCTGCCTCTGTGATATCAGTGGTTGCGCGAATTAATTCATCACAGATAACACCGCCCAGTTCACCAATCTGTTCCGCGCCGGTTCCTGCATATACCGTGAATAACCCTGCATCCGCAAAAGAAGACGAAAAAGCAAAAACGGAATAGCATAGCCCTCTTTTTTCCCGCACTTCCTGAAACAAACGCGATGACATCCCACCGCCCAGCAGCCCGGATAAAACCTGAACTGCATAAAAATCTTCGTCCTGATAGGAAAGCCCTGGCACGGACAGTGCAAAATGAACCTGTTCCAGATCTCGCTCTTCACGGAAGTCACCACCGGTATAACGGGCGTCTTCCATCCCTGTTTGGCCCTCTTTTGCAAGACCAGAGAACATATCCTCTGCCATGCGGACCAATTCGTCATGGTCAACCGCACCGGAAGCGCTTAGAACAAGCTTCGGGGCCAAATAGCGATCTTTCATATATCCAGAAACTGTCTCGCGCGTAAAACCACGAACCCGCTCTGCAGTTCCCAAGATAGAACGTCCCACCGCCTGATTTGCATAGGCAGTTTCCTGAAGATGATCAAAAATGATATCGTCCGGTGTATCATTTGTTTGGCCGATTTCCTGAACAATCACTTCTTTTTCACGGATCAGCTCATCCTGATCGAAGGTTGAATGCTGCAATATGTCAGACAGTATCTCTGTCGCAAGCCCCAGATCATCTTTTAGAACGCGCGCATAGTACGCGGTTTGATCACGGCTTGTGTAAGCGTTTAAATGACCGCCAACGGCCTCGATACTTTCGGCAATATCATACGCGGAACGGGATTCCGTTCCCTTGAATGCCATATGCTCAAGAACATGGGAGATGCCATTTTGCTCCGGTGTCTCATGGCGGGCCCCGGTGTCAACCCAGACACCAACAGCAGATGTTTCAAGGTTGGGCATGGGATCAGAAATGACCCGCATCCCATTTTCTAGCGTAGAAACCTGAAGGTTCATTCGATAACTTTCTGTCAATCAGCGCTTAAAATACGCGCCCGTTCTCTAATATAGGTTTGCAGGGAGGAAAGATCATTAGGCAGATGATCCATTTTTTCTTCCCGTTCAAATAAATCGGCCATATGTGCCGGTAACTTGGGATAATGCCCTGTCGCTTTTTCTACGGCAGCCGGGAATTTAGCAGGATGAGCCGTCGCTAACGTCACCATTGGCGTTTTCACATTCCTACGGCAGTCCGCCGCGGCTTTCAGGCCGACAGCAGTATGCGGGTCAACCAGTTTGCCATTTTCCTTCAAGGTTTTTGCAATCACATTCAATGTCTCCTGCTCGTCGCATTTTGCGGCCGAGAAAGTAGCGTTATTGAGTTGTGACATATTAACGGTAAATCCTCCGTCTTCATCCAGTTGCCGCATCATCTCTTTCACGGCAGCTCCATCCTGCCCGTAAAGATCAAACAGAAAACGTTCAAAGTTACTGGAAACCTGAATATCCATACTGGGACTAATGGTGGGATCAACACCTTCTTTGATATATTCGCCCGTATTAAAAAACCGTGACAGAATATCATTCCGGTTTGTCGCTACGATCAATTGTTCAATCGGCAAGCCCATTTTAGCCGCGCAGTAACCGGCATAAATATCACCAAAATTTCCACTTGGCACCGAATATGAAATGGCCCGCTCTGGTCCTCCCAGACTAATAGCCGTGGTAAAATAATAGACGATTTGCGCCATAACACGGGCCCAGTTAATGGAATTCACAGCGGATACCGCATACTGATCCCGAAAATCCAGATCGTTAAACAAGGCTTTTACTAGCGCCTGACAGTCATCAAAATCACCATCAACAGCAATATTGTGCACGTTACTGTCCAAGACAGTCGTCATTTGACGGCGCTGTACATCAGACACCCGTCCGGCAGGATGCAGGATAAAAATATCTACCGCATCCCGGCCCCGGCAGGCTTCAATCGCAGCAGAGCCTGTATCCCCGGATGTCGCCCCGACAATCGTTACTTTTTTGTTTTTCCGGCCAAGCAGGTGATCATAGAGCAGCCCCAACAGTTGCAACGCCACATCCTTAAAAGCCAAGGTCGGGCCGTGATACAGCTCCATCAGAAAATCGTTGGCATCCAGCTGGGACAGAGGAACAACGGCTTTATGGGAGAAAGCCCCATATGCCTTTTCCGTCATCTGCCTGAAATCAGACGAGCTCACGCTGTCGCCAAGGAAAGGTTGAAGAACAATCGCTGCAACCTCTGCATAACTTTTACCAGAAAGATCGCGAATTTCCTGATGAGACATCTGCGGCCAGGTTTCCGGAACATACAACCCACCGTCTCTGGCCAGACCAGTTAAAACCACCTCTTCAAAATTTAACGCTGGTGCTTCCCCGCGTGTACTTATGTATCGCACCGTGTCTCTCCAGTTAAGAATTGCGGCCTCAAATCAAACAGCCTAATGTTCTATACTTAAATTCAGCAGATTTACAGGTAAATTAGCCTTTAAGATAACGATCAGTCAGATGGGCTTTAAAGGCTTCTGTCCCCATTTTTTTACCAGTGGCGTCTTCCAACATCTGATCGGTGCTTTTAAGACTTCCCATTTGATGAACATGTTTTTTCAGCCAGTCGACAAGCGGTTCAAATTTACCGGCTCTGATGTCGGCGTGCATGTCTGAAAGGTCATTTCTTGCAGCTTCAAACAATTGTGCCGCAGCCAGTGCACCCATTGTATAAGTCGGGAAATAACCGATCGCCCCTCCTGGCCAATGAATATCCTGAAGACAGCCTAGCCGATCATTGGGCGGCGTTACGCCCAGCAAACTCATCATCCCTTCATTCCAAGCACCCGGCAGGTCTTTGACTTTCAAATCCCCGGATAAAAGCGCCTTTTCCAATCGATACCGTAAAATAACATGAAGAGGATAGGTTACTTCATCCGCGTCTACCCGAATGAAACCCCTCTCCACACGATGATAAAACTGTTTCAGATTTGCAAATGTCCAATTTTCACCCTCTCCCTTAAACGCATCGCGAATAATTGGGATTGCGTATTGGAGAAATTCCGAACCTCGAGAAAGCTGCATCTCAATCAGAAGAGACTGGCTTTCATGCATCGCCATGCCACGAGCCTGACCAACCGGTTGATGGCGCCATTTAAGCGGCAAATTCTGCTCGTACAGGGCATGACCCGTTTCATGCAGCGTTCCCATAAGGCTTTGTGTGAAATCATCCTCTTCATAACGGGTCGTTAGCCTGACATCGTCTGGTGTTCCGCCTGTAAACGGATGGTGGCTTGTATCGAGACGCCCGTGATTAAAATCAAAGGTCAACGCCCTCATAAATGCTTCGCCCAGATCGCGCTGAACCTCGATCGGAAAAGGCCCTTCGGGTTTTTCTCCGCGGCCATTTACGCGTTGTTTTTCCAAAACTTGATCTAGGAAACCCGGTAAAAAAGCCCCTAAATCGTCAAATAGGACATCAATTACCTCTGCGGTACAGCCGGGTTCAAACTGATCAAGCAGCGCATCATAAGCCGTGACACCGAAGGCCTCTGCTTTCGCCAAAGCCATTTCCTGCGTCAAGGAAACAACCTTTTCCAATTCTTCTTGCAAGACTGAAAAGTCGTTTTCTTCGCGCGCCGCGCGCCAGGTCATTTCGCATTGTGACGTTGCTCGGGACAACGCCTCAACCAACGAGCCGTCAACAGCGTTCCCGTGGCGCCATTGGTTATTCATTTCCTTCAGGTTCGCTGTTTGCCAGTCATCAAGGGTTTCAGAAGAAGCCTCTTCCAGCCAGTTTTCCACGGCTGGCCCCTTCAACAATTCATGAGACATAAGGCCAAGCGTTGCCAATTGTTCTGACCGGCTTTCCGCGCCGCCGTCTGGCATCATGACGGCGTTGTCCCAATGAAGAATGGCACTCGCCCCCGAAAGAACAGACCGCTTGTGAAAAAGTTGTTCTAATTTCGCGTATGCAGACATACTTGGATCTCTAATCCTTTTTCTTGGCTTTACCGATACCGTAAAAAATGTAAATCGCCAGCATTGCCGCTGCAAGGCCCAGCCAGGTAATGAAATATTCCAAATGATTATTGGGTATGGAGATACGCGTTTGCCCGCCAATTGGCCATCCGCCTGGAACAGGAGTTGCGTCAAGTTCAATAAAAAACGGTGCGGCCTCCACATTTTGATGCGCCGCCATTTGGGCAAGATCGCCATACAGCCAGACATTGGTTGACCGGTTATTATCCGGCAGAAAATCATAACTTTTCGTCCAGGGTTTCCGAACAACCCCTGTGACCTTCACAACGCCGCTTAATAAGCCTTCAGTCCGGTTTTCAGGGTCCTTGAACCCTTCGTTCACCCAACCCCGATTAACCAGATAGATTTGCCCGGTTTCAGCCCGTTTAAAGGGAGTTATAATCTGAAACCCCTTACGCCCTTTGTCGGCATGGCTGAAAAGGTGAATTTCCTTTTCGTGAAGAAATTCTCCGCGCAGGCGAACCTTGCGGTGTTCCCATTCAGAAAGCGCAACGTCGCCGGTTGGCAAATCAACCGGGTCCAGGGCCAATTGAGCTGACAAATGGTCAATCAATTCTACCTTCCAGGCGTAACGGTTTAGCTGCCAGATGCTTAAAGTGAGCAGCACGATAACAATGGGAATAGTCATGACCGTAGGCCAAAAACCGGGAGAAAAATTTTTCATGATATGGGACTTACGTCTTTGGTTCAAAATTGAGACTTACCATAGGGTACTCTGATTTCCATTTAAAGACCCGGCATGGCAATTACAATGAATTTCAATGCACAAAAAAACAGGCCCCTCGGCAATAGAGAGGCCTGTTTTTATTTGATCTGCGTGAACAGCAGTTGCAGGAATGTTGTTCTGCGCAGCTTTTCAGTATCAACCTGGCGTTAGCCGCCCGGAAGGGAAAGGCGCCTTAGGCACCCCACCAGTAAATGGCGGCGAACAAGAACAACCATACCACGTCAACAAAGTGCCAATACCAGGCAGCAGCTTCAAAGCCGAAATGGTGTTTTTCAGTAAAGTGGCCTTTAGTCGCCCGGATCAAACAGATCAACAAGAAGATCGTTCCGATCAAAACGTGCGCACCATGGAAGCCAGTGGCCATATAGAAGGTTGACGCATAAATTCCGTCAGTAAACCCGAAGGCCGCGTGAGAATACTCATATCCCTGAACGACTGAGAAAACTGCACCCAGGATCACTGTTAGAACAAGGCCCTGAATAAGGCCCTTGCGATCACCATGCTGCAAAGCGTGGTGAGCCCATGTCACTGTTGTACCGGAGGTGAGCAGAATCAGTGTATTCACAAAGGGAAGTGACCATGGATTGAAAGTTTCAATACCCTCTGGTGGCCAAACGCTACCAATGGCTTCCGTTGGGAAAAAGGCCGCATTAAAATAGGCCCAGAACCAAGCAACAAAGAACATAACCTCTGATGCAATAAACATGATCATGCCATAGCGAAGTCCAAGTTGGACAACAGGTGTATGGTGTCCTTGATGCTCGCCTTCCTTGACGACATCGCGCCACCAGGCATAGGCGGTATACAGCAACACGATCATACCGATGGTGAATATAGCAAAGCCCTTATCGTGCATCCACATAACCGCGCCGATCGCAGTAATAAATGCTGACAAAGATGCCAATGCCGGCCATGGGCTCGGATCGACGAGATGGTAATCATGTTGTTTGGCGTGTGAATCTGCCATCTTCAACTCCTGCAATCTAACCGGATTCCCCCCGGTTTTATCAATAGGACCCCCAAAAGGGTTAGTTAGTCTCTACGGCCTTTTTTGCCGCGTTATCAACGCTGGAAACAGTCTCTTCCTCAGTTTCTTCTTCCGGCTCTATCGGAAAGAACGTGTAGGACAAGGTGATTGTTTCCACTTCTTTTGTATTCGGATCACTGGCGATTTCCGGATCGACAAAGAATGTCACCGGCATATCTACCCGTTGCCCCGGCTTCAAGGTTTGCTCAGTAAAACAAAAACAATCAATCTTTGTAAAATACTGGCCAACTTTTTGCGGCGTCACATTAAAGGATGCCGTTCCCGTAATCGTCTGATCAGTCGGGTTATAGGCTTCATAAAAAGCCAATCCCGTCTGGCCAATCTTTAACGTAATTGTTTTTTTGACCGGTTTGAATTCCCACGGCATTTTCCGCGATGTGTTCGCATCAAACCCGACAGTAATCTCCCGTTCCAGAATCACATCTGACGCAATAGACGCCTGTTGCGTCGTTCCGCCATATCCCGTAACACGGCAAAATAAATCGTATAGTGGGACAGCGGCATAAGCCATCCCCACCATGCCCGCAGCCAGTCCAACAAGAACGATAGCTAGGCGTTTCGATTTTTTTGCAGTCTCCGTCGTCATCCACCAGCTCCCGTCATTTTCACAACAGTGATGAGGTAAAAAAGAATAACGAGGGCAAACAGAATGCCGCCGACAACCAGATTGCGATTACGCATTTTTTTGCGTTCATCGTCCTCAGCCATTTTACAAAATGCCTTTCACGATGTTTTCACCAAGCAATATGGCGAAAATTAAAAAGAGGTACAGAAGAGAAAAAGCAAAAAGCTGTTTCGCGCTTTTCTCGTCTTTCTTAACCCAGACCTTTAACGCACCGAACAGGAAGATACCGCCCAGAATTGCCGATCCAATACCATAGAAAAGACCTGCATATCCCAGAAAATAAGGCATCACAGCCACTGGGAACAGCAGAACACTATAGATAACAACCTGCTTGCGGGTCGCTTCCCGGCCAGCTACAACCGGCAACATAGGAACACCGGCCTTCGCGTAATCGATATCCCGCCACAAGGACAGCGCCCAAAAATGTGGAGGTGTCCACATAAAGATAATGGCGAAGAGAACAATCGATTCAATGCTGACATCACCGGTCACAGAAGCCCACCCGATCATGGGAGGAAAAGCGCCGGCTGCGCCGCCAATAACAATATTTTGCGGCGTCCGACGTTTCAGCCACATTGTGTAGACGAAAATGTAGAACCCGATGGTGATCGCCAGCAATGCTGCCGCCACCAGATTAATTGCGAGCCCCATCAAAACGACGGAAGCAACTGATAGGCTTACGCCAACAGCCAAAGCCTCGTTCGCCGTTACCTTTCCAGACGGTACAGGACGGTTCTTTGTCCGCTCCATAACCTGATCGATATCGGCATCATACCACATATTAATCGCACCGGATGCGCCTGCCCCAACCGCGATGCAAAGCAACGCTGTGAATGCAAGAACAGGATGCAAAGAACCCGGTGCAACGGCCAATCCGACCAAGCCGGTGAACACGACAAGCGACATCACCCTTGGTTTCAAGAGTGCAAAATAGTCACTTGCTCGCGCCGATGAATAATCAGCGCGAGCTTCTGTGTCCCGAATGATACTTGTGTCAGACACCAAGCACTCCGTCGTTACTTAATTACAGGCAGTTCATTGAACTGATGGAAAGGTGGTGGTGACGTCAACGTCCACTCTAAAGTCGTTGCGCCTTCACCCCATGGATTATCAGCTGCTTTCTCGCCGCGCATGAAAGCATGCAGGACAGTGAACAGGAAGATAACCACACCGAACGCTGAAATATACGAACCGTAAGAGGCGATCGCATTAAATCCAGCAAATGCATCCGGATAATCAGGAATACGACGAGGCATTCCGGCAAGTCCGAGGAAATGCATTGGGAAGAAAATCATGTTCACGCCGATAAACGTAACCGCGAAATGCAGTTTGGCGAGGGTTTCGGAATAATTATAACCCGTCATTTTGCCAAACCAGTAATAAATACCGGCAAAAATGGCAAATACCGCACCAAGGCTCAGCACATAATGGAAGTGAGCAACAACATAATAGGTATCATGCAAAATCACATCCAGACCGCCATTGGCCAGAACCACACCGGTCACACCACCCAAGGTAAACAGGAAGATAAAGCCAAGAGCCCAGATCATTGGTGCTTTAAATTCAATGGAGCCGCCCCACATGGTCGCAATCCAAGAGAAGATTTTCACGCCAGTCGGAACCGCAATCACAAGAGTTGCACCCAGGAAATACGCCCGCGTATCAACGCTCATACCGACCGTATACATGTGGTGAGCCCACACGATAAAGCCGACACCACCGATAGCAACCATCGCATATGCCATACCCAAATAACCGAATACAGGTTTGCGGCTGAAGGTCGAGACGATCTGACTGATGATACCAAAACCTGGAAGGATCATGATATACACTTCAGGATGTCCAAAGAACCAGAAAAGATGCTGGAACAGGATTGGATCTCCACCCCCTTCAGGAACGAAAAAGTTTGTTCCGAAATTACGGTCTGTCAGCAACATTGTGATCGCGCCGGCAAGAACAGGCAAAGACAGAAGAAGCAGGAAGGCCGTAACCAGAACTGACCAGACAAACAGCGGCATCTTATGCATGGTCATACCAGGTGCACGCATGTTGAAGATGGTTGTAATGAAGTTGATGGCACCCAGAATTGATGATGCACCAGCGACGTGCAGGCTGAGGATTGCAAAATCCACTGCCATACCAGGCTGACCTGCGGAGGACGCGAGCGGCGGATACATTGTCCAGCCACCGCCAACACCATCTGCACCGGCCGGACCTTCCACAAAGATGGAGATCAACAGAAGACCAAGCGCAGGCGGCAATAGCCAGAATGAAATATTATTCATTCGCGGGAAGGCCATATCCGGTGCCCCGATCATCAGAGGGACGATCCAGTTACCAAAACCGCCAATCACGGCTGGCATCACCATAAAGAACACCATGATCAGGCCATGGCCTGTCACGACAACATTGAAAAAATGGTAGTTCCCGTTCAGGAACTGGTCACCCGGCATCTGAAGTTCAGCCCGGATAAAGACAGACATTGCACCACCGATAATACCCGCGATAACCGCGAATATAAGATACATGGTTCCAATATCTTTATGGTTTGTTGAATAAACCCAGCGTTTCCAACCTCTGGGAGTATGGTCATCATGAGCTGCTGCTGCACCATAAGCCATGTTAATTGCCTCTCTCTAACGGATTATTGTGTGACAGCAGATGCGTCGGCGATTTTCAAAGCCTCCCCACCCGCGCTCGCGAATTCTTCTTTCGCTTTTACAAGCCAAGCTTTGTAGTCTTCTTTGCTGACAGCTTTCACCATAATCGGCATGAAGCCATGGCGGGCGCCGCACAACTCAGAGCACTGACCGTAATACATGCCTTCTTTCTCAATCCGCATCCAAGTTTCGTTAAGACGGCCCGGAACGGCATCCATCTTGACGCCAAATGCTGGCATTGCCCAAGAATGAAGAACATCTTCCGCTGTGACCAGCAGTCGAATATTTGTATCAATCGGAAGAACAATTGTATTGTCAGTTGCCAACAACCGTGGCTGACCTTCTTTAAGTTCGTCTTCTTCAAGCATCACAGCTTCAAAAGCGAGATTATCTTCGTCGACATACTCATAACCCCAGTACCACTGATAACCAATGGCTTTAATGGTCATGTCAGCTTTTTCGACACGATCTGCATAATAGAGGAGTTTGAAAGAAGGTACCGCGATGGCGATAAGGATCAGGATCGGCACTACCGTCCAGACAAATTCAATCAATGTGTTGTGCGATGTTTTCGAAGGCGTTGGATTGGCCTTCCGATTAAATCGAATAACAACATAGACAAGAAGAAGAAGCACAAAAAGCGTAATGGCCGTGATAATGACCAATAGCAGATTGTGAAAATCATTCATTTGGTGAGCAACTGGGGAGAATGCATCCTGAAATCCCAATTGCCATGGAGTAGCCTGTCCTTGGGCCGCAACGGCGTTCCCCATTGTCAGCGCCGATACTGCAAAAGCAGCAAATAGGGCGACAATTTTTTTAACCATAGCCATCATTTATTCCCGTTTCTAATCGCTTTCTTAGCTCAGCAAATCCTTACTCCAGTCACAGAGGGATTTGTGATCATGCCTTATTTATAGCCAGTCTGTTGACGCAAATCAAAATTGATTCAGATCAAGTTGGTGCGGAAACTACACGAACGACCATCAACAGAACAAGCCTTAGACTGGATTTATCTGTATTTTTACACTCAAGACTCTTCTTATATGCTGCAAAATAATAACAATAACACCATAAAAACAACAACTTAAACAATCACGGGCATTCCCATCCCGACATGGACGAACTCGCTGATTTACCGCCTTTTTGTCAAGTTGTGACATTTTGACGCATCTTTAACCCGATAACAACACCGCAAGTACTTGAATCGTTGCCTCTATTAACACTCACCCTCGACATTTCGCTAAGAAAACCACATATTTAACAAAAGGCCTATCCGGGCTTGGAAAAATGCTGAAATGGAGCGTAAGCGTGACAGACATCAAAACTGCCGACAATTTATTCTTTACCGGTACCGATATGGATCGCGGTTCGGTCGAAAAAATCGTGTCGGCTTCTCTCGACGGGGCAGATGACGGGGAACTGTTTCTGGAATACCGACAGTCAGAGGGGTTCTCTTTTGACGATGGCCGCCTGAAAAGTGCCAGTTTTGATACAACACAAGGATTTGGCCTGCGCGCTGTTTCTGGTGAAGCCACCGGTTTTGCCCACGCCTCCGAGCTTAGTGAAAGAGCCATCAAAGCCGCCTCTGACACAGTGAAAGCTGTATCGACAGGTCATAGCGGCAGCATCGCAATGCCCCCCGCAGGCTCTAACAGTTCCTTATATTCAGACGATAACCCGCTGCAGAACATCCCTTTTGACGCAAAAGTAAAAACCCTTGCAGAGATCGATGCTTATGCTCGGGCAAAAGACAGTCGTGTGGTGCAGGTTTCAGCCTCTCTGGCGGGATCCTGGCAAGGCGTTGAGATAATTCGAAGCGGCGGCGAGCGAAGCGGTGATATCCGTCCCTTGGTGCGTTTGAATGTTTCTGTCGTTGTTGAACAGAATGGTCGCCGGGAAAGCGGCAGTCATGGCATGGGCGGACGCACAGGCTATGATTTTTATCTGGAAGAAGAAACCTGGCAATCGGCCGTTGATGAGGCCCTTCGACAGGCAATTGTCAATCTGGACGCCGTGGACGCGCCTGCAGGCGAGATGGATGTGATTGTCGGGCCGGGCTGGCCAGGTATTATCCTGCATGAAGCCGTTGGACACGGCCTTGAAGGGGATTTCAATCGCAAAAAGACATCTGTCTTCTCTGATTTAATGGGTAAACGGGTCGCCTCTAAGGGGGTCACAGTCGTTGACGACGGCACCATTCCAGACCGACGTGGATCGCTGACGGTTGACGATGAAGGCACCGCCAGCAGCTGCACAACACTCATCGAAGACGGCATCCTTGTAGGATATATGCAGGACCGGCAGAATGCCCGGCTTATGGGCGTGGAGCCAACCGGCAACGGCCGGCGGGAAAGCTTTGCCCATTTGCCTATGCCGCGCATGACAAATACATACATGCTTGGCGGAGATCAGGATGCTGGTGAAATTCTTTCCTCCGTCAAGAAGGGGCTCTATACCGTTAATTTTGGCGGCGGGCAGGTTGACATCACCTCTGGCAAGTTTGTGTTCTCCTGTACAGAGGCCTACCTGATTGAAGATGGCAAATTGACCGCTCCGGTTAAAGGAGCAACCCTCATCGGTACCGGCAGTGAAGCCCTTAAGAAAGTAAAAGCCATTGGGAATGATATGGCATTGGATAGCGGTATCGGCACATGCGGAAAAGCTGGACAAAGTGTCCCCGTCGGTGTTGGCCAGCCTACCATGCTTCTGGGTGGCCTTACTGTCGGCGGCACCGCCAGCTAGATGGTTCTAAAGCGCAAACGACTGTTGGTGGGCGGGTTCATTCTATGCCTGTTGATGGCTGTTGGACCGGCCACATCGTTTGCACAAAACAACATCTGGCTTCCCCCCGGCAGCATAACATCCAGTGAAGACGCTTCAGTCGGTGAAATAACAAAAAAAACGGTTCAGTTCAAAGGTCCAGCCCTTTTAGGCCGCCTTCTTTTCAAAAGCCCCTCTCTTTTAGGGGAAAAGGCTGTCCGTATTGGATTGGCCTGCAATAGCTGTCACCCGGCAGGGCATGTAAATACAGGGTTTTACATATCTGGACTTTCGGACAAACCCGGGCATATCGACGTGACCCATGGCTTTTGGAATGCGGCGTCAGAGGATGGTATTTTCAACCCGCGGAAAATTCCAAGCCTGCGCGGCATAAGAGATACAGCCCCATACGGAACAGGCCCTACATTGCCAGACTTACCTGCCTTTACACGTCATGTCATAGTCGATGAATTTGCCGGGCCTGCCCCTTCCACACAGTCATTGGATGCATTGGTTTCCTATCTGTTACTTCTGGAAAAACAGACAGGCACCGACATGATTGTACAACCCCCCTTCCCGCCTGTAGCCGATCTTGTTTCGCTGTTAGCCCCAACGCTGCAAGCAGGCGATAAAAGGGCCTATACTCTTGTAGGTGATTTGATTATTGAAGAGCTGGGGCGCCAGATTAATGAAGAAAACAGGCAAGGCTACACCCAACTTGCCCGCGCCATAAAAAAAATGCGCCCGTTTGCATCAGGCGCATCTTTAAACGAAAGGCAGACGCATTATGAACGCCTCCTGTCACTCAGCCGACAGTTAGATAAACCTTAGTAAGCGTAATCCTTGAACACGGGATCGATGGACCCGTTCCACGCCCCATTATACAAGGCCAGCATTTCTTCTGCAGGCGTAATACCCGTTTCAACGGTCGTTTTTAGCGCGTTCAGGAAATGAGTTTCATCCTCTCCAAAACTATCAAGTTTCTTACGGGCTTTCAGTCCCGCTGAGGAGATATCCAGAATGTCAGCAGCAAGATCGCGAACGGTTCGGCCATCCGGTGTTTTCGTCTGCAAAGCTGTTGTAATAACGCCATCACGGAGGGATTGACGCTCTTCCTCTGTCCAATTTTTCACCAGATCCCAAGCCGCGTTTAGCGCACCATCATCATACAGCAATCCCACCCAGAACGCAGGCAAGGCGCATAAACGCCGCCAAGGCCCACCGTCAGCGCCACGCATTTCAAGGAATCGTTTCATGCGGACTTCCGGAAAGATCGTTGTTAAATGGTTATCCCAGTCCACAAGACTTGGCTTTTCACCTGGCAACCCGGGAAGGCGTCCATCCATGAAATCGCGGAACGACTGCCCCGAAACGTCAATATATTCGCCATTTCGATAGACGAAGTACATCGGCACATCCAGCGCATAATCCACATACTGTTCAAACGAAAAGTTATCTTCGAACACAAAGGGAAGCATACCTGTCCGATCAGGATCTGTATCGGTCCAGATAAAGCTTCGGTGGCTCAGATGACCGTTGGGCTTTCCTTGGGTGAAAGGCGAGTTGGCAAAGAGGGCAGTTGCAACTGGTTGCAACGCCAGACTGGTTCTGAATTTTTTAATCATGTCCGCTTCAGAGCCATAATCAAGATTAACCTGAACCGTACATGAGCGGAACATCATGTCCAGACCATGCTGGCCACGGGTCGGCATGTAATTTTTCATGATCTGATAACGGCCCTTGGGCATCATTGGTGTCTCGTCCAATGACCATTTCGGGCTGAAACCCAACCCAAGAAAGCCCACGCCAATTTCATCGCCAACTTCACGAACCTGCGCCAGATGTGTATGCACTTCTGTACAGGTCTGATGAAGTGTTTCCAATGCTTCGCCAGACAATTCCAGCTGACCGCCGGGCTCAAGGCTAACGCTGTAACCTTTCATGGTCAGCGCGATAACATTGTCCCCTTCATAGTCGGGTTGCCATCCAAAACGCTGCAAGCCTTCGAGCATAGCGCGGATACCGGACGGTCCGTCATAAGGGAGCGGTTCCAGTGTTTCCAGATTGAAACCAAATTTTTCGTGTTCAGTGCCGATACGCCAAGCTTCTTTTGGTTTGCATCCACTTTCCGCAAACTCCACCAGTTGAGCTTTCCCGGTGATCTCTACCACGTCACCTTTCGCAGGTCCGGACATGTTCTTCCTTTCAAAAAGTTCTGGCCGGACTTTTACGCCCAAACACCGACCGCATTTTTTATGAAGTAATCCATTGAATATAATGCTTCAAGTCTTAATCCATTTATAAAACTGAATACCCGTCATTTTCCAGTAACATCAGGGTAACTATGGTTCAATTCCAATCACCGCAAACCGCCTGTAAAAGTGTCAGGCTGGCCATCACGGCTGTTTCAGCCCGTAAAATCCTAGGCCCCAAACCAATCGCATGAACATTTTCAGACGCCATGATCTGTGAAACCTCCTCCTCGGAGAACCCTCCTTCCGGGCCGATCAGCACCGCCCATTTCCCGAAATTCTTAAGGTCCGCCAACTGTTCCAGAGGTGCCTTCTTATCCAGCCGCTCATTACAGAAAATCAACGGACGGTCCATATCCCGATGCTTTAAAACGGTTGAAAGCTTTTCCAGTTTACGGATTTCAGGAACAGACAACCGTTCCGACTGCTCTGCCGCTTCAATCGCCTGAAGCACCATTTTATCATCCCTGATCTTATCCGCGTTGGTGCGGGTTGTCTGAACAGGGGACAGTTGAGACGCCCCCAATTCAGTCGCTTTTTGCACAACCAGCGCTGTTGGAATTTTTTTCAATGGCGCAAAATACAGGATAATATCAGGTTCGGGCGTTTGCTCTCTTAGACAGGACTTCACATGAACAAGGGCGTGGTTCTTTCGAACCTCCTGCAACTCCCCCAACCATTCACCATCGCGGCCGTTGAACAAAACAACTGGATCGCCGACCTGTTTTCGCATGACATTACCAACATAATGGGCCTGTGGTCGGTCCAAAATAATGCCAGCGTCCAAACCTAGTGACGCTTCAACATACAGTCTCACTGAAGAAATTTTAGGGGCCATATCCTGATCCTTAGCCTGTTTGAACTGGATATAATGCATAAGGAACATTGATGTCACGCGGTCATTAGGTTAATCCGGTAAATTCAATGACAGTCAGACTAGATCAGATTGATAAGCAGAATGACAGAAAAGCATGAATGCAAAATCATAGCAGACGCCAGCAAACAGAACTGGGTCGACGCCTATGCCCCCGAGATGGTTCAGCCCTATCTCAAGTTATCAAGAGTGGATCGGCCAATCGGGACCTGGCTTTTGCTCTTTCCCTGCTGGTGGGCTGTCGCACTCGCATCTGGGCATGGCCAGCTTCCGGATGCTTTTCTGCTCGTCTGCTTTGCAATCGGTGCTTTTGTAATGCGCGGCGCGGGATGCACGCTCAATGACATCGCCGATCGAAATTTCGATGGCATGGTGGAACGAACCCGTAAAAGGCCCATTCCAAGCGGACAGGTCTCTGTTCGGCAAGCCGTATTCTGGTTGGCCGTTCAGTGTTTGGTTGGTTTACTGGTCTTATTACAGTTCAACCTTCCCGCAATTATTGTCGGGGCTGCCAGTTTGGTTCTGGTCGCTATCTATCCGTTTGCAAAACGATTTACCTACTGGCCGCAGTTCTTTCTGGGGCTCGCGTTTAACTATGGCGCTCTTTTGGGCTGGGTTTCACAAACAGGTTCCCTTTCCTGGACAGCCGTCATCCTGTATGTGGGCGGCATCAGTTGGACATTAGGGTACGACACGATTTACGCGCATCAGGACAAAGAAGATGACATCCTCATCGGTGTAAAATCGACGGCCCTTAAATTTGGCAATAAAACGACAGATTGGCTGTTTGGTTTTTATCTGGTCACCTTGCTTTCCCTTACCCTCTGTGGATGGCTGAGCGACCTTTCAGTGTTATTCTACATTGGGATCGCCGGTGCGGGTGCGCATCTGTTATGGCAAATACGATATCTGGATATTGACAATTCTGATCGATGCCTGATGCTGTTTAAATCCAATAAAATATTTGGTGCAATCGTACTTTTCGCTATTGTTGCTGGCAATTTCCAAATCCTGGACTAAGGAACTTTCATGTCTTTTTCCTCTATGAGAGATTTTATGGCCCTTCTTGAAAAAGAGGGCAAATTGGTGCGCGTAAAAGAGCCCGTCTCGACTAATCTGGAAATGACCGAGATACAAACCCGCCTTCTTGCCGAAGAAGGCCCCGCCGTTTTATTTGAAAATGTCGTTGATGAAGCGGGTAAACCCTCTTCAATGCCTGTGCTGGTAAACCTGTTTGGCACGGTCGACAGGGTTGCCATGGGGATGAACCGAAAGCCTGAACAACTCCGCGAAGTTGGCGAAACACTGGCATTCCTGCGCCAGCCTGAACCCCCTGAGGGTATCCGCGAAGCGATGGGAATGTTGCCGGTCTTGAAAACAGTTATGAATATGCGGCCCAAGACCGTGCGTTCCGCCCCCTGCCAGGACATCGTTCTGACCGGCGAGGACATCAATCTTGATGATCTGCCCATTCAGACATGTTGGCCCGGAGAGCCGGCCCCATTAATCACTTGGCCGCTAGTTGTAACGAAAGGTCCCAGCAACGAGAAAAGCGACGATTTCAACCTTGGCATTTACCGGATGCAAAAGCTGGACAAAAACAAAACCATCATGCGCTGGCTGAAACATCGCGGGGGGGCACAGCACCACCAAAGATGGGGCCAATCAAAGCAGGAGCCATTACCAGCGGCGATTGTCATTGGCGCCGACCCCGGAACAATCCTCGCCGCAGTTACGCCAATCCCGGACAATCTCTCCGAATATCAATTTGCCGGACTTCTGTCTGGTAAAAAACAGGAGCTCGTGGATTGTAAAACGGTTCCGCTAAAAGTCCCGGCAAATTCTGAAATTGTTCTGGAAGGGTTTGTATCGCTTGATGACTATGCGGACGAAGGTCCTTATGGGGATCACACCGGCTATTACAATTCCGTAGAGCAGTTTCCGGTCTTTACGATCACTGCTATTACAATGCGCAAAGACCCTATCTATCTTTCCACCTTCACAGGTCGCCCACCAGACGAGCCCAGTGTGCTGGGCGAAGCCCTGAACGAGCTTTTTATCCCGCTTATTCAACAACAGTTCCCGGAAATTGTTGATTTCTGGCTACCGCCTGAAGGGTGCAGCTATCGTATCGCCGTAATTTCGATGAAAAAAGCGTATGCCGGTCATGCAAAGCGCGTCATGATGGGAGCCTGGTCTTACCTGAGACAATTCATGTACACCAAGTTCTTGATTATCGTAGACGACGATATCAATGCGCGGGACTGGAAGGACGTTATGTGGGCGGTTTCAACCCGCATGGATCCAGTACGAGATATTACCATGATCGAAGATACGCCCATTGATTATCTGGATTTTGCTTCCCCAAAATCCGGCCTTGGCGGCAAGGTTGCAATGGATGCGACCAATAAGCTCCCTCCGGAAACCGACCGGGAATGGGGCGAAAAAATCCAGATGGAGAAAGAAGTCGTCGATAAGATTGATAAAATCTGGGATAGCCTTGGGCTGCCTGGTAGTGGCAAGTCGATCTGGTCCTAAGCCAAAATGGAAATGATGACAGATCCGATTTTTTACTGTGTTGCGGTGCCGGCTATTCTGCTTGTGGGAATCTCCAAAGGCGGATTTGCTGGATCGTTGGGGATGTTGGGAGTTCCTTTGTTGGCGCTGCTTATTTCTCCGGTACAGGCCGCGGCAATTATCCTACCGATCCTCTGTCTCATGGATATTTTTGGCATTATCGCCTATCGCAAAAAATTTCACTTGAAAAACCTCCTCTATCTGTTGCCCGGTGCTTTTGTTGGGATTGGTCTTGGGACGCTCCTTTTTGACCAGTTGAACGAAGATATTGTTCGAATTGTTATTGGCAGTGTCGCTGTTCTTTTTACACTCAATTACTGGCTAAACCCGTTGGCAAAGCAATCGGTTCATCAACCCAGCCTTGCCAGAGGCAGTTTCTGGGGCGGTATTTCAGGCTTTACAAGTTTTGTCGCCCACGCGGGCGGCCCGCCTTTACAGTTTTACATGCTGCCGCAAAAAATCGATAAAACCCTGTTCGTTGGAACCGCCACGTGGTTTTTTCTGGCCATAAACTATGTAAAACTAATCCCCTATGCGTATCTTGGGCAGCTTTCCACACAAAACCTGTCCACCTCACTCATCCTTTTCCCGCTGGCCCCTATCGGGATCTGGTTAGGGGTGAAACTGCATAAAATGGTCCCGGAACAGATTTTCTATAAATTGGCCTATTTTCTGTTGGTCGTGACTGGAGGAAAATTGTTATTCGATGGATTAAACGGCCTTTTGAATTTTTTCTAATTCCATTTTTAGCCTCAATGCTTACCTTAGTAGATATCGTCGATTAAATCCCGTCAGGAAAACATGTCTGATCATAAAGCCAACGAACAAAATTCACTGAACATTCTGGATGACCTTGTCAAAAAGGCGCGTGCAAAAGGAGCCGATGCTGCTGATGCCGTCCGTGTACAGGGTACGTCAACCAGTGTCGCATACCGTTTAGGTGAAATTGAAGAGATCGAAAGATCAGAAGCCCACGATCTTGGTCTGCGTGTCCTGATCGGCAAACAGCAGGCTTTTGTGTCTTCCAATGACACGGATGCCGGTGTTCTGGACGCCTTGGTCGATCGGGCATTGGATATGGCACGCAACATGCCAGAAGATGCCTATTGCGGTTTGGCAGACCCCGAGCTGCTTGCCAGGGAATTCCCAGAACTCGATCTATATGATCCCTCGACCCAGTCTGCCGAGGAGCTGACGGAAACTGCGAAGCAAGCCGAAGAAGCCGCGCTTGCTGTTGCTGGCGTGACCAACTCCGAAGGGGCCAGCGCATCCTTTGGTCATTCATCTATTGCCCTTGCAACGTCGGACGGTTTTACCGGATCTTATTCGTCTTCCAGCCATTCCGTAGGAATTTCGGTGATCGCTGGCGAGGGAACCGGTATGGAGCGCGACTACGATTATGATAGCAAACGTCATCTGGAAGAGTTACGAGATGCCGCTGACGTTGGCCGGACAGCTGGAGAACGCACGGTCAAAAACATAAACCCACGCAAAATGCCGAGTGCTAAAGTGCCGGTTATCTTCAGCAATCGTGTATCCAGCAGCATTGTTGGACATCTGGCGGGTGCGGTTTCTGGCGCATCGGTTGCCCGCGGCACCAGCTTTTTGAAAGATCATATGGATAAACAGGTCTTCAAACCTGAAATTTCCATCATCGATGATCCGCATCGCCGGCGCGGCGCGGCGTCAAAGCCTTTTGATGGCGAGGGCGTGAAAAATAGCCGAATTGACCTGATTGAAGGCGGTGTTCTTAGAAACTGGATCCTAAACAGCGCAGCGGCCAAGCAGCTTGGATTGCAATCCAATGGTCGGGCATCACGGGGCACCTCTTCCCCTCCCGGCTCGTCAACGACCAATCTGTATATGGATGCTGGTTCATTGAGCCATGACGACCTGATCAAGGACATCAAATCAGGCCTCTATATTACCAGCCTTATCGGTTTCGGGGTTAATGGTGTAACGGGCGATTATAGCCGCGGGGCATCTGGTTTCTGGATTGAAAATGGAGAAATCCTGTTTCCCGTATCTGAACTCACTGTTGCCGGTAATCTGAAAGATATGTTCCTTAATCTGACACCCGCCAACGATCTGGAATTCAAATTTGGCACCAATGCGCCAACATTGAGAATTGATGGAATGATGGTTGCAGGAACGTGAACAGTCGGTACCAAACTGAACAAGAGGAACTTGATAAGGCCGTTCGCCAAGCAGGAAAGATCGCGCTCAGCTTTTTTAAAAGTGATTTAAAAAGCTGGGAGAAAAATCCGGGCGACCCGGTAAGCGAAGCCGATATCGCAATTGATTCCTTTTTGAAACAGCACCTTTTAAACACCCACCCCGATTATGGCTGGCTGTCTGAAGAAACAGCTGATGATCCTGCTCGGTTGAACAAATCACGGGTCTGGATTATCGACCCGATTGATGGCACCCGTTCCTTCATCGCTGGCAAACCGGAATTTACCGTTTGCGCGGCCTTGGTCGAAGATGGAAAACCGGTCTGCGCTGCGGTCTTCAACCCGGTTACTGACGAATTCTTTGAAGCAACGCTCGGCCAAGGGGCCTTTTTAAATGGTGAAAAGTTGAGCTGCAGTGACAACCAAAGTCTGGAAAACACCCGATTGCTTGCCAGCCGCAAAGCTTTTGAATGGCATAACTGGCTGGAAGAGACGCCCGGCGCCGACTTTGAACATCTGAATTCCATTGCTTACCGGATTGTCCTTGTAGCATCTCAGCAATATGACGCTTCCCTATCGCTCTCCGCTAAAAGCGATTGGGACATTGCCGCTGCGGATTTAATCCTGTCAGAAGCTGGGGGACTATCCACAACAACCAAGGGCCAACACCTCGTTTACAATCAGAAAGTCCCATTGCATGAGACGGTTATTTCGTCCGGACAGGCACTGCACCCGGAACTGATGAATGTTCTTGGAGACTTTGTTCCCAGGAAGTAAAGCGTAGCTGCCTTATTAAGGCCAAAAACTGACCTTATCTGAAACCTTCACAACGTATGGAAAGGACCATGATGTTTCACATTCGCAAACTCATTCTAACGTCCCTATTGCTCATGACTGCTGTCGGTGTCAGTGGATGTTCCAGCACATGGGAAGGACTAAAAAGTGATACGAAGAAAAATCTGGAAAAAACGGACAAAGTTCTCTCCGGAAAAGACTAACCACATCTAGTTTATCCGATCTTTCAGTAAAAGCTGAGGATCCAATCGTTCCTTGAACCAGTTTAACCGCCAGTCCAGATGAGGGCCGCTGGCTCTGCCAGTGGCACCAATCTCGCCAATTTTTTCGCCTTGTTTCACAAATTGCCCTGCCTTCACAGAGAGTTTCGACAAGTGCGAGTAAACAGATACGAGACCGTACCCATGATCGATCATAACGGTTCCGCCTGTATAATACAGATCCTGTTCTGACAGTCTGACAAGACCATCCGTCGAACTGAAAACAGGGGTTCCAACTGGTGCGGCAATATCCAAACCGTAATGAGGGCGCTTTGGAATATCGTTCAGAACCCGCTGGCTACCGAAGACACCGCTAATCCGCCCAGACGCTGGCCATTTCCAGCCACTTAGAAACCATTGTTCATCTGTGTCAATTGCCCGAATTTTTGCAATCTCACCATTTTCCCGGCGGATCCGTTTTAAGAACTGCTCACTGGGCGTGACCTTTGACGGCGGCAATCCGTTTATCCGTTCCGTCTTGTATTGCCGTTTTGATATCTTCAACCGTTTTTTTGTTAACGTGCCATCCGGACGCTTAACCTCCAATAAAGCCTCAGCTTTATGATCGCGTCCAAATCCGAATACAAACTCACCGGTGTCAGAAACCCGGATTTCCTTACCATCCAGCGAAATAAGGGCCCCGGGCGCCGTTTTCCCCAAAATAAGCCCGCCTTGGGTAAATGTGCCCTTCAGCTCCAATTCTTCGGCGAATAAGGGCGTCGCCCAAAGACAGAATAAAACCGCAATTAATCGTATCACAGAAGCGTCCCCTGAGTTGGCTTATTCTTTGGATTATCCGCACCGGTTTTGGTTTTTTTTGGCGCGCTGACTTTACTTGTTTTCAGGCTCCCTGCCCCAAAAACTGCGGGTGCGTCACCATCTTTCATTCGAACGGTTACCAGTTTCCCGGCCTTCGCCTGCTTAACAGTCGATATCACCTTCCCGTCTTCGTCCTGGACAATGCTGTACCCTCTGGACAGAACATTTTTAAACGAAAGACTTTCCAGCAGACGATAGGAAGCGTCCAGTTGATGGGACAAGCGCTCGGTCTTGATCGTAACAGCCCGTGAAAGTCGTCCTTCATAATTTGCAAGCCGTTCCTGATACTGAACAAACCCACGGATCAAGACGTCGGGCCGCAAAAGGGCCCCCGTACTGAGAAAACGTTGCTGCTTCATAGACACCATATTCTGAACAGACTGGCGCAACCGGTTTTCCAGATGATCCAGATGCTGGGTCTTTTCCGCGATCAGCGACCGTGGATCCCGTAATCCGCGCGCAAGCCCTTGCAAACGATCTCTTTTTTCCTGAACGGATCGCGACAGGCCGCGCCGCTTTCGGCGATCAAGATCATCGACATAAGCCAACAACTCCGATCGCACAGGAACAGCCATTTCAGCGGCAGCCGTGGGGGTCGGCGCCCGCCTGTCCGAAACATAATCAATGAGCGTTGTATCTGTTTCATGCCCCACAGCGGAAATCAGTGGAATGCGACTTTCTGAGGCCGCGCGAACCACTTCTTCCTCGTTAAATGCCCATAGATCTTCCAAGCTTCCACCGCCTCGCGCGACGATAAGCAGGTCAGGCCGACGGATTTCTCCGTCTTCTTCGAGCGTATTAAACCCCCTGATTGCTGCCGCGATTTGAGAGGCCGCGGTCTCCCCTTGCACCAAAACAGGCCACAACAGCACATGTGTTGGAAACCGATCCCGCAAACGGTGAAGGATATCCCGAATCACAGCACCGGTCGGTGAGGTCACTACACCGATCACACGCGGAAGATATGGCAGTGCCTTTTTTCGCTCAGGCGCGAAAAGCCCCTCAGCCGTCAATTTCCGTTTTCTTTCTTCCAATAACGCCATCAAGGCGCCAACACCTGCAGGTTCCATGGCCTCAATAACGATCTGGTATTTGGAGCGCCCGGGATAGGTTGTCAGCTTGCCTGTACAGATCACTTCCAATCCATCCTCTGGCCGAAAAGAAAGTTTTTGTGCGGTTCCGCGCCACATAATGCCGTCCAGAACGGCTTTATCATCCTTCAATGCAAGATAAACATGGCCCGACGCCGCGCGCTTCAAGCCAGAGATTTCTGCCCGCACCCGAACATGGCCGAACTGATCCTCAACCGTACGTTTTAAAGCACCGCTCAGCTCTGAAACTGTGAATTCATGAATGTTGGTCGTTTGAGGGGTGTGAGAATCTGACACTTCTTGCCTTTAGAATATTTGTTTCGCAACGTCACTATGATACAAACTCTACACTCTCCCATAGGGGCAACGAAACAGGAAAATAGCGTTTTTCACATGAATGTATTGGTAATCGGTTCCGGCGGCCGTGAACACGCCCTCTGCTGGGCTTTGAATAAATCCGAAGCAATTGATGTTCTTTATTGTGCTCCTGGTAATGGCGGCATAGATCAGGTGGCGACCTGCGTGTCAATCGATACCTCTGATCACCCCAGTGTTATTCAGTTCTGCCGGGACAATGCGATCGAATTTGTCATTGTCGGGCCCGAAGCTCCGTTGGTCGAAGGATTGGTGGACAGCCTCTCTGACGCAGGCCTTCCCGCATTTGGCCCGCGAAAAGGCGCCGCAGAACTGGAAGGATCAAAAGGGTTTATGAAGGACCTGTGCCGGGAATACGATATTCCAACGGCAGCTTATGAACGATTTGACAATGCTGAAACGGCAAAGTCCTATCTGGATAGCCAGTCACTGCCAATTGTGATCAAAGCCGATGGCCTTGCCGCCGGAAAAGGGGTCATCATTGCGCAATCCCGATCAGAAGCCGATGCGGCCATCGACGATATTTTTGGAGGGCTGTTTGGTGCCTCTGGTGCTGAAATTGTCATCGAGGAATTTATGCAAGGCGAAGAGGCCAGTTTCTTTGTTTTGACAGACGGCGAGACCATTTTACCGTTAGTGACAGCGCAGGACCATAAAGCCGTTGGGGATGGCGATACCGGGCCGAATACAGGCGGTATGGGGGCCTATTCCCCTGCGCCCGTAATGACAGATGAAATGATCCAGGTGACAATCGACACCATAATCAAACCCACGGTTGCCGCAATGAAAGACCGCGGTGTTCCGTATACGGGAGTTCTGTATGCAGGTTTGATGATAACGGAAACAGGGCCAAGGCTAATTGAATATAACGTTCGCTTTGGAGATCCTGAATGTCAGGTCATTTGCGCCCGCCTTGACAGCGATATTCTACCTGCCCTGCAAGCGACGGCCAATGGCACTTTGGATAAAGTCTCATTAAAATGGAAAGAAACGACAGCTCTACTGGTCGTTATGGCCGCAAACGGCTATCCTGGATCCTATGAAAAAAATACGGAGATTAACGGTCTGGATGACGCAAACGCCATTGATGATGTGACCGTCTTCCACGCCGGCACAAAGAAGGAAAACGGGAAAATTCTGGCCACAGGCGGACGGGTTCTTGGCGTAACCGCCACTGGGAATTCCGTTAGTCAGGCCCAAGCCACAGCCTATCAGGCCGTTTCCAAAATTGACTGGAAAGAAGGCTTTTGCCGAAAGGATATTGGCTGGCGGGCCATTGCGCGTGAACAACAAAAATAAAAAAGGGAAAGTTATGACCACTTCATCTTCTGATTTTTCAGGCACCATGGATGTTCAGGAAAAACATCAAATTGATGCCGATGCCTTACAAGCTTACATGATAGAAAATGTGGATGGCTTTGAAGGTCCGCTGGAAATAAGCCAGTTCAAGGGTGGTCAATCCAACCCCAGTTACATGCTGTCGACACCCAATAAAAAGTACGTCTTGCGACGCAAGCCCCCTGGAAAACTCCTTCCATCCGCCCATGCGGTAGACCGGGAATTCAAAGTAATCAGTGGGTTGGCAAATACAGATGTGCCGGTTCCAAAAACCTATTGTTTATGCGAGGATCCTGCCGTTCTCGGCACCATGTTCTATATCATGGATTTCGTCGATGGTGTCGTCGAGTGGGACCCTGCCATTCCACATTTCACCAAAGAACAACGCGCCATTACGTTTGATTCCATGAACGCCGTCATGGCCGCCTTACACAGTGTGGATTACAAAGCTGTCGGGCTCGAAGACTTTGGAAAGCCGACGGACTATCTGGCCCGGCAGATCAACCGGTGGTCCAAGCAATATAAGGCTTCGGAAACTGAGGTTATTCCGGAGATGGATAAACTTATGGCCTGGTTGCCCGACAATATTCCGGCTGGCGATGAAACGTCTATTGTTCATGGAGATTATCGCCTTGATAACACCATGCTGGACAAAGAGAGCAAAAAGGTGATTGCCATTCTAGACTGGGAATTATCCACACTCGGCCACCCGATCGCGGATTTTTCCTATCACTGCATGACATGGCGTCTGGAACCAGAGCTTTTCCGCGGACTAAAGGGACTTGATTTACCCTCCTTAGGTATCCCGACAGAAGAGGAATATGTCGCAGCCTATTGCAAACGTACAGGCCGCGATACTATCGATAACTGGGACTTTTACATGGCCTACAACATGTTCCGTCTCGCTGCCATCTTGCAAGGCATCATGGGCCGCGTAGTTGACGGAACAGCTTCCAGTCCGCATGCAAAAGAAATGGGCGCCCGCGCCAAACCTCTTGCAGTAAAAGGTTGGGAACAGGTAGAAAAGATCCTAAAGAAATAAAAACTCCGCATAACAAACAAAAATAGAAAGGACTGGGGCATGAGCGATAACGCAGATGTTATTCCGGTACGGGAGGCCCATAAATTCGATGAAGGCAAATTCATCGATTATCTTAACGAACATGTCGAAGGCTTTTCCGGGCCGCTAACCATCAATCAGTTTGAGGGCGGCCAATCCAATCCGACATTCTTGCTAAGCACACCAAATCAGCAATATGTTATGCGCAAAAAGCCCCCTGGGGTGCTGTTGCCCTCCGCGCATGCCGTGGAACGCGAATATCGCATTATGTCTGCATTACAGAAGACGGAAGTTCCGGTCGCAAAAACCTTTTGTCTTTGCGAAGATGCTGACGTCATCGGAACCCCCTTCTACATCATGGAAAAGGTGGAGGGCCGAATTCTTCGCGAACCTGCCATACCGGGTATGGATCCTGCTGAACGCTCCGCAATTTATGATGCCATGAACGACACATTGGCAAAGATGCACAATGTGGATGTGGATGCAGCCGGACTTAGCGATTTTGGTAAAAAAGGAAACTATTTCGAACGCCAAATCGGTCGGTGGACCAAACAATACCGCGCGTCCCAAACTGATGATGTCGAACCAATGGAAAATCTGATCAATTGGCTTCCAGAGAACCTGCCAAATGATGATACGACAACCATTTGTCATGGTGACTACCGTCTTGAGAATATGATTATTCATCCAACGAAGCCGGAAGTCTCAGCAGTGCTGGATTGGGAACTCTGTACCCTCGGGCACCCTCTTGCTGATCTTGGATATAACTGCATGACGTACCATTTCATGCATCCTGCGTCGGGCGGATTGGTTGAAACAGACTTCGCCGCGACTGGCATCCCAACTGAGCAGCAATATATTGACGCCTATTGCAAACGTACCGGTCGTGACGGTATCGAAAACTGGGAATTCTATATCGCCTTTTCGTTCTTCAGATTGGCGGCGATTGTCCAAGGCGTTTACAAGCGTGGTCTGGATGGTAATGCCAGTTCTTCACGCGCGACCCAATATGGTGCATTTGCTCAGATGCTGTCGATGCTGGGCTGGAGCAAAGTCCAGAATAAGTAATATCAATCAGGAGAACCGTCGCGCAGGCGGTCTCCTGCTTTACTTGTATCTGCTATTGACTGCAAATATCCCCATAAAGGACACGAAAAAACCCGCCATCTTTGGCGGGTTTATTTTATTTCTGGAGACTTTCAGCGCCTTTGACCCTGAGATCCATCCAATTTTGCAGACATTCGCCGGTATTCATAACGGCGCCTGCTGTGGACCCCAGTCCGGATATGCCAGATATACCTGCATATTCAGAGAGTTCCTGTGTCATCCATTCGCATGGATCAAGACTCTGATACCGGTATAAAAAGCCGGCAACCACGACAACGACTGCAATCGCTGACCACCCAATTGTCTTGATCATACTGTAATTCCCAAATTACGACGCCTACGAAACGAAAGGCCTGTATATAAGACCGCCCCGAAGTATGCAAAGAAAAAGCCCTCGCATCTGCAGCAAGGGCTTTTTTTATTCTGGATAACGATTACAGGTTAATCGTGTTTTTTCAGTTCCAGGCGTGCAATCTGGTTCCGGTGAACTTCATCCGGACCGTCAGCAAGACGCAATGTCCGAGCCCCTGCATACGCAGACGCCAGACCAAAGTCACTGGTCACACCGCCGCCGCCATGGGCCTGAATAGCCCAGTCAATAATCTCACAGGCCATGTTTGGTGCAACAACCTTGATCATGGCGATTTCGGCTTTGGCTTTTTTGTTACCAACCGTATCCATCATGTAGGCCGCTTTCAGGGTTAGCAAACGGGCCTGCTCAATCTTGGCCCGGGATTCAGCGATTCTTTCAAGCGTAACCGTCTGCTCTGCAACTGGTTTACCAAATGCCACGCGAGATTTCACACGAACACACATTTTTTCAAGGGCCCGTTCAGCCACACCGATCAAACGCATGCAGTGATGAATTCGTCCTGGGCCAAGCCGCCCTTGAGCAATTTCAAAACCACGGCCTTCACCAAGCAGAATGTGATCGGCTGGAACACGAACGTCTTTAAAATCGACTTCCGCATGGCCATGAGGTGCATGGTCATACCCAAATACGGGCAGGAAGCGTTTGATCTCGATCCCCGGTGTATCCATTGGCACGATGATCATGGACTGCTGATTATAGACAGGCGCTGTTTTGTCTGTTTTACCCATGAAAACCAGTACTTTACAACGAGGGTCCATCGCGCCGGATGTCCACCATTTCCGGCCATTAATCACATACTCATCCCCATCACGGATGATATCTGATTCAATGTTGGTTGCATCTGATGATGCGACCCTTGGCTCGGTCATAGCGAATGCAGAACGGATATCACCGTTCAACAGTGGAACAAGCCATTTTTCTTTCAGCTCGTCATTTGCATACCGTTCGAACACTTCCATATTACCAGTGTCAGGGGCTGCGCAGTTGAAAACTTCAGGGGCAAACGAGACGCGACCCATAATTTCGCATAGCGGCGCATATTCAAGATTTGTCAATCCGGCGCCACGGTCACTTTCCGGCAGAAACAGGTTCCATAAACCCGCTTCTTTCGCCTTTATTTTAAGCTCTTCGACAATAGCCGTTGGTTGCCAACGATCCCCTTCATTAACCTGCTCTTCGAACACATCTTCATTCGGATACACATGCTCATCCATAAAGGCTTGTACACGTGCCTGTAATTCTTTGACCTTGTCAGAATATTCGAAATTCATGCTGTTTCCCTTTTTTGTTTTGTTTTTTGTTTGTTGTTTTTCTTATCGCCGGGTGGCAAAGAAATTCTTTAGCAATTCAGCCGACTTTTTTTCGCCAATACCACCGTAAACCTCTGGTTTATGGTGACAGGTAGCGTGATCAAAAACTCGGGCCCCATGTTCCACACCCCCACTTTTTGGGTCGAACGCTCCAAAATACAATCTACGAATTCTCGCATGAGAGATAGCGGACGCGCACATGGCACAGGGCTCCAAGGTCACATACAAATCACAATCTGTCAGCCTTTGGCTACCAACCATATTAGCCGCAGCACGAATTGCAAGCATTTCAGCGTGAGCAGTTGGATCGTGGCGCCCCACCATCTGATTTCCATTTGTCGCAACAATGCGCCCTGTTTTAGAATCAACCACAATAGCCCCTACTGGGACTTCACCCTGCTTCGCCGCTATTTCTGCGGTGTGCAGTGCATTTTCCATAAAATTTGTAAGTTCTAGATCCATCCCCCAAAAGTGCCGAGATTATGGGTTTGCGTCAAGTGACAACCATATTTCATTCATTTTTTCCTGATAGCCTGTCTCATCGCTTGTTTCATTTGGCCGGGAGGCTTAAAAGAAAGCATGAAAAAACCTATTATTGGCATAACTCTGGATTCTGAGGATCCGGGTGCCTATTCGAACATGCCCTGGTATGCCTTGCGCCAAAATTATGCGGATGTCATTACCCAAAACGGCGGTCTTCCGATTGCCCTGCCTCATGAACCCGAGATGACGGATCACTATCTTGATCTGATTGATGGTCTGGTTGTGACGGGCGGCGCCTTTGATGTGGATCCCGCGATGTTTGGTGCCACATCACGGCATTCGACAGTCGTAACCAAGGACAAAAGAACGGCGTTTGAGCGCAACATCGCAAAGGCCATGCTGAAAGCAGACAAGCCTGTTCTGGGTATTTGTGGCGGGCAGCAACTTTTGCACGTCATTCTGGGTGGCACGCTCATCCAGCATATCCCAGATGAAGTGGAAAATGCCCTCGCCCACGAGCAGCCCAACCCCCGAACCGAAGCCGGTCATGATGTCAGTGTCCGGGAAGGAACGCTTCTTCACCGAATTGTGGGCACGTCTACTCTTCCCGTAAACAGCGCTCACCATCAAGCAGCAAAAGATGTATCAGAGAACATTACGGTGAATGCCACTGCACCCGATGGCGTTATTGAAGGCATTGAAGACAATCGGTACCGGTTTTGCCTTGGTGTACAATGGCACCCCGAATATTTGATTTCAGACGGGGACCGAAAAATTATGGAAGCGTTTATTCAGGAAGCGGCAAAATAACATGACTGATGAGACTGAAAAAAAAGAACGCATTGCAAAACGGATGGCCCGGGCAGGATTATGTTCGCGCCGGGATGCGGAACGCTGGATTGCGGCAGGCCGTGTAGTTGTTAATGGCACCAAACTGGAAAGCCCGGCTTTTACTGTGTCGCCAACGGACACGATCATAGTTGATGGCAATCCACTCCCCAAAAAGGAGCGTCCTCGCCTTTGGCGCTACCATAAACCGGTGGGCTTGGTAACAAGCCATAAAGACGAAAAAGGCCGCGACACCGTGTTTGACAAGCTGCCTGAGGATATGCCGCGTGTCATCTCTGTGGGCCGCTTGGACTTAAACTCAGAAGGGCTTCTTCTTCTAACAAATGATGGAGAACTTGCGCGCCGTCTGGAACTCCCCGCGACAGGCTGGAAACGCAAATATCGTGTGCGTGTGCACGGGCACCCCAAAGAACGTGATCTGCAACTGTTGCGCAAAGGCGTGACCGTTGAAGGCGTTAAATATGGCGCAATCGAAGCTGATCTTGATAGTACAAAAGGCGCGAATTCCTGGCTGACTATTTCCTTGCGCGAAGGAAAAAACAGGGAAATCCGGAAAGTCATGGAATTCTTAGGCTACACCGTTCTAAGGTTGATCCGGGTTTCATATGGCCCGCTACAGCTTGGGGAATTAGAAGACGGTAAGGTTGAAGAAGTAAAATCAAAAATCCTGCGGGATCAAATGGGTGTCGAAAAATTTGAAGAAGAAGACGACGACATACCAGAAGTGAACGATAAGAACCGGCGCGGAAGGCCCACCCTGCGGACCAAAGGCGGCCCAAAGCCCACTGAAAAAAGGGGGGGCAGGTCATCACAGCCTCACAAACCCGGCGGCATGCCAGGTAAACGTCCGGCACCGTCCAGAAACCGGTCTGGGAAAAAATCCTGATGCGTATTGTTGGCGGCGAATTTCGCGGTAAGAAACTTTATTATCCAGAAGACAAACGCATTCGCCCGACTGCAGACCGCACGCGCGAGGCGTTATTTAATATTCTGGCCCATGGTAGTGACTACCGTACCACCAATGGCGCGTTACCACTTGGCGCCCGGGTCGTTGATGTTTTTGCCGGTACCGGCTCCCTCGGTGTTGAAGCGCTTTCACGCGGGGCAAGCCATGTCACATTTGTGGACAATCACCCAGCCAGCCTAAAACTGATCAAGGAAAATGTCGCCTTGGTTGATGGGCGCGGAAAAGCCGATATTCTAAATCGAAATGGCAATCTGCCTGGCAATGCTGGCTATCCTGCCGATCTTGTCCTGATGGATCCACCTTATGGAGAAAATCTTGCACTTCCCTGTCTGGAAGGTCTGGACAAGGGCGGGTGGTTAAAAGAAAACACCATTATTGTCATCGAACTTGCGACGAAAGACAAATTGGACGTCCCTGATCATTTTGAGACCATGGACGAACGCAAATACGGGGCTGCAAAGCTTATTTTTCTGCGAAAAACCTGACTTCATTTTCGGACACAATATGCTTGTATTTTTCGTATTGCCTTTGAATCAGGCCTAGCCTTTCCTGAAAGACTGGCGGCGCGCCTGCATCCAGAAACGGTGCCACCAGCGGATCAAACGCCGTGTTTTGAAATTCCAGCGAAAGACTAGCCCGCGAAAGCGCCGCGCCCTCTTTAAAGGTTCCACCCCAATGCACAAGATCCTGCGGCCACCCAAGAACAGACCCCGCCGCCGCGGGTAAGGACTGAGCATACGGTTCCAGTAAAGCCTGTTCCATATCTGGGTTGTCCTGCAAAACATGTTCTTTATCTCGCGGTAATACGAACATGCAGCCATTTTCTTCTGTGCAATCGGTTAAGGGTATCCACAAAGACAAACTCATCAGCATTTTGTCCCCGCCCAAATCAAAAACCGTTTCCAAATGGCAATCCTGATGCGGCCGCCACCCCCGCTCCCCGGGTGCATCGAAATACCAGGCCCACAGGTTCGGCAGCAAGGCATATTCATCGCCAAGAAAATGAGCAATGAGCTGATTTAATTGCTTGAACAGATACCAGGGTTGATCAAACACATAGAGGTAAACAGGTGGAATTCCTTTCGCCTGCAACAAAGTCAAGGCCTTTAGGAGAGGTTGCAGCTGTTCTTGGCTAAAAACCGGTTTTTCATGAATAAACCCGTTACCCCAAACACCCCTTGCGATGTCATCCAGTCTGTCGTCAGTGAAATCAATTTGCGGAAGTGTATTCGCCGCCTCGATGGTCAGTTCTGGGCAAAGGGACGTCCAGTCTTCTTTCGAAAGGTTAGACATTTTGCCCCGCGACATACCCAGAAGACCATGCCCATTGAAAATTATAGCCTCCCAGAAATCCGGTTACATCGACCGCTTCACCGACAAAATATAGACCGGGCACCTCTTTTGTTTCCATTGTTTTTGAATTCAGGCACGCTGTGCTCACACCGCCCACAGTAACCTCCGCCTTCCGGTACCCTTCAGTTCCGTTCGGCGTAATCGATACATCTTTTATAGCTGCCGTTACCTGAGACAGAAGTTTGTCTGAACAATTTCCAAATTCTGGCAGTGAGGGTGTTTTCTCCAACAGTTTTTCGACCAGACGGGAGGCCAGATACCGGTTCATAAATTTGATAACGCTGCCTTTAGGGTTTTCCTGCCGCTGGGATTTAAGCTGCGACAGCAAATCTTCATCGGGCAGAAAATCAAGATGAATAGCTTTACCGTCTTCCCAAAAAGAAGAAATTTGCAAAATAGCGGGACCACTGACCCCCCGGTGGGTAAACAGGACATTCTCGCGAAATGCGGTTTTTCCGGTTTTCGCGACAACATCAGCCGAAACACCCGACAGGCCCGCGAAGCGCTGCATATCCGGCGCATCGAACGTAAAGGGCACCAATCCCGGCTTCATCGGCGTAAGGGGAAGACCGAAACTGCTCGCCATCCGGTGCGCAAAATCATTGGCGCCCATTTTTGGAATAGACAACCCACCCGTCGCTATAACCACAGCGGACGCGTTCACCTGTTCCGTACCGATCCGAATGCTAAAGCCTTTGAGGGAGAGGCGTTCAATTCTTTCCGCACCCGCATCACACCAGACGGTAACATTGGCTGCATCGCACTCCTGCAAAAGCATTTCAGTAATCTGAGACGCCGTATTATCGCAAAAAAGCTGGCCCAGCTTTTTTTCGTGATAGGCAATGCCATGTTTTTCCACAAGATCGATAAAACGTTGCTGCGGATACTGTTTAAATGCCGATTTATGGAAATGTTTATTTTCAGAAAGATATCGATCCGGCGCCGTAAAAAGATTAGTAAAGTTGCAACGCCCGCCTCCAGAAATCAGAATTTTCTTGCCCACTTTATCTGATTTTTCAAGAAGTAGGACGGTTTTGCCCCTTTTGCCGGCTTCGATAGCACACATAAGGCCCGCGGCCCCGCCACCAATAACAACAACTTCAAAATTTTGTACTGCTCGTTCTGTCATTGATAATCGTTCCGCTATATTTCTCTCGCCTTTTAGCGATAAGCCGAACGATTATCAACGTTCTTTCATTAAAAACGAATGTTCAGATCAAAAAGTGGTGAAAGCTTAATCGTTCGCTTCTTTTTCAGGCTATGACGGTTTACGTCGGAAAAAACCCGCACCTTGACCGGAACAAGAATATCTCGGCCCCAATATCCCTTTTGGCGTTTGTAAAATGTTCCGTTCCGGTAATCTTAACCGTCCCCTGAAATGACTATTTTTTGATACCCGGAAGCGAGCGGAATAGCCCCATAGGCAAAGCTGTCATAATGTCCCTTTTAAGCGTATTTCGAATGCTTGTCATGCGCTTGGACAAGCGGAGATACGAAAGCAACAGCCAATAGGCCTGTGAGCGCAATGATCCATTTTGTCATCTGTCCTCCCTTTCGGCTTTGTACCGAAATTAGTATTGAGTACATTCAACAAACGGTGGAGGCTCAGTGTTCCGTCGCTATCGACGGCCAAAAAGCTTTTCGATATCCGTCAGCTTCAATTCAACATAGGTTGGACGGCCGTGATTGCATTGCCCTGAATGCGGTGTTACTTCCATTTCCCGCAACAAGGCGTTCATTTCATCAACCGTCAAACGCCGGCCGGACCGGACCGAACCATGGCAAGCCATCGTCGCAAAAACGTCATCCATCCGGTCTTTCAAGGCAAGCGTCGTATCCAGTTCAGCGAGATCATCAGCAAGATCCTGAACAAGTGCTTTCACATTGCAGTTCCCGAGCATGGCTGGCGTTTCCCGAATAACAACGGCACCATTACCGAAAGGCTCGACAACCAGCCCCATATCGGCGAGTTCATCTGCCCGCTCGCATAATCGGCTCGCGGACAATTCGTCCATTTCAACAACGTCCGGTAACAACAGCATCTGCCGGGGAACCGTCTTGTCACTGAAGGCTTTCTTCATGCGCTCCATAACCAAGCGCTCATGCGCCGCATGCTGATCCACCAAAACCAGCCCATCACGGGTCTGAGAGACGATATATGTTTCGTGAAGCTGACTTCTGGCTGCCCCAAGCGGAAAAGCCTGAAAATCATCCGCTTCCCCTTGCGAGGGCGGCCCGTTATCGGACTGGGCAACGGGTGCAAAATTGGTATCCCGATGATCTTCGCGGCGCGGCCCTTCTGCTGCACTCGGGCCCATCGGAGCCTGATACTGGCTGGTCTCTTCAGACATACCCCCCGGATACGAAGGAGCCATGGCGCCAGACCAATTACCCATGCCCACAGGCTGTGCAGGACGGGATTGCAACGGCATTTGAATGGATTGTGGCTGGAATGATCCAAGTGCCTGTCCGCCGACGGTAGATGACGCCCTGTGTCCATTTTCCGCCAGCGCATTTCGCAACGCCCCAACGATCAAACCGCGTACGCCCCCTGAATCCCTAAATCGCACCTCTGCTTTTGCCGGATGGACGTTGACATCCACCTGATCAGGCGGCAATTCAAGGAATAAAGCAAGCAACGGATGACGATTTCGAGCCAGTAAATCCATGTAGGCGCCGCGGACTGCGCCTGTGAACAATTTGTCTTTTACGGGTCGTCCATTGACAAACATAAACTGCATGGTCGCATTCCCCCGGTTGAAGGTGGGCACACCCGCAAAACCGGTCAATTTTACGCCATTTCTTTCAGCGTCTATTTTCAATGCGTTTTCGGCAAATTCCCTCCCCATTACGGCACCCAGTCTATCCAACCAGGCTTCAAACAGATCACCTTGTGCGGCGGATACTCTCAACGCCGTCCGTTTTTCATCAGACAGTGAAAAAGCAATGGCAGGATAAGCCATGGCCAACCGGCGCATGACATCCAGTGCCGCCCCAAATTCCGCCCGCTCTGTTTTCAGAAATTTAAGTCGGGCGGGGGTCGCATAAAAAATATCACGGACTTCAACCCGGGTGCCTTGCTGTGCACCAATTGGTTCCAGCTCACCCCGCCGACCGCCTTCGACATTAAGGGTCCATGCGTTCGTGTCTTCAGCATTGCGGCTGGTAATCCTCATCCGGGACACCGAAGCGATGGACGGGATTGCCTCGCCGCGAAAACCCAGATGCTCGATATTCACAAGGTCTTCATCGGGAAGTTTAGAGGTTGCGTGACGTTCGAAACACAGTTCCAATTCTTCACGGCTCATGCCTTTTCCGTCATCCGTGATGGAAATGAGCGAACGCCCGCCTTCGCGCATGACAACATCAATCCGCGTGGCACCTGCATCAATAGAATTTTCGACCAGTTCCTTAACCGCAGAGGCAGGTCGTTCAACAACCTCCCCTGCCGCGATCTGATTTACAATATTGTCCGGTAAACGCCGGAGGGTCATCCCTCGCCTCGTAAATACATTTTGGTCAGTTTTTTACCCTCTTCCACAGCGGGCTGATCGAAGGGATTAACACCAAGCAGATGACAGGTAAAGATCGTTTCCAACATATAATGCATGAGCAGCGCTCCGAGAGTTTTCTCATCCAGCTTTTTCAGCTCAATACGACGGAGATATTTCCCGCGGCTAGCAAGGGTTGACGCAGTCGCAGAGCCTTCCGCATGTACAACATCACTGATTTTGTGATCTTTCAGGTAATCCAACGCCGGATCGTCATCAGCGAGAGACACATCCATCAAAGGACTGGTATCATCCGCATTATTCAGGATCAGTGTAAAAAACTTGTCATTAGGTCCGTCAAGCCATAGCTGTAACTGGCTGTGTTGGTCGATGGGCCCCAAAGCGTTGAGTGGCGTTGTTCCGCGGCCCTCTTTTCCAATACTTTCGGCCCAAAGCTGACGAAACCAATGGGTAAAAGGCTCCAGTTGTTTGGCATATGGCATCAAGACGCTGATACCAACATTTTCAATTTCATACAAAGCAAACTGACTAGCTGCGCCAACACGCGCATTATTTTCCGGATTAACCAAAGCATCCTGCAATACGTCGGATGCTCCTTTCCGGACGGCGCGCATATCGATACCGGCAATCATGGCCGGGAGCGCCCCAACCAATGACAAACAGGAAAACCGGCCACCCACGTCCGGGTCATGTGCCAACCGGCGAATGCCCCAGCGGTCAGCAATACGGCCCAGCGGGTTTTCCGTTGGCTCGCAGATAGCAAGGCAATGCTTAGCGACAGCGTCCTTGCCGCCATAATTGTTTAGCGCTTCAACGACCAACAACGTCTGCGCCAATATTTCGGGAGTGGTGCCGGATTTTGACACCAGAAGAAACAAGGTGTCCTTCAAATCCTCCTCAGCCAAATGCGGCGCCATGACATGATAATCCAGAGTGTCCCAGAAATGCAGTTTCGGATAGACATTTGACGGATCACGCAGACTGACCAGAACCTGTGCCCCAAGCGACGAGCCACCGATACCCACGACAACAACATAACGATAATTCTGTTTTATCTCGTCGGCCAGCGCCTCAAGCTCGTCCAGATCCTCTGTTTGCTCTGGAAGTGTCAGGATAGGCAATCGCCCCTGATCCTTCAGCACACTTAAAGAAGATGCAATTCCTTCTGTCCGCGCCAACGCTTTGGAGAAGGCTGTATAGACCCAATCCGTATAGTCACCATCTTTTGTGAAACAATTGTCGAACTTTTGCGTATAGGTCATGATTTTTCTTACTATCGTTGGCAGGGTTACAAGAAGACGCATCAAAAACTAGTGCTTGAACCCTATCAAATACAGCCAATGCCACCCAACACTTTTTAAGGATTTTAAATAATTCAAAGACCTTTTGGTTTTCCAACAACAGTTATCAACAGATTGTCAGGATCCATTAGTTTATTGGCTACCCGCTTTATATCTTCCAAGGTCACTGCATTAATAAGCTTCGGCCGGTTTTGCAGATAATCGATGGGCAGATCATGTAGCTGCATGCTGACCATGATATTGGCGATATTGGAGTTTGAAGAAAGACGCAATGGAAAGGAACCGTTCAGATAAGTCTTTGCAGAAGCGAGCTCTTCTTCCTCCACACCATTTTCGCGGATTTTCCGAATTTCGGCCCGTACCAATGATATGGCTTCTCCGGCGGATGCATTACTTGTCCCAAATCCGCCCAGCTGAAGTCCAGCCGACTGTAACGGATAAAGATAGCTGTAAATTGAATAAACCAGCCCGCGCTCTTCTCTGACTTCTTTGTTCAAACGGGATTCGAACCCACCGCCGCCCAGAATATAATTCAACACATAGGCAGCGTAATAATCATCGTCATCTCTTAAAACACCTTGCCCACCAAAGACCACCACACTTTGCGGTATGTCCTGATCAATTACGATCACACCTTTTTCAGTTTTCGGAGCAGCAATCTCAGGCGTTTTGATTTCAGCTTTTTTTGGAATGGACAAAAACGTTTTATCAAGAAGGGTGACAAGTTCTTCTTTGGAAATATCCCCGATCACCGAGACAACCATATTGTCTCTCGCAATCTGGCGTTTTTTGAAGTTTTTCAAATCATCGATGGTAATGCGTTTAACACTCTCCACCGTACCGTCACTTGGAACAGCATAAGGATGTCCATCAAAAGCGGCTTCGAACCAGGCCCTGCCTGCAAGGCTATTCGGATCTGAAAGCTTTCTGTTCAAGTTGACCAGTATCTGATTGCGAATTCTTTCCACTGGCTCTTCAGCAAACTGAGGATCGGTGATCGCCAATCCGAACAGGCGGAATGCTTCTTCTCGGTTTTCGCGCAAGGTCTTCAAGCTCCCTTGAAAATTGTCCTTTGCCGCATCGAAACGCAATGAAATTGCCAAATCAGATAGCCGCGTCTGAAAAGCACGGCTGTCCAGATCACCCGCCCCTTCATCCATTGTAGAGGCCGCGAGACTGGCAAGGCCGGCTTTGTCTTTACCATCCAGACTTGCCCCGCCGCGCCAGACTACTTCCATACTGACAATCGGAATGGATTTTTCCTGAACAAACCAGGCTTTAATACCGCCCTTTGTTATAATTTCCTGAATGTCAGCACTCAAAGCCGGGACTGGCAATAGACCAACAATTATGACCAGAGCGGATAAAAACGATGTCTTCATTGAGAAATTTCCCATGTTACTTACCCTCCGGCAGGAGATGTCCCACGACGGACTGTCGATCAACAAAAACCTTCTTCGCAGCCTGTTGTATCTGTTCGGCGGTCACCTGATTAATCTGTGCGGGCCAGTTGACAATATTGTCCAGCGCCTCCCCACTGGCCAGCGCCCCACCAAAAATATTTGCAGCTCCACTGATGCTGTCACGCGCATAAATCGCTGCTGCAAGAAGTTGCTTCTTTGCGCGCGTGACTTCCTCTTCCGTCACACCCTTTTCAACAACATCTGAAATTATCGCGGCGATCTTCTCTTCCAGTTCGCCCAGATTCGTACCATTTGACGGCACGCCATACAGCGTGAAACCAGAAGGATCAAAAGAGCCAGACCGATAGTAACTGCCAACTGACGCTGCTATTTTTTCATCAATCACCAGCTTGGAATAAAGCCGACTTGTTACGCCGCCGCCGAGAATTTCTGTTAGAACCTCTAAGGCGCGAACCTCACCTAGGTCACCGGTCCGCGCACTCGGTGCCAAATAGACCTGCCGCCAGGACGGCTCCCGCACCCGCTTATCCTTCATAACCAAAATCCGCTTGGCAAGTTGAGGGGGCTCTTGCAGACGCACTCTAGGTTCTATCTCGATGGGTTTAGCCGGGCCATAATATTTTTTTGCAAGTTCAAATACGTCATTCGCATCAACATCGCCCGCAACCACCAGAATTGCATTGTTCGGCGCATAGTGTTTTTTGTACCAGTTTATGGCATCCTGCGTCGTCAGCTGTTCAATTTCATGCCTCCAGCCAATCACCGGGGTTCCATACGGGTGGGCCAAAAACTGCGCGGCACCCATTTGCTCACCCAGCAGGGCGTTGGGATTGTTGTCCGTCCGCTGTGATCGTTCTTCCAAAACGACCTGCAATTCAGCTCCAACAGCGTCATCGCTTAATATCAGATTGGTCATCCGATCCGCTTCCATTTCCATTAAAAGCGGCAATTTGTCGACACTGGCATTTTGATAATAAGCGGTATAGTCAGAGGAGGTAAATGCATTGTCCTGCCCACCATTTTGGGCAACGATTGCAGAGAACTGGCCAGATGGAATTTTCTTGGTGCCTTTGAACATTAAATGTTCAAGAAAATGGGCGATGCCTGATTTCCCGGCAGGCTCGTCCGCCGAACCGGCCCGGTACCAAACCATGTGGGTCACAACAGGCGCGCGATGATCTTCGATCACCACTACATCCATCCCATTTTCAAGAGTAGTTGTTTTTGGATCAAATAATGTTGGAATTTTGCCGGTATCTGCAAGTGCCGTAGATACGGATGCTCCACTTAAAACGCAGAAAACGATAACTCTGGTAACGAGTTTTTTCATTCTGTTCAGGCTCCCTTTATCCTCTCCCTTCATTAAGGAGATGATGCAACGGATTGCAAGTGCAGAATGCAATTAATAGGGTAACGTTTTGATGAAAAGCACAGATTTCGGAATACCTTCTGTGCCTTGTTTATCAAAGCCTAGTCAAAAAGACCTTCAAGTAATGCCCGTTTACGCCGTTCGATGGTTGGGGTATCCCCGCCAGCTGACGGCGAGTTACCCAAAGCCGCATTTTCCTGAATTCGTTTCTTTTCCTGAACGGGATCAACAACGGATCCATATTTAGGCTGCGTTTGCCAGAACATAATCTTTTCGACCAATGTTTCATCATTTTCAGCAAGCGTTGATGTTTCCTGATCGACAACCTCGCGAATGGCTGGATCAACGACGTCTGCATCTGCTTTTCGCAATAACGCCAATTCACCGGCAGACGTTCCCGCTGCGGCGGCTTCTTCCTGTGTAATCACACCACTTGAAGAGGAACGCCCGAACAACGTATTTCGAGCATTTTCCTGTACTTTAAAATCCTGTGGTCCGCGCTGACCAGGGGACGGCGGACGCAAAGAAAAGTCAGGCGGAATAATCAATGGCGCCTTTGTCAGAACCGCGAATTCATCTGGGGCTTTCTTGCCATCAATCCCCAGCGCCTGTCGCGTACCCTCACAGCCTGTCAGTACAACAGTGCTGAGAAGAAGACAAACTGTCATTCCCGATAATTTAGACATTTGAACACCCCCTTGGATTACGGGTCTTTTTTAGACGAATTTTCGTCAAAAAACAAGCTTTGCACCAACATAAGTAAAACACCGCCGACAATACACATATCGGCAATGTTAAAAGCAGGCCAACGCATAAAAATAAGATCAACATCAAAAAAGTCAGCAACCCGTCCATAATGCAGACGATCAATGACATTTCCCAAAGCACCGCCCAGCACCAGACCAAGTGACAATCCAAGCAGTTTATCTTGCGTTCTTGCCATCCAGATGACCAACACCAGACAGATCAGCAAAGAAACACCGATCAAAATCCAGCGTGTCACCTCGCCACCTGCAAACATGCCAAAACTGACACCGCTGTTCCAGACCATAACCAGCCGGAAAAACGACGTCACATCGATCCCATAGGGATGTGACGCCATGAATTCAACCATTTGAATTTTGAAGACCTGATCGATGGCGACACTAATGGTTGCCACAATCAGACCTAATCTCAAGACTGGGTTCACTCGATATCCTTTATGACGACAGACTGCTCACAACATCCGCACACCGACCGCACAGATCGTCATGGCCTTCCTGTTTGCCCACTTCGTCCAGTACTTTCCAGCAACGCTGGCATTTTTCACCTTGAGCAATCGCCGGAACAACCGCAACCCCGTCAACATCCTCCAAAGTGAAGGCATTTTCGGGGGCAGCATCCCGAACGAGCGTCAAGCCGGACGTAATACAGATATCATCAAGTGGCAAAGCTTCAAGGAGTGAATAGTAATCTTCGTTCACAAACACCGCTGGCGCTGCCTGCAAACTGGACCCAATTCTTTTTTCGCGGCGTTCAATTTCCAGCGCACCGGTAACGACGCGACGGAAAGAACGGACCTGAGACCATTTCCTGTCCAGATCTTCATTTCGCCAACTTGCCGGAATGTCCGGGAACTGGTTCATATGAACACTGTAGTCTTCATCCGGGAAGCGCGCCTGCCAGGTTTCTTCTGCAGTAAACACCAGAACCGGGGCCAGCCAGGAGGTCAGGCAATGGAACAATTGATCCAGAACAGTCCGAGCCGCGCGGCGGCGAATATCGTTCACACCATCACAATATAAAACGTCTTTTCTGATGTCGAAATAGAAGGCAGACAGTTCCAGGGTACAGAAATTCTGTACGGCCGAGAACATACGGCTGAACTCATATTCATTGCAATTTTTGCGAACTTGCTCGTCCAGAACTGAAAGACGGTGAAGCACCCATTGCTCCAATTCCGGCATGTCAGCAACATCAACTTTTTCTGCATCATCCCAGTCCGCCAGATTACCAAGAATGAACCGCAGGGTGTTTCTCAGACGACGATAGCTGTCAACCTGACCCTGAATGATTTCATTACCAATCCGCATGTCTTCGGTGTAATCGGACGCCACAACCCAAAGCCGCAAGATATCAGCGCCACTCTGCTTGATGATCTTCTCAGGAAGAACGGTATTCCCCAATGACTTGGACATTTTTCGTCCTTTGCCATCCATCACAAAGCCATGTGTCAGAACGCCATCATACGGTGCACGTCCGCGGGTACCACAAGATTCCAGAAGAGAAGAATGGAACCAGCCACGATGCTGGTCGGTTCCTTCAAGATACAGATCTGCAGGCCATTTCATCTCTGGACGGTTTTCCAGAGTAAAGGCATGGGTACTCCCTGAATCAAACCATACATCCAGAATATCCATGATCTGTTCGTAATCATCGGGATCATATTTGTCCCCGAGGAAACGACTGGCATCAGAGGCAAACCAAGCATCTGCGCCTTCGGCTTCCATCGCATCGACGATCCGGGCATTAACTTCTTCGTCGCGGATAATTTCGCCGGTTTCTTTATGCGCAAAGACCGTGATCGGTACACCCCACGCGCGTTGCCGTGACAGGACCCAGTCAGGCCGGCTTTCCACCATCGTATAAAGTCGGCGATGTCCTGATTTAGGATACCATTTAGTATCGTCAATAGCCTTCAGGGCTTTCTTCCGCAAATCATTGGTTTCCATCGAAACAAACCATTGGCTGGTATTTCTGAAAATCAACGGTGCTTTTGAACGCCATGAATGCGGATAGGAGTGCTTGATTTTACCGCGTTTCAGCAATGCGCCCGCGGCTTGCAGCTCATCGGCCACATGGTCATTGCATTTATACACATGCTCGCCCGCAAACATCGGAACATGTTTGAAGAAGGTGCCATCTTCATCCACAGTCTGAGGGATTTCGATATTATGCTCTTTGCAGACTTCGAAATCTTCCTGACCATGGCCAGGGGCAGTGTGAACAAAGCCCGTACCAGCATCCACCGTAACATGATCACCATCCAGCAACGGTACAGGAAAATCATATCCTTGCCCCGCAAACGGGTGACGGCAAATGACATCAGCAAACGCGGAGCCTTTACCTGTCCAAAATGTGTCTGTTTCCGTAATACCCGCTTCTGATTTCAAGTCTTCGAGCAAGGCTTCAGCCACGAAGAATTTTTCGCCAACCTTACCAAGGCTGCCTTCCGCAACGGCTTTCACCTGAACACCGACATAATCGATTTCAGCACCATAGGAAATGGCACGGTTACCGGGCATCGTCCATGGGGTGGTTGTCCAGATAACGATACTGGCGCCTTCCATGAAATCAGCCCCCTGCTCAACAGGGAAGCGAACATAGATCGTTGTCGAGACATGATCGTGATATTCGACCTCAGCCTCAGCCAGTGCCGTTTTTTCAACCGGGGACCACATAACCGGCTTAGAGCCGCGATACAGCCCGCCGTTCATTGCAAATTTCAGCAATTCACGAACAATTTGCGCTTCGGCATCAAAGCTCATAGTGATATAGGGATTTTCCCAGTCAGCGGTCACACCAAGACGCTTAAATTCTTCGCGCTGAATATCGATCCATTCTGCAGCAAAGTCCCGGCATTCTTTGCGGAATTCAACAACAGGCACATCGTCCTTGTCTTTTCCTGCTTTGCGGTATTTTTCTTCGATCTTCCATTCAATCGGCAAACCATGACAATCCCAACCTGGGACATAATGGGCATTTTTACCCTGCATCTGCTGGCTTCGATTGATGACATCTTTCAAGACTTTATTGACCGCATGTCCCATATGCAGATGACCATTTGCGTAGGGAGGGCCATCGTGAAGAACAAACTGATCACGGTCTTTCGATTGTTCGCGAAGTTTACGGAACAAATCTATTTTTTCCCAGCGTTCCAAAATAGCGGGTTCTTTGTTGGGCAAACCGGCCTTCATTGGAAAGCTTGTTGTCGGGAGGAAAAGTGTTGATTTATAGTCAGTGCTCATAGGGGCAAACTGATCCTAACAGTAATCTATTATAACGAAGTGTGAGCGGGACAGTGGATCCCGAAAAGCGGCGTTCAGGCGAGAAACCGGCACAGCCAACATTACCCGACCTTATCCTTGAAAGGCCGGGACAATAATTCGGCAAAGTGTGCCGCCAACGGGCAGGATGCCTATCCATATACGCTTTTTAAATTTCATGACGCTCGTTGTATCAATTCACAGATATACTGTCGAGATATCCTTTTACAGAATATGGCACGAAACAATCAATTCTCTGCCGTATGATTGTTTTTATCGGCATATTTTGTTTGGCTGTTTGCAGGATCGTTCAAAATCTGACGGGCGGATGCAACGTCCCGTACTATCTGCGCCTCCAATTCGTCAATGCCAGAGAACTTTTTCTCTTCGCGAATAAAGTCAACAAACGCAACACGGATTTTACGGCCATAGAGTGTTTCATTAAAATCCAGAAGGTGGACCTCCAGGAGAACGTCTTTCTTGTCAAATGTTGGGCGGTTCCCATAGTTAGCAACGCCATCCACCCATGTGGTACTACCGCCCTCATGTAATCCGACACGCACCGCATAAACGCCTAACTTTGGCGGGTGGTAGTGGGTAATCGGTATGTTGGCGGTCGGAAACCCGATGGTACGCCCGCGCTTATCCCCCTCAACCACCCGTCCTTCCACCTCCCACCAATGCCCCAGCAATTTGGCGGCCTTCAAGGGGTTCCCTTGTGCCAGACTTTCACGAATGGCGGTGGACGAGAAAATTACAGTCTCTTCACCCACCGGCTCGACAACCGTTACGCCAAAGCCAAATTGACGCCCAAGTTCAGCGAGTAGAACCGTCGTCCCCTGACGCTTGTGCCCAAAAATAAAATCGTATCCGACAACAACGTGGGACACGCTGAAACCGTCAACAAGCACATCCTTGACAAAACGTTCTGCTGATTTTTGGGAAAATTCAAGATCAAACTTCAAAGCCACCATCACGTCGACTTTAAGCCAATTCAGATGGGCCGCTTTCGTTTCCAGATTCGACAACCGAAAGGGAGGAGCATCCGGTGCAAAAAACTCTCGTGAATGCGGCTCAAACGTCAAAACGCCTGACAAAACGCCTTTTTCTTTGGCTTTTTCCTGAGCCTGCGCGATCACGGACTGATGGCCACGATGGACACCATCAAAATTTCCGATAGCCAGGACCAGACCTTTAACGTCCGGCGGCACATCCGTATATTTTCGCATTACGCGCATTCCACAACTCCAGCTTAGCGTTACATTTTTTATTATTATTTAGGGCGCTTTGATACCATCAGCGTTGCCTCGCCATCAAGAACGACCGTATCGCCAATTGAACATTTACAATCAAACGACACACGTTTCCCATTGATTTCTCGCAAAGTAACCTCAGCCACCACAGTGTCTCCGATACAGACCGGCGCTTTAAAGTTCAAGTTCTGGTTCATATAGATAGCACCCGGTCCCGGCAACTTAGTCCCAAAAATCGTCGACAGAAAACTTGCTGAAAGCATACCGTGTGCAATTCGCTCTTTAAACATGGTCTGCGCTGCAAACTCGGCATTTAAATGCACGGGATTTGTGTCACCTGAAACACCGGAGAAAAGAATAATATCAGCCTCGGTGACCGTTTTGGCATATTGAGCCTGCATTCCGACTGACAAATCTTCTAAAAAATACCCATGCAACTCTTCATACAATGACATGTTTCACCCCGGATTTATTTTATTTTGCGCTGCGATATATAAGACTTCTTTTTGTATAAGGGCAAGAAATACTGCGCCAAAAACAGGATTCCCAAGCCCTCCAGCGAGCCGACAGGAAAAAATTAGCAAGAAATTTTATCGATCAGGCATGACATTAACCATTTTTTTAGTTTCCCTTCGTAAATTTGCCTGCATGGAGATGGCAATGTGCTTGCCGTTTTTGAAACGATTTAGAAGAAGCTTTATTTAAAGAGGGTATTTCTATGGCTGTCGACATGAACATGCCGATCCTGATCATCGATGACTACAAGACTATGCTGCGGATCATTCGTAACCTGCTCAAGCAATTAGGCTTTGACAATGTTGATGAAGCTGCGGACGGCTCTGCTGCGCTTACAAAAATGCGCGGACGTTCCTATGGTCTTGTGATTTCAGACTGGAACATGGAACCGATGACCGGGTTTGAACTGCTGAAAGAAGTCCGCGCTGACGAAACGCTGAAAGCGACTCCGTTCATTATGATCACCGCAGAATCCAAAACAGAAAACGTTATCGCCGCTAAAAAAGCAGGGGTGAATAACTATATTGTTAAGCCATTCAACGCAGCGACCCTAAAGACGAAGATGGCGAGCGTCATAGGCGATTTCTAATGGCCGGAAATGACGAAGTCGCCGTACTTAGAGCTGAAATTGCTCACTTGCACAAAGATTGTCAGGATCTTGTAGACTTTATTGTATCTGCCAGATCAGAGATTTCCCAGATTCGCCCGAACGATCTGAAATCTGACAAACTTCCTCGTGCCGGGAAGGAATTAGATGCCATTGTGTTGGCGACTGAGTCTGCGACGGATACGATAATGTCTGCCGCTGAACGGATTATGTCCGCTGGTGTTGTAGAAGCCAACGTTGTCAACGATGCTTGCATGGAGATCTTTGAAGCGTGTTCGTTTCAAGACATTACAGGGCAACGAATTAGCAAAGTCGTTTCAACGCTTGAATATATTGAACAGTATCTCGACCGCCTGACCACTGCGTGGGGCCATCGTAAGGATGCGCCGCCTGAAACCCCGCCTAGCGAGGAACAGGATGATGAGGCAGGGTTATTAAATGGTCCTGCTTTAGCCGGCGAAGGTATTGATCAGCAATATGTTGACGATATGTTTGGCGACACAGCGTCCGATGCCTCTGAAGAAAATGCCGACAGCCCGGAAAAGAAACCGGCGCCATCGGAAAAACCTAAAAAAGCTTCTTCAGGCGACGAAAATATCGATCAGGACGATATTGACGCTCTGTTTAATTAGCCACTAAAGAGATAAACAAAAAAGCCACCCCAAAGCGGGTGGCTTTTTTGTTACCATGTCATGTGACCAACAACGTAGGTCGGGGAAAAGCCATGTAGATCAACCAGCGCTTTTACCTGCTCGTCAGTTGGGCATCCACCGTCTGTTAACCCCCACTCTTCCGCATGTATCCCTCCGCTGCAAAGAACGCAATCAATCTGCATGCCGTTGGCTCCCTTGATATCCGTTCGCATACTATCGCCAACAGCCAAAATCTTTGACGGATCAGAGACCCCCAGCTTTTGCATTGATTGTTCATAAGCGTTGGCGTAAGGCTTGCCAAACAAGGTCACCTGTCCGCCCAACTCTTCATACAATGCCGCAAGGGAACCTGCGCAATACAGCATCCTGTCCCCCTTCATAACAGTCAGGTCAGGGTTGGCACACAGCATTGGCAAATTCAAACGCGCCGCTTCTGCCAATAGGGCACGATAATCTTCCGGCGTTTCAACATCATCATGGGCAAGCCCCGTACAAATCAGGAAATCCGCCTGCGCTACGTTAAAAACACGGGTATAATCAAGGCCGTCATCCAGACCACGATCCTTATCCGCACCAAACTGATAGAAATTCAAATTCTCTTTTTTCAAATAATCAAACCGCCTGTCGGTCAAAACTTCGCGCGTGAGGTCGCCAGATGTCAGGATTTGATCATAAAAGGACCGTGAGACCCCCAAGGTCTCCAGAAAAGTTTCTACGAAGCCATTTGTTCGTGGAGCATTTGATAACAGCAGAATCGGTTTTCCGTTCGCCCGCAATTGCTGCATGCAATTCAATGCGCCCGGATAAGGTCTGGTACCATCATGTACAACACCCCACAAATCAAGAATATAGGCATCATACTGATCTGCGATCTGCGCTAGGCCAGGCATAAACTGAAAGGACATACCAACTCCAACTTTTGGCATTAAAAGAGGAATGCAGGAATAACGATCTGCAATACAGGGGTCAAATGAAGATTTTAATCCTGCGCGTCCGTTACTTGATCAGTTGAGCGTTGCGGCGGACGCGGGACACCGAATAAATACCCCTGCCCAAAAGCAACCTCGACATCCAACAGACCAATGACGGTGTCTTCATCTTCTACCATGCTGGCAATCAACTCGATCTTCGCCCGCGCCAACGCTTCTTGCAAATCTTCCAGATGAATATTAATCGGCAGGCCATCGCTGCCGGGCAATAAGTCAGCCGCAGCAACTTTCAGATACCTGAAATTATCCTCACCCAGTTTTTTAAAGTCCAGATCCAGACGGGTAATTCTGTCCATCGAGAACTTAAACCCCATCTCCGCCAGCATTTTTAGCCCACCCTCCAACTCGGGAATTGTGTTTTCCACATCCTCCTGAGAGAATTCCAGAATGAGGTTTTTATTCAAGTCACTGTTTCTGTCCAGAAACTCTACAAACTGATGGAAAAAAGCTGTATCGCGCAACGTTCTTGCCGACACGTTCACGAAAAAAGCGACTTCACTATTACGGTGCCGAATTCGTCGGATTAACTGTACGCACCGAATGAGCAGCAGGTTATCGATCGTACCGATAAAACCTGCATCTTCTGCAATGGGTAAATACTGACCCGGTGTGATAATTTCTCCATTTTCGCCGCGAATACGGGAAAAGGCCTCATAGAAATGGGTCCGGCGCTGAGGAAGTCGCACAATCGGCTGAAGATATAGATCAACCCGATTGTCCTGAAGACCAGAACGAACAATTTCAAGAATCTCATGTTTGTCCGGACCTGCCTGCTCAGCATTCCCGTTTGATGCAAATAAGGGCGGCCGGACCGGTGCCGATACGCTGTCCCTGCTTTGATTTGCCAAGGGCTCTTTTCTGGCTGAAATTTTGTCTTTCTTCATTTCGGTGGAAAGCTGATTTAGAAGTTTGCGCAACATCTTCATTTCGTCGGCGAAACCATCCATGTCGGCGTCATCGCCGGCCAACCCCCCAAGAATATTTTCAAAGCGCGCCAAGCCGAACTCTGCATCTGCCACATGCTGCCGAAGGTTCTGAATATCCCGCTTCATCTGTGCGCGCTCTACTTTGCGGTTAATGAAATCATGAAGAAATGCACAAACGAGGAAGAACCCCCCGCCAACATAATAACTGATTGTGGGATCAATATTCGGCATATAGGTGGGCAATTGCCGCGCAATAACAGCGCCTGTCAAAGCATAGGCAGCAATAATCACCAAATGATAAAGCACAACTCGACCCCCCTCACGGTCCCTACTGGATTTTCTACTATACCTAATTCCACGGGACTTCCCAAATCAAGAAATATCTTATTTCGAAAGGCGATTGATCTGTATGGTTTTTTGCCAACGTAATTGATTTGTATAAAACTTTTTGCTTCTCTATCGCCCGTCTTTTCCACTACTCTACTATGGGATAATAAGTAACAACAAGGACTAACCCATGGGTAAACTAGACGGTAAATTCGCCCTAATTACTGGGGGCACAAGCGGGATCGGATTGCGCTCAGTCGAGATTTTCATTGAAGAGGGCGCAACAGTTGCCTTTTCAGGCCGGCGCGAAAAAGAAGGGGCAGAGATCGCTGAACGTTTGGGTGACCGCGCCCATTTTATTCGTGCTGATGTGTCTGTTGAAAAAGACGTTGAAAACATGATCCAGGAAACGGTGGGCAGGTTCGGCCGGATCGATGCATTGTTTAACAATGCTGGGGGGCCCGCACCCGTTGGAAGCATCGAAACCGTTGATTATGAAAAATCAATGCAGGCAATGTCTGTTCTTTTCGGCGGCGTAATGCTCGGGATCAAGCATGTAGCCCCGATCATGAAAAAACAGGGCTCGGGCAGCATCATCAATAATGCCAGCATCGCAGGGCATCTTGCGGGGTATTCCACCTCCATGGTTTACAGTGCAGCTAAATCTGCGGTTCTGCAACTGACCCGAAGTGCAGCGATGGAGTTAGGAGAAAGTAATATCCGGGTAAACTCCATATCCCCCGGCGCAACGGCAACCGGCATTTTTGGTAAAGCCCTTGGTCTGGAAGGCAAAGCCGCCGAAGAGACAGCGGATGTTGCCGCGGATATTCTTAGAACAGCCCAGCCGATCCCACGGGCAGGCCTACCAGAAGACATCGCACGGGCGGCAGTTTTCTTTGCTTCTGACGACAGTTCGTTCGTTAATGCCGCTGACTTGATTGTCGACGGGGGCATGATTGGCGGGCGTCACTGGTCGACACATCAGGCATCGGTCCAACAATTGGGTGCGGCGTTTAAAAGCAAACTATAAGACATTAAAAAAGGAGGCTGTATAAGCCTCCTTTTCTTCAATCTGGTGCGGATCGCTTAATCTTCCAATCGACCGATCGCAAGGAATTTGCGGCGACGTTCTTCTCTTAAAGTACCGGGCTCTCGGTCCAGCAAGTCGTTCAATTCCTCCTGGATCGCGTCCCCTAAAAGATCGATTGCCGCAGCAATATCTCGCTGTGCGCCCCCTAAAGGCTCTTCAACAATCCGGTCAATCACTTTAAGGCGTAGCAGATCCTGCGCGGTAATCTTCATAGCAGTTGCTGCATCCTCAGCCCGGTCGCGGGTTTTCCAAAGAATAGCCGCACAGCCCTCCGGTGAAATAACGGCATAAATTGCATTTTCAAGCATCAAGACCCGGTTTGCAGTCGCCAAGGCAACCGCGCCTCCTGATCCGCCTTCGCCCACAATAGACGCAATGACCGGAACCCGGATATCTAAGCTCACCTGAATGGCTCGGGCGATCGCCTCGGCCTGTCCGCGCTCTTCCGCACCGATGCCGGGATAAGCCCCAGAAGTATCAACAAAGGTAAGAATAGGAATGCCAAATTGATCGGCAAGCTTCATAAGGCGCTGGGTTTTCCGATATCCTTCGGGGCGGGCCATACCGAAATTATGGTGCAATCGTGATTCAAGGTCGCAACCCTTTTCAGTACCGATCACCATCACCGTTTGACCACGGAAACGACCTAACCCACCAACAATCGCGTGATCTTCAGCAAAGTTCCGGTCGCCAGACAGCGGCGTGAATCCTTCAATCAGCCGATGGGTGATATCTTTGAGTTTCGGACGGTCCACATGGCGAGCGACCTGGGTCTTTTGCCAAGGAGTGAGTTTGGAATATGTATTTTTTAAAAGCTGGCTTGCTTTTTGACGCAGCTTTTCAACATCTTCATTGATTTCGAGATCGCTCCCGTTGTCCAGACCCTCAAGATCCCTGATCTTTCCTTCAAGGTCAGCAATCGGTTTTTCGAAATCAAGAAAGTTGTTCATTATCAAACTCTGGTAAAATTAGCATTTCAGGACAACGAGTAATAAATTGGCGCAACGGTTACGTCAATAAACCGTTGCGCCCTTATTTAAGAACAGATGGGAGAAAACCCAACCTTTCTTTTTATTTTATTTGCGTGACGCAATGATATCAGCCTGCGTAACAAGAGCCTCAGCCTGCTTTATAGAGGCAATGTCGATCAATCCGCCATCAAGCGCAACTGCACCTGCGCCCTCTGCCTGCGCCTTTTCCATGGCTTCGAGAATTCGGCGCGCTTTCGCAACTTCCTGCTCGTCAGGTGTAAAAATCTCGTTGGCTAAAGGAATCTGACTTGGGTGAATGGCCCATTTTCCTTCGCATCCAAGAATGGCTGCACGATTACCATGCGCTCTATATCCATCCGGGTCAGAGAAATCACCAAAAGGACCATCGATCGCCCGAAGGCCATTGGCCCGCGCCGCGACAACCATGCGTGCAATCGCATAGTGCCACATATCGCCCCAGTGATAGTCACGGGAACCGTCCTCGGCTGGATCTGTCAAAACACCATAAAGCGGGTTTGGTCCACCGATAGATGTTGTCCGTGCTTTTGTAGAAGCTGCATAATCTGCCACACCGAAGTGAAGGCTTTCGTTTCGTTTGCTGGCTGCTGCAATCTCGTGAATATTCTGCATACCCAAAGCTGTTTCGATAATCAGCTCAAAGCCGACTTTTTTCTTGCGGCCAACTGACGTTTCAACCTGTGTTGCCAACATATCCAGCGCATAAATGTCTGAAGCAGTACCGACCTTGGGGATCATGATCAGATCGAGGCGTTCTCCGCCTTTTTCCAGGATATCAATCACATCCCGGTACATATAATGAGTATCCAGGCCATTAATACGCACTGAGATGACTTTGTCCCCCCAATCCACGTCGTTCAGGGCTTCAATAATATTCTTCCGGGCTTGTTCTTTGTCACTTGGTGCGACGGCATCTTCCAAATCCAGAAAAATCGCATCCGCATCTGACTTGGCTGCTTTTTCAAAAAATTTGGGACTGGAGCCGGGAACAGCCAACTCACATCGGTTGAGCCGAGACGGACATAATTCGGGAATAGTGAAACTCATAGCAGATCCTCACCTAAAGGCTTTTCTGTTGTTGTTATGCAAGAAAATTGCTGCAACTGCGTAGTAGAGTCAAGTTTTACCAAAAAATTATTTTGCATCTGCGAGCGGATGATGGCTTTGCACAAGCTCAATCATACGCTCTTGCAGGACATGGGTATAAATCTGGGTTGTTGAGATATCGGCGTGCCCCAGCATCTTTTGCAACGATCTCAAATCAGCGCCATTAGCCAGCAAATGACTTGCAAATGCATGGCGAAGCGCATGCGGGGAAACTCGCGAAGGTGAAATATCTGTTCGCGTCGCCAGCTTTTTCAGCATCTGCGCAAATCGCTGCCGCGTCAGATGCCCTTGTTTACTTCTCGAGGGAAACAGAAACTTCGAATAGCCCCCTTGCGGGCAATAATTCTCCCGAACTTTTATATAGTCAGAAAGAGCCGCCTTGGACGCTGCGTTTACAGGAACAAGCCGCTCCTTGTTGCCCTTGCCCCTGACGATCAAAAAGTTATCTTCATCCGCCATTGGCGGGAACGGCAGCGTCACCAGTTCCGTCACCCGCATCCCGGTTGCATAAAGTAAATGCAGCAACGCCTTTAGCCGAATGCTGTCTTCGATTTCTTCTTCAGCAGCGTCAAATAACTGATCCACTTCAGAAACGGTCAGATGCTGAGGTAGTTTTCGTTGCGTCCGCGGCGCATCAACATTCATTGCCGGGTTATCTGTTCGGATATCGTCCAACAAAAGAAAGGCAAAAAATTGTTTCACAGCACTTAACCGGCGTGCCTGAGTGGCCGAACTTAAACCCTGTTGATCGAGTGTCTGAATAAAATTACTGATATCCTGCTGTTCAACATTCAGGCAGTCCTTACCAATTGTCGCCAGATATTGATCCAGCTCCCGTAAATCACGCAAATAGCCATCGACCGTGTTGGGTGACGAATTTCGCTCCAGCACCAGCATCTCAATAAATTTTTCATGTAGATGCCCGTGCAAACCGTTATAGCTCCTTCGAGATAGCGGCCTCAAGAACCAGACGTCTTGCTTCTTTTTCAAGACCGACCTTTAAAAGTGCCGATGTCACGGCGACCATGGTGGTGGTTGTAACCTCTGACGGGCCTTTATCTTCCATCGCCAAAAGGGCAAGCGCCACCGTTTCTCCAACTCTGTTATCCGATGCAGCGGCCACCAGATTTCGTTCAAGTCCATGGTTGCTATAGGCGTCAACAAGAGGCAACGGAAGCAACAGAAGAGATTCCCAGTCTTCCGATGAAATGGGATAGCCCAGCACTTCCATCAAAGAAACAAGAAAGGTTGCTTTTTCGCCCTGATCAGGAAGATCCCGCGTCGCGTTCAACCAAGCGGCAAAACTACGATTGTTCCACCGGGCAATTCCCTGAATACCTGAAAACAGAATATAGCTATCGAGCCGAAGAACATTTTTACGCCCTTGCAACCGTTCAGTATTTGAACCCTGAGAGGCCCCTCTTCTGATTACTCTTTCCCATTCCGCCGCCCGGACTTCTTCGCCAAATAGGAGAAAAACCTGAACAGCGGTAAGATCAAATTCAAAGCCATAGGTGGTTGGGGGAATTGTTTTCAAAGCGTCCATGCTCTTTGCACTGATCGCGACAAAATCACCATTTACCCGCGCAGAATTCCAAAGCTCCTTCAGGATCTCAACTTTGGCCTCAGCTGCCGTCGCAGCCGCCAAGCGGTCAAAGCCAGCTTGATATGTCTGTTCAGTATTATTCTCCGGTCCTTCAATTTTTGCTGCCATCGCCATCGCTATATGCAGTGCATCCGCGTCTTCCAAAGTCAGTCCTTTTGGGGGCGTTCCGCTCGCTAATGCGGAAAACAAAGAGAAGAAAAGAGGATCATCGATCCCTCTTTCCTCCAACAGGGCAACAGACAATTCGGCCTTATCCAGCGCACCCGCTGTGATGAGACAGAAACTATCTAGTTTGGCCCAAAACATATCGACATCGCCTCTTTGGGTCAGTTCACTGGCCAAAGTACAGCTTTTTGATAAATCTCCAGACAGCAGCGACGCTTCTGCTACATGCTTCTTTGCAGCCAAAGGAAGGTCTTCCTGCTGGATCCGCCCCGCAAGGGCAAGAGCGTCCGCATGCATTCCTGCCTCAACCAGCTTGTTCAGACGAATTGTCACGATACCGTTGGTCGCTGGATCATTGGCGTTCAATGCGGCTCCCGTGAGCAACAACCGCCGATAAAGGTCTTTTGCCGCGGGAGATTCGACTGAAGAGGGCAAGCGAGAGAGTAATGCCGCCACCCGTCGCGGCGGACTCCCATCCCACATCCGGTTTCCAAGTCCTCCTTGCTCAACACCTAAAGTACCGGCCGATCCGGGCCCCAATGCATCCAGTGTTTCGATCACAAGAGTACCATCCCCTTTGGTTCTTCTTTCAGAGGAGATCTCATTTGAAGGATTTGTGCCTGTTCCCGGTAAAAGTATCGATGGCGCGTCACGGGAGCCGGCTTTTTTATTATCGTTCTGGCCAGCCGAAAAATCCGGCACAAGACTTCGCGGTTTTTCCTGTGATTTCAGGTCCGCAGCATACAAAAAAGGGGCCATGCCAAAAATGGCAAAAGCCAAAGCCGCCCGCTTACTTCGGGAACTGGTCATTTGGAATTACCCTTTCTACCGGTACGGTAGGCGCAGGAATATCCCACGCCGACAGGAATACACCACCGCCCACAACGATGGCGGTTATCAAAAAGAGAAGAAAGAGTGAAAATTTTGACATCTTTCGTTACTATACCCCTGTTTTTTCAGCTGGAACCCGATATCGAGCTGCAATAACCTTGCTATTTGATTTGCTATGCTGCGATTATGGCATAAGTTTGGCTAAAACAACTAGCATGCCTTATTGATTTACATCAACTGCCTTACATACCATATGTACAGTCGGTTGATAAAATGTGAAATGTGAAATGATGACAAGTGAACGTGACGCCCCAGTGGAAACTGTAGACATTAAGGGCGATCGCAGCGAAAAAAACATTGGGAACAAGACCATCGTGCTGGTCGGTCTAATGGGGGCCGGAAAAAGTTCTGTTGGTCGGCGTTTGGCACACCAGCTAGGCCTTCCCTTCAAGGATGCGGATACCGAGATTGAAGCCGCCTCAAATTTGAGTATCCCCGAGTTTTTTGAGAAACATGGCGAGGCCGCCTTTCGGGACGGCGAACGTAAGGTAATTTCCAGACTGCTGGAAGGCCCCCAACATGTCCTTGCGACAGGGGGCGGGGCTTATATGGATAAGGAAACTCAAGCACTGATTTCAAAATATGCATGCTCCGTCTGGCTAAGGGCTGATCTGGATACTTTGTACAAACGGTGTATGAAAAGAAATACGCGCCCTTTACTGAAAACCGGCAATCCACGGACGATTCTTAAAGATCTGATGGATAAACGGTATCCTGTTTACGGCGGGGCAGACATAACGGTTGAAAGCGCAGATGGACCGCATGAGCATGTGGTTAATCGGATCATCAGTGCGCTGGAAAACAGAAATTCCAATCACCTCTAATTTAAAGAATTAAAAAAATGGCTTCTCCAGCGTCCACTATCCATCAGCCGGTAAAAGACGAGCGGGTCTCAGTAGACTTGGGTGATCGGTCCTATGATATTGTGATCGGCGGAAACCTGTTGGACCGTTCAGGGCCTCTTATCTCCAAAGTGCTTCGAAAAAAAAGAGTAGCCATCATAACCGATGAAACGGTTGCCCCTCTTCACCTGCACCGCCTTCATAAAACGCTTGAGGCAGAAGGCATAGAACAGGTCAGCATTACGCTACCGGCAGGCGAAAAAACAAAAGACCTCAAATTTTTTGGGGACTTGCTGGACAGATTACTGGAAGCCCGGATCGGGCGAGACGAATGCCTGATTGCTTTCGGCGGCGGTGTCATTGGTGATTTGACAGGGTTTGCAGCTTCCACCCTTCGGCGAGGGGTCGACTTCATACAAATTCCAACAACCCTTTTATCCCAAGTAGACAGTTCCGTCGGTGGTAAAACCGGCGTAAACTCCCGCCATGGCAAAAATCTAATCGGTGCATTTTATCAACCAAAACTTGTCGTCGCAGATGTGTCTCTGCTGGATAGCCTCCCAGAGCGAGACCTTCTCGCAGGATATGCAGAGGTTGTGAAATATGGGCTTCTTGGGGATTTCGATTTCTATAACTGGCTTGAACAATACGGCCCAGCGGTCATTAAGGGGGATATTGCCGCCCGTATTCATGCTGTAAAAACAAGCGTTCAAACAAAAGCTGATATTGTCGCGGCAGATGAAAAGGAAAGCGGTGTCCGCGCCTTGCTTAATCTTGGTCATACCTTTGGTCACGCCCTTGAGGCAGAAACCGGGTACGGCCCAAGCCTGGTCCACGGTGAAGGCGTAGCTGTGGGAATGCTCATGGCAATGGATCTTTCCGCGAAAATGGGTTTAATGACCTGGCAGGATTGCGAACGCGTGAAGGCTCACTATCAGAACACCGGATTGCTGAGCGAACTGCCCGCAATCAAGGGCGTGGGCTGGAATGCCAAAAAACTTCTTAAGCACATGTATCAAGACAAGAAAGTCGACAAAGGAAAGCTCACCTTTATTCTGATGAAATCAATTGGTGCTGCCTTTACGACACAAGACGTAAACGAAGACGATATTTTGGACATTCTTGACAGCTATGTCCGACCCCATACGGAAAGGAATTAAGGAAAAGTTCCATGGATCTGGAAATTTTATTGCAAATTGGTGCGATTGCGTTGCTTCTTTTTCTCTCCGGGTTTTTCTCAGGATCAGAAACGGCCTTAACTGCGGCCTCTCGTGCCCGGCTCCACCAAATGGAACAGGCCGGCGATGCTCGAGCCTCTATTGTTAATCAACTTCGCCTGAAACACACCAAACTCATCAGTGCAATTCTGCTGGGAAACAATCTGGTTAACATTCTGGCATCCGCCATTGCTACCAGCTTACTGATTTCCCTGTTTGGTGACATTGGTGTTGCCTATGCGACATTGATCATGACAGCCATGGTGTTGATTTTTGCTGAGGTTCTACCAAAAACCTACGCCCTCCGTCGTCCGATTAGAGTGGCCCGTTTTGTCGCGCCCATTCTTCGTCCGGCAGTTTTTATCCTATCGCCGTTTGTTTTGGGTGTGAACGCTGTTGTCGATGTCACGCTGCGCATGTTTGGTGTTGGTCGCCAGGAAGACCATCCGGATTCTCTAACAGATGTTGCTCAGGATGAACTTCGAGGCGCGATCGATCTGCATTCCGAAGATGCGGGTGTCATCATGCACGAAAAATACATGCTCGACACCATATTGGATATGGATGAGGTGGAGCTCAGTGAAATCATGATCCACCGCAAGAACGTTGAGACAGTCGACGCCTCAAGACCAATATCAGAAATAATTGATCACGTTCTGACCAGTCCCTATACCCGAATTCCGCTGTGGCGTGAAGATCCGGAAAATATCGTCGGTGTGGTTCATGCTAAAGATCTGTTGCGCGCAGTTATTCCGCTGCATGGTGACTATGAAGGTTTGAAAATCGAAGACATTTCATCAGAGCCTTACTTCGTTCCCGAAACCACGACCTTGCGCAACCAGCTGAACTCCTTTTTGGAACGTCAGGCGCATTTTGCTCTTGTGGTGGATGAGTATGGTGCCTTGATGGGCCTGGTCACGCTTGAAGATATTCTTGAAGAAATTGTAGGTGAAATTTCCGATGAGCATGATATCGACGTTGCCGGCGTAAAAATCATCCGGGAGGATCAAATCATTACGCAAGGCTCTGTTACCATTCGGGACCTCAATCGTAAATGCAATTGGTCCTTGCCCGATGAAGAAGCGGCAACAATCGCAGGGCTTGTCATACATGAGGCCAAGATCATTCCCGATGTCGGTCAGGCTTTCACCTATTTTGGATTTAAGTTCGATATTCTAAAGAAGGAAAGAAATCAAATAACTGAGTTGAGAATTACTAAATTACCAGTATAAATACATAAACAATCCTCAGTTTATCCGGCCTTATGTTTCAGATCCTTTTCAATATTATTGCACCCGTCGTCATCTGCGCCGGCCTCGGCTACTATTGGTCCAAATCCAATCGGTCTTTCCATATGGAAACGATCACTGGACTCGTGTCCAATATTGGTGCGCCAATGCTTATCTTTACAACGCTGGTACAGTTGGAAGGGGATCTGACCGAATTTCTCGAATTTGGCTTTATTGCTCTTATTGCCCTGATCACATTTGTACCGATCGGATTTGTCGTCTTAAAGCTTCTCAAGCTTGACTACCGAGACTACTTGCCTGCCCTGATGTTTCCCAATACTGGTAATATGGGGCTGCCGCTATGCTATTTCGCCTTTCAGCAGGAAGGCTTAATTCTCGCGCTCGCGTTTTTCACCATTCACGCGGTACTGCAATTTACGTTTGGGGTCTGGATTGCTTCAGGCTCAGGCTCCATTACCCAGTTTCTGAAAACGCCACTTGTTTATGCGGTTTCGATTTCCCTCGCCTTACGGTGGTTTGAAGTCCCGATGCCTCTTTGGGTAATAGACACAAGCAAACTTCTGGGCGGGATGACAATTCCGTTGATGTTGATGGCGCTTGGTGTGAGCCTAGCCAGTCTGTCCGCGCAACATCTGAAAGAAGCCACGATCCTGTCAGTGACCCGCTTGTTGATGGGTTTTCTGGTAGGTCTCGGCCTTTCTGAGCTATTTGGACTGGAAGGGACGGCAAGAGGCGTCCTTATCTTGGAATGCACAATGCCTGTTGCCGTCTTCAACTATCTTCTATCCTTACGCTATGGTAGAGCGGCCGGGCAGGTTGCGGGGACTGTACTTGTTTCTACCCTGCTCTCTTTCCTGACCTTGCCACTGCTCCTGCTGTTTTTGCTGGGCTAGCTCCAGCGCTGCCGTCCTGTTCATGAAGTAATGCAGTATCCCGCTGCGAATGCGAGAGGTTCGGGAATGCTCCTCCCGCAAGGGATGGAAATCCACCAATGAGCAATACCGATTAATGTTCATTTTTTTACGGGAACATATGAGGCGCATGGCGTCCCATTCAATTTTCTCCAGACGAATACTCGTCCGGTGCTCTTCTCCGGTTTCTGGATCTTTGATACTGATATTATGATTAATGAGGGATTGCTGATTACTCATAAGAACTCCGATACACAACTAAAAATACACTAATAAGTTGCATATAAGGAAGCAATCAACTTCTTCAACGTTCAAATGTAAAAAGCACAAACAGGATCTTTATCAGGAAGGTCCCTCGTCATCGCCTTTAACTGTCAAGGCGAGCGCATGAATGGTTTCTTTCATTTCGTCACTCAGAACACCATACACCATTCGCTGGCGGGCCACTCTGGATTGACCATTAAAAGCCGCAGACGTTATTTCTACTCTGAAATGACTTTCACCACCGGGACGGGCGCCAGCATGCCCGGCGTGCAAAGCTGACTCATCCGTCACAACAAGGACTGTCGGAGCGAATTTTTCATTAAGTTTTTGTTCGATTAAAGCAGCAACTGACATTTTTCGTTCTTACGCATATAAAAACAGGACTTTATCATAGATTCAGACACGCCTTCCACATATCATATGCGAGTATACCAATTAATTTATTCAATTTTGGAAATTATACATTGAACAAGCAAGTTAATAATTCTACCTTATATTAGATATAATTTGATTTGCGACTAAACGACAGATTTCATCACCCAGATTGACCGGAGAAAAACATGACTGTCCACGGCAAGGTAAGAAAGCATGTAAAAGTCGTCTCGAATTCCAGCAAGTCTGAAGAAGAGCCTCTTACCCGCCATATTGATGTTCACGTCGGAA
>NZ_JBLHZT010000018.1:0-64057 GCF_047631475.1 Sneathiella sp. | reverse complement strand
CCTCTGATCTGAAAGAAAGTCGATGTCTGTCGCTACCCCTACTCCTAAATCCGGTATTTTGGATATAACTCCCTATGTTGGCGGAAAATCAGCCGGTACGGGGACAGGAAAAGTTGTAAAACTCTCTTCAAACGAAACACCTTTCGGGGCAAGCCCAAAGGCGAAAGACGTTTTGAAAGATCTGGCAGACAGCCTTCACCTTTATCCGGATGGCGGCTCTTCTGCTTTGCTGGCGGCAATTGGCGAGATTCATGGTCTGGACCCACAGTCCTTGATTTGCGGGAATGGCTCGGATGAGTTGTTGTCCCTTTTGACCAACGCCTATGCCGGACCAGGGGATGAGGTTCTGTTTTGCGAGCATGGATTTCTGGTCTATGAGCTTGCCGCCCTGGCCAATGGCGCAACCCCTGTAAAGGCGCCTGAGAAAAATCTGACAACAGATGTTGATGCGTTGCTCGCCGCCGTAACAGATAAAACGAAGATTGTGTTTTTGGCGAACCCCAATAATCCGACCGGCACCTATATCCCGTTTTCTGAGGTGGAACGCCTGCAGGCAGGCTTGCGATCTGATATTTTGCTGGTGCTGGATGCAGCCTATGCAGAATACGTGACCAAAAGCGATTATGAGGCTGGTATTTCATTGGTTGAACGGTCTGAAAATGTCGTGATGACACGGACATTTTCCAAGATTTATGGTCTTTCTGCCCTGCGGGTTGGATGGGCGTTTGGTCCACAGGCCGTGATCGATGTTCTGCACCGGATCCGGGGCCCTTTTAATGTAAACGCGATTGCACAGGCAGCGGCTGTGGAAGCCGTACGAGATCAGGAGTTCGTTCAAAAAGCGCGGGAACATAATGATAAATGGTTGCCGATCTTAACCCAAAGCCTGCGCGGGCTGGGGCTTGATGTCACGGATAGTGTTGGTAATTTTGTTCTGATGAATTTCAAGGATACGGGCAAATCAGCCGCCGATGCCGAGGCATTTTTAAGTGCGCGTGGACTTGTTTTGCGCAGTGTCGCTTCTTACGGTTTGCCAGACAGTTTACGGATGTCGATCGGCCTGGATGAGGATAACCGGGCCGTTATAGAGGCCCTTCGCGAATTTCTGGAACAGTAAAATGTCAAAAGAGACCACCGTTCAATTTAAGAAGATGGCGCTGATCGGTATCGGTTTGATCGGATCGTCTATTGCCCGCGCCGCGCGTCAGAAAAATCTGGTCAGTGAAATCGTATGTTCAGCAAGAACACACGACACCCGAAGGGTCGCGCTTGAACTGGGCATTGTTGATCATGCTTATGAACGCGCAGCGGACGCTGTGGCTGGCGCAGACCTGATCATTTTATGTACCCCTGTAGGTACCTATGGGGCGCTTGCCAAAGAAATACAGCCGCATCTGGAACAGGGGGCACTGGTAACGGATGTGGGGTCGGTCAAACAAATGGTTGTCGAAGCCATTGAGCCGTTTATTCCGGAGGGTGTTGATTTCGTGGCGGGGCATCCGATTGCTGGTACTGAGAAGTCCGGACCAGCTGCAGGATTTGCTGAATTGTTCGAGAAACGCTGGTGTATTCTAACGCCGTCAAAAAAATCGACGGAGGCGGGCATCGAAAAGCTTTCCGATTTCTGGCGCGGGATGGGCAGTAGCGTTGAGAATATGGATGCTAAACATCACGATCTTGTTCTTGCGATTACCTCGCATATTCCGCATTTGGTAGCCTATAATATTGTTGGAACTGCTGATGATTTGCAGGAAGTCACCCAGTCAGAGGTGATTAAATATTCTGCTGGTGGTTTCCGGGACTTTACCCGTTTGGCGGCTTCTGATCCGACAATGTGGCGGGATGTTTTTCTGAATAACAAAGACGCCGTTCTGGAGATGCTGGGACGGTTTTCAGAAGACCTGACAGCTTTGCAGCGGGCAATCCGCTGGGGCGACGGGGATGCTTTGTTTCAGATGTTTTCCCGCACCCGGGCTATTCGTCGCCAGATTATTGATGCCGGTCAGGAAACTGCAGAAGCAGATTTCGGTCGGACCGCCCATGTCGAGGATCAATCCGATTAAAAGAGGGGATCAATTTTGCCAAGGAAAATTGGGCCAAGATAGATCCCTCCGGTTTGAAATGTCAGCGGTATCTTAAGGACACGGACACCTTCTTCATTTTCGCGGGCTAGCAAATTCACGGCAAACTCGACGGTTTGAATGTTCTTTCTGTTAAGGCGGCCAGCATCAACGAACGCTTCAATCAGATCATTGAACCCCTTAATATTGGCCGAAAAGGCACCAATTGGGCGGTTGGCCTCGTCTAGAGCCAAAGTCCCGTTGGTCACGATCTCGGTATCCCCTTTAAAGAATAGCAGCTCCTGAATATCGATAGAGCCCCCATTTTCCCGCCAGGCCGTAATGGCGCCCGCGTTCCGAAAATCCTGCCACTCGCCTTCGAGAATGGCAGAGATAGCCAGCTTTTCAATCGTTTCGCCTAAGAAATGATTTTTGTCATCAATCAACTTGACCTGATCCGCTCGCAGGACAATTTGACGGCCAGAGACGGATGTTTCTTTATGATCCTTGTCTGAATATGTGGTTGGCTGTTCACGCTCGTGAATTTGAAGCCGGTTCGCTGTTATCGGTGCGCGCCAGTCAGGCTCAAGTCGAAGATTGGTGGCATCAAGCGCGAGTTTCTCTAATTGTCCGGTTAGGGTCAGGGTTGCGCTACCCAGAAGCGAGTCTGAATTTAGGGTTGTGGACCGGCTTACACCCTTGTCCTGCCAGTTTGCCTTGAGCGTGTTGTTGGCGCCAAAGATCACATGGGTCACATTCCAGGGTTCCATTACAACCCATAAATCCTTCCCTTCAACTCGAGCCTGTCGATCCGGGTTGGGTTCTCTTATTGAGAAGTGGGGAAATGAAAGCCGTATTCTGTAAGGGAAGTCAGATATCTCTATAGGGCTGTTTTCAACGACATATCCCTGTTCGGTTTTGGCCTTTTTCCAGTTTTGATAGGCCTGTTCTGCGGTGTCGGCAACATTTTTCCACCACAGGGCATATCCCCCAATAAGAACAGCAAGTCCAATCAACGAGGATAGGATGATACGCATGAAATAGTTCCCAATTCTTCTAACGCTTGAGCTTTGTGCAGGCACTCTATAAGTTTACGAGCCTGTCTGTCACTGACTTTCCAATGAAAAGTTTAACCCATTATGCCGAACGCTCACCCTGCGAGTAAAAACACGATTTTGCTGACGATGATGCCCGCGGTCTTTGTCTTCTTGTGGAGCACGGGCTTTATCGGCGCAAAGCTTGGGTTGCCGTATATCGAACCTATGACTTTTCTCGCGGTGCGTTTTGGAATTTGTGTTTTATTGTTTTTACCTCTGGTAACGCTAACGCGGACGCGTTGGCCGGACCGCTGGCAGGATTGGGGGCATATCGGATTTGCCGGCCTGCTGATGCATGGGGGATATCTGGGGTTCGTCTTCTGGTCAATTGGATTGGGTGTTCCGGCTGGAACATCGGCCCTTATTGTCGGAATTCAGCCGCTTATCGTCGGGGCGATGGCCGGAATTTTACTGTCTGAAAAAGTGAGCCGCATCCAATGGGCAGGGCTATTGTTTGGTTTACTGGGCGTTTTTCTGGTTGTCGCGGAAAAACTGTCCTTGGGGGAGGGGTCTGTTTTTGCCATTGGTCTTAGTTTTTTGGCTTTGTTATCCATATCTTTTGGTACGCTATACCAGAAAAAATATTGTTCCGGTATGAGCCTGAAGAGCGGTAATTTTATCCAGTTCATTGTTGCAACGGCTTATTTTGTGGGCATGTCGTTTCTCATGGAAGACCGTATCATTGTCTGGAGCGGAGAACTGGTGTTCGCTTTGGCCTGGTTGGTCTTTGTTCTTTCTTTGGGGGCCGTCAGTCTGCTTTATATTCTCCTTAGAAATGGAGCGGCGGCCAATGTCTCAAGTCTTTTCTATCTTGTACCACCTTGTACGGCCGTCGTCGCGTTCCTATTATTTGACGAACGCCTAGCATTTGTTTCTCTTCTTGGAATGGGAATAACGATTGTTGGGGTGGCTCTTGTGAATATTAAACCCAGAACGGCTTCTTGATGCGTAAATATGACCTTGTAATAGAACCGGACCTGCCGCCGGTTGATCATCCGCTTCCTGACTTACCAGAGGGAGAGGATTTGTGGATATTTGGCTACGGCTCTTTGATGTGGCGGCCGGGATTTGATCATAAAGGGACAGCAGATGCACAGGTGTATGGGTATCATCGGTCTTTTTGCGTTTCTTCGGTTGTGCACCGTGGAACCCGAGAGAAGCCGGGTTTGGTTTTGGGGCTGGATTCGGGTGGTTCCTGCCGGGGAAAAGCAATTCTGTGCCCGTCCGATATCCGAGAGCCCGTGATTGATTATTTATACCGGCGGGAAATGGTCACGCGCGTATATGTCCCCAAGATGGTGCAGTTAAAACTACTGGATCGAGATGAAAGGGTGACAGCGCTGACCTTTGTTGCGGATCCAAAGCACGAGCAATATTGTGGGCGCCCGACGATTGAAGAAGCGGCGCGTATTATTGCGTCGGCGTCAGGCCGCGGTGGTCCCAACAAGGATTACTTGAAAAGCACAGTGGATCATCTGGACGAATTCGGTATTGCAGACGGCCCGCTGCATAAGATTTTGGCTTTGGTTGAAGGCTAGGCCGGCGTGTTTGCAGACAAAAAAACACCCTCAGCCAAAATGCGTGAGGGTGCTTTAAAACAAACAGGGTGGGGACAGACAAAAGGGGGGGAAGTCCGTCCCCAGTGTTCCCTATTTGAACAGTGATTTTGCGACTGGCTCGATATCCGCTTTATCCAGACCAATGTCCGCAAGACAGCGACTGTCCAGTGAATTCAACGCGTTTACTGTCTTTCTGTAACGACGTTGCTGTTGAAAGGTATCAACCAGCTTTTCAGCGTGAATGACAACAAAAAGGACAGCCCGTTGAATTTCTTCAGCGGCGTTATAGGATGTATTAAATGGTAAGACAGTCATCGCTCAATCCTCACTAAATTCGATGACCGACATATAAGACAGTTCTTTCGAAATGAGATTCAGAATTATGGCACTTCACCTATGCAGTTTTTGCATATCTTAGAGCTTTCTGATTTAAGGATTAATTATTTATTTTGGTGTATCCGGCGAATTTTCCTGCCAGCTCTCTTCAAAGATCAGATCGTCCAACAACAACCGTTTTCGCCAGCCTTTTGCTTCCAGCTCTGGCTGGGTATAAAGCTCGTCGACATATCCAAGGCATAGATATCCAACGATTTCAATGTCTTCGGGGATATCCAGAAGTGATTTGAGGTCTGAATCATGAAAAATACTGACCCAGCCAACGCCAATACCTTCAGCCCGCGCCGCCAGCCATAGATTTTGTATCGCGCAAACGGTGCTGTAAACATCCATATTCTGGTTATGGGTACGGCCCAAAATCACCTTTCCGCCGCGGCTTCGATCACAGGTGATACAGATGTTGATCGGCGCTTTGCGAATGCCTTCCAGCTTCAGGGATTGATATTTTGATTTTTTCTCGCCGGTGAACATTAAGGCGGCTTCATCATTTGCCTTTGAAAAGGCCTGCCAGATCCGATTCCGATTCTGTTGGTCACGGATTATAATAAAGTTCCACGGCTGCATGAAACCAACTGAGGGTGCGTGATGAGCGGCCAGTAAAATCCGTTGTAAAACGTCGTCTGGTATTTCTTTGGGTAAAAATTGATCCCGGACATCCCGTCGCGTGAAGATAGCTTTATAAACCGCATCCCGTTCGTCCGTGGAAAAAGGGTCTGCGCCCGTCAGCATGATGTGTTCTTTCATTGTTCGATCCCCAACAATTTGCAAAGACACCCGTTCTGCTGTCCACGCAGTAGGGCTATGGTGTCTGGCCGGTCTTCTGACTAAGGGTCGTTTGGTTGATGGGCCTTCCCGGATTGCTCCAGTGGTATTTCCCTAACCATCACCATCACAGCGTTGGGCACGTTCCGGAGTATCACCGGATTCCCGATTCTCCCGACAAAGCGGGCACCAGACGCCTTAATATGCGCACGGTTATTTTCTGAAAACAAGGACAAAGGGCGGTCTCCTTTGTCGGGCCGCTAGCTACATTTGGAAAATCCGCAGGACGCACAGGTATCACAGCCCTCACTCTTGATTAGGGATGCTTCACCGCATTCGGGGCATTGCCGCTGTAAACCGGTTCGATCCTGCATTTGGGGGCTACCGACGCTTTGTCGTTTTGAGTTTGTTTCCGGATCCCGTTTGGCTGGATCTGGTAAGAAACCAATTTGAACAAGATGGGTTTCAACCACATCTCCAATGGCAGCCAGTAGAGAGGGCACATAGCGCCCTTGCATCCAGGCACCGCCGCGGGGGTCGAAAACAGCCTTTAATTCCTCAACCACGAAACTGACATCACCGCCGCGCCGGAAAACGGCTGAGATCATTCGCGTCAGAGCGACTGTCCAGGCGAAATGCTCGACATTTTTGGAATTGATAAAAATTTCAAAGGGGCGCCGCCGACCATCCTGAATAACATCGTTCAGGGTGATATACATTGCATGATTGCTTTCCGGCCACTTCAATTTATAAGTCTGGCCGGGCAGGGTGCCGGGGCGGTCAAGTGGCCGGGTCATGTAAACAATACCGCCGGCTTCAAAACTGTCTTTCGGCCGGGGGGTTGGTTCTTCCAGCGGTAGTGAGGATTGTGACAGATTTTCCTCAGGCTTACTGGTTTCCAGAACGGCGCCAGTGATGTCATTGGGCCTATAGGTTGTGCAGCCTTTGCAGCCGGTTTCATAGGCTTTCAAGTAGATATCCTTGAAATGCTCAAAGCTGATATCTTCCGGGCAATTAATGGTTTTAGAGATGGAACTATCAACAAACTCCTGAACGGCCGCCTGCATTTTGACATGATCCATCGGCTTTAGAATCTGCGCGTCCACAAAATAATCCGGAAGCGGTACATTTTCGCCCTTCAACCGTCGGAATAACCTGAGCGCAAAATCCGTCACTTCTTCTGCCTTGCGGGTGCCATCCGGCATCAGGACATTCCGGGTATATGAAAAACTGAAGACAGGTTCCAGCCCACTGGAAATATTATTAGCCAGCAAGGAAATGGTGCCTGTGGGAGCGATGGAAGTCAGAAGCGCGTTTCGAATACCATGCTTTTTAAGGGCGTCCTGAATGTCTGCGTCAAGTTCCTGTACGGTTTCCCCGGCCAGATACTGTTCTTTATCAAAAAGCGGAAACGCGCCTTTTTCTTTGGCCAGATCGATTGAGGCAAGGTAGGCAGACCGCCGAATGGCCGCCATCCATTGGCGGGTTATTGAAACGGCCTCATCAGAGCCGTAGCGGATCCCGCACATGATCAAGGCATCAGCCAACCCGGTTATACCCAGACCGATCCGGCGTTTTGCATTGGCTTCCTGTGCCTGCTGTTCCAAGGGAAAGCCGGACACGTCAATCACATTATCCATCATACGAATTGCTGTGCGAACAAGGCCGTCCAACTGCTCCAGATCGAGATGGGCGCTTGTTTCAAATGGTTTTTTGACAAGTTTTGTCAGATTGACAGAGCCAAGTAAGCAGGCACCATAGGGTGGCAAAGGCTGTTCGCCGCATGGGTTGGTTCCCGAAATGGTTTCCGCATAATGCAGGTTGTTACGCCGATTGATCCGATCGATAAAGATGACCCCCGGTTCAGCAAAGGCATAGGTGGAGCGCATGATTTCGTCCCACAGGGTCCGCGCGCTGACCGTTTTATATAAAGTCCCTTCAAACACAAGATCCCAGGAATCGTTTTTCTTTACTGCCTCCATAAAGGCGTCGGTCACCAGAACCGATAAATTAAACATGCGAAGGCGGCCCGGTTCGCGTTTGGCAGTAATGAAATCCTGAATGTCCGGATGATCGCAGCGCATGGTCGCCATCATTGCACCCCGGCGGGATCCAGCACTCATTATGGTGCGGCACATGCTATCCCAAACATCCATGAAACTTAAGGGGCCGGATGCATCGGACCCCATTCCGTGAACAGGGGCACCTTTGGGCCGCAATGTCGAGAAATTATAACCGATTCCCCCGCCCTGTTGCATGGTAAGGGCGGCTTCCTTCAGATTGTCAAAGATTGAGGACATATCATCTGGAATATCGCCCATCACAAAACAGTTGAACAGGGTTACTTTTCGCTTGGTGCCAGCCCCCGCAATAATTCGGCCGGCGGGCAGAAATTTGTAGTCCTCAAGCGCTTCGTAAAAAGCTTTTTCCCATTTTTTAGGGCTTTTTTCAGGGGCTGCAAGTGCCTTTGCGATGCGTTTCCAAGTGTCTTCAATGGATCGTTCAACCTGCTTGTTATCGGCAGATTTAAAGCGATATTTCATATCCCAGATTTGCTGTGAGATCGGGGCGACTGAAGACATGGGAACTCCTGGCTAACCAAAACTCTAATTTACGACAGTATATAGTAAACACCCCGATAAATGAAATGATCGATCTATATATTAAACCGTTTTGATTGGTTGCCTTAGGAGAGATGGGCTTTGCGGCCTTCTTCAACCAGCTCTTTTGTTTTTGGCTCGATTGTATCTTTCAGCTGCGCCATAAAGTCTTTGCGTTTCAAACCAGCGGGAATCGGAGGAAGGAATTCAATTATGATGGTACCGGGTTTACAGACGAACTGTTTCCGCGGCCAGAAAACACCCGTATTCAGGGCCATCGGTGTGACGGGGGTATCCAGTTTGGAATAAAGGGCCGCAATACCCGGCTGATATGGAAGATCACTGTCCAGCGCGCTGCGCGTACCTTCTGGGAAAATGACAATGGGCCTGTCATTTGACAACGCATCCTGCGCCTGTTTGATCATCGCTTTCAAAGCGGCAGCATGGCCGTTTCTGTCGACAGCGATCATTTCGGTCTTTTTACAATACCATCCGTAAATCGGGATGCTCAACAGTTCTTTTTTCAAGACCATGGCCGGATCTTTCAGCAACGCGTGAAAAACCATGGTTTCAAAAGCGGACTGATGTTTTGCCGCGATGAGGCCCGCTCCTTTTGGAATATACTCCTGTCCGCGAATCTCGACTTTAAGGCCACAGATCGTGCGCATCAGGAACATAATCCCACGAGTCCAGATTGATTGGCCCAGCACAATCCATTTTTTGTCAAATGCCAGGGCAGGCAGAAACAGAAGGTTCATGAAAATGGACCAAAGCCAAAAACACGGAAAAAAGAGAGTTGATCTTAAAAAAGTCACGTATTGGGTCCACTCATAGCAATCATTTCAATTCTGGCTCGAACCAGACTGATGACATATTTGTTAAACTCAGCAACCAGTACATACAGTAACTTGGGGCTGCGCCACCAGCGTTTTAGTGCATCGGTATCATCAGCAGGGGCATAGGCGATCAGGTTTTTGTCCGGAAGTTGCCGACGCAACTCAACAAGGGACCTGGGCATATGATAGGCGCTGGTCACAACCAGAATGTCGTTAAAACCATGCTCCTCGGCCCAGAGCGATGCTTCATAGGCGTTTCCTACCGTATCTTTTGCAATTCGCCCAAGATCAACACAGCAATCCATAAGAACGGTGCTTTCTCCCATTGCTTTGCCAAGTTGTGTTTTTGTAACGCTGGTATGAACGCCTGAGACCAGCAAGCGTTTGCCGGCCCCTGTCTTTAGTAGTTCGAACCCCAGTTTCAGACGCCCCGGGGTTCCGGTCAGGATCACAATACCGTCTGCACTGGCGCTATTGGAATATATCCCGCTTGTAATTTCCCGGACATAAAACAGAAAAGCACCAGCCCATAGCGCGATCAGGATCAAAAGAAGCTGTATGAAGATGCGGGATCTGGGTTTCATGGCTCAAAACGTCCGTCCAGAATGAAACGGGTCGCCTCAGATAAATCTTTCGCAACGGTGATGGGAAGCATTTCGGGATCAAATCCATCTTTCTGGGTTTTAAGTCCCTTGCCCGATTGCACCAGAATGCGATGGCACCCCGCTTTGTGAGCTGCCTGCAAATCCCGCAGGCTGTCCCCGATCATGACCGCTTGTTCCGGGGCTGTTCGAAATTGTCTAAGGGCACTCCTGATCATGCCGGCACCGGGTTTTCTGTTTTCAGTCGCTTCCCACGGGGCATCCGGAGCAAAGAAAATCTGATCAATTTTCCCGTTTTGGCGGCGTAATTCCGTGCGCAGCTTATTGTGAATGCTGGTCAGGGTCTCTTCCGTGATAAGCCCCCGGCCAATACAGGATTGGTTTGTAACGATCACAACATAATGTCTGGCTGCATTAAGTGCGGCAATGGCTTTAAGGGCGTTGGGAATAAAAACCAGTTCGTCCGGTGATTTGACAAAATCAGTCCGGTCTTCATTTATGACGCCATCTCTATCCAGTAAAACCAGCACGCTACATCATCCGTTTAAGTGAGCCCAATACGATCCAGCGCACTGTATATCTCGTCAGAAGTGCTACCAGAACGGGAAGCATAGACAAAGCAATCCATCCTTCCAATATCATTGTTGGCGCGGTGATCAAACTGGCATCCAGACGGCCGGCGAGAAAGGAAAATATCTGCATGACCAGAAGCGCAAGAAAGAGGCCGGGCAGGGCACCCAGAAAACTGAGCCGGGTAAAATAATTCTGAAACTGGCGGGCGATATATTTATCCTGAGCACCGATCAGATGAAGAACTTCAATGATGTCCTGATGCATCACCATACCTGTTCGCGCGGCAAAAATAACGATAATGACCGTGACAATACTGATTAGCAGCATGATGGCACCGGCAAGGATCTGCACCGAGCGGGCCAGCAGGATCATCTTGTTCAACCAAGGCCGGTGCGTATTTAAAACAGCGCCCGGAACGGCATCCGACAATTTCTTGGCAGCAGCCAGTAAATCGACAGAACTTCCTTCTGCAATGGTAACTTCAATCAGCCGGGGAAGGGGCAGGTTCTTAATCACGTCGGCCCGTCCAAGATACGGTTCCAGCAGTTTGGCTGTATCTGACTTGTCTAACGGTCGCACCTTTTCAAGGCCCGGGAAGGTTTGTAGAAAATCGGTTGCGATCCGGACTTTCTTATCCAGATTGGTGCCTTCTTCATAAGCAATTTCGACCGTGAGGTTGCCACTCACCGCGTTCGACCAGTCCTGAACAGCAGAATGGATGGAAAAAAGCCCGGCCAGAGCAAGGCTTGCCAGAAAAATCATGGAGGAAATGACGACAGGCAGATACTTGCTGGAAACGTCCTTTTCCAGCTGCAATTCTGCGGATTTACCAAATACACTTATCACAAGGTACTCCGATGATATTGTTCCAGATACTCGTCTGACCGGCTGAAATGAAGGGTGCTGTCTTTCAGATACATCACAGGATTGGAAAAACGTCGGATCAGTCCTATGTCATGGGTTGCAATAACAACGGTCGTGCCGATCTTGTTCAATTCCTGAAAAAGATGCATGAGTCGAAGACCCATTTCGGGATCCATGCTGCCGGTTGGCTCGTCAGCAATAAGAAGCTGAGGTCGGTTGATTACGGCCCGGGCAATCGCGACCCGTTGTTTTTCACCGCCAGATAACGTGGGGGGCTTGGCATCGATCTGGGCGCCAAGACCCACCCAGTCCAAAAGTTCAGCAACATCTTTATAAATCTGGTCTTCGTCGGCACCTGCGATTCGCAAGGGAAGCGCCACATTGTCCAAAGTCGACAGATGATCGAGTAATCTGAAGTCCTGAAACACCACGCCGATCTTGCGTCGAAACGAAGGCAGATCCTTTCGGCTTAAACTGCTGACTTCCTGTCCAAACAATGTCAGCAACCCGCGGCTTGGTCGATGGGAAAGAGCAAGAAGTTTGAGCAAAGAGCTTTTGCCAGCACCGGTGGGGCCGGTCAGAAAATGAAACGAGCCAGGTCCCAGATGAAGATTAATATCCCTAAGAACCTCCGGCCCCATGCCGTATCTCATGCCGACATTTTCAAATCTGATCAATAAAGCCTCCCCAAAAACACAATTGAACAATAAACTAACGTAGATTTATCAGCCAGTCTTGTGCATGTTCAATCAAATGCCTATAAAAAAGTACGTTTAACCCGTGGACTGAATGTTTCCTGCTCATGATATTAACTTGTTCTTCCTGTTCAACGCGTTATTTGATCGACGCGGCTTCTGTCGGACCAGACGGCCGAACAGTCAAATGCGCCAAATGTGGTCATAAATGGCGGGAGTATCCTCCCGCTGATGTCCCGAAAGTGCTAACAGAAGAGAGTGTCGAAAATACGGACACTGTTGAAGAAGGAGCCGCGCCCACTCCCGAGATGAGTATTCGCGAGATGTCGGCGTCGTCTTCCCGTCGCCGGACGACGGAGGCACCGCCCCGGAAAAAAAGAAACTGGATCGGCTGGCTTTTGTTCCTGGTGATTCTGGGCGGGATTGGCGCCGGGGCATTTTATGGCCGTGATTACGTTGTGAAGTTCCTGCCGGCGTCTGCAAAATTGTATCAGATGCTTAAAATTGATGTGCAAACCTCGAATAAGCTTGGTTTGGAAATTCGGGAAGTAACATCCAAGTCAATCCTTGAAAAAGGGGTTGTTCGCCTGACCGTTACGGGAAAGATTGTGAATGTTACCGGAACGGTGCGACCGCTTCCCCGAGTTGCCATTCAATTGCTCGACGCAAAAAAACAGCATGTTTACAGCTGGAGCAAAGAACTTGACGAAAAAGAAATTGCGCCCTGGGGAACAGTGGAATTCTCATCCAGTATGAACCAGCCCCCTGAAGAGGCCAAACGCGTTAAAGCGGATCTTGTGGTTCCAAAGAAACCAGAAGCTGCGCAATAAACTGAATTTATGAAGGCTAATCGCCGAACCTGAGTTGGAGAATAAAATGGCTTCTGAGCCAAATATTGAAACCCTGTTTTCAAGTGCACAGATCGCAAAACGAAATGAAGAACTGGCTGAACAGATTGCGTCTGATCTGGGTCAGGACATTCTGGTTATTGCGGTTCTGAAGGGAAGCTTTGTTTTTGCAGCGGATCTGATCCGGTCCCTGCATCATGCAGGTGTCCGCCCCCAAATCGATTTTATGGCCCTGTCGTCCTATGGTGATAAAACAATCAGTAGCGGTACAGTTGTCATCACACGCGATATTATGGACACGGTCAAAGGACGGAAAGTTCTGTTGATTGATGATATTCTGGAATCCGGTCGGACTATGGAATTTGCACGGGACGAACTGATGTCTCGTGGTGCGGAAACTGTAAAAACCTGCTTGATGCTGGATAAAAAAGGTAAACGGGTCGTCGATTTCGAAGCCGATTTTGTGGGTTTTGACTGTCCCGATCTTTTTGTTATTGGCTACGGTCTGGATTACGCGCATTATTACCGGGAATTGCCGTATATTGGCCATATCCTGGATAAATGAAGGTTTAAGCATTCGATGGCACGGATACTTGTTGCAGATGACGAAGCCTCATTGCGGGAATTTGTCGAACGTGCATTGACCCATCACGGGCACCAGGTGGTGTCCGTGCGGGATGGGGCAGAGGCGCTTCATGCGTTGCAGGAAGAAGAGCCGTTTGATTTATTGCTGACCGATATCGTGATGCCGATTATGGATGGGATTGCACTATCCCTGAAGGTGGCAAAAGAACAGCCTGATCTTAAGATCCTTCTTATGACCGGCTATGCGGCGGAGCGTCAGCGGGCCTATAATCTTGAAGATCTGATTTATGATGTGGTCCCGAAACCGTTTACGCTGGATGAGATTTGCAAAAAAGTAGAAGAAGCGTTGCAAGGATCAGAACAGGCGTCCTCTCCGGTTTCCACAAAAGATCTGGGGCTTCCAGACCATAAAGGTTAAGGGCTGACCGGTTCGAATAACCGAATAAACTATTGATAAATGACAGTGGTTTTGATACCGCTAATGCATGAAAACGCGATTCCCTAGCGTCAATAAACAACAATAAATGAGAGAAAGGGATGATGTGCCATGTCTTTAAATGGTCAGGCCTATATTGCGGGTGCTTTCGAGCATCCGACACGAAAGGCCGTCGATAAATCACTTGCCCAACTACATGCTGAATGCGCCCAAGGGGCTCTTGCGGATGCGGGTCTTACAAAAGACGATGTAGACGGATATTTCTGCGCAGGTGACGCCCCCGGCCTCGGGCCCCTGTCGCTTGCCGACTATATGGGCCTGAAGCTGCGTCATATGGATAGTACCGAAACCGGTGGGTCTTCGTATCTTATTCACGTCTCCCATGCGGCGGAAGCCATTGCCCTTGGAAAATGCAAGGTCGCCCTGATAACGCTGGCCGGGCGACCCCGGGCGGAAGGGATGGCGACGGGGACGGCTCCGCGCAATTACGGAATGTCTGCGCCTGATGTCGCTTTTGAATTTCCGTTTTCTCCAACGATTTCAAATATGTATGGCATGTGTGCCAAGCGGCATATGCATGAGTTTGGAACGACAAGCGAGCAACTTGCCTGGATTAAAGTGGCCGCGTCGCATCATGCGCAGCACAATCCAAATGCCATGTTGCAAAAGGTGGTGACCGTTGAAGAGGTGGTCAATTCACCAATGATTTCCGATCCTTTGCACCGTCTGGATTGCTGTGTGATCAGTGACGGCGGTGGCGCTTTGGTTGTTGTCGCGCCAGAAATTGCCAAATCCCTGAACCGGCCATTGGTTAAATTGAAAGGGGCGGGCGAAGCGCCGAAACATCAGAACGGCGGCCGTATTGATTTAACCTATTCCGGAGCCGCCTGGTCGGGCGCTGCGGCGTTTGAAGAAGCGGGTGTTACCCCTGCAGATATAAAATATGCCTCCATCTATGACAGTTTTACGATCACTGTTCTGATGCAGCTGGAAGACTTGGGTTTCTGTGCAAAGGGAGAGGGCGGAAAGTTCGTTGCTGATGGCAATTTGATTTCTGGCGTTGGAAAATTACCGTTTAACACGGATGGCGGTGGACTTTGCAACAACCACCCGGCCAATCGCGGCGGAATGACAAAGGTCGTTGAGGCGGTTCGCCAGCTTCGCGGAGAAGCGCATCCTGCCGTTCAGGTGCCCAATTGTGATCTGGCCGTTGCTCAGGGAACTGGCGGGTCGCTGGGAACAAGACACGGCAGCGCAACCCTAATTCTGGAGCGGGAGTAAGCATCATGGTAGACCAAAAAAGAACAATTGCTGCGCCGCATGTTGATCCTGAAACTGACGCATATTGGCAAGCCGCACGAGAGGGCGTTTTATTGATCCGGTATTGTAATGGATGTCAGTCTGCGCACCATTATCCACGGACAATTTGCCCGCATTGCGGCAGCGATGATACGGAATATCGTCCCAGCAAAGGGACCGGGGTTATCTATTCCTATAGTGTGATGAGACGGGTTCCCGTGCCGTATGCTATCGCGTATGTGACGCTTGATGAAGCGGATATTTCAATGATGACCAATCTGGTTGATTGTGATCTGGATGGACTGGAAATCGGCCAGCCGGTTAAGCTTGTCTTTTCTGAAACAGAAGGGGACGGGCCGCCTGTGCCGACATTCACACCCCTTTGAATGTGACGATAATAAAAAAAGGAAAATGTCATGAAAAATCCAATGAGCATGCAGGGCCAGACCGTTCTTGTTACCGGCGCTGGACAGGGGGTCGGGGCTGCGGTCTCAGAACTAATTGTTGAACTTGGCGGTAACGTTGTTTTACTGGACGTTAAAGAAGACGAACTCCGCGCGCTTGCCGACAGACTTGGTTCGGAAAAAGCGACGGCCTATGTCGGCAGTGTCACGGACCCCGCCTTTGTCGAGGCGACCGTTCGGCAGGCTGCCGAAAAATATGGCGCCATTACCGGCTTGGTCAACAATGCTGGTATTATTCGAACGGCGATGATTGAGAAGATGTCCAAGGAATATTGGGATCAGGTTATCGACGTTAATTTGACGGGTGTTTATTTGTGCCTGCAAACAGTGGGCCGTCATATGTTGGAGCGGATCAAGGACGGTGATACAGCCCCTGCCGCAATTGTGAATGTATCGTCTGTTGCAGGGCGCCGCGGGGCCGTTGGCCAGATCAACTATGCTGCAGCCAAATCGGGTGTTCTGGGAATGACCATGGCGGCCGCAAAAGAATGGGGGCGGCACGGCATTCGGGTTAACAGCGCCTGTTTTGGCGTTGTTTCAACTGAAATGACAGAGGTTGTCCGGTCCGAAAAATTTCGCGATGCCTATATGAAACAAATTGTTCTTCAGCGCTTTTCAGATCCTGAAGAGGTCGCGAAGTCCGTTGTATTCATGCTAAGCGATGCGGCAAGCTATATTACTGGCCAGCATATTTCGATTGATGGCGGCTTGCATATCGGCTTTTGAATTGAGTGTGGGGCGCGTCAGTCCCACATTATTTGATCAGGGCAGATATCCCTTATAGCGTCGTGCAAAAGCATATTGATGCGCCGTGCGCATTTGCATTTTTACACATATTGGTCTTTGGAAATGATCCACGAAGTGGATGGTGCCCCTGGCCTGACTCGAACAGGCACGCCCTAAGGACAACAGATTTTGAATCTGTCGCGTCTACCAATTCCGCCACAGGGGCTGTGTGGAAGTAGCAGCACTATAGCGATGAAAACTCGCGGGTCAATAGAGCAAATGCGTGAAATTTATTTTCTATGCATTTCGCGGAAAATCACGCCAATGTTGTCAAAATAGTATAGCCGGAACCACGAACCGATTTGATCATCTGAGGTTGGTTTTCGTCGGCCTCCAGTTTCAGTCGAAGACGGCGGACCAGCGCATCAATGTTACGGCTGTTTTCTTTCAGTTCTTTGTTGAAAATTTTCAAGCTGAGCTTTTCTCGGTCGACCGGTTGGCCCGGATTTTCCAAAAGGACCCGAAGAAGCTGAAATTCGGCCATTGTCAAAGGGATGTCATCCCCTTCAGGAGAGGCCAGCTTATGGTGCGGAAGATCAAGGCACCATCCGGAAAAGACAATCTGAGATTTGACACTTCCGGCAGCAGCAACCTCAGCCTGTCTGTTGCTGCGCCGCATGACACTTTTTATGCGGGCTAGAAGCTCTCGCCTGTTATAGGGTTTGGCCACATAATCGTCGGCACCCATTTCCAGGCCGATGATCAAGTCAACGCTTTCCCCTTTGCCCGTCAGGATAATGACACCCACGTCCGAACGCTCTTTGAGATAACGAGTAAGGCTCAGGCCATCTTCACCCGGTAACATCAGATCCAGAATAACCAGATCAAAATCATCAGAGGCGAAGACCTGCCGCATTTCTTCGGCGTCGCCTGCCTCGGCAACTTCGTAGTTTTCTTTTTCCAGCGTGGTTCGTAATACCTGTCGTAGTTCAGGCTCGTCATCTACGACCAGAATTTTCTGTTTCATAGTTGCCGGTGTTTCCCTAATTATTTAAACAACTGACGAGTTATCCAATCACATATGCCATGATGTAATAAAAAAGTTACAAGATCAACAAATTAGATTGCTTTACTATATTGGGCATCTTTCATAGCGTTTTAAGTAACAAGAAAAAATACAAAAATTCCAGTATTTTTGTTGCCTCTCTCACCTAACTGGAAAAATCATTAAGATCCTGTTAAGTGCGAGGTGGCGCACGCCAAAAAAAGGAGGCGGGCTGATAAAAAACCGGAATATCGTAAAATAGAGTGAAATCTGTCAGGCATCTTCTACAATGCCTAGACCATACCGCCAAAGAGAGTGATCCGTTTTTAATGCTTAGAAGATTATACGACTTTACGATGTCGCTGGCGGCCAGACCGCGGGCGAAAACGTTTATTGGTGGCGTTGCCTTCATTGAAAGCTCTCTTTTTCCGATTCCCCCTGACGTTATGCTGATCCCGATGGTTCTGGCGAACCGGGCGCAGGCTTGGCGGATTGCAATGATTTGCACAGTCTGTTCTGTTCTGGGCGGCCTTCTGGGCTATCTGATCGGCTACTATTTTTTCGAACTGGTCGGAGAGGCGATCATCGGGTTTTACGGGTATGAAGAAAAATTTGCGGGCTTTCGTGATGGATATACGGAATGGGGGGGATGGATTGTTGCTTTTTTCGGCCTGACACCGTTTCCCTACAAAGTGATTACGATTGCCAGCGGGGCTGTCCAGCTTAATTTGGCAGTGTTTATCGCGGCATCGGTTCTCTCAAGAAGTGCACGGTTTTTTCTGGTTGCAGGGCTGCTGCGATATTTTGGTGAACCTATCCAAATGTTCATTGAGAAATATCTGGGCCTTTTGACCATTCTTTTTTTCGTCCTGTTGTTTGGATCCTTTGTCGTCCTTAAATATGTTGTGTGAAATCTGGGTGAGGAAAACACATTGATCGGTCTTTATCTAAAGTCTTTGCATATTGCTTTGCTTGCGAGCGTGGGGGCGTTGGCAACGGCCTTTGTCGCACAGTTTGGGTTTGGCCTTCACCCTTGTGTCCTGTGCCTGTATCAACGCTGGCCCTATGCCGCCGTGATTGTTGTGTCTGGCGCCGGTTTGATGTTGAGCCGTAAGTTCGGCTTTCGGGCTGTGTTCGACGGGTTGGCGGCCCTTGGATTTTTTGCAACGTCGGCAATCGGTGCGTTTCATGTGGGCGTTGAACAAGGCTGGTGGGAAGGCTTTGATGGGTGTGCTGCAGATACATCAGTGACTTCCAGCATGGCGGAGTTACGGGCGCAAATCATGTCGGCACCGGTCGTCAAATGCGATGAAATCGCCTGGGAGCTTTTCGGCGTGTCAATGGCAGGCTATAATGCTCTTTTTGCGGCTCTTTTAATGATTTTTATGATCAAGGCCTTATTCAATAATCGTGCGTGATGAAGATGGCTTCCGTATTCTCTTTTTATGAGTGAGGGATTTAGTATGACAACATCCTCCAGTAAAGCAGGTTCTTCCAAGACGGCTGCGGGTCGTCAACCAGGAGATCTGCGTGCCGAAGAATTGATAGAGCGGATTATCCGGGTTGATCATGCAGGAGAGTTTGGCGCCGTTCGAATTTATGAAGGGCAATATGCGGTTCTGAAAAATTCAGAAGAAGCCGAAACCATTCAACATATGAAAGAACAGGAAGAGGTTCACAGGGAGAAATTTGAACAACTTCTTGCAGATCGGCGGGTTCGCCCAACCGTGCTGACCCCTTTTTGGAATGTGGCAGGCTTCGCCCTTGGTGCAGGAACTGCCTTGCTTGGAAAAGAAGCGGCAATGGCGTGTACTGAGGCGGTCGAAGAGGTGATTGACGAACATTATCAACACCAACTTGAGCAATTGGGGGACGACGAAGCCGAACTGAAGGAAACGATCAAAAAGTTTCGCGATGAAGAAATTGAGCACCGGGACATCGCCCGGGAAAAAGGGGCCCATGAGGCCCCTGGTTATGAACTGCTGACGACGGCGGTGAAAACAGGCTCAAAACTCGCGATTTGGCTGTCTTCACGGGTATAAGATTTCGTCGTATCCAAGCCCTATGGAAAATCGCAGCGCGTCGCCGAAATACTGGCGAAACTCTGTTTGCCGCTTAGAATGCTAAAGCGATATTCCTTACCGCCAAACACAACACTTTTGTGAATAGGCAGGACGCCTTCGACCTTTTCGGATTTTCCGCCAATCTTCGTGAACGTAATGCTAACCGGTTTGGCAGGATCGTACCATGCCTCTGGCTTACCTTCCGCATTAAGAGTGGAAATGCCGTTGCCAGTGACCGTAATGGAGCCGTCTGCAAGGCTGATCGAATTGCCGATTTGTGTATAGATGGGCGTATTGACAATAAATCGTTTGGTTTCTGGCGTTGGATCGCAGTTTTGTTGATTTTGGGCTAGACCGATCAATGTGATCAGGCGTTCCGGATCCAGTCCTTCATCCACCCGCTGTTTGACAAGTTCCAGAATTTCGAGGGTCGCTCCTGTTGGAATTTCCTGTTCGAATTTATGGCGCCAGCCCCGGGCTTCTGCAAGTGCCGAGTTCTGTTTTTCCAGCGCGTCTCTTGTCTGGTCAGTCAGGCGCTGATTTTTCAGCGATAAAACCTTAACCTGGTCTTCTACATTTGCAACACGCCGATCTGCCTGCGCCTGGCCTTCAAAATAGCCATACGCCCCTGCAGCACTCAGCAGTGCAAGATAAAATACTGTTTTGAGAAAACGATTGCGACGCTCGCGCGCTCTCTTTTTCTCGGAAAGGCCTAATCCGTAACTCATAGTCCATCACATCTGGTGAAAAAAAACGGGAACATCAACTCCTGTTATTTAACCATCTGAACGGCCAATAGCAAGAGAGGAGAATTGGGCGTTTCTTCTATTCTTCCAGTTCAGCATCCCAATACAGAAAATCCCGCCAGCTTTCGTGTAAGTAATTGGGCGGAAAACCACGTCCTTTTTCATTCAGAAGTTGCATTGTCGGGATGTAGGGTTTTACTTCGGGGAACATATGAGCTTCTCTGGTGAGGCGCCCTCCTTTGCGCATGTTGCAAGGCGCACATGCCGTTGTAATATTTTCCCAACTTGTCTGACCGCCAAGCCGGCGCGGTAGAACATGATCAAACGTCAAATCGTCAAGAGAGCCACAATATTGGCAGCGAAAGCCATCTCTGAGAAAAAGATTAAATCGGGTAAAGGCGGGGCGTTTATCCTGCTGAATGTACCGTTTTAGGCAAATAACGCTTGGCAGGCGCATTTCGAAGCTGGGTGAATGAACCACCCGGTCATATTCTGAAACGATGTCTACTCGATTTAAAAAAACGGATTTGAGTGCATCTTGCCATGACCACAAAGAAAGAGGAAAGTAACTCAGTGGTCTGTAGTCGGCATTTAAAACGAGTGCCGGAAATTTTTCTGCACTTGCGAGCATTTCAGAAGGCCTTCATTGCGATGGTCTCTAGAAGTAAGTGTGGCGCGTTTTGTGTGAAAAATCAAATACTAATACAGCATTTTGTGTTAAATATTTGTGACCCTACTGTATGTCGATGCCCTCAACAAAGCGTCAGGGTTTCTTTTTGACCACATCTGCATAATATCGCCATAAAATGCGGGCTGCGAGCGTGCGGTATGGGCGCAAGGGGGCCGCTAACTCATCCATTTCTTTGACAGAAGGTCTTTCCGGCAGGGTTTTGAGATGATGCATGGCAATTTTGAGGGCCACATCCCCTGCGGGCCAGATGTCCTGCCTCTGGAGGCAGGCAATCAAATATACTTCCGCTGTCCAGCGACCAATCCCATTGACCTGCATGAGCATCTCCATCGCTTTTGCGTCACTCAGGGTATGGAGTTTTTCTAAAATGAGCTGCCCGCCTACAATCTCTTCAGCAAGGGCACGGGTATAGACTGCTTTTTGTTTACTTAGCCCCAGCGCGCGAAGGGCGGTTTCGTCAAAGGTCAGTGCAACGGCAGGAGTGAAAGGGTCAATGGCGGCTTTCAGGCGTTTCCAAATCGCGGCGGCACTGGCCAGTGAGACTTGCTGTTCGACAATAATCCGAACCAGCGTTTCGAAGCCAGCCGGCTTAGTGCGGGGTGGAATGGGGGTAATCTGCTGAAGGGCCAAGGCAAAATCAGGGTCTTGCCGCGCGATATGATCCAAACCACTGATTAGATGGTGTTCTTCAGGAAAAAGAAGGAGGTTATTGGGCATTCATTGCGGCGGCTGTTTGGACGGAGACCGCGCAGGCCAACGCTTTCCCGGCCCGGGCAATTGGTGCCAGGGTGCTTTCGCCTTTGACAACGTCGTCCGGGATATCGGGATTAAGGCCTGTTCCGTTGAAAGAGATGCCGCCCCCTGCGGTAAAACGGCCTGTTGTCAGTCTCAGACCGCCGCCATTGTCCAGATCATACAATGTTTGCATGGTGCCTTTGCCATAACTTGTCTGACCAAAGATTTTCGCGCGATCCTGACTTTGTAACGCGCCGGCGACAATCTCTGCAGCTGAGGCGGAGCCTTTATTCAGCATGACCAAAATCGGACGGCCATTTATCCTGTCACCGGCATGCGCATTTTCTGTTGAAAAACTCCGTCCCCGGTTGATGGCCGCAAAAATATTGCCTTCTTCAAGGAACTGGTCGGCAACATCAACGGCAGCGTTTACCAGCCCGCCTGGATTGTTGCGCATGTCCAGAATGACGCCGCAAAGTTTCGTGCCCAGCTTTTCGCTGAAATGGGTCAGGGCTTCATCGACTTTGTCCGCTGTTTTGCGGTTGAATGTGTGAATACGGATGTAGCCGACCGTCCCATCAACTTTATATTCGACGACTGTGATGTCGATTGGACGGCGCACCAATCCAAGTTTGATAGGGGTGTCTACACCCGGGCGTTCGATTGTGAGAACAGCATGGCTTCCCTCCGGCCCCCGCATTTTGGCGATGGCTTCCTGAAAGCTGTATTTCGATAAATCTTCACCATTGAGGTGAGTGATGACATCATCCGGTAAGATTCCCGCTTCTTTCGCTGAGGACCCCTCCAACGGTGTGATAACAGTGATCCGGTTGTCCCGCATTTCAATCCGAAATCCAAATCCGGTAAAATGCCCATCCAGATTCTCCTGATATCGCTTATAGGCCGCAGGGGTCATATATCCTGAATTTTTGTCGAGCGCAGCGGTCAATGCGGTCAAGGCGCGTTCTGTTGGTGATTCAATGGATGAATTCGTATCCTGAAGCCCGTTTATTGCTTCATCGATCAAAATATCTGTATCAACGGCATCCACATACTGAAGATTGATCCGCTGCAAAGCTGTCGAGATCGTGTCCCGCTCTTCGGGCCAGTTGTCTGATTTTCCGATAATTTGAAAATAAGCTTTTTCATAGCGATCGAGCGCGCTGATAATCGCCTTGTCTTCGGAAGACGGCAAGGCGCAGGCAGCGAGAAACAGAACTAAACTCAAAAAGGCGAGAGGTTTCTTCAGCATCAATCACAGTTTACATTATTAACAATTCGTTAAACTAAGCTAATCACTGCCAGGCCCAGTGGCAAGGAAAACAACCTGCCAAATGCGATTTTTTCTGTTAATTTCCAATTCTTACCGTAAGTTAGGCCCATGAATATAGTCACTCGATTTGCGCCCAGCCCTTCCGGATATCTGCATATAGGACACGCCTATTCGGCGTCTTTGGCCTATCAGAAAGCCGTTGAGACAGAGGGTCATTTTTTACTCAGAATTGAGGATATCGACAGGGTTCGATGCCGCCATGAGTTCGAAACCGCCCTTCTGGAAGATCTTAAATGGCTAGGGTTAACCTGGGAAGAACCGGTCCGCAGGCAAAGTGATCATATGGAGGACTATGCAGCCGTTTTGGAAAGGTTGCACGAAAGAGGGTTGATTTACCCCTGTTTTTGTACGCGCAAGGAAATCGCTGCGGAAATCGCTCAAAGTGATTCTGCGCCGCATGGGCCGGACGGACCGATTTACCCTCAGACCTGTAAGGGCTTGTCAGAGGCTGAACGGCAGGCGTATTTCGCTGAAGAAAAACCCTATGCATTGCGGCTGGATATGCAAAAGGCATTAGAAGAGCCGGGCGCCCGTCACCTGACCTTCCGGGAAATGGACAAAGGGGTCATTGAATGCCAGCCGGAAAAATTCGGGGATGTCGTGCTTGCCCGCAAAGAAACGCCAACCAGCTATCATCTTGCCGTAACGCTGGATGATGCCTTGCAAGGTGTGACTTTGGTTGTTCGCGGGCAGGATCTATTTGAAGCCACTCATCTTCACCGTTTGTTGCAACATCTCCTCGAATTACCGACCCCTGATTATCTGCATCACGGGTTGGTGTCTGATATGAAGGGACGCAGGCTTTCCAAGCGGGATAAAGATGCCACCATTCGTTCCATGCGGGAAAATGGCTATTCGCCGGCAGAAGTTCGAAAATTGGCGGGCTTTAATACCAAATAACGGACCGACCTTTAAGAGCCGGTCCGACTATACTTGTTGACCGTTTTTATGCGGTTTCGTCATGGGACAGAATGATGCCAACCATGTCTGACATGATGCCGAGCATATCAAAGTCTTTTGGGGTGTAGACCGCAGCAACGCCTCGAGACTTTAATTCTGCAGCGTCTTCGGGTGGAATAATGCCGCCCACGACAACCGGCAGGTTCGATAAACCCGCTTCTTTCAGGCGTTCCACCACATCACAGGCTAGTGAAATGTGGGAACCGGACAGGATGGAAAGGCCCACGAGGTGAACCGATTCTTCAAGCGCGGCGTTGACAATTTGTTCCGGGGTCAGGCGAATGCCTTCATAGACTACTTCCATGCCGCTATCCCGTGCGGCAACCGCAATCTGTTCGGCGCCATTTGAATGCCCATCCAAGCCCGGTTTGCCGACCAGAATTTTCAAGGGGCGACCCAATTGCTCGGCTGCCTTGGATACTTCAGCGCGCACAGCGTCAATGGCATCCCCTGCCGCATTTGAAATAGCCCCGCTGACACCGGTTGGTGCCCGATATTCGCCATAAATTGATCTTAAAGCCTCAGACCATTCGCCGGTTGTGACGCCTGCTTTTGCCGCTTCAATGGAGACAGGCATAATATTGTCGCCGTTTACCGCAGCATTTTTGAGCGCTCTAAGGGCGTCGTCGACTTCAGCCTGATTGCGTTTTGCCTTCCATTCCTGCAAGCGCGCGATCTGTTCGGCTTCTACTTTCGGATCGACCGTCATGATGCCGCCATCCCCTTCCTGCGTAAGGGGAGAAGGGGTGCTTTCCGTAAATTTATTCACGCCGATTACCGGGATGTCACCTGAAATAACCGACTGAACGCGGTTGGTGTTGGATTGCACCAGTGATTCTTTTAGATATCCTGATTCCACCGCACTGACGGCGCCGCCCATCTTTTCGATACGTGCAAGTTCTTCGCGTGTTTCCGCTTTCAAGGCCTCAACCTTTTTGTCGATTTCAACAGAGCCCTCAAAGATGTCGCCATATTCCAGAAGGTCCGTTTCAAAAGCAACAATCTGCTGCAGGCGAAGAGACCATTGCTGATCCCAAGGTCTGGGTAATCCAAGGGCTTCGTTCCAGGCAGGCAACTGAACGGCGCGGGCCCGTGCTTTTTTGGACAAGACAACCGCGAGCATTTCCAGAAGGATGCGATAAACGTTATTTTCCGGCTGCTGCTCGGTCAGACCGAGTGAGTTCACCTGGACACCATAGCGGAACCGCCGGAATTTTTCGTTTTCCACATGATACCGTTCGAGCAGGATCTCATCCCATAGATCAACGAACGCGCGCATTTTACACATTTCGGTAATAAACCGAATTCCGGCATTAACAAAGAAACTGATCCTGCCCGTCGCCGCTGGAAAATCGGCCGCGCTGATCTGTCCGGAATCACGGACAGCATCGAGAACCGAAATCGCTGTTGCAAGTGCGAAGGAGAGTTCCTGAACCGGTGTCGCTCCAGCTTCCTGCAAGTGATAGGAACAGACATTTGTCGGGTTCCATTTCGGCATATCCTGATAGGTGAAACTGACAACATCGGTGATCAGTTTCATACTGGGCGCAGGCGGAAAAATGTACGTCCCGCGGGACAGATATTCTTTAATAATGTCGTTTTGAACGGTCCCTTGCAGAGCACTTCTGTCCGCACCCTGCTCTTCAGCAACGGCAACATAAAGCGCCAATAACCAAGCAGAAGTGGCATTAATGGTCATGGATGTGTTCATTTTTTCGAGCGGGATCCCGTCAAACAGGGTGCGCATATCTCCCAGATGACAGATGGGGACGCCGACCTTGCCTACTTCCCCTTTTGCCAGGATATGATCCGAATCATATCCGGTTTGGGTGGGCAAATCGAACGCAACAGAAAGACCTGTCTGGCCTTTGCCGAGATTTGTTTTATATAACTCATTGGAGGCTTCGGCCGAGGAGTGACCTGAATAGGTTCTAAAGAGCCATGGCCGGTCTTTTTTGGCTTCCGGAGCGTTTCCCGAGGGAGTAGGCGTAGTTTCGCTCATAATATTCTTTCGTCTTCACTCAATAAAATGGACGCTTGTTTCTTTTTTGGTACTTCATAAGCAATAACATAACTTTGTTTTGCAGTGCAAAAAAAACTTGCTAACGCGCTTAAGGTCAGTAATCATCCCCATTATTGACGCTGGAGGCAGATCTGGCGAGAAAAAAAATGATGCGTTGCGGAATTGTTTTCGTCGAAGACGTAAAGTTGGGACCGCTTATGCGCGCTGACACTAGTTTGAGGATAAGTTGTGATGTCTGCTAAAGAAGTTGCCAAAACAAGTTCACCTTCCGAAAAAAATGCGGAGGCTCCGTTGAAAGATCTTTATGAAGTCGGTGAAATTCCACCGCTGGGACATGTTCCATCAAAAATGTATGCCTGGGCAATTCGCCGGGATCGTCACGGCGAGCCTGAAGACGCCATGTTGGAAGAAGTCGTGGATACGCCAGAACTGGACAGCCATGATGTGCTGGTCCTCGTGATGGCGGCAGGGGTCAACTATAACGGTGTCTGGGCTGCGCTCGGCGAGCCGATCTCTGTTTTTGATGTTCACAAACAGCCATACCATATTGCTGGCTCTGATGCGTCTGGTGTTGTCTATGCGGTTGGCAGCAAGGTAACCCGGTTCAAGATCGGTGATGAGGTTGTTGTCCATTGTAATCAGGATGATGGTGACGACGAAGAATGTAACGGCGGCGATCCGATGTTCTCACCGAGCCAGCGGATCTGGGGATATGAAACACCCGATGGCTCATTCGCCCAGTTCGCCCGTGTGCAGGATCGGCAGTTGATGCCGCGTCCAAAACATCTGACATGGGAAGAAAGCGCCTGTTACACACTGACATTGGCAACAGCTTATCGGATGTTGTTTGGCCATCGGCCTCACATTCTGCGTCCGGGTCACAATGTTCTGGTTTGGGGCGCGTCTGGCGGCCTTGGATCCATGGCTATTCAGATTTGCGCCGCGGCAGGGGCAAATGCAATTGGTGTTATTTCAGACGAATCAAAGCGTGACTTTGTGATGTCTTTGGGGGCCAAGGGCGTTATTAACCGGAATGATTTTGATTGCTGGGGGCAGCTTCCAGAAGTGAACGGTGACGGTTTCGGCGCTTATATGAAAAAGACCCGTGAATTTGGTAAAGCCATTTGGGAAATTACAGGCAAAGGCAACGATGTTGATTTTGTTTTTGAGCATCCTGGCGAGAAAACCTTCCCAGTATCCTGTAATGTTGTGAAGCGGGGCGGCATGGTTGTCTTCTGTGCAGGCACAACCGGTTTCAATCTGACAATGGATGCTCGGTTTGTCTGGATGCGTCAGAAACGTATTCAGGGTAGCCACTTTGCGAACCTGAAACAGGCAGCACAAGCCAACAACATGGTTATTGAGCGGCGTATCGATCCTTGTATGTCTGAAGTTTTTGCGTGGGAAGATATTCCGCGGGCACATACAAAAATGATGAAGAACGAGCATAAACCGGGTAACATGGCTGTTCTGGTATCTGCCAAGTATCCTGGTATGCGGACCATTGAGGATGCAATCGAAGCAGGGAACGCCTAAGGGCGTTCCAGTTTCTCTTGGTAGATGAAACAATAAGAAAAACAGTAACTGGAATATTATGACTGATCAGAACACGCCCCTCATTCTGGATGGGTTGGATGACCTATGCGCTCAGGCCTTGAATGCGGCTGAAACTTTAAAACAGCAAGCCATTCAGTCTGTCGCCTCTTTTACCCGCGGTGAAAACGGCCGAATTAGTGCCAAGTTGGTTGAACAAAACCAGTATGCGACCCATGGTCTTGCCTGGCTTGTTACCTATGTCGAGACATTGAAAGAAACCTTAAAATGGTCGCGCGCGCTCAATGCGGAAGGCAAGCTTGGGGAATTGGAGCAGTTGATGCTTCAGGCCGGTTTTGCCGAATATCTTCACCAGCTTGAAGGTGGTATCCCAATGACGCTGGGTGAAATTATTCGCCCTCTTGATTTGGGGGTTGCATCTGAGCATGTGGACGCGTTCAAAACCGCCGCAGTAAAGACCTTAATGGCCGAAGGATATACACCTGCCGTTCGGGAACGTATTGCAAGCTTGATCGCCGATGGGATGGATACGGGCCATTTCGGAAATCCATGTCTGGACGAGACCTATTCCATGATCCGGGATCAGTTCCGCCGATTTGCGGATGAAGAGGTTATTCCTTACGCCCATGAATGGCATCTTAAAGATGAACTTATTCCGCGCAGCGTTGTCGATCAGATGTCCGAGCTGGGTGTTTTTGGACTAACCGTGCCTGAAGAATATGACGGCCTGGGCCTTGGAAAAATGTCCATGTGTGTGGTGTCGGAAGAATTGTCACGCGGTTACATCGGTGTGGGTTCTTTGGGTACGCGTTCTGAAATTGCGGCAGAACTTATTCTGACTGGCGGTACAGATGCACAGAAATCCAAATGGCTGCCTCAGATCGCAACCGGTCAGATCTTGCCAACAGCGGTTTTCACGGAACCGAATACGGGATCTGACCTTGCCTCTTTGCGGACCCGCGCCGTGAAGGACGGGGATGTGTATAAAATCACCGGTAACAAAACCTGGATCACCCACGCGGCCCGTGCAGATGTTATGACGTTGCTGGCGCGGTCCAATCCCAATGAGCCCGGATATAAAGGCTTGTCCATGTTCCTTGCTGAAAAACAGCATATGACCGAAGACGAGGACTTTCCAACGGAAGGGATGACCGGAGGCGAAATTGAAGTCCTTGGATATCGCGGAATGAAGGAATATGAACTTGGCTTCGATAACTTCGAGGTAAAGGCAGAAAATCTTCTGGGCGAAGAGGAAGGTAATGGCTTTAAGCAGTTGATGCAGACGTTCGAAAGCGCCCGTATTCAAACTGCCGCGCGTGCGCTGGGAGTTGCCCAGAACGCCATGGAGCTTGGTCTTCGCTATTCGCTGGACCGTATTCAGTTCTCCCGCCCGATTATTGAGTTTCCCCGGGTGGCAGGTAAGCTGGCCTGGATGGCTGTTGAGATCATGATGGCGCGTCAATTAACCTATGCGTCGGCCCGTGCGAAAGACGAGGGTCGGCGGTGTGATCTGGAAGCCGGAATGGCAAAGCTTCTGGGCGCGCGTGTCGCGTGGCAGGCGGCCGATAACGCCTTGCAGGTTCACGGCGGGAACGGTTTTGCATTGGAATATCCGATCAGTCGGGTTCTCTGTGATGCCCGGATCCTGAACATTTTTGAAGGGGCTGGCGAAATTCAGGCCCAGGTTATTGCGCGCCGTCTTCTTGAAGGTGCGAACTGATACTTGTTTCTGGATATGGCCAATCTGTTGGCCATATCCAGTTTTCAAATTAAGTCTTTCCTGCCTGATCTTCAGGCCGCTTTGATGATGGTAAGGTCCGGCCAACGGGCCTGCCAGTTTTTCCCCTTAAGACGCGCTGAATACTGATCGGCTTTCTTCTGTCCTGAAGGCGTTGGCCTGACAGTTCCCGAGAACAGATCTTCCAACCCAAACGGCGCCAGAATAGTAAGGCGATCGTCTGTTTCAAGCCGGACAGCAATAGCGGTTGGGGTTTCCAGCCAGTGGGCAATTGCGTTTGCCGTATTTTTGTAGGGCGCGTCTTTATTTTTAAGGTGCATACGAGCCTGATTTTTGACGGACCACGGAAAATCAGGAGCCTGTGCCAGGATCCTTTTTTCAATTGTCTTATCGGCGGCAGGAGAAAGATCAGACGCGTCAAAATATAAAAAATCAATATCACCAGGAAGGCTCGTGCCCTTGTGATACAGGTGGTCCCAAACACGGTTTCGAATAAAACCCGCACCGATCGCCCAGTCCGCTAGCGTCAATTGACGCGCATTTTTCAGAACCGTCATGCAAAGGGGATCTGTGCGGATCAGGCTCCGCAGGGTTTCGGCGTGGGTCATGAATTGGCTTTTGGAAGTTTGTCCACATCGACTGTGTCGCCTTTTTTGGTCATTTTTCCGGTATAATTAAAGCCAAGTACTGCGGTTACACTGGCCCCTAGCAGGACAATTGCCCAACTGAAATAAAGCCATATCAGGAATAAGGGCAGAATGGCTAACGCCCCGTAGATGACTTCATAACTTGGAAAATATAGAAGGTAGAGGCGAAAAAAATGCTTCCCCAGGATGAACAGGGCCGCTGCGATCGCCGCGCCTATTGCGGCATGGCGCCATTTGACTTTGCTTGCCGGAACCAACCGGTAAAGTAAAAACAAGGCAATGAAAATAACAAGAAAGGGTACCAGAAAACGGAAATAGGAAACCAGATAGGTAAAGTCCACACCACTTGCTTCCTGCGTCAGGGTTGCGATCCATTTGGCGAGGGTCAGGCTCGTGGACAGTGCGATCGGTCCAAGGAGTGTAATCAGCATATAGGCCAGAAAACGTTTAAAGACGTTCCGTGTTGTTTTGACCTGCCATATTTGCGAAAAAACGGTTTCAATGCTCGAAAGCAGCAAAAAGGCGGTGATGGATAGACCCGCGATACCCAGATAGGTCAGGTTTTGTGCGTTCAGGATCAGATCCTGTAAAAAGTCATGGACTTGAGAAATGGCACCCGGCAGTAAATTTTCAAACAGGAAAAAAATCAGGTCTTCCTGAAAACTGTAATAGGCATCCACATAAGTCAGCATCGACAGCGCAAGAATACCAACCGGGGCAATGGCAAGAAGAGTTTGAAAGCTGAGCGCAGTTGCCATCCGGGGGCAGTTTTGGTTTGAAAAATGCCGAGCGATTGAGAGCATGAGGTTTAAAAATTCTTTTCCCATTTCCTCAATAAAATCCCTGCTGGTTTAGATGGTCAGTCCGGGAATTTTTCGTTGGCAGGTTCGCCGCCTAATCCCCAGTTTTCTTTTGCGACTTCTGTAATCACGACATCAATGCTGGCTACGGAAACACCGATTGCTTCTGATGTTGCCTTAGTGAGTGATTTTATCAATGTCTTTTTCTGTTCGGCAGACCGGCCAGCAAACATTTCAACGCGGATCATGGGCATTGAAGGTATCCTTTAAACGACGTTTATTTCAGAAAGCGGTTTTTCTTCTACCATACGTTGATAGGAAAAACGGTCAAGATTAAGTGTTTGGTACTGGCCATGTAAAATAAGTTCCGAGAGGGCGCGCCCTACAGCAGGGGCCTGTTGCAACCCATGGCCGGAAAACCCATTGGCAAAGATAAAATTCTGAACGTCAGGGTGACGGCCGAGGACGGCATTTTGATCCAATATATTATAGGCATAATGTCCGGCCCAGGCATTCTCCAGTTTAATGGCTTCAAAGGCGGGTACCCGGTGCGCCAGAATGGGCCAGATATGTTCTTCAAACCAGCCATAATCGATGTTGAAATCCAGACAATCAGGATCGTTTTCCGGCGCGGGTGAGCAGCCTGTAATAAACTGATGACCTTCTGGGCGGAAATAAACGCCGCTTGGATCAATTGTCAGGGGGCAGTTTTCAATCACTGTTCGGCAGGTAAAAGAATAGATGAACCGTTTTCTAGGCCGTACATTTAACGATATGCCTGCCCATTCGGCAATCGTGGCAGCATGAGGGCCTGCAGCATTTACAACAGTTCCACAGTGAACGGCCCCAGTATTTTCAAGCAGCACCGCGTCAATTTTCTGGCCCTGACGCAGTAAACCCTGTGCCGTATCCCGGATATACTGGACCCCTTGAGAGATCGCTTTTTTACGAAATGCCTGATTTAAACTATAGGCATCAAGCCAGCCCTCTCCTTCTGCGCTGATCGATCCTCCGGCCAGATCGGATACCGTCATCCACGGATAGACGCGGGCAAGGTCTTCCGGATCAAGCAGTTGAACAGGTACATTTTCACGGGTTTGGACCTGATGGTTGCCATATAGAACTGGAATTTGATGATCCTGCGCCAGAAAAAGGTACCCTTTTTCCTGAAAAGACACATCGACAGGATCGTCATTTACACTCAGATGGTCGTTGATGGTGCGGAGAAATTGGGTCGCAAATTGCGAAATTCGAATATTTTCCGGCGTGGAGAATTGCTGGCGAATACCACCGGCAGAGCGGGCTGTGGAGCCTTCCTGATAGCTCGGGTCTTTTTCGATCACGGCTATTTTAACAGAAGCTGGGGCCTGAGCAGATAGAAAATACGCAATCGCTGATCCGATAACCCCGCCGCCAATAATAACAATATCAAACTTCATTCTGTGACCGCTGTCCTTTTTGTCTGCGTTGTTCTTGGTCGGGGCCGGATAATATGCTATTCGAACCCCTATGCTTGACTATTTTATAATCGCAGCCTTCGCTGCCACCGCACTTGTTGTTCTGCTGGGTATACTAAACCTTGGCCGCAAGAAAGATAACAATCGAAGCACCAGTAATATTTTGATGCGCTGGAGAATTGCGTTTCAGGCGCTGGCGATCCTTCTCATCATGATCAGCATTTGGCTGAAATCGTCCGGTGGATAAAAAATAAAATGGTGAAACTTACGAAAATTTATACCCGCGGTGGGGACAAGGGGCAAACGTCTCTCGGCTCTGGTGAGCGTGTTACCAAAGATAGCGTTCGCGTGGATGCCTACGGTGATGTGGATGAACTTAACGCTGTCATTGGCCTTGCACGCCTTCACGCGGATGGCGACATGGATCGGTTGTTGAGCCGAATTCAGAATGATTTGTTTGATTTGGGGGCGGACCTTTGCACCCCTGAAGTCGAGAATCCCAAATATCCACCTCTGCGGATGGTTCAGGTCCAGATCGATCGGCTTGAGCAGGAAATTGATTCGCTAAATTCCGACTTGGCCCCTCTGAATTCGTTTATTCTTCCCGGAGGATCGGCGCTTTCAGCGCATCTTCATCATGCCCGGACAGTTTGTCGCAGGGCAGAGCGTAGAATGGTTTCACTTTCAGAAATTGAAAATATAAACAGTATTTCAATAGGTTATGTGAATAGACTTTCTGATCTTTTGTTTGTTTTGGCCCGCTATAACAATGAAAAAGGGACAAAGGACGTTCTTTGGGTTCCGGGAGAAAATAGATAGTCTTTACAGGCTTGAAATGTCCGTTAAAAGTACTGTCGGGGCCAATGAATAAAAAGGCAGCGTCAGTAATTTGACAGATTGTCATTTGCTAATTATTGTGCACCGCCGAAATAACCGTAAAACCCCCCCTTAACGGATGTTGGTTTGTGAAAGACTAACAGGACCGAAGGGTAAATTTGGCTTGGGAGATAACCGATCCATGAAAGTTCTCGTCGCTGTAAAGCGTGTCGTAGACTACAATGTGAAGATCCGTGTTAAAGCGGACAACACAGGTGTAGACCTAGCAAACGTTAAAATGTCTATGAATCCCTTCGACGAAATTGCCGTTGAAGAAGCCCTCCGTTTAAAAGAAGCTGGCAAAGCAACTGAAGTTATTGCCGTTTCTGTTGGCCCGCAAGCGGCTCAGGAAACCATTCGCACCGCACTTGCGATGGGTGCTGATCGCGGTATCCTGGTGAAAACCGATGATGAGGTTGAACCTCTCGGTGTTGCCAAGCTGATCAAAGCGGTTGCCGAGGAAGAAAAACCCGATCTTATTATTGTTGGTAAACAGGCTATCGATGATGATAGCAACCAGACCGGTCAGATGCTGTCCGCGCTTCTCGGTTGGTCTCAGGGCACGTTTGCATCTGAAGTTGATCTGGGCGAAGGCTCTGTCAAGGTAACCCGGGAAATTGATGGCGGTCTGCAAACCGTTGATCTGAAGATGCCTGCTGTTGTTACGACAGATCTGCGCCTGAACGAGCCTCGTTATGCCTCTCTTCCAAACATCATGAAAGCCAAGAAAAAACCGATTGATGAAAAATCAGTTGCGGATCTTGGTGTAGATGTTGGCCTGCGGTTGACGACACTGAAAGTCGAAGAGCCAGCAAAACGCGAAGCCGGTGTTATGGTCGAAAGCGTTGCTGAACTGGTAGAGAAACTCAAAAATGAAGCGGGAGTTATCTAATGACTGTTCTTGTATTTGCGGATCATGATAACGCCGCATTGGGCGCGGCGACCCTGAACGCTGTTACAGCTGCCGCTGAATTGGGCGGCGATGTGCATATTTTGGTTGCCGGTAGTGGATGTGCTGCTGTTGCAGACGAAGCTGCGAAAGTTGCGGGTGTTGCAAAGGTTGTTCTTGTTGACGACGCTGCATACGCAAATGCGCTTGCAGAAAATACAGCTGATCTGATCGTTAGCCTTGCCGCTGATTACGATGCTGTTGTTGCCCCTGCAACCACATCCGGCAAAAATATTTTGCCGCGTGTTGCAGCTTTGTTGGACGTGGCTCAGATTTCAGAAATCACAGCCGTTGTCTCTGCTGACACTTTTGTCCGTCCGATCTACGCGGGTAACGCGATGGCGACGGTTCAGTCATCCGATGCCAAGAAGGTAATTACCGTCCGGACAACTGCTTTCGCTGCTGCGGCTGCTGAAGGTGGGTCTGCAACGGTTGAAAATGGTTCAGCTGCAGCAGATAGTGGTCTTGCCACATTTGTGGGTGCAGAGCTTTCTAAATCCGAGCGCCCTGAACTGACCGCTGCCAAGATCGTGATCTCTGGTGGTCGGGGTATGCAGTCTGGCGATAACTTCCCATTGATCGAAGCTGTTGCAGATAAACTGGGTGCTGCTGTTGGTGCAAGTCGCGCCGCGGTTGATGCCGGGTTTGTTCCCAATGACTATCAGGTTGGTCAGACCGGTAAAGTTGTGGCGCCTGAGCTGTATATTGCTGTTGGTATTTCCGGTGCGATCCAGCATTTGGCCGGTATGAAAGACAGTAAAGTGATCGTTGCGATCAACAAAGACGAAGAAGCCCCTATTTTCCAGGTGGCTGATTATGGTCTTGTTGCAGATCTCTTCAAGGCTCTGCCTGAATTGGAAGAAGCCCTTTAATGGGTTGTAATAGCGATAATTCCGGCGCATGATCCGTTTGAATTGGATGTGACAGGACAGCAAGCATGATTAAAAAAGTAGGCGTTATCGGAGCGGGTCAGATGGGCAATGGTATTGCCCATGTGATGGCCATTGCTGGTCTCGACGTATTCTTGAAAGACATTTCCCAGGATCAACTGGACAAAGGTCTGAAGGTTATTGAAGAGAATATGCAGCGGCAGGTTGCCCGCGGTAAGCTTGATGAAGGAGATATGCTAGCGGCGCTCGGTCGGATATCTCCGGTCTTGGACGATACATATCTTTCGGAAATTGATCTGGTCATCGAAGCGGCCACCGAAAATGAGGAAATCAAGAAAGCCATTCTTGCTCCTCTCGGACCGCAGCTGAAGCCAGAGGCAATTATCGCGACCAATACATCCTCGATTTCAGTGACCCGGCTTGCCGCGGTCACTGATCGTCCGGCGCAGTTCATGGGCATGCATTTCATGAACCCTGTGCCGGTCATGAAACTTGTCGAACTTATTCGCGGAATTGCGACAAGTGAGGAAACTTTTTCGATCATTCGCGAATTGACGGCTAAACTGGGCAAAACCCCAACACCGGCAGAAGATTTCCCTGCCTTTATTGTGAACCGGATCCTTCTTCCGATGATCAACGAGGCGATTTATACACTGTATGAAGGTGTGGGATCTGTTCAGGCAATTGATTCCGGGATGCGTCTGGGTGCAAATCACCCAATGGGGCCGTTACAATTGGCGGACTTTATCGGTCTGGATGTGTGCCTCTCGATCATGCAGGTTCTGTATGAAGGGTTGGCGGATACGAAATACCGTCCTTGCCCGCTTCTTGTGAAATATGTTGAAGCAGGTTGGCTGGGCCAAAAAACCGGCCGTGGTTTTTACGATTACACGACCGATGTTCCGACACCTACTCGCTAGGGACTTCACAGATTAAAAATGATGGATTGCCCCGGACAGTTTGCCGGGGCTTTTTATTGGACTTATTCAGGTTTTCTGTGTGGGTGTATGGCTGTTCCAAAGGGCTGTCATCAACACTCCGGGCGTCAGAATGAGAATACTGATCCAGCCCATCAGGCCAAATTCTTCCCCCAATAGAAGAACCCCGAGAAAGGCCGCAATGGCAGGCACGCCTGACATAAAAGCAGCGGTTGGCGGCGCACCGATATGACGGACAGCAAAGGCCACGATGACCATACCGAACAATGTTGCCAATATTCCCTGATACAGGGCCTGCAAACCAATATCCAGAGCACTTGCTTCGGAAAGCCCACTTGGCAGGAAGAAAAACCAGAGGGGCGTAAAAATTACCCCGTTCACAACCGAGGAGCAGAATAGAACCTGGGTAGCCGTAAGCGACCAAAGCCGGGTCATTACCATGTAAAGGGCGAAGCATAAGCCCCCGAGCATAAACAGCAGGTCGCCCTGCCAACTGGTATCCATTTGATTGGTATCGCTGCCAAACAATGTCACCGAGGCCCCGATGATGATCAAGACGGTTCCTCCTATTTGAACCCGGTGCGGCTTATCTTTAAACCAAAGCCAGCCAAGCCCCACCGTAATGGCCGGCAGAACCCCGTTCATAAAGACCCCACCATGGGCGGCGGGGGCCAATGTGAAGGCTTGATAGACCACGAGTGTGTAAGGAAAGCCGGAGAACAAAGAAACGGCGGCAATCCGCCGGATTGTCAAACCTCGCCATGGCTTAAAATAAAAAGCGATCGGAAGAACGATCAGTCCGGATATGCCGTATCGCATGGCGGTAATATCATAAATGGTAAGAGCCGAGGTTGCGCCGAAACGGCTGGTCACGATCCATCCGGACCAAAGAAATACAATTGTGAAAGCGGCAAGATAGCCAAGCGTTTTTTTTGTTGGTGCGGGGCGCATTCATGATCCCTGTTTTTTATTATTAGGCGTTTTACCAGCAGAAGGAGAGCGCCTGACGGTTCTTGTCATAGGGCGTAATGGGGAAGTGATACAAAGAAAAATTTACCAAATACTGATGCTACGGGGTGCCAACAGACAGTAATGGCAGGTAGGCAATATACGCAATCGTATTCGACACGACGATGGAAATAATCATGATTACCAGCAGGATATACCGGTGAATGTTTGCTTCACTCCGGGATTTTATATGCCGGATATGTTGAAAATAACTGGATAGAAAACCTGTTATCCGGCGCAGCTTTTGCATTTCAGTATGCTGCCAAAATTGATAGATGACCAAAATGCACACACTGATGGCAGAAATCAAAAATGAGAGAATGACCAATGCCTGATGATGAAAAGTTTCTTTGGCGAGTAAATGTCCGATTGTTACCAACGCAGCATGGGACAGGCACGCCGCCCCCAGCGTCCGCCATTGCCGGGTTTTTGCAAACAGCATGGTTCGCGTACTTTCCCGGTAAAGCGCCAGCATTTCCGCATGGGTTGCCTCGTCCAAATCAGAAGGGATCAGGTCAAGCTCCCCTTCTGTATCCTCAAAATCCTGTGCCATCGTGCTAAGGTACTCTAATATAATGAAAAAACTATAAAGAAATACAAAAGGGGAAGGTCCGGCAAGCGACTAAAATTTTTTTGGCGTTTTTAGGAAAATGAAGGAAGGATCCTTGCCGTCAAAGATTTGTTTGTTACCTACCCAAAAGGGCATGGGCCGATCAGTGGGCATGTCCGCCATTAAAGCAATTTTTCTGAAGGGGATAAGCGTTCAAAAACAGGCGACCCTATGATGACGCAAGGATCGATTATTTCCTGTGAAGGCACAAAAAACCGGCCCTTTTAACGGGGCCGGTTTTATGGGTTGGTGCGTTGCTTAGTTGACTTCAAACAAGGCTGCTGCGCCCATTCCGCCGCCAATACACATTGTTGTCACAACATATTTTGCGCCGCGGCGTTTTCCTTCAATCAAGGCGTGGCCTGTCATGCGGGCACCGGACATACCGTAGGGATGGCCGATGGAAATTGCGCCGCCATCAACGTTCAGCAGTTCGTTTGGAATGCCCAGTTTGTCACGGCAATACAGAACCTGAACAGCAAAGGCTTCGTTGAGTTCCCAAAGACCAATGTCATCCATTTTCAGACCGTTGCGTTCCAGCAATTTTGGAATAGCGTAGACAGGACCAATTCCCATTTCATCTGGTTCACAGCCAGCGACGACAAGTCCGCGGTAAGTGCCGAGTGGCTCGATATTGCGCTGTTGGGCAAGTTTTGAGTCCATCACAACACAGGCGGAAGCGCCGTCAGAAAGCTGACTTGCGTTACCGGCGGTGATAAAGCAGTCCTCACCCATAACAGGTTTCAGGCTCTGCAAGCCTTCCAGTGTTGTTTCTGGGCGATTGCCTTCGTCTTTGGTCAGGGTCACTTCTTCTTCAAGTGTTTCGCCAGTTTCCTTGTTGACCAACAGTTTTTTGGTGGTCATTGGCACGATTTCTTTGTCGAAGCGGCCGGCTTCCTGGCCGGCTGCGGTTCGCATCTGGCTTTGGTAACCATATTCGTCCTGCGCTTCGCGAGAAATGCCATACCGTGTTGCAACAGTTTCAGCTGTTTTCAGCATTGGGTCGTAAATGGCAGGTTTATTCGCGACCAGCCATTCATTTTGATAGCGGAACTGGTTCATATGTTCGTTTTGAACAAGGCTGATGCTTTCCAGACCACCGGCAACCATTACCGGAACCCCGTCTGCAATTACGCGCTGAGCGGCCATTGAGATTGTTTGCAATCCTGAGGAGCAAAAGCGATTGACGGTTGCACCGGATGTTGTGATTGGAAGGCCGGCGCGCAAAAGGGCCTGCCGGGCAATATTGCCACCTGCTGCGCCTTCTGGATTGGCAACGCCCATTAAGACGTCTTCTACTTCAGCGGGATCAATTCCAGCCCGTTCGACGGCATGCTTGATCACATGGCCACCCAGATCTGCGCCATGGGTGTTGTTGAAGGCGCCGCGATAGGCTTTACCAATGGGGGTTCTTGCTGTGGAAACGATGACGGCTTCTGCCATGAGAAATCTCCTCTTTATGTTTTATTATCATTCCGGGGTGTTTGCGCCCTGGCTTGTGCGACAGCTTATATATTGTGCGCTGCAATGAAAAGCTGGAAGTTGAGAAATGCGCATAAAGAGGCGTAGATCACACTTGTTTGGAGGCTATTTCGAGGCACTGACGGGCCGCTTCTTCAAAGCTGATTTCCCCCCGCACAAGTTTTTCTGATATTAAATCAAGAGCTTGATTGTCTTCGTCCAGTTTTGACGACAGAAATTCCAGTGTCGTGGTTTTAAGCAGTTTGCGAGGCCGGTCTTTTTCTTTCTGAGCGTGATCTCGTAAATGGTGCTGTGTTTCAATCGCTTCCGATAATAGGTCCAGTCCCTGATTTTCCACGGCAATCGTTTTAAGGACCGGGATTTTGCGGCTTAACGCACCGGTCGTCCGGGCTTCAAGCTGGCGGGCGGTGCGCTCTGCCAGCGGATTATCCGCTTTGTTGACCACAAGAATATCCGCAATCTCCAGAATACCGGCTTTAATCGCTTGAACATCATCTCCAAGGCCGGGCGCGCAAACCACCACTTTGACATCGGCAATATCGGCCACCTCAACCTCAGACTGACCTGCTCCCACAGTCTCCAGAACAATAACGTCCTTGCCGAAAGAATCCATTATGTCGATCACATGGGACGCTGATCGGCTCAGACCTCCTAAATGTCCGCGAGAAGCGAGGCTACGCACAAAAACGTCGGGATCGGTCGCGTGTTCACTCATCCGAATGCGATCGCCAAGAACGGCGCCGCCGCTTAACGGGCTGGACGGGTCGACCGCAATCACACCAACAGATTTCCCCCGGCTTCGCAATTCCCTGACATACGCGCCAACCAACGTCGATTTGCCAGCCCCCGGGGCCCCGGTGAAGCCAACAACCATCGAGTGTCCAAGAGAGGGCGCCAGCTTTTGCAGCAGGTCGCCGGTTCCCTTGCCGTTATTTTCAACAAGGGTTATGGCGCGTGCCAGGGCCGCCCGGTTACCTGCTCGCAGGCCGATGACGAGATCGTCTGTTGTGTCCGCCAATGTCTGAGCCGTTTCTTTTATAGAATTTCAAGGACAGATTCAGGCGGGCGACCAATGCGCACTTTGTCCCCGTTAAGAACAATGGGGCGCTCAATCAATTTGGGAACTGCGACCATTGCGTCAATAAGCTGATCATCGCTAAGAGAGGGATCTGAAAGGCTGTTTTCTTTGTATTCGGCTTCCCCTTTGCGCATTAAATCCCGGGGTTTAATACCAAGCTTTGACAGAATTTCAGTCAATTCCTGTTTGGTTGGCGGGGTTTTTAAATATTCGATGACCAGCGGCTCAATCCCTTTTTCCCGAATAAGTTCGAGTGTTTGGCGGGATTTGCTGCATCTTGGATTGTGTAATATTTTAACGGACATAACCTTCTCCAACCTGTCGTAATGATGGTGTCTATATGCTTGATTGTTCCAATTTTCACAAAAACTGTGACAAGGATAGCTTGCACCTTTTGTCTATAGGGAATATTTAAAGGCCCATGACAATCCGCACAACAGAAAATCAGACCACCCTTTCAAATGCTGATCGGCCGGTAACAGGTCGCGCCGCTTTTTTAAACTGGCTGGGTCTTTATACGCTCCTTTCGAAGGAAATTAAACGGTTCCTCAAGGTTCCCCTGCAAACCGTTTTTGCTCCAATGATGACCACTATGCTGTTTCTGGCCATCTTCACGCTCGCTTTTGGTAATGGCGAACGCTATGACGGCGCCGTCAGTTTTGCCAATTTCCTGGCGCCAGGCCTCATTATGATGTCGGTCATACAAAATGCTTTTGCGAATACATCTTCTTCACTGGTGATTGCTAAAGTGCAAGGGAATATTGTGGATGTCTTGATGCCACCGCTTTCGGCTTCTGAGCTGACACTTGCCTATGCGTTGTCCGGCCTTGCCCGGGGAATGGTTGTCGGGCTGGTTGTGACCGTGTGCATGTGGTTCTTTATCGATCTTCAAATCCATTCCCTGCCAGCCATTTTGTATTTCCTGATTGCAGCGGGTTTGATGCTGTCATTGCTTGGCATCATTGGTGGCATCATTTCAGACAAATTCGATCATATTGCTGCGGTGACAAATTTTGTGATTATGCCGCTCTCATTTCTGTCAGGGACATTCTATTCGGTCGAGCGATTGAGCGGCATCTGGTACGATCTCAGTCATATTAATCCCTTTTTCTACATGATTGATGGTTTCCGCTATGGATTTATCGGCACATCCGACAGCTCTCTTGTGCAAGGCGCAATAATCGTCGGATTGCTGGATTTATTTCTCTACGCTGTCGTTTGGTTGCTTTTTCGCAAAGGTTTTAAACTAAAAGCATAGAAAACGCCCTTCAAAAGCAGAGTTTGATTGACAGGATTGATCCGCCTGTCAATACTTCCGCGCTTTCTGGGCTCCGGCAATTCATCAAATAGGATGATTCGGAGCCATTCACTAAATGACATTTTGTCGATTTGTCGTGGAGAAGGCACATGATTCCCGCTTTGTTATCAAACTATGCCCCTGCAGAACTTTCCTTTGAAAAAGGAGAGGGCGCGTACTTGATCGGAAATGATGGCCGACGATATCTCGATTTTTACGCCGGAATTGCGGTTACGTCACTGGGACATGCCCATCCGGCGATCGTCAAGACAGTTCAGGAACAGGCAACTAAGCTAATGCATGTTGCAAACCTGTTTACCATTCCGGAACAGAAAATTCTGGCTCAGAAAATGGTGGATGCGACTTTTGCAGATGCCGTCTATTTCTGTAACTCGGGGGCTGAAGCAAATGAATGCGGTCTGAAAATGATCCGTAAATATTTCAGCACAAATGGGCAGCCTGAAAAATTCCGGGTGATCGGTTTTAATCAATCTTTTCATGGGCGCACCCTGGCAACGATCGCCGCCGCAGGGCAGGACAAACTGCTTGAAGGGTTTGGTCCGGTTGCCGACGGTTATGATCATGTCGAGCTTGGTGATATCGAAGCGGTTAAAGCTGCGATCACGCCAGAGACCGCCGGGATCATCATTGAGCCGATCCTCGGGGAAGGTGGCATTAAAGTTGTGGACCCTGCCTTTTTGAAAGCATTACGCACTCTTTGCGATGAGCAGGGACTGCTTTTGATGTTTGACGAAATTCAAACAGGCATGGGCAGGACAGGGACGCTTTTTGCATACGAACAAACAGGCGTTGAGCCGGATATCATGACATCAGCCAAAGCCTTGGGGAACGGGTTCCCTGTCGGAGCCTGCCTGGCGGTGGAAAAAGTCGCCAAATGCATGACGGTTGGCAGTCATGGGTCAACCTATGGCGGGAATCCGCTTGCTATGGCCGTGGCAACGACGGTTTTCGATGTCATGACAGAAGATGGATTTCTGGAACATGTAAACCGGATTTCAGGCCATCTGAAGCAGTCCCTCAGCGGTGTGGTCGATCGTTTCCCAACAGTTCTGGAAGAGTTGCGAGGGGTCGGTTTGCATTTGGGGCTGAAATGCAAGGTTGAAAACGGAACACTTATCAACATGCTGCAAAAACACGGCGTTCTAACCGCAAAGGCGGGGGATAATGTTGTGCGATTGCTGCCTCCGCTCATCATTGAAGAAAAACAGATAAACGAATTTATTGCGGCACTGGAAAAATCCTGTGAGGAGCTGGCCTAATGACGAACCCAACACATTTTCTGGATTTGCATGAAGTATCGAAAAGTGACCTGCGGGCGATGATTGATGACGGCATCGCCGTTAAAAAAGCGCGGGCGGGTTTTCCTAAAGGCACAGCAGATACCGGACGTTCCCTTGAAGGGCATACGCTGGCAGCGATTTTTGAGTTTCCATCAACACGGACCCGTGTTTCCTTCGATATGGCCATGCGTCAGCTGGGCGGGGACACGATGGTTCTGAACAGCGCAGACATGCAATTGGGACGCGGCGAATCCATTGCGGATACAGCACAGGTTCTGTCCCGCTTTGTAGATGCGATCATGTTGCGAACAGACAATCATTCAAAACTGATTGAATTGGCTGAGAATGCGTCTATCCCGATCATTAATGGTCTGAGCAACAACAGTCATCCTTGCCAGTTGATGGCCGATGTTATGACGTTTGAAGAACATAAAGGGCCGATTACCAATAAGGTTGTGGCGTGGAGCGGGGATGGCAATAACATGGTCACTTCGTGGATCCATGCGGCCGGCCAGTTTGACTTTGAATTTCGCATCGCCTGCCCGAAAGAGCTGACACCAGATCAACGGGCGCTGGACTGGGCCAAGGAAATGGGGGCTTCGGTTTATGTAACTCAAAGCGCCGAAGAAGCTGCCGCAGGGGCAGATTGTCTGGTTACAGATACCTGGGTTTCCATGGGGGATGATGCGGGCGATCGCCACAATATGCTCGCGCCTTTTCAGATTGATGAAAAATTGATGGAAAAAGCGGCAACAGACGCCATATTCATGCATTGCCTCCCTGCGCATCGCGAGGAGGAGGCTACTGCGGCTGTGATGGATGGTCCGCAATCGGTAATTTTTGATGAAGCCGAAAATCGTTTGCACGCCCAAAAGGCCGTGCTGCGTTGGTGCCTCGGTAAAATCGGCGAATAGTACAGGTAGGATCTACCAATGTCTGACAAACAGGATACAGTCATTTTAACGGATGATCTCATTCAGCCTTTTCAGATGGCTGAAGCGGGTGTTCGCGGGCGTCTCGTCCGGCTTGGAAAATGTGTCGATGATATATTGAACAGGCACGACTACCCTGAGGTCGTTGCCCGGTTTTTGGGGGAAGCGCTTGTTTTGTCAGCGGTCCTTGGCGGGGCGCTGAAATTTGAGGGTATTTTTACGGTTCAGACGAAAAGTGACGGCGCCATTACAATGCTGGCATCAGATATGACCACGCCTGGTCATTTACGCGGATATGCAGCCTTCGATCCTGACAAGCTTGCAGTGGCAGAAGGGGTCCCGTCAACGGATCTGGTCAAACAGTATCTGGGCAAGGGATATATCGCCTTTACAATCGATGCAAAAGATACGGATCAACGCTATCAGGGGATTGTCGCGCTGGAAGGGGAAAGTCTCTCTCAGTGTATGGAAGACTATTTTGATAAATCCGAGCAACTGGAAACAAAGCTTATTTCGAGTGTTGAAAAACGCGATGGTAAATGGCGGGCCGGCGGGTTAATGATTCAGCGCCTTCCGAATGAAGATGGCCGTATCTTTAATCAGGATGCCCATGATGAAGCCTGGCGAAATGCAGAGGCCCTTGTGAGTACGGTTCAGTCTGAGGAATTGACGGATCGGAATATGCGATCACCAGAGCTTCTTTATCGGTTGTTTCATGAGGATGGTGTCTGGCTCCATGATCCCCAGATTTTGCAGGATAAATGCAGTTGTAGTGAAGAGCGGTTTTTCCGAACCTTGCAGACTTTCGGTGCAACCGAAGTCGAAGATCTTGCGGATGACGGCGTTATTAAAACCGATTGTCAGTTCTGTAGTGCGCAATATGTCTTTAAAGTGTCTGATATTGTTGGGGCCGATCAGGGATCATAGGATTGCCTTTTTTCTTCTTCACACTGATTAATGATTAAAGTGAGTTCAGGACCAAGAGGTACATAATGGCCATAATTTCTGTTTTTCGTATTGTTGTCGTGAGCGTCCTGGGGGCGATTTTGGTCTCTTGTGTGTCGGTTCCTGAAAAACAGCAATATGCGGATATTACGTTTCAGCATCTGGCGCCTATCAAGCTGGATGTTGGTGAAATTCGGGTGATCAATGAGTTTCGCTCACCGCTGAAAGCGCCGCATGTTGAGCATGAGCTGCCAGTAAAATTGGACAAGTCCATCCAGCGCTGGTCGCAAGACCGGCTGCGCGCCGTAGGCAATAGCAATGCGTACGCTGTCTTAACTATCAAAGATGCCAGTGTTGTTGAAAAAGAATTGCCAAAAACAACAGGTTTAACCGGTCTTTTTACGAAAGATCAGGTGGTTTCGTATGAGTTTAACGTAAATGTTGAGTTGCAGGTGGTCACAATAAACGGGTCAAAAGGATTGGCACTGGCGCAAGCCCGCCGCGAGAAATCCATTTCGGAAGAGGCAACCTTGAACGAACGTGACCGCCTTTATTTCAATCAAACAGAAATAATTATGCAAGATTTCGACAAGGAAATGGAAAAAAATATCCGGAATTTTCTAACACCGTTCCTGCGTTAGATCATGCTCTGCGGGTCGGTGTGACTGGCGTCACACATCTGATCACTATTCCGTTCGTACATATAAGGGCCCTTAGAAAACTTGATTTTTTAGTGGGCCCTTTATATGTATGTTGAAATAGATCAAACGATTGACCTAATTATGCAAGCAACAAAAAAACAACCGGCCGCTGCCCGCCTGATCGAAATGGCTGGTCCGTTATTTGCGGATCGTCCCTTTGACGCCGTTTCAACACGCGAACTTGCGCGGGCCGCGTCGGTTAATCTATCTGCGATTTCCTATCATTTTGGTAGTAAAGAAGGCCTGTATGACGCTGTTTGTTCCAATCTGATTAACGATTTGGCCCCAGTGCGGAACGGCTTTAAGAATTTTTTGGATGCGGGTCTCGCCGCGGCCAAGGATAATCCCGACCTGCAACGCCAAATACTAAAAACATTTGTCTGTCTGCTGATCGATGCGATCACATCCAATCTGAACCCAAGATGGAAGATGCGTTTGATGCTGCGTGAAATCCAAAGCGTTGGACCATGTTTTGAAAAGGTCATGTCCGGTCATATCGACATTATGCATGATCTGGCTGGACGCCTGGTCTCTGTGATAAAAAAGGAACCTGAAGACAGTGTGTCTGTCAAACTGGTCAGTCATTCCCTGATCAGTTTGTGCCTTCAATATTCTTTGAACGAACCTCTGCTTTCCCACCGGTTGGGCTGGGAGGGGTTTAAAGAACCGGAAATCGCGATTTTGAAACGAGAAACCGTTGATATGGTGTTTCGGATGTTGGGACTCCCGCCCATGACTGCACAAGAGGGCCTGTAGATGCTAAGTGGCAAGTTTAAAATCGTTCTTCCTGTCTTGATTTTGGCAGTCGGCTTCGGTGCGTATTCGTATCTAAAACATACGAAAGTTGAAGAAAAGCCAGTTCCGGTGAAAGAACGTGTCTGGAATGTTGCCGTTAAAACCGTAAAACGGGAAACTCTGGCGCCTCGTATTTCGCTGTTTGGAACATTGATGGCGTCGCGCGAAGTAGAATTGCGCTCGCTTGTTGCAGGTGAAATTATCCGCGTGAGTGATAAATTGAAAGAAGGGTCGATCCTTGAAAAAGGGGATCTTTTGATCGAAATCGATCCATTCGAATATGATGCCAGTCTAGCCGAAAAAAAAGCGAGTGCCCTCGAAGCGCGATCCCGACTGGAGGAATTGCAGGCGGTGGAGCGTTCAGAGAAGGCATCTCTTGTTCGTGATAAAGAGATTTTGGCGCTGGAACTTCGAAACCTTGAACGATCTGAGGCCCTTAGAAAAAAGGGGAATATTTCGGTTAAATCATTGGACGACGCCAAGAACGCCCTTAGTCGCCAACGCCAGACAGTTGAACAGAGGGCGGCCCAGCTGGATATCCAGCGGGCCCGCATCGGCCAGCAGAAAGCGGTGCTGGCCCGTCTGGAAATCGGTATCAAAAGGGCCGAGCGGGATTTGAAGAACACAGAACTTCGCGCACCTTTCAGGGGATATGTGGACCAGATCGAGGTGGAACTTGGCAAGCGCGTGGACGCGCGCGATAAAGTTGCGCGGCTAATTGATGCAAGTAGTCTTGAAGCCCAGTTTCATTTGTCCGACCGGCAATTTGGTCTTTTGCAGGCGTCAAAAGAAGGCGTGATCGGACGGCCTGTCACTGTAAAATGGGTTGCGGGTGACAAAGATCATTTGTTTGACGGCCGGATCGCCCGCATCGGATCAGAGATCAGCGCGAGCACCGGCGGACTTCAGTTATATGCTGTATTGCAACCAAATGGCGGAACCAATAAGGTGCGCCCCGGCGCCTTCGTTGATGTGATCTTAAGCGGTGAAAAATATCCAAACGCCCTTCAGTTACCTGAGCATGCCGTCTATGAGGGCAAAAAAGTATATGTGATTGTTGACGGACGAATTGAAGAGCGCACCGTCGAGATTGTCTACAATAATGGTGCGACCCTTCTGGTCACTGGGGACCTGAAAGACGGTGAACAGTTGATTACAACACGCTTTGCGGAAATTGGCCCGGGCCTCAAGGTCGAGGTGCGCTAATGGACCTCGCGCGCCTCGTCTCGCTTTTTGTAAAGCACAAGAACGCTGCAAATCTGTTGATGATCATGATGATCGTCGTCGGCGGCTTTTCCCTGATGCGATTAAACACCCAGTTTTTTCCTGATTTTGGGACTGAAATCGTCAGTGTTTCGATTGCATGGCCCGGGGCAAGCGCAGAAGACGTTGATACCAATATTACAACGGCCCTGTTGCCCGAAGTGCGTTTTCTCAATGGGGTGAAGAAAGTTCAGTCCTTCTCGGTTGAAGGGAATAGTACAGTTGTTGTCGAGTTCGAAGCGGGCACCGATATGCAGGAGGCCCTTTCTGACGTTGAGCAGGGCGTCTCGCAGATAACGACTTTTCCTGAAACCATTGAAACGCCCGTTACGAAAAGAATTGTGATCTATGATCCGATTTCCCGGCTGTCCGTTTCCGGACCCTATTCTGAAGCGTCGTTAAAAGCGATTGCCAAAACGATCAGGGACGATTTGCTGGATCGGGGGATTGACAAAATCAGCCTTTTTGGCGCCCGAGATGAGGAAATTTGGGTGACGGTCGATGACCGGGCGCTGCGCCGGTATGATCTTACCCTAAGCGATATCGCGACGGTTATCCGCAATAATTCAAAAGATGTTCCGCTTGGAACGATGGGCGGGCAGTATGAACGCCAGTTACGATCCCTTGAGCAAAAGAATGATGCGCCATCTATGGGGCAGCTTGAGATCAAGGCGACCCCCAGCGGACAAACTGTATATTTGCGGGATATTGCGGTCCTGACGGACGCGTTTTCTGAAACGGGGAAAACTGGCTTGCTGAATGGTCAGCAGGCTGTTGAGATTTTTATTCAGCGCTCCCAGTCGACAGATGCGTTAGATGCATCCAAAATCGTGAGCGAGTATATCGAGACCGAACGAAAGAGATGGCCCGAACAACTCACCATTACTCAATATGATGTGCAGGCGAACCTTATTGAAGACAGGATCCGCCTGTTGCTGAATAACGGTCTGGGGGGGCTGGCGCTGGTTCTGGTGGTCTTGTTTATTTTCCTGAATATCCGGGTTGCCCTGTGGGTTGCTGTTGGTATTCCGGTTGCCATCCTCGCGACGGCAGGCGTGATGTTATTTACTGGCCAGTCCATCAATATGATCAGCCTGTTCGCCATTATCATGAGTTTGGGCATTATCGTGGATGATGCGATCGTGGTGGGCGAGCATAGCAGTTATCTGAAGGCGCAGGGGTTGCGGCCGCTGGAAGCAGCGGAAAAAGGGGCGCTTCGAATGTTGGCGCCTGTATTTGCATCCAGCTTAACGACGATTGCAGCTTTTCTGCCTATTTTCATGATCGGAGATGTCATTGGTCAGATTATTTCAGCCATCCCTGCGGTCGTTGTCGCTGTCCTTGCCGCCAGCTTGATCGAATGCTTTTTCGTCTTGCCGGGGCATATGCGGGGCGCGCTGCGCCATAAAGGAGCCGACAGTCGAGCCCGGATCTGGTTTGATACGAAATTCACCTATTTCCAGACCCACCTGTTTCGAAGAACCGTTAGTACCGTTGTCAGTTGGCGTTATGCGACACTTGCAATGGCTGTCGCGTTGCTCTTCGTTGCATTTGGCCTTCTGGCAGGGGGCCGCATCGGGTTTAATTTTTTCCCGTCACCTGAGGCGGATGTGGTGAACGCCAATATCGTGTTCTCGCCGGGTGTACAGCGGGATGCGACGGAAGATATGATTTCGGAAATGAACCGTGCGTTACTGAAGGTTGAACAGGATCTGACGGACGGAAAAGGCGGCCTGATCGTATCTTCCTTTGCAAAAATTGGAATAAGCGTCGGTAGCCAGTTCACCTCTGTTTCCGGAGATCATCGGGCCGGGATGCAGATCGAACTTGTTCCTGCAGACCAGCGAAGTGTGCGCACAGCTGAATTTATCGACGCCTGGCGCGCCGAGATTGTTCCAGCTGCAGGCCTTGAACGGATTGCACTGACTGAACGTATTGGCGGTCCTCCCGGCCGTGAACTGGATATACGTCTGAAAGGCACAAATACGAACGATCTCAAGACCGCCGCGCTGGAGGTCAAAGAACTGCTGAAACGATATCAGGGCGTGTCGGATATTGAAGACGATTTGCCGAACGGTAAACAGGAAGTCATTTTGAAATTGACACCCCAGGGACGGTCTTTGGGCTTTACGACCGAAGACATATCCCTTCAGGTTCGCGCTGCTTTTGAAGGGGTGGTCGCCCGCAAATTTGCCCGCGGTGAAGAAGAAGTAACGGTCCGTGTTCAGTATCCTCGCGAACAGGTTGCAGCGGACGCATTGCAGAATTTCTACCTGCGCAGCGCTGATGGTTCTGAAGTGCCCCTGTCTGAAGTTGTCACGACCTATACCGAACAGGGATACGCCCGTATTAAACGGGAAAATGGTGTCAGAGAAGTGGCAATTACAGCTGAAATTGATGAAGATACAACCTCCTCTGACGAGGTGTTGGCTGTCCTGCCAAAAGATGGCCTGACTGCTATAGCTCAAAAATATGGATTGAAATACCGGTTTGCTGGTAAATCAGAAGAACAGGCCGAAACCCTTGCAGATATGCGGTTGGGCGCCATGATCGGCCTGACCGCTATCTATCTGATCCTCGCTTGGGTCTTCGCGTCCTATTGGCGGCCTGTTGTGGTGATGTCGATCATCCCCTTTGGTGTTGTTGGGGCGATTGCCGGGCATTACCTGCTTGGCTACAATCTGACGATCCTGTCGTTGATTGCCTTGCTGGGTCTTTCCGGGATCCTAGTGAATAATTCGATTATTCTGGTGAGTGTGGTCGATGAACGTCTGAGCCGGGGAGAAAAATATCGGGCGGCGGTAATTGATGGTACCTGCGACAGGCTTCGGGCTGTTCTGCTGACGTCTCTTACAACAATTGGCGGTTTGACACCGCTGTTGTTTGAAACAAGCCTGCAGGCGCAGTTTTTGATCCCAATGGCCATTACACTGGTCTTTGGGTTAATGATCGCAACATTTCTGGTTTTGTTTCTTGTGCCCGCCTTGCTGGTTATTCAAGACGATTTCAGGCGGATGTCAAACTTCGTAACGGGCAAAAAGAACCAGCCGGCCGAAGTTTGATTTCCGGTTCAGCGGCACATTACCGTCGGTCAATAAACGCCAGCAATTCCTTGCGCGTAATGTCTGATTTTCGGAAAGAACCCAGCATGGAACTGGTGATCATGGTCACGCCGTCTTTATGAACGCCGCGCGTGGTCATGCATTGATGGGCACTTTCGATGATAACCGCGACCCCTTTTGGTTTTAGCGCCTTATCAATGGTGTCAGCGATCTGCTGGGTGAGCTTTTCCTGTATTTGCAGGCGTTTTGAAAAGGCATCCACGACCCGAGCCAGCTTGGAAATACCAACAACGCGGTTGTCAGGCATATAGGCAACATGGGCGACACCAATGATGGGCACCATATGATGCTCGCAATAGCTTTCCATACGAATGTCTTTGAGGATGATCATTTCATCATATCCGGCGACCTCTTCAAAGGTGCGTTCCAGATAAGCGGCCGGGTCTTCTTCATAGCCGGCAAAGAATTCAAGATAAGACCGCGTTACCCGGTCCGGGGTGCCAAGCAAACCTTCACGTTTCGGGTCATCGCCAGCCCACCGAATAAGGGTTCTGACCGCTTCTTCTGCTTCTTCTTTTGTTGGCTTGTTGTCGGTGCCAACGAGGGCCGGGATATTCTTTTCCATACTATTCCATCAAGTTAGGATGTTGAAATTAACAACATTAATTGAGCCGTGACGACTCGTGAGGGCTGTCCAGTGAAAAGGCCGGGATTTCCACCGAAATCCAGCCCCCGCCTTCAACCTCCATATCATAAGTACCTACCATGATACCAGATGGTGTTGAAAGAGGTGTCCCACTTGTATATTCAAAAGACTGGCCGGGTTCCAGTACGGGTTGTTCCCCGATTACGCCTTCCCCACGAACCACTTCGGTGTTTCCATAAGCGTCCGTAATGTGCCAGCAGCGTTGACGCAGTGTTACCTGTTGATCGCTGTTATTTTGAATATGCACTTTGTAAGCCCACACGAATAGTTCATCTTCCGGTTCGGAGCGATCACTCAGAAAAATGGGCTGAACCGATACCTCGATATTTTTAGTTGTTTTTTTATAGGCAGTTTCCCAGTTCATGAAACCATCCTTTCCCAAACAACCCGATCATGGAATTAATACGGGTCTAACAGTGCTATGGATCATACCTACACGGAAAAAACAAAAGGGTCAAAAAAAGCCAGCGGATCCTAAAGTTTCAGAATTTCAACCCGACGGTTCATTTCATTGTTGAGGCGACGGCCTTCTTCTTGCCGTGGACGTGATTTCCCCCAAATTTCCATCTGAATACGCTGCTCGGGAATGCCAGCTTTGACAAGCTGCTTCTTTACCGCAATAACGCGTTTTCGAGACAGTTTGTAGTTGTATGGCACACTGCCCATCTGGTCCGTGTGACCCTGTAGAATAATGAGATCACCAGGATTTTTGCGCCAGTCACTGGCAACTGCTTCAAGGGCCGTGCGTGATTTTTGGTTGAGCAGACTACTGTCGAACGCAAAGTGAACTTTAGAGATTTTGGGCAAGGCTCGCTGCAAGTCATTTTGGCAGGCTTTTATGTCAGCGGTTTGCCAGTTTTCTTCTTTTTGTTCAACCCAGCAGTCAAATCGCGCCTGCGCCCGTGCTGAACGGAGAGGAGCTTTTGTTCGGGCGTCGGTATTCAGCCAGTGGACAAGATCATTCCGGTACCGGATCATAAACGCTTTATCATCCTCTGATAAGCGCCAGTTTTCCAGGTTCTCTGGTAGCGGCTGGGTGCCTGACACCGCCTTAAGGCCTTTTTGCGCAATATAGTACTGATCGGGCCAGTCATATTGTTCGATTTCAGACTGGGCAAAGGCTTGATATTCCTGAGCCAGCGCCTTTGAAAAGGACCCCGGATAGCTGTCGCTCTCTTTCAGCGCGTTATAGGGACCGGGGCCGGTGCCGCATGCGGCTAGCAGGCCGGAAAGCGTTATGCTGAGAACCAAAACAGTATTGGTGTGGCGGATATTCTTCATGTTCTTTCTCCTTTATTAGGAAAAGAATAAAAAAGAATTTGGTGTAATGTTTGGCATAAATCAGGTGGGGATATGAAAAAATGTGGCGGGAAAAGGTCGGATTTCCGACCTTTCCGATAGCACCTGATCAGGCGAGTGCGGCTTCCAAGTCCTGAATAAGATCATTTGCATCCTCCAACCCGACGGACAGGCGCACAAGGCTTTCCGTGATGCCCAACTGTTGTTTCAACTCATCTGAAACACTGGAATGGGTTGTCGTTGTTGGATGGGTGATCAAACTTTTGGAGTCGCCCAGATTATTGCTGATTTCAATAATGTTTAAGCGGTTGAGAAACGCGAAGGCTTCTTCCTGTCCGCCTTTAAGCTCAAAGCTGACAAGGGTACTTCCCCGTTTCATTTGTTGTTTGGCCAGCGCCCGCTGGGGATGGCCTTCCTGACCCGGATAACGGACCATTTTTATAGTGTCCTGACCGGCTAGGAAATCGGCGACGGCTTCCGCATTGTCGGTGGCCTTATTGACCCTTAAGTCCAGTGTTTCCATCCCTTTTAAAAGGTTCCAGGCATTAAACGGACTGAGGGCAGGGCCCGTATGTTTCAAATACGGTGCCAATGTCTCTTCAACAAATTCTTCGCTTCCAAGAATAGCGCCGCCAAGCGCCCGTCCCTGTCCGTCAATATGTTTGGTTGCAGAATAGACAACGATATCGGCCCCTAAGGTGAGCGGTTTCTGGAAAACTGGTGTCGCAAAAACATTATCCACAATAACCTTGGCACCGACTTTTTTGGCAAGCTCGGATACGGCCGCAATATCGACGATTTCCAACGTTGGATTGGAGGGTGTTTCCAAAAATAGCGCTGCCGTCTTGCTGGTGATCGCGTTACGCCATTGATCAATATCAGTACCGTCAACCAAGGTGTAATGAATACCAAAGCGGGGCAGAATTTGCTCAATGATATAAATGCAGGACCCAAACATGGCTTTGGGCGCCACCACATGATCGCCTGTTTTCAGGAAACTCATCAAGGCGCCATTGACGGCAGCCATACCGCTTGATGTGCTTCTTGCGGCTTCAGCCCCTTCTAAAATGCAGATCCGCTCTTCAAACATATTGACAGTTGGATTGGCGTACCGGGAATAAATGAAGCCTTCATTCTCGCCTTTGAAACGTCCCGCGGCCTCTTCGGCGCTATCGTATACGAAGCCGGAATTCATAAAGATGGCTTCTGATGTTTCCTTGAATTGAGAACGGTTGGTTCCACCATGAACCAGTTTGGTTGCAACCCCCAGCTGAGGTTTTTTGGGCGTATCTTTTGTCATTTAGTCAGATCCTCGAGGCATAAAAAAACCCCGACCATCAGTCAGGGTTCCTACGAGCCCCGACCTTTTAGCGTTCATTTAACGTGGCCGCAAGCCGGTCGGCACAAATCACCACGAGTGAGATGGATATAAAATACACAGATTTTTGTCAAGCCTGCTGCCGGGACAGGTTTCAAAAAAACCGATGAAGTTGTGCCTGAATAGTAGAGGTATTTTAAAAGGTATAAAAAAGCACTGCCTGTAAAGCCAGATAGATCGCAATCGCAATAATGCAAAGATTGAGTGTACGGTCAGCCGCTTTTCCCATTTCTTTCAACTTCTTGGCAAAAAGAATGCGGCCGATAAACAGGGCGATGAACGCCAACAGCAGGAGCTTTAATAACATTTACGAAGTCTCTCAGGCGAGGGCCACTTTCTTACGGGGCTGGTAAACAGAATAGTCATTTTTTCCACTGGTTTTCGCACAATACATCTGCTCATCCGCCAGATCGACAAGATCCATCCAGGTTTCCGCTTCTGATTCCTGCAATTCCGCGATACCAATACTGGCCGTTAGTTTGCGGCCATCGGGTCGGGTTCCAAGCCCGTTGGTGCGCATGCGTCGGATCGCGTTGGTTGCCCCTTTTGCATCCGTATGGGGAAGCAGCATCAGGAATTCTTCACCGCCCCACCGAATAAGAATATCAGAATCCCGTAAGTTTCGTCGTAGGGCGGCGGATGCGGCAGAAAGAACTCTGTCGCCTGCATCATGGCCGTGATGATCATTTACTTCTTTAAAGTCATCCAGATCCATGAAAATCACTGATAACGGCGTTTTTTGGCGCCGGGCGATCCTGAATTGGACCTCCAGAATTTCTTCACCGCTGTTGCGGCTAAAACAATGGGTCAGAACATCAACGGACGCCTGCTCTATCAGGGATACCATATAGGCCAACTGGCTGATTGCAGAAAACGCACAGATGGCGCTTGCAATGATCAAAGACGCCAATACGCCCAGCCCTGGGGCAGGGTTCACCTGATTGGGCATCAAGCTGATCGCAATCAACTCCCCCAAAAAACAAAGAAGAGCCGCCATAAAGCCTTCTTTGGCAGTTAGCGGAAAGATTGCAAGGCAGCAGATAACTAAGAAAGGAAAGAGTGCATAACCTGCGGTTGGCAGGCTATCGATTGACGCTATATATTGGGGCAGGATAAGTGGCTGACTTAGCGCCTGGAATACCAGGTTTATCGAGAAAAACAGGGCGAGGGCCCGATAGGCAGAAGCCATTGTTTCGCTTTTTCGGATGGCGAAGACCAAAGCGATAAGAAGGAGGGCCCCAGTTACGCGAAAAATGACAAGCAGTTCAAAATGGTCCCCATCGAAGGCCGTTCCGTCGATGGCAATACCGCCGATATAAAGGGCGGCTGCGACGAGAGCAATGATCCGGATCCGAGACAAAATGACAGTTGCCCGATACCGACCCAGCAAAGGACTATGTCCTTGACTTGAAAGCAGGTTTGCAATTTTTTCATCAGATAATGGCGTATGGTGCTTACCCGCTAAAGCACTGTACAGAAAACCAAACATTGCGCTTAAAATCCCCCCACAGGATAAGAAAATTACCCTATGGGGATAAAGTAGTACCAAAAATTTTCCGAAAAGCGTACCAAAAAACAGGATTTTGGTTAATTCTCCCCTCGAAGGTGCAAGGAAAGAAGACGACAGGAACCTGTTTATCGTTTTCGATTGATAAACGCGTTCATCATTTCCTGCGGTTCGGGCCCGGTATAGGCATCGGAAAAATGATCGATCCCGAGCTGGATTGCTTTGTCGGTTGGCAGATTTTCCCACGCGTTGCACAGAGCTTTTTGAAGGCGCAGCGCGTTGCGCCCTCCGGCGAGCAGATCGTCCACAACAGTCTGTGTTACCTCGTCGAGATTTTCCGGGGTTGCAAGTCTGTGAACAAGACCCGCACGATGGGCTTCTTTGGCAAACATCGGGCGGGCCGTCATCACAAGATCGCGGGCCAGGCTTGCGCCCAGAATTTGCGGTAGAACGGCCGCTTCAATGACAGAAGGGATGCCGACCCGTACTTCGGGCATGGCAAATTCAGCACTGTCGATGGCAACCACAAGGTCGCAAATCGCTGCGATCTCCATACCCGCCCCAAGGCAAAGTCCATTGATGCGGGCGATAACAGGGGCGGGAATATCGCGGATGGCGGAACAAACATGATGGAGGTTTGTTATAAAAGTTCGGGCCGTATCAGGGTTGAGGGTTGCCATTTCATAAATGTTGGCTCCGCCGATAAAGGATTTCTCCCCCGCGCCCGTTAAAATAACAACGGCCAGATCTTCCTTGGTTTTCAAATCTTCAAAACTCGATTTGAGAGCGGCTAGAATGTCAGAATTCAGCGTATTGAGCTTTTTTTGATTGTCGATTGTAACCGTGTAGACGGCTCCTCGATCAGTTTCTGAACGTACCGTAGTCACAAATTCTGCCATTCTTCTCTCCTTTTTTATTATTTGGCATTATATATTAGGTAGACACCACAAATTCAGGGCGTGTTTGTGGTACCCTAACGCGTGTAAAGAAAATAGAGAAGAAGCAATGTTTATACAGACAAAAGCCGGTGATACATTGGCTGAAATGGTATTTTTCCCCGGAGAAGCAGTGTCCCAATCAGGACCCGTGCGTGTGTCCCGAGAGGAAGCCGCCGAGCGCTCCCCTCTTGCAGAACGCCTTTATACGGTTGATGGTATTGAGGGTGTTGAGCTGCAACCGGACAGTATTGTGCTGACAAAAACAGAGGCTGCGGACTGGGATCAGTGCCGGACCGAAATTTTTTCAGCGATTGTTGCTCACTATCAAAGTGGAAAAGAAGCCCTGATTACCTCAGAGCCTGCCGGTGAGTTCGATGTAGAAATTATCACACAGGTAAAAGATCTGCTGGCCACCCGGATTGTTCCAGCGGTAACCCAATCCGGAGGCGACGTTGAATTTCACAGCTACAAAGACGGCAATCTGTATTTGAAGCTGCAGGGATCCGCATTTGGCATGTTGAACGGTATCACAAACATGCTGAAACATTATGTGCCGGAAATCCAGGCGATCCTGGATCACCGTGAAGCGCTTCCGCGCCCCGGTTTGCAGACTGATGAAGGCAAAGCCATTCGGGAACTTTTGCAGGCTAAAATCAATCCGTCTATTGCGGCCCATGGTGGTCATATCACGCTGGTGGATGTTCAGGACAGCAAAGCTTATGTCCGCCTGGAAGGCGGATGTCAGGGCTGCGGGATGGCTGACGTTACACTGAAACAGGGTGTTGCCACCGAGATCAAGAGTCTGATCCCCAGCATTGAAGAAGTTCTGGATGTAACGGATCATGCCGGCGGGACAAACCCGTATTATCAGCCGGGCTGATTTTTTCAGCCCGACAGATTACGAAGCCTTATACAAAACAATGCTTTGATTACGCCCTTTCATCGGATGACTGCCTACGCTTTCGAGCGCCAGGCAATCATTGCTTTGGTTCATTGTCGTTTCTGACAACAGGATCGTCACTTCCTGACCGTCATCACTACAAAGGGTTTTGCCGAGCTGTTCGATACGCTGGGAAATATTTACGGTATCCCCCACTACGGTATAGTTTATCCGGCCTGATGAGCCAATATTTCCGACAACGAGTGTCCCGGAGTGAATACCAATACGCATCCGGATGGGGTCGAGGCCTTTTCCCAGGCGTATTTTGTTGTCCGCCATAATGGCTTCACGAATTGCCTTGGCCGCCCTGCAGGCTCTTGCCGCGTGGTCAGTCTGATTTTCGGGGGCGCCCCAAAATGCCATGACAGCATCCCCGATAAACTTGTCCACCGTCCCGCCTTCGTCTTCGATGCAGCGGGTTACCAGCTCGAAATGATGATTGAGCATGTCGGCGACTTCTTCAGAGCTCATTCTTTCCGCAAGGGGGGTGAAGCTGACAATATCAGTGAACATTACGGTAACGGAGCGACTTTCCGAATGGGCATCACCAGTTTCCATCAATTTACGCACTAAACTCTTGGGTACGTAGTTTTCAAACCAGCTTAAGCCCCGTAACATTGTGTTATAGGCCTCGCTAGCCTCGTCCAGCTCTTTCAATCGACTGGATGGCAGGGTTTTCACGTTGCGAAAATCTAGGTCAGATATTTTTCTGGAAGCGTGGGAAAGGGCGCGGATCGGCTGCGATATTTTACGGCCGATAACGACCGAAATAATGATACCAATTATCAGGATCGCCAGACCCACCATTCCGGCATAAGCGAGACGCCTGATTTCGCGGGTGGCTTCTTCATATTTGACGCGATAGCCAATGATCAGTGGGCGATCCGTATAGCCCTCCAAGGTTGCATAAAAGAATTGATAGCGTTCGCCGTTCAGATTTGTGAAATGGCCTTCAAAATCCAGCTTATCCCCAAACAGGCGAAACGGGGTGCGGGGCGCGGTCCATATGGACGACAGAATAGGATCGGCAATTTCGTCTAACCGGGGCACAGTGCCTTCCGTTACAAGCATCGTCGTATCATAGCTCAGGTTCTTTTGCGTCAGTACATGATCGCGCCCGTAAAGAATAAAACGATCCTCGTCGAGGGCAAGGCCATCTGTTTTCACGATGTCATTCACAGAAGACACGGGAATAGCCGCGATCAGAACACCAATAAAGACACCTTCCTTGACGATTGGCTGTCTGAAGCTCAGAACTGTTTCTCTTGTTTCCGGTGTAAAAATCAGTTTTGCCCATGACCCGACGGTGTCGTGGGACATTTCGTTCATCGTTGCGTTGGCAACCGGGTCATTGGCTTTGTTAAAGTTTGTGACTTTACGCGTGCTTCTGTCTGCAATTTTTACTTTAAAATTTGGGTAAACAAAGATCAGGCCCTTGATTTTCCGGCTCCCGGCCAATCCGGCCAGCAAGGCTTCATCAAAGCTTTTTTCCTCGTGAATATTGATCTGGCCGCTGTAAATCAGATCAGACAAATAGCGCACCTGTAATTCTACCGGATCCAGGAGATTGGTCAGGTTGGATCGAACCGCGGACATTTCAGCGGTTACTTTTTCCAACAAAAGGTCACGCGTGTTGGTGAGGCCTGTAATCAGGCTGACACCAAGAACTGCTAAAATTGCAATACAAATGAGGGGGCCAAAACTCATGGCCAGAGCAGAGGCAATGGTCACCCGACTGCGGCGTTTTTGTTGATCAACTGAAATTTTTTTGCTCCCGCTTCGGAACGTTCGGCCTATACTGCCGTTCCTTCATCCCTGTATTGTTTGCAGTTTAATACCTTTTGCCAATAAGGTCTATTGTACAACATGTGATGGCTGCTTCATTTCATGAGTTCGAAGGCCATTCTTGGGGTGCTTGAATGTTGCAAACGGAGATGTTGGACATTGTTGTTTCTTCTGGGTATGTATGAACCATGAATACATTGGTCATATTCGAGCTTGTTCTCGTTCTTTCATCCTTGGTTGCTCTGTTCCTGATGCGCCGCACCTATTTCCCGATGAACCTTTTTTGGGCGGTCGGGGTGGTTCTTATTGGCGCAGCCGCAGGCCTTGGTGCGTTGGTTTACGGTGGGATCGCAGGCTTTAAATCTTATCACACTGAATTGTCTGCCTTCGCGGGGTCGATCGGCTTGGCCTGTTTTGCCCTTGCCGCCTTGGGGGGTGTGTTCGCCAGACAGTTTCATGCCGCCGGCTGGTGGATCGTTTTGATCTCGGTTTGTGTGCTGATCGGCATTCTGTTGTTTGATAAATGGGCTTTACCAAAAGAAGGTCAGTACGCGCTGGTCGGTATTCTTGGCTTGTGCGCGTTATATCGCATGTTCATGCGGCCCGGATCTGGTGTCTTTCTGGTTCTTGGCGTTGTCGCGTTTGCGGGGGCCGGTCTTGCCAGCCACTGGATTTCGTCTTTGGCACAGATGCAATCTTTGAATGTGTATCATATCTTGCTGTCTGTTGGTGTTCTGAGTTTTGGGGCCTTTGCAGCGAAGGAATAGGCAGCGCTTAAAGGGCCTTGCAAACGCTACGGCATAGGGTTAAGAGCATTAATCAAAATTTCAGAAGAAACCTTTATATCTAATTTTACTTTGCAGAGGGCTTTGAACGAGCCACGGTCAGGGACAAATTTATTTTATAGCGAGCATTAGAAATGACTGAATTGCCGTCAGCGAACGTTTCGAAAAAAGAGCTTTTTGTTGTTTTCGGTGGAAAAGTGACCGACACCAGAGGGCGTGATTTTATCGATCCTTCAAAAATGGATGTGAAAGGCTTTTACGAAAGCCATGAAGAGGCGCTGGGTGCATGGCGGGCCGCCAGTCAAATGAATGTGGATGACGCGTTTACCAAATATGTGATTGTACGGGTCTGGTAGGATTGCATTGGGTGTTCCTGCTAATTCTGGAAAAATTTTAATTCTTAATTGGAACAATCAGTCTAACTGGATTATTGTTTGAAAAAACATTGTTCAAGGTAGGTACCCGTGCGAAATTTTTCTTATCCCGGACGCTCCGTAACATACGGACTAAATGGTGCAATCGCATCTTCCAGCCAGCATGCATCACAGGTCGGCCTGTCTATTCTGAAGGCAGGCGGTAATGCCATGGATGCGGCGATCGCCGCCTGTGCGGTGCAATGCGTGGTTGACCCAATGCAAACCGGCATTGGGGGTGATTGTTTTGCATTGATTGCACCGAAGGGTTCTGGAAAAATTGAAGGGCTGAATGGTTCAGGTAAAGCGCCAGCCGGTCTTGATGCCGATTTACTTCTTGGGCAGGGCATTGATGAAATTACACTGACCAGTCCTCACGCTGTGACGGTGCCGGGGGCGATTGACGCCTGGACCCGGTTGCATGAGCAATACGGGTCAATGGATTTCGCCGATCTGTTGGCACCTGCCATTGATTGTGCCGAGAACGGTTTCATTGTAACCCAACGGACAGCCTATGACTGGCAAAGCGCGGCAGACAAACTGACAGCTAATAAAGCGGCAGCGTCACTCTATCTGAAAAATGGAAAAGCCCCGAATGCGGGCACTAAATGGCATTTGCCTGAACTTGCCAAAACCCTGAAGGCGATCGCCAAGCAGGGACGTTCGGCCTTTTATGACGGGGCGATTGCTGAAAAAATGGTCGCCTGTCTGAATGCGGCGGGGGCGCAGCACACGGTTGATGATTTTGGTAAAACTTCTGCCGATTATGTGGATCTGATCAATACAGAATTTCAGGGCAATACAGTCTGGCAGATTCCGCCAAGCGGACAGGGAATAACGGCGCTGATTATGCTGAATATCCTGAAACGGTATGATGTGGCAGATCTTGATCCCGTTGGATCCAAGCGACTTCATTTGCAGGCGGAGGCCGCACGTCTAGCCTATCTGGCGCGGGATATATATGTGGCCGACCCGGCACATGCTGAGGTTCCTGTCGAGATGCTGTTATCGGAAGAGTTCACGGACCATCTCTGCGGTTTTATCGAGGTTGGAAAAGCCGGTGATCCGGGTGGGGCTGGCGCTTTTGATAAGCATAAAGACACTGTTTATTTGAGTGTGGTGGATAAGGACGGGACGGCCGTTTCTTTTATTAACTCGCTGTTCCATCCATTCGGATCCGGTATTGCGTGCGCTGAAACGGGTGTGATTTTCCAAAACAGAGGTGCCGGCTTTGTTGTGGATAAAAATCATCCGAACTGTGTTGCGCCGGGCAAACGGCCGTTGCATACGATCATTCCCGGAATGGTAACAACAAAAGGTGTCCCAAGCTTGTGTTATGGCGTTATGGGCGGTGCGTATCAGCCGGTTGGCCACGCGCATGTTCTGTCGAATCTGTATGATTTCGGAATGGATGTGCAGGAAGCAATCGATTGCCCCAGAGCATTTTATAACGAAGGGGTGTTGGAGATCGAAGAAACCGTCGAGGAGACCGTTTTGGCGGAACTTTCGGATATGGGATATGAGATTAAGATCCCAGAAATCGCTATGGGGGGCGGTCAAATGATCGCAATGAATTCAGCATCCGGTGTTTTGTCCGCAGCATCTGAACCCCGTAAAGACGGTTGTGCCTTAGCCTATTAAGGTCTTCAGGTCTCCCGGATAGTCATGAAGTTTAAAAAAGGCCTGTGCGAAAAGTCGCCAGGCCTTTTTTGTGTGCGACGAAGATGGTCTTAGGACAAGCAGCGGATCACGGTTACATCCGTTCCGGTACATCAATTCCCAGAAGAGATAAAACGGCTTCGATCTGCTGCAACGTGATCGAGCAAAGGGTCAGGCGAGATGCCCGAACGGTCGGGTCTTCTTCTCCCAGCACATGACAGTCATGATAGAAGCTGTTGAATTCCTGGGTCAGCGTATAAACATGATCACAAAGAATGTGCGGGGCATTCTTCTCGGCCGCTGCTTCTGTGGCTTCCGGTAGTTGAGACAGAGCGAGAATAAGATTGCGCTCTGCATCCGCTGTGATTTTGAGATCGCCCGGATTAAGGCCCTGTTCTGTGGCTTTACGCAGCATCGATTTGATCCGAACCGCAGCGTACATCTGGTAAGGGCCCGTTTTCCCTTCAAATTTTGTAAAGCGTTCCAGATCGAAGACATAGTTGGACATTCGCTGGTTCGACAGGTCCGCAAACTTGATTGCGGCGATACCAACTTTGGTTGCAATGTCATCCAGGGTTGCAGCATCAAATTTGTCGCCCATACCGGCATCCACGACCACCTTGCGGGCTTCTGCAATGGCGTCTTCAATCAGATTGCGCAACCGAACAACGCCGCCATCGCGGGTTTTTAGCGGTTTGCCGTCTTTCCCATTTACCGTCCCAAAACCGACATGCTCAAGATGGGCGTTTTCGTTGACACTCTTGCATTTGCGGGCGGCCCGAAAGACCTGCTCGAAATGAAGACTTTGTCGGGCGTCCACAACATACAGAATTGTGTTCGGCTGATGATCCGCTTCCCGCATTTCAATGGTTGCAAGATCGGTTGTGCCATACATGACAGCCCCATCTGACTTTTGCAGAATAAGCGGGGGCATGTCCTTTTTGTCGTTGTCTTCGTCGATACGGACAACGACGGCGCCATCCGAAACTTCGGACAGCCCCTGGTTCTTCAGTCGTTCCAGCATGGCAGGGATATGTTCGTTGGTGTCCGCTTCGCCTTTCCATTCAGAAAAATACGCGCCCAGCAAATCAAAGTCGATCTTGGTCTCAGCTACGGAGACATTCAGCATATGTTGCCAAAGAGCCCGGTATCCTGCATGCCCCTGTTGCAATTCATAAGTCGCGGCGCGCGCCGCTTCCAAAAATGCAGGATCCTCTTTACTACGGCTGGAGGCCGCGGGGTAAAGTTCCTGCAATTCGTCGACTGTGACCGGTGACGTTTCTGGAAACGGGCCTTTATTGTCGGCGTCAAAATACGGAAGGTCCGGTTTTGCCCGCTCGATTTCCTTGATCAGCAAGCCCATTGGAAGGCCCCAGTCCCCGAAATGAACGTCACTAACAACAGAATCGCCAAGGAAAACACGCAGACGACGCAGGCTTTCACCGATGATGGTTGCACGCAGATGACCCACATGCATGGCTTTGGCCACATTGGGGCCGCCAAAATCCAGAATAACTTTTTCAGGTGTATGGTCTGCCCGGGCACCAAAATAGGGGTCTGAGGACAGTGCTGCAAAATGGCGGGACAGATATTCGTCTGTCAGGCGCATATTGATGAAGCCTGGGCCTGCCAGAGATAAGTCAGAAAAATGTCCTGTTTCTTCAAGGCCAGCCACAATCCCTTGTGCAATGTCCCGCGGGTTCTTCTTTGCAGCTTTCGCGGCCGCCAGTGCCCCGTTGCATTGGAATTGACCAAGTTCCCGGCGCTGAGAAATAACGACCCGACCAAGCGAAGCCTCCAGGCCTTGCGCAGAAAAAACGTCGCCCACGAGGGCGCTAAGCTGATTAAGAAGTGATGTGGTCACAGGACTATCTTTCGATTTACACTGTTTGTTAAGGGCCCTATAACAGGGCCTCATGGTTTGGACTTCAAACGAGCTGGTATTATCTACTGTAAAAATGTTTGAAGGCCAAGGAAATAGGCGGCTCAAATAGTCGTTTGAGAAAAATTTCCCGGGTTTTTTTACCCCATCCCTTGACTCTCCGGCATCCATTGCATAAATCGGGTAGGTAATTTGTTAGCACTCTCCAATGGTGAGTGCTAAAACAAAGCTGAAAATTGATTTGACCTCAAAATTTAGGGAGAGGCTTTTATGTCATTTCGTCCACTGCACGACCGTGTGCTGATCAAGCGCTTAGAAAGCGAAGAGAAAACCTCTGGTGGTATTATCCTCGTGGATAGCGCTCAGGAAAAACCAATGGAAGGTGAAGTCATCGCTGTTGGTAGCGGCACTGTTAAAGAAGACGGTTCTATCCGTGCTCTTGAC
>NZ_JBLHZT010000017.1:0-73204 GCF_047631475.1 Sneathiella sp. | reverse complement strand
CATCGGGCAACCCGATTTTCCTACGCCCGATGCGATTGTGCAGGCCGGCATCGACGCCCTGAAAAATGGTCACCACGGTTATACGGCGGCCAATGGCACTCAGGAACTTCGCGAAGCAGTGGCGCAGGACATTTTGAAATATCGCGGCGTCCCTGTCTCTGCGGATAATATCCTGATCATGCCAGGCGGAAAGCCAACCATGTCCTTTGCCATTGAGCTTTTTGGCGAAGCCGGCGCAGAAATTTTGTACCCAAATCCGGGTTTTCCCATTTATGAAAGCATGATCCGATATTCTGGGGCAAAGCCCGTCCCTATTCCACTTCTGGAAGAACAGGGTTTCTCCTTTGATGCACACCAGGTTCTCTCTCTTGTGAATTCCAATACAAGACTGATCATCCTGAACAGCCCGGCGAACCCCACCGGCGGTATTGTCGACAAAAGACAACTGGAAAAGTTGGTAGACGGGCTTAAGAAGTGGCCAGATGTCTATATTCTTTCGGATGAAATTTACAGCAGGATGACCTATGACGGACAGCAACATGTCAGCCTCCTGTCCTTCAGTGACCTTCGAGAAAGATTGATTATTCTGGATGGCTGGTCAAAAACCTACGCCATGACAGGGTGGCGTCTGGGTTGGGGGCTCTGGCCCGAACATCTGGTGCCTGAAGTCACTAAACTATGCGTCAATTATCATTCCTGCGTGAATGCCGCAGCCCAAATGGCGGGCATCACGGCGCTGACCATGGACCAATCCCCAGTGGATGAAATGATGCATGCTTTTAATGAACGTCGTTTACTTATCCATCAACGCCTCAATGATATGCCGGGTATCTCCTGTGTGCTTCCAAAAGGCGCCTTTTATGCCTTTCCCAATATACAAGGAACCGGAAAAACCGCCAAAGAGTTGCAGGATATCTTATTGAATGAACAAGGTGTGGCTAGTATTGCCGGAACGAGTTTTGGATCTTTCGGTGAAGGGTATCTCCGTTTTTCATACGCCAACTCGCTGGATAATATCAATAAAGCCATGGATCGTGTCGATGGCGTCGCCCGGCAGCTTGCAAAAGGATAAATACACAATGTCAGAGATTGAAAAACGCCTTATGACCCTTGAACTCAGCGTTGCTGAGCAGGATCAGATCGTGCAGGATTTAAGCGATATGGTCAATAATCAGTGGCAGGAAATAGAACGGCTGCGCGCCAAACTCACAACCGCTCATCAACGGATCATATCTCTGGAAGAAAGTGTCCCAACGCAGGGCGGCCAACCTGAAAAACCACCCCATTATTAATGCGGACCCGTGAACCGGGCCCCGTTACACGATTTTTGAACCTCGGACTCGTGTTCGGTATCTGGATTATGTAGGCTGAAGACACTTACTCTATTTCAGCATATGCTTGCTTTTCTTGACAGTTGGACGTACAAGCCCATCTACTTTTAAATGGATGAAATGGCAGGTGAAACGCAATGGCATCAGATAAATCAAACAATACTTCTGATCAGGATCAGGAGAACGCTCCTGAGGATCCGGTGGTTACCTACATTCTGAATGCCGTAGACGGCGGCGGAGAAGTATCCCCCAATCACATCGCTCAGAAAATTGCCTCGGACCGATCTAAACCAACGGATCCCAACGATATCTGGCGGAAATACATGACCGCTGTCCGCCAGCAGGCAATCCATCTCGCCCGTACAGGTCGGATCGAAATCGTAAGAAAAGGTGCGGCCGTAGATCCAAACGATTTTAAGGGTCTTTATAAATTGAGACTGCCTCAAAAATAATCTTTTCGCTCCAGCTCGCTAACTCAACGGGACCTTATTGTTGCACATAATTTAGGCGTTTGATGAAATTTTGATCAATTTTTTTGACCAACTTTTAGTCATTCGTAATACCCAAGGGGAAAATTTCGCAGTTTTCTGCCTTTGTATTTTTTTAAAAACAACCGACAAAACTGGCACGCCTCATGCTATATAGAAGGTAGTTTTGAAAATATCCCCTTTGCGGCACCAACTGAAGAAGTGAACGATGAAAAAAATTGAAGCGATCATTAAGCCCTTCAAACTGGACGAAGTTAAAGAAGCCCTGCATGAAGTAGGCCTTCAAGGCATTACTGTCACGGAAGCCAAAGGCTTCGGTCGTCAGAAAGGGCATACTGAACTCTACCGCGGTGCTGAGTATGTGGTAGATTTTCTACCCAAAGTTAAGATTGAAATCGTTCTGGAAGAAGAACTTGTAGAACGGGCTTTGGAAGCCATTCAAACCGCTGCCCGAACCGGCCGTATTGGTGACGGAAAGATTTTCGTATCTTCCGTCGAAGAAGTAATCCGTATTCGTACGGGCGAAAAAGGCCCTGAAGCAGTTTAATCTTAAAAATAAACAGGCTGTCCAATCCAGGTTAGCCAATGAATAAGTTCGTCAAACTCTCAAATCAGAAAGAAAGACATAGATATGAGCACGGTTTCTGAAATTCTCAATGCTATTAAAGAAAATGAAGTCGAATATGTAGACCTTCGTTTTACCGATCCAAAAGGTAAATGGCAGCATCTTGCTATGCATGTGGATGCCGTTGACGAAGACATGTTCGAAGACGGCGTGATGTTTGACGGCTCTTCCATTACAGGGTGGAAAGCAATTAACGAGTCAGACATGACACTGATGCCAGACGTTACTTCTTTTGTAATGGATCCGTTCGCAGCCCGTCCAACAATGATTGTCTTCTGCGACATTCTCGATCCAACAAGCGGTGAAAGCTATGAGCGCGACCCACGGTCTGTTGCTAAAAAAGCGGAAGCCTATCTTGCAAGCACAGGTATCGGTGACACTGCTTACTTCGGTCCTGAAGCTGAATTCTTCATGTTCGACAACGTTCAGTTCGCAAATGACAGCCACAATACATTCTTCAAACTTGAAGATGTAGAAGCGCCAATCAGTTCAGGTGAAGAGCTGGAAGGCGGAAATACAGGACACCGTCCTCGTGTTAAAGGTGGTTACTTCCCAGTACAGCCTGTTGACCAAGGCGCGGACATCCGTTCAGAAATGGTTTCTGTTGCTAAAGAAATGGGTCTTTCTGTTGAAAAGCATCACCATGAAGTTGCTCCTTCACAGCACGAACTCGGTTTTAAATTCGGTACCTTGGTCGGCGCCGCCGATGACATGCAGAAGCAGAAATATGTAACGCACAATGTTGCACATGCTTATGGCAAAACAGCAACCTTCATGCCGAAACCAGTTGCGGGCGATAACGGCTCTGGCATGCATGTTCATCAGTCAATCTGGAAAGATGGCAAGCCTACTTTCGCAGGTTCAGGTTATGCGGCGCTTTCTGATACAGCCCTTTTCTACATCGGTGGTATCATCAAGCATGCAAAAGCAATCAACGCCTTCACAAATGCTTCTACAAACTCCTACAAGCGTTTGATCCCTGGTTTTGAGGCTCCGGTTCTTCTGGCATATTCAGCCCGTAACCGTTCCGCATCATGCCGTATTCCGTTTGCTCCAAGCCCGAACGGTAAGCGTGTTGAAATTCGCTTCCCAGACTGTACTGCCAACCCATATCTTGCATTCGCAGCAATGATGATGGCTGGCCTTGACGGCATTCAGAACAAAATTCACCCTGGTGATGCAATGGACAAGGATCTCTATGATCTTCCAACAGAAGAACTGGCAGACATCCCGACTGTTGCCGGTTCACTTCGTGAAGCTTTGGAAGCTCTCGATGCAGACCGCGAATTCCTGAAAAAAGGTGGTGTTTTCACTGACGACATGATCGACGGTTACATTTCCATGAAATGGGAAGATGTATACAAATTCGAACATGCACCTCACCCGGTAGAATTCGATATGTATTTCAGCGTCTAAGCGTTCGAAACAAACAAAAGAAAAGGGCTGCCATCTGGTGGCCCTTTTTTTTGGGGCTTGCTATACTCGAACAAACAATAAGCTGGAGGGATAGCAACAATGCAAACAGCACTTATCACGGGCGCAAACCGGGGAATTGGATTAGGCTTAGCAACCAAATTCCTTGAAAGTGGGCAATGGAATATACTGTGTTGCTGTCGAACACCGGAAACAGCAGACAAACTACAGTCATTGAAATCATCCGCACCGGATCGAATTGAAATTTATCAACTGGATGTATCCGATCCTAAATCAATCAATGCTTTGAAACAGGAATTACACGGCAGGCCGATCAACCTACTCCTGAACAATGCTGGCATTATGGGCGGGCGGTCGTCCTCAATTCATGATGTTGATTTCGACGCTTGGGAAGATGCCCTTCGCATTAATACTATTGGTCCCTTTCGAATGGTTCAGGCATTTGTTGATAATCTGAAGCAAAGTCAAAATCCGCGGGTCGTTACAATTTCGAGCCAAATGGGGGCGCTGAACCTTCATTCCACGGGTGCCTTTGCCTATCGCTCCTCCAAGGCTGCGGTCAACAAAATCATGCAGACCCTTTCATGCGAGCCTGAACTAACGGGCATCATTTTTACACTGTTTCACCCGGGGTGGGTTCAAACTGATATGGGCGGTGCCTCCGCTGACATCACCATTGAACAAAGCACCTCAGGTCTGTTTGACAAAATCATGTCTCTTGCAAAAGATGATAACGGAAAGTTCTTCAAATGGAACGGTGAGGAACATCCCTGGTAACAAAATCCAGACATAAAAATTACGCATTACAGGGCATTTTATCGTAATTCCCGTCACAAAATAGTGAACTTGATACTGACCTTCTGCCATCGCCGCACTAACGTGACAGTCGTTGAGGAGGCGTATTATGGAACAGAACACCGTTGATCAGGACTATCGCGACGCACAACGCCGGGTTAGAAGACTTCGGCATTTTCTGCAACATCTTACGACCTACTTTGTGATGATTGCCTTCCTGCATATTATCAATCTTCTCACCTCAGATTATTACTGGGCAAAGTGGCCGGCGCTGGGTTGGGGCTTGGCCGTGGTTTTACACGGTATCCGGCACGCAAGATACTTTCCGTTCTTTGATAAGGAATGGGAAGAGAAAAAAATTCAGCAGATACTGGAAAAAAAATCAGCTGATCGCGTAACATCAACGCGCAGTTAGGGAAGGGTCTATTCAACCCTTAAATCAGGAAATCTGCGCTTGATACAACCTTAAACGCTCAGTTGCCTGCGTGAAGTCAGGTTCCTTGTTCAAAGCCTCTTTTAAGCACTGTACAGCGTCTTCTTTCTGACCCACTTCCCAATATAGAATACTCATCAAATACTGGACTTTGGCCGTCAAACCAAAATGACTGGCCGATATTTCAAAAAGTCGCAACGCATCTTGATACTCACCCATTTTTCCAAGCAGATGACCACATTGCAGATGGATATCGGTTTCCTGATCGGCTCTGTAAAAAAGGGTTATTACGGAGTGGATCGCCTGTTTTAAATACTCTCTCTCCGTCGTTTTCATCATGGGGACAGCCGCGTTCAACTGATCGAAGATCATAAGAAAAATTCTTGAATCAAATTGGCTCAAACGTAAAAAGGACATCATATGCTTTAAATCAAGGGTTTCGTTCGGCGCCTCCAGCACCTCTTTCATCAAATTGAAATCATCCGGACTAAAATCATCAATATAATCCTGATAAGCCTTTAGCAGATTTGGGTAAGCATCATCATGGTTGCCGAAAAGATAACCAACAGTGGCAATGGCACTTGGTTTGCAAGCAGGTTTCAGGAAAATTCCATTCCCTTTCTCGCTCAGTCGGCCGATGAAATCAAAATTCGCGGGCACAGTGTAGGCTTTGTTCATCACGACTTGAATCTGATTGTTATGTTCCTGCATCGCTTCTTTAGATAAGGGCCCAAAATCACTGGCCAATACAAACAGAGGACCACTTGTAAAGGATTTCAATGTTTCAAGGCTCCGGATAAATCCGATGGGGACCGCGAACCCAAAGTCTTTTTCCCCCTCAATATAACCCTCCAAAATCTCTTTCAGATGATCGTCTCCATACCAGTCTGACGGACAGGGTGCGTCCTTATAGGCAATAAAGGTCTGGTCCAGAACTTTTTGAATATCCGGTTCCTGATCATCTATTCTGGTCGCCGCCAGTCTTTGATGCAGCTCACCGTTCCTGATCTGAAACAGATCTGACGGCAAGGTATCGATCAAATAATTCGCGATAACAATGATTGGTACCCGCCCGCTTCCCGTCTTCAAGCATGTCCCGCTCTCCATCAAATCAATCTGGCACTGTTCACTCGCATCAAAATAAGCAAAATCAAGTTCGCCTGAGGTGACAAAAGGCGCAAGTTTCTCGTGTTGCCGCCAAAAGTTAATGTTCGCTTCGCTGATATCGGTCATCACGTAACGAAAGGGTTGGCTTACGCTCAGTTCTGACAAAGCCTGCTTAATATGATGCAGGAAGAAGTGCGCAAAACGTCCAGACCCGGCGCCCAGCTCAAGGATATTAACGGGCTCGTCTTTATTACCATGTTTCAGGCACCAATCTCTGATCATCGCCGCAATAACCCGGGCGTAACGATGCGCGATGAAAGAATTTGTCGTTATGAAATTGGGCACCTGTTGCGGACGCCAGGCATCCATGCCCAATTTTTTATAAAAATCCTGCTGGAACTTCCAAAGTGGCGACTGTGAAAGAGGCTTAAACTCAGAAGCGTTAAAATCAGAAGTCTGATAGGGCGCCGCCGTGACGTTGGCCGCTGATTTCTCATCTTTCACAGGACACACTCAATGTTGTTCAATTTCTTCGCCGTTTTTCTTCAGGGCTTATTCTGTAGGAACTTCGCGAGGATTCCCCTCTTCGTCAATCGCGACAAAAATATAGGTTCCCTCAGTCACCTTGATTTCCGCTGGATCCAGCTTGCGGGCAACAATTGTTGTCAGCTTGATATGCATGGACGTTCTTCCAATTTTTATGATGTCGCCGTAAATACTCACCACATCCCCGGTTTTGATCGGTTGATGAAAGGTCATCGCTTCAACAGCGACAGTGACAACTCTCCCCTTTGCCCGTCTTGCCGCAATGACACCGCCTGCAATATCCATTTGGGATAAAACCCAGCCACCGAAAATGTCTCCATTGTTATTGCAATCACGGGGCAATGGGGCTGTTCTGATAATTGGGTCACGGAATTCCGCAGTCATATTTTTTACATCCTGAAATAACTTAAACACTTAATCTGAAATTATACACTTTCCTTGAGCGTAGAGAACAGTATTCTATAGTCTGCAATTTTCAGTTCTTCAGAGTAGTGATCGCATAATCAATGTCAGACCTTTTTCAGACGCCAAAATCAGAAACTTCCGATTATTCAGCAAAGGATATTGAGGTTCTCGAAGGGTTGGAGCCTGTCCGCAAACGCCCGGGGATGTATATTGGCGGTACGGATGAACGTGCCCGGCATCATTTGGCTGCCGAAGTCCTCGACAACTCTATGGACGAAGCTGTGGCCGGTTTTGCAAGCCGCATCGATGTTGAACTCTTTGCCGATGGGTCTCTTTGCATTCGCGATAATGGCCGCGGCATACCGATCGACCCGCACCCAAAATACAAAGATAAATCTGCTCTGGAAGTTATTCTGACGACCCTGCATTCAGGCGGTAAATTTTCCAACAAAGTATACCATACAGCCGGTGGTTTGCATGGTGTTGGTGTTTCCGTCGTCAACGCGCTTTCTTCCAAAACGATAGTCGAGGTTGCGCGCGACAAGGTTCTTTGGCGGCAGGAATATTCTCGTGGTTTACCACAAACCCCGCTTGAAAAGGTAGGCGCCGCCCCCAATCGCCGGGGCACGTCCATCCATTTTCACCCGGACGAAGAGATTTTCGAAGCAGGTACGGCCTTGCGGCCAAACCGGCTTTACAAACTGGTCAGGTCTAAAGCGTATTTGTTCCGCGGTGTTGAAATCCGCTGGAAAGCCGCGCCAGAGCTGATTAAAGACGAAACCCCGGCAGAGGCGACCCTTCATTTTCCGGGCGGTTTGTCTGACTTTCTATCTGCCACGATTGAAGGTCGTCAAACAGTAACAGCGGAACCCTTTTCCGGACGGGTCGAAATCGAAGGTGATCGCGGCCGTGTTGAATGGGCAATTGCTTGGCCAGCCGACAATATTTCATTTTTGAATTCATATTGTAATACAGTTCCAACACCGGAAGGTGGCACCCACGAGGCCGGTTTCCGCATGGCGCTTGTGCGCGGCCTGAAAGCTTACGGCGAGCTTATTAACAATAAAAAAGCGGCCCAGATTAATGCCGATGATATTCTGAACGGCGCAACGTCGGTTTTGTCGGTCTTTATTCCAGAACCACAGTTCCAAGGGCAGACGAAAGAAAAACTGGCGACCCCGGAAGCATCACGTGTGGTTGATCTTGCCATCAAAGACCATTTTGATAATTGGCTCGCCTCTGCCCCGGATCAGGCGAATAACCTGCTGACCTGGATCATCAATAAATCTGAAGAGAGACTGCGCCGACGGGCCGAAAAAGAAACAAGTCGCAAAACCGCGACAAGCCGCCTAAGACTACCGGGAAAACTGGCTGACTGTTCTCAAAATGGTAAAGAAGACAGCGAACTGTTTATCGTGGAGGGTGACAGTGCGGGCGGCTCTGCAAAACAAGGTCGCAACCGGAAAACGCAGGCTATTTTGCCATTGCGCGGTAAAATCCTGAACGTCGCGTCCGCTGTTTCTTCAAAAATCAAGGCAAATCAGGAACTTTCAGACCTGATGCAGGCCTTGGGCTGTGGCAGCCGCGACAAGTATCGTGAAGAAGACCTTCGATATGACAAAGTCATCATCATGACGGATGCGGACGTTGACGGCGCCCATATTGCATCGCTGCTAATGACGTTCTTTTATCAGGAAATGCCCCAGCTGATCACGGATGGCCATTTATACCTGGCCCAGCCTCCTTTGTATCGGATCAGTCAAGGTGCCAAGACATTGTATGCCATGGACGATCCGCACCGTGAAAAGCTGTTGGCCACAGAATTTACGGGCCGGGGGAAAATCGATATCAGCCGATTTAAAGGTTTGGGCGAAATGCCGCCAGCCCAATTAAAAGAAACCACAATGAACCCGGAAAAAAGAACGCTGCTCAAAGTGCAGGTTCCGATGGAAGAATATGCAGAAACGTCTGAACGGGTTGAAAGCTTGATGGGTAAAAAACCGGAACTGCGTTTCACATTTATTCAGGAAAATGCCCGTTTCGCGGATAACCTGGATATCTAGCGCGGCGCAGTGCAGCGTCTTTTTCAAGATGCTGTAACAACGGATTGTACGGCGGAGGCCACGGCTGGTATCAGTGGTGGTTTTCCTGTGTCGCTATGAAAATTCGTTTGGGCACTGCCTTGCAGAAGATCAAGGATAATCTGCGGTGCATTTTCACCATCAATAGCGGGGCGATCCAGCGGCTGACGCGAGAAAAACCGCCCTTCCCTTGCGCCCATTTCCTCAGCCAGCAGCGGCCCCAACCCAAACAGGATTGCACCATAAATCTGCGCCCGAACCTGCCCAACAAACTCAACATGTCCACATTCTGCGACACAAAGAATTTTTTTAATCTTCAGGACCTCGCCCTCAAGTGACACGTCGGCAACCTGGCCAAAAATACACCCATTTTGTTCAATCAGCGCAACCCCGGCGGAAGCTGAAAATAATTCATTCCCCAAACCGCCTTTTAATGTTTCAAGCCGGTCCAACACGGCTTTATGCCGGATTGCCGTGGGTTTCAGGCGTGATTTGCGAAATGAAATCGGGTCCACCTGTAAAGATGCCGCCCTGCGATCCATCAGGCTTTCTATACTATACGGATTATCAAACCGCCCCATCGTGGTCCAAAACCAGTTAAGTACAGCACCGTCCCGCCCAAGATCATCAATTTCATCTGGTGACAGGGAATAAGGGCATGCCTGCTGGGGGAAATGTTTAAAGACAAATGCCGAAAGGTCAATCTGATCCGTTTGACCATTGCCGTTTTCGTTTTTTTCAGGTGAAAATGATCGTAACGTTGTCACTGTAGCCTACCCCCGCCCTCGTCCGGTTTATTGCGCCAAAGCCTTACAAAAGGGAAGATCCCATTTGACCTTCCTTTTCGTTAAACCGACTTCGTTCATTATTCCGTCGCAATAAAACGTTGAGCGCATCTCCATCAAGTCATGGATCACTTGTATCGAAGACGTTTGAACAGATCAGTGGTAATTAATACAGTTGGCAAAGAATTAAGTGGGATATAAGACCTGTGATCAGTTTGTCCAGCTTAACCATTCCCGCAACAGAGTGTTTACCTCAAACGGGCGTTCCATCGACGGCAAGTGGCCGCATTCGGCAATCAGATGAAATTCTGAATCTGGAATGGCATTGGCCATTTTTTCCTGTAGGTCCGGGGAGATCAAGGCGTCTTCGTTCCCCGAAATAACGATGGTCGGACATGTAATTTTGTCCAGTTCTGCATTTCGGTCTTTGCGGTTCATAATTGCCGTTTCCTGACGAATGAACCCTTCCTGACCGATATCTTCAGCCATCTGATAAATCCGCGAGGTCAAAGCATCATCCTGAAAACGACTAGGATGGATCAGCATCGGCAACAGACTTTCAGTTACGCCTTTAAAGGTTTTCCCCCGTTGAACGAGCCGAATGAAATCTTCTCGTCGCTTCCTGTCTTGCGGAGAGTCCGCATCCGCCCGGGTATCCACCAGAGCAAGATGCGTCACCCTGTCTGGCGCCCGAAGCACAATTTCGAGTGCGATATAACCGCCCATACTGAGCCCTGCGAGCGCAAATTTTTCTGGTGCATCTTTTAAAATCCTGTCCGCAATAAGCGAAATATCATCATCCAGATGATGCTTCGGAATTGAAACATCGGAAATGTCAGATAACGCCTGAATCTGATCACGCCAAAGTTCATCCGTGCATAGCAGGCCAGGAATTAAAATCAGGGGATGTTTATCACTCATACTGCCAAAAACTTTCGCTTAAACAGGTTCAAATAAAAAATTAACCATAATAAAAGAACGAATTACTTACTTCATATCGAATAATCGCATAACTTCAAAGTCACTATTTTGAAACAATTTCGCTTTATATTGCTTCTGGAACACTTGGAATTCCTTGAAAAATAGAGGAAACGTTTGACAGGGCAGGTTATTTCACTAAATTGCCTTTTTGTTTTAAGCATTTTAAAATATTGGTGGTAGCGCTTTACGCATGACTTTTGCAAATCTAGGCTTGAGCCCTGAAGTTCTAAAAGCAGTTGAAGATTCTGGTTATAACACCCCTACTCCTATTCAGGAAAAAGCGATCCCGGTCGTTTTGATGGGACGGGACGTGTTGGGAACAGCACAAACCGGAACTGGTAAAACTGCAGGCTTTACACTTCCAATGATTGACATTCTGGCATCCGGACAGACAAAAGCCCGCATGCCTCGCTCACTCATTCTCGAGCCAACCCGAGAATTGGCGGCACAAGTCTCTGAGAATTTTGAAAAGTATGGCAAATACAGCAAACTTTCCATGGCATTGCTTATTGGCGGCGTCTCTTTTGCCGATCAGGAAGCAAAACTGGACAAGGGCGTTGATGTGCTGATCGCAACACCGGGCCGTCTGCTGGATCATTTCGAACGGGGCAAAGTCCTGCTCAATGGTGTTAAAACCCTTGTGATTGACGAAGCTGATCGCATGATGGATATGGGTTTCATCCCGGATGTCGAACGGATCGTCTCTTTAATGCCGCCCATACGCCAGACATTGTTCTTTTCTGCGACAATGTCAAAAGATATGCGCAAACTTGCTGATCAATTCTTGATGAACCCTAAAGAAATTGAAGTTGAAGCCCCTTCTTCTGCGGCGCTCACTGTGACACAGGGTTTGGTCACCGTTAATAACAAAAATGAAAAACGTCCTGCTTTGCGCAAAATGCTGGCAGAAGAAAACGTGAAAAACTCATTTATTTTCTGTAACCGGAAAAAAGATGTGGATATCCTTCTGGGTTCCCTGACAAAGCATAAATTTAATGCCGGGGCGCTGCATGGGGATATGTCCCAGTCTCACCGGATGGAAACACTGGAAAAATTTAAAACCGGCGAGATTCGGCATTTGGTCTGTTCTGATGTCGCCGCCCGCGGTATTGACATTTCGAATGTCAGCCATGTTTTCAATTTTGACGTTCCTATTCATTCAGAGGATTATGTTCACCGGATTGGTCGTACAGGCCGGGCCGGTCAGGAAGGCCACGCCTTCACACTCGCCACTAAAATGGACAAGAAATATCTTGCTGCCATCTACAAAACCATTGGTCGGGAGATCCCGGCCATTGAAATTGACGGTATGGATGAGATTGCTGAGGAAGCGCGCGAAATTGAAAGCCGTTCCAAACGCGTCTCCAAAGACGATGGTCCTAAACGCCGTGGTCGGGGTCGCCAGCAATCAAATGCTCCGGTAGAAAAAACCGAAAGCGCGAATGCCAAACCAGAAAATGACGACTGGAAGTCAAAAAAGAATACGCGTCCAAAACGTTCGCGATATTCCAAAGACGAAGACGACGCCCCTGTCATGGGGCTAGGCGAACATGTTCCCGCCTTCTTCAATATTCCTTTCCGGAAACCAGCCACCAAATAAAAATAGAGGCTTCGGCCTCTTTTTTTTGCCCAATTCGGTCTGATTTTCAGACAATAAGGTTGTGTTTGGGCCGTTCAAAGAACTGTAGTATGCTTTTTGGCATGTTGCATTACGATTAATCTGAAAGGGATCTTACAGTGAAGACAATCTTTATCATGGTCAAATGCCAGCTTGGAAAAGCCTATCATGTGGCGAATGAAGCAGTGGAAAAGGTTGAGAAGGTCTCCGAAGTCTATTCTATTTCGGGAGACTATGATCTGATGATGAAGTGTTATCTCGATGACGATCAGGATATTGGTCATTTTGTAAACGAAGAGATTCAAACACTGAACAACATCAAAGACACGTTTACTATGATCACCTTCAAGGCCTTTGCCTAAACCCGCTCGCCCTGACCGTCGAATTTTTAACAGGGAACCTTTCAGAGATTCTCTGTTAAAGAAGTGTTTGAGGCGCCAAAAACACCCTCTATAAAAATATTATAATATCGCTAATATATTTAAACAAAAGAAACTTTATTATTACGATATTATAATAATAAGCAGAATCGGTTACTAAAACACACCGATAACAAGAAAATATACCCACCATTATCCCAATATATCTAGTACTCACACTAAAAATACGACAGTTTGTAACATTTTTATATGTTAGGTAATACGAATTAACGCGTTGGTAAGTATTTTGTTGTCTTTTAGGGGCCAGTAAAGAACCCCTCGTAGAATGAATTTTAAAGGACATAGCCGTGAGAATGGACGATAGCTTTAAAAAAGCTTCTCTCAACGCTTTAAAAACCATGGCATTGCTTGATGATCGGCAAATCAAGAAAGTTCCGCAGAACTATACGATTTGGTACGAATATCTAAGTGAAGAAAACCCAGCCATTAAAGAAGCTGTTAACAGGCTGATGAAAGAAAACGGCAAATTTTCGGAAGAGGTTGCCAATCAGATTTACAATGAGTTCTTCTCTCATGAAAAAGAGGGAAAAGCCATTCGTGAGACCAATAAACTGGTCCAAAAATCCATGGAAGCCGTCCTGAGAGAGATCAGGGCTTCGTCAACCGGGCTTGAAGCATATGGAAATAAGTTGGAGAATTTTGCGGATAACGCGAATGACATGACCTCCGACGATTTTACGACAATTGTGCAGCAGATCATCGGTGAAACCCGAGATATGTCGCAGCGGTCTTTTCACCTGAATGAAAGCCTGAGTAAGGCATCTTCTGAAATTGACGAATTAAGAAAACGTCTTAAAAATGTTGAACAGGAAGCATTGACAGATCCGCTAACCGGGATCGCCAACCGCAAACGTTTTGATCGCGAACTTCAGGTTGCCTCTTTGCATGCAAAAGAAAACCAATCTAAGCTTTGCCTGATTATGTCAGACATCGATCATTTCAAACTTTTCAATGATACCCATGGCCATTTGTTTGGCGATCAGGTCCTAAGGCTGGTTGCCCATACGCTCAACAATGAAATCGAAGAGACAGCCACAACCGCACGCTACGGCGGGGAAGAGTTTGGTATCATTCTGCCAAACACATCAATTGCAAACGCCATTCAGATTGCGAATAAACTCCGTAAAAGCGTGTCGTCCAAAAAACTTGTGAAACGCAATTCAGGCGATGATGTCGGTCGTATCACCATGTCATTTGGTGTAGCTCAATTTGATCATCGGGAACATCCAACCAACCTGGTCTCTCGGGCAGACGATGCGTTATACAATGCCAAAGCAAGTGGGCGCGATCAGGTTAAGTTTGAAATGCCGGAACTGGCCTCTGCTTAGTTCTTTTTTCATTCGAAAACCCGTCGAAAACAGCTACCCTCTGGATAGCTGTTTTTTTATTACCTAAAACGATACAAAAATCACAACATTCCTGATAATTTTGTGTTATTTAAAAACAGAATAAAAACAGAAGATCGGGAAAAGGGAGAGATAAACAATGACAACGAGCGACCATACCTACAAAACAATCCGTCTTGATCTCAGTGAAAAAGTAGCAAAAATCACTTTGAATCGCCCAGAAAAACTAAACGCATTCAGCGTCGAGATGCATGAAGAACTCAGGGCGATCATGCCAACCCTTGAAAGTGATGACGTCAGATGCGTGCTGATTACAGGGGAAGGCCGGGCGTTCGGTGCCGGTGCCGACCTAAGCGATGACGACACGAACGACGCCGGGGATACCCTTGAAAAAAATTATAACCCGTTGATCCGGTTTCTGCGCAACCTGGACAAGCCGGTCATTTCTGCGGTGAACGGGATTGCAGCGGGTGCCAGCATGTCCCTCGCCCTTGCCGCTGACATCTGCTTGGCCGCGCGCTCTGCGTATTTTCTACAAGCTTTTTGCCATATCGGCCTTATACCAGATGCGGGAAGCACTTATTTTCTGCCGCGCCTCGTCGGATCCGGAAAAGCAATGGGGCTCGCCATGCTCGGTGATAAAGTTCCTGCGGAAGAAGCCGAAAGGCTTGGCCTGATCTGGAAAGTTTATGACGATGATGCGCTCATGAACGAAGCTGAATTGCTGGCCAAAAAGATGGCGTCCGGCCCTACCCTTGGCTTCGCTTATATAAAACAGGCAATGAATGCCAGCCTTTCCAACACACTGGATCAGCAGCTGGATGTTGAACGCGACCTTCAAAGCAAGGCAACAAAGACATCTGATTTCGCAGAAGGTGTTGCCGCTTTCACGGAAAAACGGCCCGCATCCTTCACAGGGAAATAATTAAGTGACAGATATTCCAGAACTTGGCCCACAGGAAGTTGCGAACGCAGTTTCCGAAACCATGTACAAAAAAGATAAAGCAGCTCAACATCTTGGCATTGCGCTGAAGGCAATCAGTCCCGGTGAAGCAACCATGACAATGCGCGTTACAGATGAAATGCTGAACGGGCATAACATCTGTCACGGGGGTTATGTCTTTACTTTGGCAGACACCGCTTTTGCTTACGCGTGTAATGCTTATAATCAGAGCACGGTGGCCCAGGGAGCACAGATTGATTTTCTGAGACCCGTGGCACCCGACAGCCTGCTTACTGCCACAGCAATCGAAAGATCGCGGTCCCGGCAGACAGGTGTTTACGACATAACTGTAACGGATCAGGATGATCGGACCGTCGCTTTGTTTCGTGGGAATTCCCATACAATAAAGGGGCAGATGATCCCTGGCCTTAATGCCAATAAAGAAGAAGAATGAAAATGAAAAACGTTTTTATCTGCGATGCTATCAGAACCCCTATCGGCCGTTACGGCGGCTCACTTTCTTCTGTTCGTACAGATGATTTGGGTGCGATCCCCCTAAAAGCACTGATGGACCGCAACGCCAATGTCGATTGGACGAAAGTCGATGATGTCATTTATGGCAATGCCAATCAGGCCGGCGAGGATAACCGAAATGTTGCCCGCATGGCCTCGTTACTGGCAGGACTTCCGCAAGATGTTCCTGGCTCTACTGTCAATCGCCTGTGTGGATCAGGTTTGGATGCAACCGCCTCTGCCGGCCGCCAAATCATGACGGGAGAAGCCCAACTAACGATCTCAGGCGGCGTTGAAAGCATGAGCCGCGCTCCTTTTGTCATGGGTAAAGCAACGACAGCTTTTTCCAGAAATGCTGAAATTTTCGACACTACAATCGGCTGGCGTTTCGTCAATAAATTGATGAAAGAAAAATACGGTACAGACAGTATGCCTGAGACGGCCGAAAATGTAGCCGATGACTTTGGTGTAAATCGGGAAGATCAGGATCTATTTGCGCTTCGCAGTCAGGAAAAAGCGGCGCAGGCGCAGGCCAACGGTAACCTTGCAGAAGAAATTGTTGCTGTCAGCATCCCGCAACGTAAGGGTGATGCCCTTATCGTTGATAAGGATGAGCATCCGAGGGCAACTTCCCTCGAAAAACTGGGAGCACTGAGACCAATTGTCCGCCTTGACGGCACCGTTACGGCTGGGAATGCATCGGGTGTCAATGATGGCGCCTGCGCGTTGTTGCTGGCCTCTGAAACAGCTGCAAAAGATTTTGGACTGACCCCAAAAGCCAGGATCATTGCAACGGCTACAGCCGGTGTTGCACCGCGTATCATGGGAATTGGTCCGGCCCCAGCATCGAAAAAAGCGCTGGCCTTAGCAGGTCTTTCGATTTCAGACATGGATGTAATCGAACTGAACGAAGCCTTCGCCGCACAAGGGCTGGCGGTCACCCGTGAGCTTGGCATCGCAGATGATGACCCTCGAGTTAATCCTCAAGGCGGCGCAATTGCGCTTGGTCACCCGCTAGGAATGTCCGGCGCCCGTCTTGCGACAACAGCAATGTATCAATTGCAAAGAACAGGCGGCAAATACGCTTTATGCACAATGTGCATTGGTGTCGGCCAAGGAATTGCCATGGTTATAGAAAGGGTCTGATAAAAGACCCAGGTTACAAATATCGGAGGAAAAATGTCACGCTTAACACCGCCGCGAAAATCAGATCTTGATCCGATCGAGATTGCAAGTCGCGACGAAATAACAGATCTGCAAACGACCCGTTTGAAATGGTCAGTATCCCACGCCTATCAAAATGTGGAATTGTTCCGAAAACGGTTTGATCAGGCAGGCGTGCATCCTGATGATATTAAATCTCTCGAAGATCTTGCCAACCTGCCCTTCTGCAACAAGCAGGATCTTCGAGACAATTATCCGTTTGGCATGTTTGCCGTTCCCCGTTCTGAAGTTGTTCGCCTTCATGCCTCCTCCGGAACAACGGGGCGCGCAACTGTCGTCGGATACACAAAAAATGATATCGACAACTGGGCCGATCTTGTGGCCCGCAGCATTCGCGCCTCGGGTGGCACCAGGGACCATATGGTTCATGTGACCTACGGGTATGGACTGTTTACTGGTGGCCTGGGCGCCCACTATGGTGCTGAACGTTTAGGATGTACGGTTGTCCCGATGTCTGGTGGGCAAACCGAACGCCAGGTTCAAATCATTCAGGATTTTCAGCCTGACATTATAATGGTCACCCCCTCCTATATGATGGCGCTGGCGGAAGAATTTGATCGACAGGGCATTGATCCCCGCAGCTCGTCCCTGAAAGCTGGAATTTTCGGCGCCGAACCCTGGAGCGAGGCCATGCGCGATCAAATCGAAAGCCGATTTGATATCGATGCATTGGATATCTATGGCTTATCGGAAGTCATGGGCCCTGGTGTTGCAAATGAATGTCTTGAAACAAAAGATGGCCTGACCCTTTGGGAAGACCATTTTTACCCAGAAATCATCGATCCCGAGACGGGGGCTGTGCTGCCTGATGGTGAACAGGGTGAACTGGTCTTCACGTCCCTGACAAAAGAAGCGTTCCCGGTTATTCGCTATCGGACGGGCGATCTGACCCGGTTGCTTCCCGGCACCGCCCGGTCCATGCGGCGCATTGAAAAAATCACCGGCCGCGCAGATGATATGTTGATCATACGCGGGGTTAATCTTTTTCCAAATCATGTTGAAGACCTTGTTGTCGCCACGGACGGGCTAACGGCTCATTATTTGATTGAGGTTACCCGTGAAGGTATTCTGGACGAGTTGACGGTCAAGGTGGAACGTGATCCCACGAAAAACACCGATGAAAGCGCGGCGGCCTACCTTCAAAAGCGAATTAAAGGTGTGCTTGGGGTTTCCACCAAAGTCGTTATCTGTGAACCCGGCGACATTGAGCGTTCCGTTGGCAAGGCGAAACGCGTCATTGATCACCGAAAACTTTGATCGAAGGGCCAATAATGAGTCAGAATTTCAACGGTTTTTCTGAGGATTTCCAAGCCTTCTTCAAGGAACTCAAGGAAAATAATAATAGGGACTGGTTTGCTGCCAACAAAAAACGCTATCAGGATATCGTTCAATATCCAATCAGTGATTTTGTCGCCGATCTGGGTCCTAAACTTGAAGAAATTGCCCCTTGTTATGTGGCCGATCCCAGACCAAATCGGGGGTCCATGTTCCGCATTTACAGGGACATACGCTTCTCCAAGGATCAACGCCCCTATAAAGATCACGCAGCCTGCCAGTTTCGTCATCAGGCGGGCAAAAATGCACACGCACCCGGTTTTTACATTCATCTTGCTGACGATGGTGTTCATTATGGCGGGGGTATCTGGATGCCACCCTCTCCAAAACTGGCGCTCATCCGGCAGGCAATCGATAAAAATCAGGATAAATGGCTTTCCATCACGCAGGATGAAACATTTTTAAAAACCTTTGGCGCCCTAAATTCGGAAGGTGCCTTAAAGCGTCCTCCAAAAGGCTTTTCAGAGGACCACCCCCTGATTGATGATTTGAAGAAAAAATCTTTCTTCGCAATGCATCGTGCGCCGGCCGCCAATTTACAAAAGGCGTCGCTGTTGGATGACGTAATTGAAACCTATGAAAAAGCGGTTCCCCTGATGCGGTTTTTAACCAACGCTGTTGGTTTACCCTTTTAGGTTTTCGTCTTTTCTGTCACCTGAACGTCCTGTGCATAACTAAAATTTCGCCCTGTTTAAATCCACTTACGAGTTATTAATAATTTTCCTCTAAATTGAGGATCAGGACATTAATTGCGTAAGGAGTGGTATCATGATGAATGTTGTTGAATTTCAGCCAGAGTCTGCTGTCGATCTATACAGCACAGCCCATTACATGATCATGCACCAAGGAGAAAACGCCGTTGAGCTTCTGGACGACGAGGCAAACAGCCTTCGTCAGCTAGGCGCAGAAGACGAGCTAAACGCTTGCCTGCATCTGCTGCGCGTTGTCAAAGAACTGATCCAGATGGAATATAAAGGTCCTATTCACTAAAAAAGCGGCCCTGTTTCCAAGCCCGCTTTTTTATTCGATCAGGTGGGTTTCAAGGAAGAAACACCAGCCTTCAGTCAGTTTTTAAGCACAACACGCCCTACGACATTTCCTTTTTGAAGATCTGTCAGCGCATTATACGCTTCGTTCATTGGGCGTTCATCCAAAGTAAGGGCATTCAATTTGCCCGCTTTGGCAAGCTCCATTAATTCATGCATCTCGGCGAGGCTTCCCACCATGGAACCTTCAATACCGATTGCCTTAATGGGAAACATGGGAAGTGGAAGAGAAAAATTCCCACCGAACAAGCCCACAATAACCAGTCGGCCTGCTTTTGCCAGAATGCTGGCTCCGAAACGGGCGCTGCTTTCCGCGCCCACAAAATCAATTGCCGCATTCACACCGCCATTTGTCAGGCGCATGATTTCCTTGAACTGATCCCGGTCATTCGGATCAAACGCAGCTTCTGCACCGGCATCAAGGCCTGCTTGGCGTTTATCCGGATCAATATCGGCAACATACACTTTTGCGTTGGTCACTGATTTAACAATGGCCATACCCGCCAGCCCAACACCGCCGCAACCAATAATCATCAATGTGCCGTTATCGGCCAGAGGTTTTACCTTTTTTATCGCGCTATACGCGGTCAAACCCGAACAGGTGTAGGTACAAGCCAGTTCTTTAGGAAGATCACCATAATCCAGAAGATATTTTTCATGAGGGACAAGCAAATGATCACTATATCCGCCATCCACATCAACGCCCAGTGCCCGCGGGCGATTACACAGGTGGCCGTTCCCGGCGTCGCAAGTTGGACATTCATCACAACCGATCCACGGATAGACAACATGTTGCTCGCCGACCTTGACGGACGTCACATCGGGACCAACCGCAACAACCTCTCCTACAATTTCATGTCCAAGAGTAAAAGGGAGTTTGCGCTTCCCTTTAATATCTAGTTTTTTGTCTCCTCCAAGGCCGAAATATCCCTCCCAAATATGGATATCGCTATGACAAACACCACAAGCTGAAATTTTGATAAGAACCTGTCCCCCGGCGACAGACGGCTCTGCGGCTACATTTTCAACCAGTTCTTCGCCATATTCCTCGAATTGATAGCTTTTCATTATTATTGCCCTTTTTTATAATGTCAGATAAGAATCATTCCGACTTTTTTTTCTTCTTGTTGTCAGCATACCCAATACAACATTTGAGGGAAAGACCTAGTTCCATATCCCTATTGTTTCAGGGAGAATTCAGTAGCTTAATCTGTTTCTAATTTTTGGTTTTCTTTTGCAAGAATGCCAGTAAGCGTTTTCTCTTGTATGGCCCCCCATACACCTTATCGAACACACAAGCTGATTAAGCAATCGAACAACAGGCAGAGCATTAGTATGGCTGAAAATCTTAGTATTACACAGTTGAGAACCTTTTTATGGGTCGCGACACTGGCAAGTTTTAACAAAACCGCGGAAAAAATGAACACGACACAGCCAGCTATTTCCTCGCGTATTGCCAAGCTTGAGGAAGTCTTGGGTGCCCGTTTGTTCGACCGCGATACAGGCAACATACAGATTACACCAGCCGGAGAAGCCCTTCGTCCACATGCAGAAAATATCATTGCAACGGCCGAACAACTCCCTGTTATTGTGCAAGGAGACGTGTCCAGTTCCGGTCGCATTCAAATGGGAATAACCGAATATGCCGTGGCGACCTGGTTTCCTGAATTTTGGGAAAGTCTTTCAACAGTTTTCCCGAATGTGGAATTGCAGCTTCATGTGGATGCGTCCCGCAACTTGCAAATCGGACTTGAAAAAAAATCACTGGATGTTGCATTTCTGATGGGGCCTGTTCAGGATCACCGGATTAATAATCTGGATTTTGCCACCTACAAACAATCCTGGGTCGCTGCGCCCTCCACAGGATTGCGCAATGACTTACCCTATAATCTTGTTGATTTGAAAAAATACCCGCTGATTACTGGTGCTAAACTTTCTCAGCAGTATCTGGAAGTATCGGGGCATTTAAAAAAGAACCGGCTTGATCAACTGACCCTTTTCCCGTGTAATTCGTTCGTTGCAACCATGGAGCTTGCCAAGCAAGGCGTTGGTATCGGGATATTACCTGAACATTACACCGATCAGGAAGTTGCGAAAGGCTCTTTAATCAGACTGACCTGCGACTGGACACCGGCGCCCCTCGTCTTCACAGGGTCTTACACAGATGGCCCTAATTCAGAACTGACCAAAAAGCTCATCGGTTTTGCTAAATCATTGATATGAAAAAGGTCGCCCAAAAAGCGACCCTCTTCTTTAAACATCAATCTCTTAATTCCTTGTGTGTGCCGTCGCACAAAGGTTGCTTCGACGTCTTCTTGCAAGTACAGAAATAGGCGTAACCATCTTTTTTAGCTTCATACTGAACGGGTGAAAACTCGGTCCCGCTATGAGAGCCATCGCAAAAAGGTTGCTTGCTTGAACGACCACACGCGCACCAAAAATAGGTCTTTCCTTTTTTCACCTCAACGACGGCAGGGGCTGTTCCAGCTACTAATGGTTCACTCATCGCACACTCCAGAAATTTTATAATTTTTCGCGGTTATGGCGGGCACTCAAATCCATCAAGGGTCCCATTGGCACCACCCGCGTTGGGTTGATCGTATCATGACTTTCGTAATAATGCTTTTTGATATGGTCCATATGGACCGTTTGGGCAACGTTCGGGCGTTGATAAAGATCCCGCAGGTAATTGGACAAATTGGGATAATCTGCAATTCGCTTCAGATTACATTTAAAATGTCCGACATAAACCGGATCAAATCGGACAAGTGTCGTAAACAAACGCCAGTCGGCTTCGGTCAAGCGATCACCAGTCAGATACCTTTGCCTGGAGAGTTTTTCCTCTACCCAATCCAATGTTTCAAATAACGGAACGACTGCTTCATCATAAGCTTCCTGTGTTGTTGCAAAACCGGACCGGTAAACACCATTATTCACGGTTTCATAAATCCGTTCGTTAATGGCATCGATTTCAGATCGAAGGTCTTCCGGATAATAATCACCCTCCAATGCACCAACCTGATCAAAGGCGGAATTAAACATCCGAATGATTTCCGAGGATTCATTGGACACGATCGTGTTCATTTTTTTGTCCCACAAAATAGGAACCGTAACCCGGCCGGAATATTTTGGATCGGCTGCTGTATACACTTGATGCAAAAATTTTGCATGGTTGATTGGATCCTGAACAACGCCGTCTGCCTCCTCAAAGGTCCAGCCATTCTCGGCCATATACCAATGGACGACCGACAGGCTGATCATCTTTTCCAAGCCTTTCAGGGCTCTGAAAATAACCGTCCGATGCGCCCAGGGGCAGGCATGTGAAATGTATAAATGATACCGGTCAGCCTCAGCTTTAAACCCGCCCTCGCCGCTTGGGCCTGCAGCACCATCCGGTGTCACCCAGTTTCTAAAAGCGGACTGTTTGCGAACAAACCGACCTTTGCTGGATTTTGTGTCATACCACTGATCGACCCAAACACCCTCTTGAAGTAAACCCATACTCGTTGCTCCTAAAATTTATTTGACTGATAATCATGAAAGGCCTGCATAACCTCGGCCCGTGTATTCATGACAAAAGGACCCCCTCTGGCAACGGGCTCTTTTATAGCCTTCGCGGCGACAATCAGAAAACGGGCCCCCGCGTCAGCGGCTTGAACGGCGACGTCTCCATTATCACTCAGAATTCCGAGCACACCTTTTATGAGTGGTGCTTTCTGTTCACCGATCAAAGCCCGTCCGTCGATCACGAAGATAAAGGCAGAATGATCCGCCTTGATGGACTGTTCAAAAGTCTCGCCCGCAGGCAATGTAACATCCATAAAAGTGGGGATTGTATTTTCATTGGTGACGGGCCCAACCGTATGGTCGGCAAGCTCTCCTGCTACCAAGCGAACCGTTCCGCCATTCTCAAGGGTCACCAGCGGAATGCTTTCTGGCGGAAATTCCTGATATCCTGGGGCGGTCATTTTTTTCGATGCAGGTAAGTTGACCCAGAGTTGAAACCCTTTTAACAGGCCGTTTTCCTGTTCAGGCATTTCGGAATGAACGATCCCGCGTCCGGCAGTCATCCATTGAACGCCTCCCGGAACAATCACGCCTTCATTGCCCGCATTATCCTTGTGACGCATTTTACCAGCCAGAAGATAAGTGACGGTCTCAAAACCCCGATGAGGATGGGATGGGAACCCGCCAATATAATCATCTGGTTGATCGCTTTCAAAAACGTCCAGCAGTAGAAAAGGATCCAGCATTTCAAGTTCCGGTGATCCAATAATCCGGGTCAATTTGACACCATCACCGTCAGAGGCCGGGATGCCTTCTGATTGATAAATTAACCTGCGTGTCTGTTTTTTCATGGTTCGTCTATCTCCAACCTATGCCAAGGGATGCGATAAACATAATATTTCTCATAATCAGAATAAATATAAGATATTGAAAAATACTGTTCTATATTTTAGAACAATAAAATGGGACAATTTGAAGACATGTCGCTGTTCATTCGCATTGCGGATACGGGCAGCATTACAGAAACCGCCTACCAGCTGAATATTGCGAAATCGGCTGTCAGTCGGCGCCTTATGAATCTGGAAGACCGTCTGGGCGTTCAGCTACTGAACAGAACCACACGCAAATCCAGCCTGACGGAGGCCGGGCGGCGGTTTTACCGTCAATCTCAGGTCATTCTGTCCGATATGGATGAATTATCCAATTCAATGCAACAACGAACCACAGAATTATCAGGAACCCTTAAAGTTGCGGTACCATTATCTTTTGGTCTGATGCATCTGTCAAAAGCGGTCATTAAATTCTCTGAGTTGCATCCTGAGCTGGACATCGATCTGAATTTTGCAGACCGACAGGTTGACTTAGTGGAAGAAGGGTTCGATCTGGCACTTAGGATTGCTGATCTAGCAGACTCCTCCCTCGTTGCCCGTAAGCTCACAACTATTCGCCACACTTTGAGTGCCAGTCCTTCATATCTTGAAAAGCATGGCATGCCTCAAAGCTTTCATGATTTGAAAGAGCACTCGTTACTCAAATATTCCAGTCCAACGGGCTTAACGCATTTCTTGATGGATGGAGATGGCAACCGTCATGAGATTAAAGGTAAAACAATCATGACCGCAAACAACGGAGACTTTTTACGGCAAGCCGCCGTTGAAGGCTGCGGTCTGGTTTTTGGGCCAACCTTTATTGTCTGGAAGGACATCCAGGCAGGATCCTTGGTCCCTGTCCTTCAAAAATATGAGTATTTGGAATTAGGGGCATTTGCCGTTTACCCACAAACCCGGTTTGTATCCGCGCGCGTCCGACAATTCATTGACTTTCTGGTCGATTATTTTGGCCCGGAACCCTACTGGGATGCTGCTATTCCCTAGCTGACCCGGATCGCCATTCCACCGTCTACCATCAATTCCGCCCCATTTGTATGGCGGGCTTCATCAGAGGACAAAAACAGAATTGAACGGGCGACATCATCGGGTTCTCCAGCGCCGCCATAACCTTTCACTTTTTCAAATTCACGCCAGCCTGCAACGGGATCACCACCGCCCATTTGGCTCATCAATTCATCCCCCATGGCTGTTTTGATCGGGTTTGGATGAACCGAATTACACCGAATGGGGTAACCTTGGTATAAACAATGACTGGCCACAGACTTGGTAAGATGGGCAACCGCGGCTTTTGAAGCACCATAGGCAATCAGGCTTGGTGTCGATTGGTTTGCCGCCACGGATGCGATATTAACGATCACGCCGCCTTTTTCCTTCATATGCTTGACGGCCGCCTGACATCCCAGAAAGACGCCCTCCACATTCACACTATTCACGGCCTTCCAATGGGCGAGGTCCGTCGTCATAAGCGTTTGTGTAGGAGCGGTTTTCAGCAATCCGGCATTATTCACAAGTATATCGATCTGGCCAAATTGTTCGCTAGTCTGTTCGAAAACAGACTTCCATGCGTCTGGTAACGTTACATCATGCTGCAAGAATATGGCCCCAGCTTCCAGCGCGTTCAATGCAGTTTTTCCAGCCTCAGCATTTTTGTCCGTGACGACAACCTTCGCGCCTTCCGCCTGAAACAATTTAGCGGTCGCCAGACCAATCCCACCGGCCCCGCCCGTTATAAGGGCTACTTTCTGATTTAACCGTCCCATACTCTCCCCTTTTTATTCTGTGTTCAGAAGAGAGTAGAATCAATTTCGCTTGAAAACAATCAGTAGCGCTGACCACCTTCAGGCGGGGCGTAATTTTCTGTAATCACTTTTTTCCATGCCAGATCCGTCGCAAAATCACCCGGTTCGCGGAAATCAACGCCACGGCGTTTCAAATCCGCAGAGAAAATATCTCGAACCCTTTCCGCGGTCAGGTCATCTGAATGATCGTCATAAATCGCAGCCAGCCGTTCATCTTTAAAGCAATGGGCCTTCCAAAGAATTGAGATCCGCACCTGCCCATAATCGAATGACGCCCGCGTTTTCCCATCCTCTTTTACATGCCACCGATCATCCGGTCCCAATTCCAGCAAAGCATCGTAGCCAATATCATCATATTTTCCATGCTCTGACACGGGTCCGATAGCGCCCACTCGATGGAACATATATTCGTTATCGGCCAGTACACATCGGTTGGTAAATGGTGGGCTTTCGGTCAAGGACGGATGATCCAACCCATCCGGCCAGTATTCAAACTCACCCCCTTCGCCCTCATAAAACCAGGTAACGGCAGACGCGATGGGAATTGCCCAATCCTGAAACAGGTTGGAATAACGCATGGGCGTCAACATCCAGCTGGGAACTTCTTTGTTTTCAGCGCCCCGATAAAATGGCAGGTCCAGATGAAACGGCGCCCCTGACGCTGGCAAGTTCAGATTTGTCATCATGGCAACCGGTCGAATAACCTCTGCTCTATAGGTTTCTTTCGCGGTGTCAATAAAGCGCTGATTATTGAAATACGGCTCTGCCCCCTCAAAAACGACTTTACCGCCCAGCGCCCAGAAATTTCGAAACCACCCCCCTGTTGTTTCCCCGACATTTCTATGAACGGCAGCCAATGTTTTATAGGGGCCTCCTTTGCGAATAAGCTTTTCAATCCCTTCAGGATTATCAAAAGCCGGCTCCATGGCGACAGGTTTGGTAAGAAATTGATCACCGCGTAATTTGACTTGTGGTTTCATTATTATTATCCGTCAAAAATTAATAAGGTTTATCACCAGAAACAGTGGTTCTGTTAATTGTACGATAGGCGTCCGGTGGCAAGGTTCGCGTCGTTGCCCGGTGCATCAGGCAACGATTATCCCACATCGCCAGATCCCCCTTTTCCCAATTTAGGCTAAATTTGAACCTGTCTTGCAGACAATGCTCAAACAGGGCGTCAAGGATCGGTTGGGCCTCTTTTTCAGTGAGACCCTGTATCTTCTGAACAATTCCGGGAAAAGCAAAAATTGATCGGGCACCCGTTTCAGGATGCGTTCGCACGATGGGGTGAACGACCTCTGGTGTTGCGGCCAGTTGCGCTTTTGATAGCGTTACTGAAGTGCCTTTATCCTTTGATTTATTCGACCGGTAAGCATGGATGCCATATCGGTCCTTAACTTTCTCCCGCAATCCATCCGGTAATGCTTCAAAAGCCGCCTGCATATCAACAAATTCTGTATCGGCCCGAATATCCGGAATTTCTTTTGCATGTAGAATTGTCGCCTTGGCCGGGCACTCGTTATAAGACAAGTCAGAATGCCAATAAGACCCCCCGTCCGCCGCCCCAAGTGGGTTTCTATCGGCATCTTTTCGATTACTTAATCTAAAAATCTCTGGAAACTGCGGGTGATTGAACTGGGAAATAACATGTATTTCCAAAGGCCCAAACTGCTTAGAAAACTGAATCTGTTCCGTTTCAGACAGGTTCTGGTTTTTAAATATCAGTAGTTTATGGCGGAGAAATGCACGATTAACTGCGTCCTTCAGTTTTTGATCAAAAGGAGTCGCCAAGTCAATTCCCCCAACTGAGGCGCCTGCCACTGGACCAAGTCTTTCAGTTCTAAACAGATAATCGTGCATTGTCTCACCTTCAGACTGTTTAATGGAATACCAAATCAGCCTTCTTCTAATTTATGGGGTGAAATCAAAAGGATCAAACGACTAATTCTTGCTCAAGGGCAAGAAAATGTTATGCTTCGATTAAAATACTTGTGGATTATCAATGCAACGTAAACTTCCCCCGCTCAATCAGGTTCGCTCCTTCGAAGCTGCGGCCCGCCATCAAAGTTTCTCTGCCGCGGCCAGCGAATTGGGAGTTACAGCCGCTGCAATCAGCAGTCTTGTGAAGTCTCTGGAAGATTTTTTAGGAGTTCCCCTGTTTCACAGAGGCGCAAGCCATATCCGTCTGACACAATCGGGAAAGCGATATCTGTTACGTTTGACACCAGCCCTTGACGATATTGCAATTGCCACAGCAGAAGTGACGGGAGACTGGAGGAACAGTTTTACCATCGCAGCGTTTCCATCCGTCGCCCAGCGCTGGCTTATTCCGAATTGGGCTGAATTTAAAAATGAGAACCCCGAACATACCATTCACATAAAAACCGTTCTTACAGCACCGCGCAGTAATCAGGACGATATCGACGCTGCGATCCGGGTCAGGCCACCTGATGATACAACGATGATCTGGGACAAAATTCATGACGACGAATTGATACCGGTCTGTCACCCGAAATTTGCTGACGCTTACCCTGCAACAGAACAAAGCTTAAAAACCCTTCCCCGACTTAAAGTTAGGACACGGCAAACAGACTGGGTAAACTGGTTTCGCCATATGGATATTGACTATGATCCGGCCCTGTTGCGCGATGACCCGGAATTTCATGACCTTCCCATGGCGATTGCTGCGGCTGTTCAGGGAATGGGGATTGTCATTGCCATCAAAAGCCTTATCCAACCCGAACTCAGTTCTGGTCTGCTGGTTCCTTTCATGGAAGAGACACCCCGGATGCTGTGCCCATTTTACCTGACCTACCCACCGGACAAAGCCCATCACCCGTCCTTGCAGGCCTTTCATCACTGGATTTTGAACAGTAAAACAAATCAAATGTGACGACAGAGGGATTGCTCTTGTAAATAGGGAGGCCTAATATCGGATCAGCTTATCTCTTCTTCCCTCCTTCTGAATTGGTCCCTGCCAATGCCCCCTTCCTTCAGTACAGCCTCTCAACAGAGGGTTTCACCAACAGACTATCTGGATAGCCGGTATTCATGGATCCGTTTGTTTGTGTCTGTCTTGCTTGCGACCCTTGGTAGTGGCGGCATGTGGTCGATCATTGTCATCCTTCCTCAGGTCCAGGACGAATTCGGAATTAACAGAGGAGAAGCCTCCCTTGCCTTTACGGCTGTGATGATCGGTTTTGGTCTTGGAAACCTGATTGTTGGAAGACTGGTGGATCGATTTGGTATTTTCATCCCGCTCTTGCTGTCCTGCCTGTTGATCTCTGGCGGGTTTTACCTGTCTACGGTGGTCAGTAGTTTCTGGTTGTTCTCGGTCATTCAGGGCACGATGATTGGCCTGGGAACCTCAACCCTGTTTGGCCCCTTGATGTCAGATATTTCCCACTGGTTTTTTAAAAGACTGGGGATCGCAATCGCAACAGCGGCCAGCGGCAACTATTTTGCTGGCTGTTTTTGGCCTTTATTCATAAAGGATATCGTTGCAACAGAGGGCTGGCGAGATGCGTATAGCCTCGTTTCCATTATTCTGCTGGCAACAATGCTGCCATTGGTATTGATGTTAAGAAGAAAAGTTCCGTCAAAGGTTCATGCTGCCAGTGCCGCGGACCAGCCTATTCAAACCATGAGAGGCGAAACCGACCTTCAACCGAATATGTTACAAGGCTTGCTGGTTATCGCAGGGATTGGGTGTTGTGTTGCCATGTCAATGCCTCAGGTTCATATCGTGGCCTATTCTGATGATCTGGGGTATGGGATCGAACGAGGCGCGGAGATGCTTTCCCTGATGCTGGCAGGCGGTATTATCAGCCGCCTCGCCTCAGGCTTCCTCGCGGATTTATTTGGCGGCATCAAGACCCTTCTTCTTGGATCCGTTCTACAATGTATTGGTCTGATCCTTTATTTGCCCTTTGATGGATTGACGGCCCTATATATCATTTCTTTCATTTTTGGCCTGTCCCAAGGGGGGATTGTCCCAAGTTACGCCATCATCGTCCGGGAATATTTGCCAGCCCGCGAAGCCGGACAGCGGGTGGGACTGGTTATTCTGGCGACGGTCGCGGGAATGGCTCTTGGTGGATGGCTGTCTGGCCTTATTTATGATCTGACGCAATCCTACCGGGCAGCGTTCATTAACGGCATTGGCTGGAATTTGCTCAATATTGGCATTATGACATTCGTTTTGTGGCGGTCTCGCCTGACATTACAGCCCAGCTAACCTGTAACCGACCAGAACAGGGGCGCATGTTATTGCCTCCTGTTCTGGGTTTCTGCAAAAAAGGTGATCTTACCGACACGCCCCCTGTTTCTTTTTTTGAGAAATTACAGGCAAGCCTGCACCCCTTATATTGTCACGTTTTTTAACAAAAAAAATCATCTTTCTACGGAAAACCCTAATTGTTCATCTGTTCTTTTTTCTTGAAATGTTCTCTTTTTGTTCTATTTTATTATTACCCAGAACAAACACCAAAACAGAAGACAGATTTTAATGCCCCCTTTTTCACAGCATCAAAAAACAGACCTAAAAAAGAGCCTGCGCGCTCTTGAACGCTGTTCTGATGTCCAAAAAAAGGAAAAAAGTCCGGCAACAACCTCTTTGGGGTTATCTGCCCTTGATGATGCTTTGCCAGATGCCGGGTTAGAACATGGGGTTATTCATGAAATTGTTCCTCAGAACCATACGGATTTTCCAGCAGCCCTTGGATTTGCCGCAGGATTGGTAGAGCGCCTTTCCAAAGCACACAACCTTCCTGTGCTTTGGTGTAGCCTGGGGCGGGGACTGGATCACCCGCCCCGGCTCTTTCCGCCTGGATTGCCCGCCCTTGGTCTTTCACCGGATAAAATCCTGCATATCGATGTTCAGAATGAGCGAGAGATGCTGTGGGTTCTGGAAGAAGCCCTTTCCTGCCCCGCGTGCCCCTTATTGATTGCCGCCCTGAATCAGCCTGAGAAATTATATGATTTTACAGCGAGCCGGCGCCTTTCACTGCGCGCAGCCCGTCATAAAGGAACATTATTTCTGATCCGTCACCATTTGGCCAACCACCATTTAAAAGGCCGCGGGGCAACCGCAGCCGCAACCCGCTGGTCCATCGCAACCCGCCCCAGCCAGCCCTTTTTTTTTACCAATGCAAAAATGCCCGGATTTTCCCGCCCGCGCTGGCAGGTGGCACTCACCCGTTGCAAACGGGGCCGTCCCAATCTTTGGGAACTGGAATGGGACCATGAGACGTTTTCTTTCCGTTTGGCTGCCCCGTTGGCCGACCGAACGACAGCACCTGACCTCCCCGCAAGCACAGAGGCGGACATCTACAAGATCAGCGCGTTCCGATAAAACAGCCGGCCCTTCCCCCTTTGCCTTCACCACGCAGGTTGGGAACACCGTTCAAATTACAGCCGTCAATGAGGCGGCCGAGAAAATGGGCGTGCATCCTGATATGTCCTTAACAGATGCGCGGGCTCTGTACCCATCGCTTGAAACACGCCAAGCCACACCAGAAGACGACCTTTCAGCACTGCATCGTCTGACCTTATGGTGCCTGCGCTACAGCCCTTTGGTGACCCTCCATCCGCCTGATGGTATTGCTCTGGATATCACCGGATGTGCCCATCTTTTTGGGGGCGAAAAAGCCATGTTTCTGGAAATCGAAAATCGTCTGTCAGGTTTTGGATTAACCTGCAAAACAGGGGCTGCCGATACCATCGGTGCGGCATGGGCCGCTGCGCGTTATGGACGGGAAAATCAAACCCTTGTCCAATCGGGGGATCATATTGCCTTTTTATCCCCCTTGCCGCTTGGCGCCTTGAGACTGCCAAAAGCTCAGATACAGCGCCTTAATCAACTGGGATTACGGAAAATTGGTCACCTGATCAGGGCCCCGCACGCTCCGCTCACCAGCCGGTTTGGCCCCGATCTTATACGGCATCTGCAACAGGCAACAGGGGCCACGCCTGAAACGTTCAACCCACTTTCTGTTCCCCCCACCTATACAGTGCGGCATCCTTTGGTCGAACCTGTCCAGCATCTGGCGGCTGTGGAGGCCACCATTGAAATTTTAGCACGCCAGATTGAAGAGCTTTTAAAAACGCGTCAGGAAGGCGCCCGGCTGCTAAATGTCCTGATTTTTCGCGTGGATGGACATCTGGAAACGCTAAACGTTCAAACAAGCAGTCTGTGTCAGGAAGCCGCCCATATTACCCTGCTTTTTCGGGAAAAAATTGCGACCCTTCATGACGATCTGGATACCGGTTTCGGTATTGACCTGATCTGCATGTCAGCCTTGAAAACCGAATTTATGCCCGATCAACAATCCTCGCTTTCGGCTTCAACAACAACATCCCCGGTTGATGTAGAAACCGATCTTGCCACACTTTTGGATCGCTTTGGAAACCGTTTGGGCTTCAACCGTATTACCCGTTTTATTCCTTTTGAAAGCTATATTCCCGAAAAATCCGTTCGCTTTTGTCCGGTCACAACCCTGTCGTCACAGAAAAAATCACCCGCCTGGGAGCCGCCTCACTCCCCACGTCCTTTTCTGCTGTTTTCCCCAGCGGAACCTATTACTGTTATTGCAGAAGTCCCGGATGGCCCACCCCTTCAGTTCAAGTGGCGCCGCCTGCATCATCATATTACCCGCGCTGAAGGACCGGAACGTCTTGCGCCAGAATGGTGGGATGTTGGAAACCCTCTTTCCGGGCTCAAAACACGCGATTATTATCGTGTTGAAAATGCCTTGGGGCACCGTTTCTGGTTATACAGGGATGGCCTGTATGAACGAACCGACGATCGCCCCCGCTGGTATATGCAAGGGCTGTTTCCATAATGACAATTTCCCCCGGCACTGCCCGCTATGTTGAGCTGGCCGTCACCAGCAATTTCAGTTTTCTAAGGGGCGGCTCCCATCCACACGAACTGGTTCTGACCGCTGCAACCCTTGGACATACGGCGCTTGCCATAACGGACCGCAATACATTGGCAGGCATTGTTCGAGCTCATATTGCCGCTAAAGATATGGGGATACGGCTGATTGTCGGGGTTCGACTGGTCTTCATGAACGGTTTTGAATGCCTGTGTTTTCCAAAGAACAAAGGAGCCTATAGCCGACTGACCCGCCTTCTAACCCTTGGAAACCGCAGGGCGAAAAAAGGCGAATGTCATTTATTTTTATCTGATCTAACACACTTCTCTAAAGATCAGGTTTTTGTGGTTATGCCCCCAGCTATTCTGACACCGGCATTTGAAGAACAGCTGTCAGAGTTTTGCACCCTGTTTCCTGAACAAGCCAACCTCTCCTTATCGCGGTTATTCTCCGGGAAAGACCAAGAAAGGCTGGAACATCTATCGGCATTATCTGATCAGTATAATTGCTCCATGGTCGCAACAAATGATATTCTGTATCATATTCCCAACCGGCGCCCCTTGCAGGATGTTCTGACCTGTATTCGTAATCATTGCACAATTCAGCAGGCCGGTTTTCGGCTCCAGGCGAATGCAGAGAGATATCTCAAAAAAGCTTCAGAAATGTATCGGCTATTTTCCGGATTTGAAGTGGCTGTTCAGCGCAGTCACTTGATTGCTGAAAAATGCACCTTTTCAATGGATGAATTGGCGTATCAGTATCCGGAAGAGCCGAACGGCGAAAGCCTGACCCCGCAGGCAGAATTATCGCGGTTAAGCTGGATTGGTGCAAAAGAACGGTTTCCTGATGGCATTCCTCAAAAAGTAAAAAAAGCCATTGAATATGAATTGACGCTGATCGATCAGCTAAAATACGCGCCTTACTTTCTGACGGTCTATGACATAGTTCGATACGCCCGTTCCTTAACACCGCCCATCCTTTGTCAGGGACGCGGGTCGGCCGCAAATTCCACGATCTGCTACTGCCTTGGCATTACAGCCGTTAATCCTGCCGAAATCGATCTTCTTTTTGAACGTTTCATCTCGGCAGAGCGCGATGAGCCCCCTGATATTGATGTCGATTTTGAGCACGAACGGCGCGAAGAGGTCATTCAGTATATTTATGCCAAATACGGGCGGCACCGGGCAGGACTGGCGGCCACTGTAATCACCTATCGATCTCGTAGTGCCATTCGTGAAGTTGGCAAAGTCATGGGGTTGTCGGACGATGCGGTCAGCTCATTAGCCGCAAGCGTCTGGGGACGCAGCTCGTCCGGTATTCAGGACCATCAGGTTACAGAAAGCGGGCTTGCCGCTTCAGATCCTACTCTAAACCAGATTTTGAAACTCACACAATTGTTGATCGGCTTTCCCCGGCATCTATCACAGCATGTCGGAGGGTTTGTCATTACCCGTGGTCCTTTGGATGAACTATCCCCCATCTCCAATGCTGCGATGGAAAACAGAACCGTTGTTGAATGGGATAAGGATGATCTGGATGCCCTTGGTATCCTGAAAATTGATGTTTTATCACTGGGAATGCTCACATGCCTTCGCAAATCCTTTGATTTGCTGGAACAGCACTATCATAAGCCCATGCAACTTGCCCATATCCCAAGGAATGATCCCTCAACCTACAAAATGATCCAAAAGGCCGATACCATTGGTGTTTTCCAAATCGAAAGCCGGGCCCAGATGTCCATGCTTCCCAGATTACGGCCTGAAAACTTCTATGATCTGGTTATCGAAATTGCCATTGTCCGGCCCGGACCAATCCAAGGGGAAATGGTTCATCCCTACCTGCGCCGCCGACAGGGACTTGAACCGGTTGAGTATCCATCGGAAGAATTAAAAGCCGTCCTTGAGAAAACGAAAGGCGTTCCGTTATTTCAAGAGCAGGCCATGAAAATCGCGATGGTCGGTGCTGGTTTTACCGCATCTGAAGCAGATCAGTTGCGCCGGGCCATGGCAACCTTCAAAAAAACAGGCGATATTGGCAACTTTCGAGAACGGTTTATCAATGGCATGATCAATAAGCAATATGATCCGCACTTCGCCGAACTGTGCTTCAAACAGATTGAGGGGTTTAGCGACTATGGCTTTCCTGAAAGTCATTCAGCAAGTTTCGCCTTGCTGGCCTATGCATCAGCCTGGCTTAAATGTCATTACCCCGATATATTCGCCGCCGCCCTGTTAAATTCACAACCAATGGGCTTTTATTCCGCCTCCAGCATTATCCGGGATTTTTTAAGTCATGGCGGTAAAGCGTTGCCTGTCGATGTGAACGAAAGCGATTGGGATTACACGCTGGAAACACCGGATCGCTCCGACAAATTCCATCCATTGCGTTTAGGGTTTCGGCAGGTAAGCGGCCTAAAAAAAGCCGCGGCCCTCGCCATTGCAGATCAGCGCGGGACCGGTTATGACAGTGTACGGGATTTATATTTCCGTACAGGAATTGATATGAAATCTCTGGAAGATCTGGCCCATGCAGATGCCTTTCGTTCCATTGGTCTGGACCGGCGGGAAGCGCTTTGGGCTGTTAAGGGGTTAGGTGGTTATTCGGGACGACGCGCGGCTTTGGAAGAACTTCCCTTGTTTGCGGCCGCTCATGATGCGGCCTCTGAACTCCAGAATGAAGTTGAAATGCAGCTTCCGACAATGCCACTTGGACAACATGTGGTGGAAGATTACGCAAGCCTGCGTCTGTCTTTAAAAGCGCATCCGGTTTCTTTCCTGCGGCCCCTGTTTGATCAACGAAGGGTCTTAAAAGCATCAGATTTGCCCCATTGTAAATCCGGCCGAAAAATTGAAATCGCCGGGCTGGTTCTGGTCCGTCAGCGCCCCGGAACGGCGGCAGGTGTAATCTTTATGACATTGGAAGATGAAACAGGCACCTCAAATGTCATTATATGGCCGAAGAAATTTGAACAATATCGCCGCATTGTCCTTTCAAGCCGCCTCCTGCTGATTAGAGGAGAGATTCAGATGGAACAGAATGTAATTCATATCATAGCCGATCAAATCAACGATATGAGTGCACAACTGGCCACATTGACCGAAGAAGGGAACATCCCGCAACCCGACATCAAGAAAAGTCTGGAAAAGCCAAATCTGTGGCGCCATCCTCGATCGTCAAACGTCATGCCGAAAGGACGCAATTTTCATTGACGCCGCAGAAACCCAAAGACGGCCCTTCAGCAAAGCCTTAAACCTCTTTTGTACTTTCCCACCAACGAACCGTTTCCTGAATGGTCCTCTCAAAAGACGATAAGGAACCAGATATTTCATCCCAGTCGCCGGGCTGACCTTCAATAAGTTGAGCCTGATTGGCCAGACGCACGGCACAAAGAGAACTCGCCACCCCTTTTATCGTATGGGCCGCTCTTCCCACCCGCTCAGTATCACGACTAGATAGACCTTCCTTGAGACTAACAAGCTCTTTATTTATAGAGTTTGGCGCCTTCTCAAGGAGCATTGTCACAACATCCGTCCCAAGTTGCCCTTGAAAGTCACTCATATTCTCATCACTTCCGATCGGGTCTCTTAACGTTGCTTCGAACAATTCAGGGTCTCCCACATCATCGACGGTACGGCCGCTCTCGATCTTATCCTGCTGGACTGGCGCGCCCGCAGTATCATGCCTGTTTCGCGAGATGATATCGTGCAACTGTATTTCTGTAAAAGGCTTTGTCAGAACGTCATTCATTCCGATTTCGCGGAATAAAGCATGGCGTTCAGCGAAGGCTTCTGCTGTTAAGCCCACGATCGGAATATACGCGCCCTTCTTTAACGCCCGTATCTTCTTGGTTGCTTCAATTCCATCCATTTCAGGCATATGAACGTCCATCAGAACGAGATCAAAATGACCGGATTCCATTTTTTCAACAGCAAGCTTCCCATTTTCTGTCGCCTCAAAACTATGTCCCAGCTTTGTTAAAGATGCTTCCAAAATCGTCAAATTAACATCATTGTCTTCGGCAATCAGAATATGAAGCGGCGTATCCGATCTGGAAGGCGTGTCTGCCAGTCCCTCGTCACCCAGTACTCGTTCAGACGGTTCCTCAGTACAGATTTCCAAGGGAAGCTGGACATAAAACTTGCTCCCCTCTCCTTCTTTACTTTCAAGGCGGATTTGCCCCCCCAATATTCCAATTAGTTTTTTTATAATTGTCAGGCCTAAACCTGTTCCTCCGAATTTCCGGGCAACCGAATTATCGACCTGAGAAAAAGAGTCAAAAATTGCAGACTGTCGATTGGCAGGAATACCAACGCCCGTATCTGAAACCAGTATCTGTATGTTTTGCCTGTTTTCTTCCCCTCCGGGTTCTACAGAGACGCTCAACGTCACACAACCTGCCTCTGTAAATTTAAAGGCGTTACTCAACAAATTCATTATGATCTGACGGATACGGGTTGGATCAGACTTGAAGTGGGGGGCAATATTTGTTGAAATTTCAGTGTTAAACTCAATATTTTTTTCACTCGCCAAAAATTCGAAGGGGGACTTTACCGTCTGAATGGCCTCCAAAAGATCAAACGAAATACATTCAACCTGCAACACACCCGCCTCGATTTTACTCATATCTAAAACGTCGTTGATCAGATCAAGCAGCACATTACCGGATCGTAAAATGGTATCCAGCATGTTCATTTGCTCTTCATCCAGCCTCGTATCCCCCAGCATACGTGCTACACCGATAACACCGTTTAAGGGTGTCCTGATTTCATGACTAATCGTTGATAAAAAATCTGTTTTCGCCAGATTGGCAGTATTGGCCTGCAGCAACAGGCTTTCCAGTTTTTCCGCATTCCTTAGCCGATCCGTAATATCCATGTAAGTAGACACAAACCCACCGCCGGGCATGGCACGCGTGGACACCTCAATCTGATGATCGGTTCCAAAGTTACTTATAAAGCTTGTTGCATGGGGGTTGCGGGCAAATTCCAACTGTTTCTCGAAACTATCCCGCTGGTCAAATTTACCGAAATCCTCCCGCCCGACAAGATACCCGAGGCAATCCTCAAAGCTGACGCCAACTCTAAGCATTTCGCCGGGCAGGTTAAGCATATTCTGGGCGAGTTTGTTAACAACGGTCAGTTCCAGATCAGCATTGAAAACCGTTAAGCCGACGGGCACATTTTCTTTGGTTGTTTCGAGTATTTCCCGGCCAAACCGCAGTGCATCTTCGTCCGCTTTTCTTTGTGTTACATCCCGAATGATGCCCGTGTAAAGCTGCCTTCCGTCCACTTCCATTTTGCGAACCACGAGGTCCATAGGAAATAATGTGCCATCCTTGCGGCGGCCCCTTAATTCCTTAAGGGCTTCCCGTTCATTCTGTCGTGTTTCACCAAAAAATATTTCGATAAATCCATTCCAACCGCCGTGCCCCAGATCCGGCATCAGCTGATTGAAATTCATGGTTTCCAATTCATATGTCTCATACCCGAATATCTTGCCAACTCTAACGTTGAAGCTCTCGATGTCCCCCTTTTCACCAACGGTAATAATACCATCTGCAATTGTATCCAGAAGCGTATTTAACCGCGACGTTTGCGAGACAAGAAACTTTGCATCATTTTGTAATCTGGACTGGTGAAGTTGCTGTTCAACGCTGGCACCAAAATCGTTGAGAGCAATCAATTCGTCACTTGTAAACGTGCGAGGCTTCGTATCCATCAAACAAAGTGTCCCGACGGTCAGCCCCCCGCCCACTTGTAAAGGATAGCCAGCATAAAATCGTATTATTGACGACCCAAGAACAAACCTCCTGCCTTTGAAACGTGGATCCAGTTCCGTATCGCGCACATAAAGAATGTCGTCACTCAAAATGGCTTCTGCACACAGCGAACCTGCACGCCCAACCTGATGCACATCAATTCCCTGACACGATTTGAACCAAAGGCGGTTTTCATCTACAAGACTTACAAGGACAATAGGGACATCAAAATATTTTTTTGCAATTCTTGTTAAGCGATCAAACCCTTCCTCGTGAACAGTATCCAGCAATCCCAATTCCTGGAGAACCTCCAAACGCTGTTCTTCATATTCGGGGACCTCAGATACCGTCACAATCAACCCTCCCAAGGGTGTCGCAAAGTGCCAATCAAAGTTGATTAAAATAGAAAATTTGCTCGTCCAGTTTATTTTTGCTTAATTACGATAACGTTAATATAACAAAATATCGGCAAACGACTCAGACCCACTCAGCGCCTTGCACTGGCCCGATCAAAGGCATAGTGCAAGGCGACAAAAATGGTCAGGCGACAGGAACCCAAAAATCGAATTCACTGTGTTTTTCATCAAACAACTGAAGAAAACCGAGGCACTGATCATTTTTCAAATATCCAAAACAAACTTCTCTGGTTTCCGCCAAAGAATGGCCGAAGGTAATCTCACAAAAATCAACGTCGCTTGTTTGTCCAATTACATGACTGAGTGTATTGGGGGTTTTCGACAAATACGCGCTCTCCATTCGTTCTGATTGAGCCAAAACCTGCGGCTGACCAATGAGCTTCTTGTTTTCTACAGTCATAAAACCAACTTCGATACATCCAAATGTTTCAGGGGGCTGAAACCCATCTTGGAGGATCTTACCAGACCGAAGAACAATGCTTTCCGGATTAATTAGTGATAACAATGCGCGCGAACTATCCGCTTCGGAATATTGCTCGTGCATTCGCTCAAAAGCCGATTGGTTTTCGAAAAAAATGATATCCGCAAACTCGCCTTTCATATTGGACAGCAGGGAATGAAACCCGACTCCGTCAATTGGTCCCAAAAATGATCGCTGCCATTGCAGAGAGGCTTCCAGCATTTTCTCAGTCGTCGCGGTTTCATTCATTTTAAATTTTGCAAAACCAAAAACGGAATAATCAGTTAAATTCTTATTCAGCATCCAAGGGTCTCCTTTAATGGATCTCGTTATTAATCGGTGCCGAATTTAATAGATGTACACCCTGACAATTTATGTCAGTATTGGATATGCGCTTAACGAGACTTTTTAAAATTCTGGATCTTCTTCGAACCCTGCGGCTGCCCATTTCAGCTCAAAGCCTTGGACAAAAGTTTGGGGTCTCCACACGAACCATTTACAGAGATATCGCCACACTTCAGGAATTAGGCGCACCGATTAGAGGCGAGAGCGGTCTTGGATATCAGATCGAAAAAGGTTATTTTCTGCCGCCCCTGCATTTCGACACAGACGAACTGGATGCGCTGTCACTGGGCATCCATCTGGTGACCGCCCGCTCAGACGCTAACCTGAGCAATGCAGCGAAAAGTGCATCCGCGAAAATTGCAGACGCCCTTCCCGAGCAAATGAAAGGTCAATTCGAAAATGATCCCTTTTGGGCTTACTCCCGAGAAAAAGAGGAAAAACCCCAACAATTTTCATACCTTACCGACATCCGTACAGCCCTTAGGAACAGAAACAAACTGGACCTTCACTACAAATCCCTCAAAGGCGTTCATAGTCGAAGAACAGTTTGGCCCTTGGGATTAACCTTTTTTGACGACGCATGGCTTCTGTGCGCCTGGTGTGAAAACAAACAAGATTTCCGGAATTTTCGGGTGGACTTAATTCAAGAGCTTACACGACTGGAAACCCTGTTTCACCCGACTCCGGGGCGGACGTTCAACGATTATTTGCGTTTGTGGTAAGCCGCCAAAAGATCAGTCTTAAAAAAGTTCACTTTTGATATTGATAATCATTCTTATTAGTAATAAGGTGCCTTCAATAAGGTATATGCTGCTTTTGGCGATGCCTTTCTCCACATTGATTACTTTCCAACGGGATATCCATGTTTTCACTTCGCAAAACAAAGCACTCGCTATTGGCGATTTCAGCTGCTTTATTTATGGCCACCAATACAGCTTCCGCCGATACGGTCTCCAAAGACGCCGTGTTAGAAACCTATTCAAATATTGCGCATGCCATTTTTGAAGACAGCGTGACAACGGCCAAGGCATTGGAGGCCAGCATTCACGCCCTTATTGCAAATCCGTCCAGTGCAACCCTCAACGCCGCTAAAGCGGCCTGGATTACGGCGCGGATGCCTTATCAGCAAAGTGAAGCCTATCGTTTTGGTAACCCGATTGTTGACGATTGGGAGGGTCGCGTTAATGCATGGCCTTTGGATGAAGGATTGATCGATTATGTTGATCAATCTTATGGAACCGAAGCGGATTCCAATCAGCTATACACAATGAATGTGATCGCCAACAAAATACTTTCCGTCAACGGGAAAACGGTAGATGCCTCCCTGATCACCCCGCAATTTCTGGCAGAAACACTGCACGAAGCTGAAGACGTAGAAGCGAATGTCGCAACCGGATATCACGCGATCGAATTTTTATTATGGGGACAGGATACGAACGGAACAGGCGCTGGCGCAGGTGCCCGCCCGGCAACAGATTTTGACCTTGAAAATTGTACCGGCGGGAATTGCGAACGGCGCATTCAATATCTAACATCTGCCACGACATTGTTGATAAATGACCTGAAAGAAATGCAGGCCAACTGGTCAGAAAATGGAGTGGCACGGGCGCATCTTTTGAAAAATAACGATGCCGGAATTGCCACTATATTTACCGGAATGGGGTCTCTTTCCTATGGCGAACTTGCCGGCGAACGCATGAAGCTTGGCTTATTGCTGGGAGACCCGGAAGAAGAACATGATTGTTTTTCCGACAACACCCATAACTCCCACTATTTCGATCAGGTTGGCATTCGCAATGTCTATACCGGACATTATAAGCGCATCGATGGCCGCGTTGTTTCAGGTGCCTCTGTTGCTGATTTGGTAGAGGCTCAGGATGCAACTGTAAATGCCGACCTTTTGGCAAAACTGGATCAAACAGTCTCTGCCATGGCCCGGTTAAAATCCCGCGCAGAAAGCATCGAAGCCTATGATCAAATGATCGGTGAAGGAAATGCCGCCGGAAATGCTGTTGTTCAAGCTGCGATTGACGGTTTGATTGATCAGACGCGATCCATCGAGCGGGCTGTATCAACATTAGGGTTAAAAGCCATTGAAATTGAAGGGTCCGATAGTCTGGATAAACCTTCCTCTGTTTTCCAATAATATCTGAGGGGGCGTATGCCCCCTTTGTTCATTCTGAGTATAGACAATGAAACCTGTAAAATTTGGAATGTTAGGTGTCGGGACCACTCTTGCTTTATTGTTGGCTCATTCTGTAGCCGCCGCGCCAGCAAACAGCCACCGGACGGATCTGTCACAGAAAGATCAAATACGCGTTTTGTCAGTGACCCGCCCCACAAATGATTTCCAAAACGCCGAAACTTTCGAGGAAAATTCTGCAGGGGCCGCAACCGATACCGCTCGTCCATCCTCAAATGCCTTTTCGCAAAGCTCTGCAAATCTTGATTTTGAAGGCCAAAGAACCTTCAAACTGGGGAACGGCCTGTTTCGTAAAATATGGGTATCATCCCCGTCATCGACACAGGCATCTGATGGTTTAGGTCCCCTTTTCAATGCGCGTTCCTGCCAACGTTGTCATTTAAAGGATGGACGCGGTCATCCACCCGAAAATGCATCTGATCACGCCACTTCCATGTTTCTGCGGCTATCAGTTCCCCCCAAAACAGAACAGGAAAAAGCCGATATAGCAACTGGGCGGAAAGCGCTTATTCCAGAGCCCACCTATGGTGGACAGCTACAGGATTTTGCAGTCTCCGGTCTGAAGGCAGAAGGTAAAATGGTTATCCAGTATACAGAAGTTCCGGTCGAGCTGGGTGATGGAACCGTTGTCTCGTTAAGAAAGCCTGTTTATTCGGTAACGGATCTGGGATTTGGGGATCTTTCAAACGACGTTCTTTTATCGCCGCGCATTGCACCGCAAATGATCGGGTTGGGTCTTCTGGAAGCCATTCATCCCATGGACATCAAATCTCAGGCAGATCCTGAAGATCACGATGGGGATGGGATCTCTGGTCGCTTCAGTGAAGTATTTGACCCCGAAAGCGAAGAGAAAAAACTCGGGCTATTTGGTTGGAAAGCGTCAACTCCGACGGTTCTTTTGCAATCGGCCAATGCCTTCGCTGGGGATATGGGCATTTCAAGCCCGATGGCCCCCCGTCATCATGGGGATTGTACCGCCAATCAGCCAGACTGCCTTAACTTGCCAACCGGTGTACAAAGCCGGCTGGGAGATACCGAAGCCCCCGACCCGGTTTTGGAACTTGTCGCCTTTTACGCTCGTAACCTCGCTGTTCCAAAAAGGCGCAATGTCAACGACACCAAGGCATTGAAAGGCAAGGAGATATTCTATTCAGCCGGCTGTACCGCCTGTCATACCCCTAAATACGTGACTCGCCGAGATGCCCCGCAAAAAGAGCTTCGTTTTCAACTTATATGGCCCTATACGGACATGTTATTACACGATATGGGTCCAGGCCTTTCTGACCAACGTCCTGTTGGTAGCTCCTCGGGATCTGAATGGCGAACCGCCCCTTTATGGGGAATTGGTCTGACAGAAACGGTAAACGGGCATACTTTCTTTTTGCATGATGGACGGGCAAGAAACCTGCTGGAAGCTGTTCTCTGGCATGGCGGAGAAGCGCAATCGTCGCGGGATGCAGTTGTTGGTCTGGATCAGGAAAATCGGGAAGCTCTTCTTTTCTTTCTGAATTCCTTATAAGGAAGGCAACATGTTGTTTTGGAAAAAAGCAATCGCGATTGGCCTTTTCGCCATACCGCTCAGCCTGACCATAAGCCCTGCACAAGCGCAGGAAAAATTGTATAAAACCGTTATTCAGAATGCAATTTCGAAGGCCATTTTGCCAGGCTATACGCACCTGCAAACAGCGTCCCGATTACAGGTTTCCCGCCTGCAATCGCTCTGCACCCAAAAAACAATCGCCAATCTGGAAAACGCCCAATCTGATTTTAGAAGGCTTCTCATCGCTTGGTCTAAAGTGGAACTGTATCGGTTTGGTCCCGCCCGCGTTGACAACAGACAGGAAAGGTTGTTTTTCTGGCCAGACAGGCGATCCCGCGGATTGAGACAGATCAAAACCATTTTATTGCAAGAAGATAATCAGGATCTGATCCCGGAAAATCTAATCGGGAAAAGCGTGGCCGTCCAAGGTTTAACAGCCTTGGAATATGTGCTGTTTGGAAAAGGAGCCGAAACGCTGTTAAAATCGGACAGTAACCCCTATCGATGTTCATATGGTCTAGCCATCGCCAAAGTGATTGAACAGAATGCAACCTTTCTAAAAGACGCATGGCAGGAACACGCGAGCTATCCGTCCATCCTAAGCAATCCGGGCCCAGCAAACCCGATCTATAAATCCTCAAAAGAGGTTATTCGGGACTTGCTTCAATATTCCAACGAAATCTTGCAGATTGTAGAGATGCGCAAAATCCAACCGATGCTAAAGAAGGGTTTTGACGGCGCCACGCATAAACCGGCTCCGTTCTGGCGCAGTAATATGACCATCCCAACCCTTATTGCAAACCTTCAATCCGTTGCAGAATTACAAACCCTATCAAACATGCAAGTCCTACTTCCGAAAGATGAAAAGGGTCAGGTTTCATCGTTGAAATTCGAACTTTCTCAAGCCCTTAAGATGCTAAAGGTGATTAAACAATATGGGCCCATATCCCATATTCTTCAAAATCGCGTAGCCTACGAAAAACTTGTTTATCTACAAAATCCGATAGGCGGGGCTCAAAATATTTTGTCTGAATACTATCCTGAGGCTCTGGGGATCACGATGGGGTTTAACTCACTTGATGGAGATTAACAGACGGCAATTTATCTATGCGTCAGTCGCCAGCCCGTTTTTTACAGGCTCCGTGATGGCTGCGGATGCCCCTGCTTTCGTGTTAGCTGGGAAAGACGAAGATGGTGGTTATTATTCTGTTCTGTTGGACCAGAATGCACGGATTTTGCGCGCTGTTCCTTTGCCAGGCCGGGCTCATGGGGCCGCCTATTGCAGGCAGTCGAACACCCTTATAACATTTGCGCGAAGACCAGATCAATTCGCCGTCGCCTACGCGGCTGAAACTGCATCCCCAATAACCGTTATTCAGTCAGCGAAAGGGCGTCATTTTTATGGGCATGGGGCATTTTCCAAAGATGGAAAATTTCTGTACGCAGCCGAGAATGATTTTAACAATGAAACCGGCGTGATCGGCATTTATGATGCGCAAGACAGGTTTAACCGCCTTGGAGAATGGCAGAGCGGTGGCATTGGCCCCCATGAAATCAGATGCTCCAACGATGGAAAAAGGCTTATTATTGCGAATGGCGGTATTCTGACCCATCCGGATTATCCCCGGCAAAAATTAAATCTGCCAGACATGAGCCCATCCCTGACCATATTGGACCTGCCAAATGGCGATCTGGTCAACCAGGTCGTCCTGGATCCTGTATTACGGCAGGTGTCTCTTCGGCATTTTGCTGAAGACCATCAAGGAACAATTTGGGTTGGCGGACAATATCAGGGACCGCTGGTCGATGACGTACCGCTTTTATTCAAACTTGAACTAGCATCCTCTGTGCTGGAACCCCTTGTCCTGCCGCGATCCCTCGGGCCGGGCATAAAGCAATATATTGGCTCGGTCGCCGTCAGTGGTCAGGGATCAAAAATTGCTTTTTCCGCACCGAAGGGCAATCGGGTTTTAATTTGGAACGAACAGGAAAATTCTTTTGAACCCGGTTATTCTGAAAGCGATATCTGTGGATTGGCCCCAATGGGATCAGGCTTTCTTATGTCCACGGGGCGCGGTAAGCTCATTCATAGAACCACTGAGCAACTCCGCTTTCAATGGGACAATCACATCACCGTCCTTTAAGGTTCGATGACCATTATCGGGCCAGGGCTTTAAATACATCCTGCGGTGAAATGCTACCAACGGCCTGCTGACCTTCAACCACTTGAACTGTCTCAAGATCCCCTTCCATACGGCTAACAAGGGCCTGTAAGGGAGTATCAACGGACACCGTTGTCCCATCATCCTCTACAATCGACGCCGGTGTCTGGGGACGCATCACATCCTTTGCTCTCAGAACGTTCATCGGGTTCATGTGAGCAACGAAGTCTTTCACATAGTCATCCGCCGGCTTCAGAACAATTTCCTGTGGGGTCCCGAACTGAACAATTCGCCCACCTTTCATTATCGCTATTTTATTTCCGATTTTCATGGCTTCATCAAGATCATGACTGACAAACAAAATCGTTCTTTGAGATCGCTGCTGAAGATCCAGCAATTCATCTTGCAAATGCGCCCGAATAAGGGGGTCCAACGCACTAAAAGGTTCATCCATCAAAAGAATGGGCGCTTCCGTCACAAAAGCACGGGCCAGACCCACACGTTGACGCATCCCTCCAGACAATTCGGTTATTTTGCGATCTTTCCAGTCGGACAAGCCGACGAGCTCCAGCTGATGATCCACTTTTGCCGCACGCTCTTTCTTGGAAAGGCCGGAAAGTTCCAACCCCAGACCAACATTTTCCGCGACCGTCCGCCAGGGTAGAAGCGCAAAATTCTGAAAGACCATAGACACAATATCGCGGCGCAAGTGCTGTAGATGCTGTTTATCCGCACGGCCGATGTCAATCAGTTCATCGCCATTATGGACTTGAACATTTCCATCAGTGATAGGATTAAGCCCATTTACTGTCCGCAGCAACGTCGATTTTCCGGATCCGGACAGTCCCATCAACACAACAATCTCGCCGCGTTCTACAGACAGCGTGCAACCAGAAACGCCCAAGACATTGCCTGTTTGCTGTTCGATTTCCTCGCGTTCTTTACCGGCATTGGCAAGATCGAGCGCAGGGCCCGTATCGTGACCAAAAATCACAGAGACATCGTCAAATTGAACTGCAATATCCATCTGGATTAATCCTTCGATGAACGGATCAGCCGATCCAGAATAATGGCAACCAATACGATAGCCACACCAACCTCAAAGCCTTTTGCGATATTCACCTGATTAAGGGCGCGCAACGTGGGGACACCAAGACCGTCGGCGCCAACCAATGCTGCAATCACAACCATTGAAAGAGACAACATGATTGTTTGTGTAATACCGGCGCGGATTTGTGGTAACGCATAGGGAATTTCAATTTTCCAAAGAACCGCCCAATGACTGCCGCCGAACGCAACACCGGCTTCCTTAAGATCAGGCGGCGTACTTGAGATACCCAACTGTGTCAGTCGAATAGGCGCTGGCAAGGCAAAAATTACGGTTGCAATCAATCCCGGTACCATCCCTAAACCAAACAGAATGAGCGCGGGAATGAGATAAACAAAGGTGGGAATGGTTTGCATCAGATCCAAAACAGGTCTGATTGCCGAATAGAACCAAGGCTTTCGTGCTGCATAAATGCCAAGCGGTATCCCCAATAGCATGCACACAAAGGTAGAACCCAGGACCAACGCCAATGTCTCCGTGGTTTCTTCCCAATAGCCCTGATTGATAATCAACAACATTCCAAGAAGGACAAAAATTGAAAATCCGACCGAGCGGCGTAAATACCATGACAAGGCAACCGTTACGCCCACAATAATAAAGGGGTGCGGACCTTGAAGGATAAAAAGAATTCCTTCAATAAAGCCTTCAAGTGCGAAGGCCAGTCCATCAAAAAACCAAGCACCATTTTCAGTTAGAAAATTCACGAAGGCCTTGGCCCACTTGCCGATCGGAATTTTCTCTTCGGTCAACCAGTCCATTCTATCACCCCAAAAGGTAAAGGCCGGTCAAACCGGCCTTTAACGCATAAATTATAGACCCAAGCTTGCTTTAACAGCGGCAAGGCCCTCTTTTCCGTCGAGGGTTTTGACTCCGGCAAGCCACTTATCAAGGACCTCTGGATTTTTCTTAATCCACGCTTTCGCGGCTTTTTCCGGGTCTTCATCATCATTTAGAATGGCGCCCATGATCTCGTTTTCGAGCTTCAGGCTGAATTCAAGATTTTTAAGAAGCATGCCGACATTTTTGCATTCTTCTGAATATCCTTTACGCGTATTTGTAAAAACTTCGGCACCCCCAAAATTTGGACCAAAGTAATCATCGCCCCCCGAAAGATAAGCCATTTCGAAATTCGCGTTCATTGGGTGCGGCTCCCAGCCAAGGAAAACTACATGTTCCTTTTTCTTCTTGGCGCGCGCCACCTGAGACAGCATTCCCTGTTCTGATGATTCAACCACCTTAAAACCATCTAGCCCCATGGATTTTTCTTTGATCATATCCTGGATAAGACGGTTCCCATCGTTACCGGGCTCAATACCGTAGATTTTACCGTCCAGCTGATCTTTGAATTTTCCAATGTCAGCAAAAGATTTAAGTCCCGCATCGTACGTGTATTTCGGAACGGCGAGCGTATATTTGGCACCTTCCAGATTTCGGGCAACGGTCTCGACTGTGCCAGCATCCCGATAGGGCTTGATATCTGCTTCCATTGTCGGCATCCAATTCCCAAGGAAAATATCAATATCGCCGTTTGCAAGGGATGTATATGTCACCGGAACAGACAATACTTTGACATCGGTTTCATAACCAAGTCCCTGAAGGACAGTCGACGCGGTTGCTGTCGTTGCAGTGATGTCGGTCCAGCCAACATCGGAAAAACGCACAGTTGAGCAATCTGCATAGGCAGATGCAGATAACGCGGTAAAGCCAGCAACAAATATGGATGTTTTCAGTGTTGTATTCATTTAGCAGCCCCCTTGAGGTCAGTTTTATTCCGTATCGGTCTTGCGATACAGATGGTGCATGTCTTCAGCAAAATCCAAGATCAGTGTCTATCAGCGAAGATGCGTCTCATTTCATTTATACCCTGTTCCCTTATGCCAACATATTCACTCGCCAAAATCAATGTTTTATTGATTGACCAGTTAATCAAAAAAAAAGTATAAAAAATACATCATAGAAATACTAGTTTTCAGCCACTTAAGGAATATCATGCCTAAAGTCGGAGTTGAAGATTTCCGGAAGAAAAGCCTTATTTCCGCAACGCTTCATACAATTCAGGACAAAGGAACAATCGACATTCGGGTTAGTGACGTCGCCCGACATGCTGGTGTTTCATCAGGTCTGGCGCATCATTATTTTGGTAATAAAAACCAGATGATCCTTGCTGCGCTCCGATTTTTACTGACGGAGTTTCGAGGGCAGGTGAACCATGCGCTGCGGTCAACAACGACCCCTCGCGGCCGACTGTCCGCGATCATTGCAGCCAGCCTCAATCAATGCCAGTTCAGTCAGGAAAATATTACAGCCTGGCTTATTTTCTATGCACATGCGCAGGAAAATATCGAGGCACAGAAGTTGTTGCAGGTTTATGTCCGCAGGCTAAGGTCCAATCTATTGTATGATCTGAAAAAATTAACAGGGGAACAGGCTGGGCCTATTGCCGAAATCGTCGCTAGCCTGATTGACGGATTTTATATCCGGCAGGCCCTTCGAATGGGCAAAGCAGATGGCGATTATGCCCGTTCACTAATTGAACATTCTCTTGATTTACATATCCTGGCAGCTGTTGAAGGACCCGGGCATGACGTATGATTACATTGTTGTTGGTGCGGGTTCCGCCGGCTGCGTTCTTGCAAACCGATTAAGCGAGGACCCTAATAATTCTGTGTGCCTAATCGAGTTTGGCGGTTCAGACAGCAGCATTTTTATAAGCATGCCTACGGCCCTTTCCATCCCCATGAATATGGACCGGTTCAACTGGGGCTTTGAAACAGTGGAAGAACCAGGTCTCAAGGGCCGCAAACTGGATTGCCCGCGGGGCAAGGTCCTTGGCGGCTCGTCGTCGATCAATGGTATGGTTTACGTTCGGGGTCATGCATGCGATTTCGAGGAATGGAAAGAAGCGGGTGCAGATGGTTGGGGATATGCCGATACCCTCCCCTATTTCAAACGGGCAGAAGACTGGATTGACGGCGCTGACCCATATCGTGGGCAAGATGGTCCGTTAAAGACAAATAAGGGGAACAACATGTCCATGAACCCCCTTTACAAAGCATTTATCGACGCCGGTGTTGAAGCAGGATATCCCGCAACACCTGATTATAATGGTCAACAGCAGGAAGGTTTTGGCCAGATGCACATGACCGTTGGAAATGGGAAACGGGCATCGACCGCACAAACTTATTTGAAAGCCGCGAAAAAGCGCCCGAACCTGACCATCCTAACGCAGTGCCTTGCGCATAAAGTTGTGATGGACAATAAACGGGCGACGGGCGTTGAAATCTCCCAGTCCGGCACACGAAAGATCCTGAGTGCCACGAAAGAAGTCATCCTGTCTGCGGGCTCCATAGGATCACCGACACTGCTGCAACGCTCGGGGATCGGCCCGGCAGAGGATTTGAAAAAAGCAGGGGTCGATCCTATCCATGATCTGCCTGGCGTCGGCCAAAATCTGCAAGATCATCTGGAAGTGTATTTTCAGTTCAGATGCAAAAAACCGATTACCCTGAACAGCCGTTTAAATCCGCTTTCCAAGGGTCTGATTGGCGCGAGATGGTTGTTGTTTAAAACCGGCCTAGGCGCGACAAATCACTTTGAATCCTGCGGGTTCATTCGCTCTGACGCGGGCCAGAAATGGCCAGACATTCAATATCACTTTCTGCCTGCTGCCATGCGATATGATGGCCGCACGGCCTTCGATGGGCATGGCTACCAGGTGCATGTGGGTCCCAATAAACCGAAAAGCCGGGGCTCTGTCATGATCACGTCGGACAAAGCCGAAGACACACCCGAAATTCGCTTTAATTACCTGACCGAAAAGAAGGATATTGAAGACTGGCGCAAAGTTATTCGATTAAGCCGAGAAATATTGACGCAACCTGCATTGGATGAATATCGGGGCGAAGAAATCCAGCCCGGTGACAGCATCAACAGCGATGAAGAAATAGATCAGTGGGTTCGGGAAAATGTCGAAAGCGCCTATCACCCGTCCTGCACCTGTAAAATGGGGGCAGACAACGACCCTATGGCCGTTCTAGACCCTGATTGTTCGGTTAAGGGCATTCAAAATCTACGGGTTGTGGATTCTTCTATTTTCCCGACGATTACCAATGGAAACCTGAACGCGCCCACCATTATGGTGGCCGAAAAAGCATCCGATCATATACTGGCCAAACCGCTTCTTGCACAATCTAATGCTGACTACTGGCTAGACCCTGAATGGCAGACCCGTCAACGGCTTGGAAAACCGGCCCGATAGCAAGCTCGGTCAACTGGGTGTCCTGTGAAAGGTCCAGATGGCCCTTCCCTTCTGACGCAAACTCTATAAAAAGCTCAGAAAATCGTACCCGCTGTAAATCAAAAAACCCGGTTAGGTCACATGACCATGATGCCAACTTAGAATATCGGCTTTCAGTTCGTCTAGTTCTTCCTGTTCCAGTTGCTCAAACTCAGGATCATGACGGTCAGCCAAATGCTTGGAAACGTTTTTCCAGTCGTCCCGCTGCAACGCTTGGCGGGCCAATGGGAAAAGAGTTATCTCCTCCATCCGCAGGTGATTTTTATGGGCCGTACTATATTCCTGAGCGACCGAGGCAAACCACATTCGCGGGATCTCGTTATCCTGTTCGATGTTATCAACGGCCTCTAACAAATGATCGGCCAGGAAAGATAATTTTTTATGCTCGATGGGAAGGTCCTCAATTTCTGAGGCTTTTTCCGGACTTCTGACTTTCACCCACTTATAAATCTCGTCTTCCGCCTTGTGGTGTTTAAACTGACTGGTGCGGGTCAGAAACTCCAAGATAGATTGTACAAGGTGATAATCCAGAACTTTGCCTGATGTAAATTTATCGACTTCCTGATCGAGTAAATAGAGAAGCTTCGACATCGTTTTATGATCTTTGGTAAGCTGATCGATAATGACTGACATTGAACAAACTCCCATTTGTTAAGGATCGATCATCTAACCGTACCCAATGCGGTGTCCAATACATTGATTGAAATCAGCGAACGGTAAATATAAAAATAGCCGCCTAAGGATTAGCCCGTTTCTGGACGAATATTGAAGAAGACCGCATATAACGTCGGGACTACCGCCAACGTCAGGACGGTTCCCACGCCCAGTCCAAACGCCATGGCGCTTGCCATTGCATAAAATAGTGGGTCCTGCGAGATAATCAGCGGTAACAATCCCAAAACGGTCGTTAGGGACGTAATCATGATCGGCTGTAAACGAGCAAGGCACGCCGTAACCAATGCGTCATAAGCCGTCTGGCCACGGTCCCGTTCAAAATCAATCCGGTCGATCAGAACAATACCATTATTGATGATAATCCCCGCCAAACTGAAAAACCCAAGAATTACCATAAAGCCAAACAAGGCGTTCAATGCAAAAAGGCCCGCCGTTGCCCCCACCAGTATCAAAGGGATCGTCAAAAAGATTATGACCGGTCGGCGGAACGAATTAAATTGCCAGACCAGCAGTAACACAATTATCCCCAGACAAACGGGTAAATTGGCAAACAGCTTTTCGTTGGCTTCCGCCTGACTTTCAACTTCACCCGCGATTTCCCAACGATGCCCGTCGGGTATATCCAATCCGGCCAGATACCCATCCAAACCGCTAAAGATTTCAGCCGCCGACAAAGTTTGATGCTTTGCCGTCACCATGATTGCTCTTTCCTGATCTCGGCGCTTGATACGCGCAGTTTCCCATTGTCCGTTTATCGTGGCAATCTGATCCAACGGGACCCATTCCCCTCTTGAGGATGAGAAAACAACAACGTCAATCAAACCGTTAATTGTCCCTCTTTCCTGTTCATCGGACTGGATAACAATGGGAATGACCGTGTCCCCTTCCCGAAATTCCGTGATGGCACTTCCTGAAAAATAGATATTCAGGGCATTAGCAACATCTTCCGATGTAACACCGGCTTGCCGGGCCCGCGCCTGATCCACATCGACGATGATTTTGATAACCGGGTTTTCCCAGTTTTGTTTCGCAACCAGCATTCCCGGTATTTGCTTTAGAGTTTCAACGAGCTTATCGGCCTGAGACCGCAGAACCAGACTGTCATCGCCGACAAACCGCAACTGGAAAAGTCCAGCTTCAGAAGCACCCATCCACATTTTTTTCGCTTCGCCGCGCGCTTCGGGTAAAGCATCCAACATATAACGCCGTGTTTTAGCAACAAGGCCGTCCACATCTTCAGTTGATTTTGTCGTCACTAGAATAAAAGCCCGATGCGGGTCAGGATCCATTGCGGCAAGCGACAAGAAAAACCGAGGGCCACCATTGCCCACATAGGCGATATTACTTTCAATCTGGGGATTTATTTCCTGATCAGATAACCAGCCCGTTAGTCTGCCAACCACGACATCTGTCTTTTTAACAGACGTTCCCGCAGGTAAATCCAGATAAATCAAATATTGGTTGCGATCCCCGAGCGGGAAAAATTCCTTACCAACGAAATTCAGGAGATAACCTGACAGAAGCAACAGCCCCACCATCCCAAGCAGGAAAAGGTACCGAAATTTCAATACAGCTTCCAAAATTGATCTATAAAGCCGTTCAAACCTGCTTTTAAAGCTGTTGGTTTGTCCCTGCCCGTCTTTGGGTACCGTTGACTTCGATATTTTCATAAACCAGACACATAATACAGGCGTCAAAAACAGTGAAAGAAACCACGAAGACAACAGAACAATCGTAACAACCTGCGCCAAAGAGCCCGTAAATTCACCAGCGCCTCCTTCAGAGAGGGCCATCGGGATGAAAAACAGGATGGTTGTCAAAGATGAGGTTAGCAACGGCATCGCCAGTGTTTTTGACGCTTCAATCGCCGCCGCTCGGCGATCTTCTCCCTTCTTCAGTCGCACGCCAATATCTTCTGCGATCACAATGCCATTATCAACCAGCATCCCAAGCGCAATAATCATTGCCGCAATCGATACGCGCTGCAATTCAACATCGAACTGGCGCATGATGATAATGCTCATCAACATTGTTATGGGGACAAAAGAGCCGACGATCAGCCCGGTTCGCACCCCCAGGAAAAGCATGACAATGACAAGGACGATCACCAGTGTCTGATAAAGGTTGTTGACCGCTCCTTCAACCGCATCTTCCACCAGTTCTGGCTGGAAAGTCGCGAAATCGAGGACATACCCCCAGGGAAGCTGTTGTTGCAGGGCGTCCACTTTCTCAACAAGCTTCTCGCCAAAGGCAACACTGTTGATCCCTTCTTTAATGGAAAGCGAAATAATGATGGCGGGCTTACCGTTGAAATAAACCGGGTCTTTTGGCGGATCGATGTAATCCCGTTGAATTTCTACAAGATCCTTTAGCCGAAAGACCTGATCTGTTTCCGGGATCTCAATAAAGGTATTTTCAATTTCTTCAACCGTATCAAAATTTCCACTGGGCTCCAGAATGATATTTTGACCCGCAGCGTCAATTTTTCCGCCGGGTAGAATAATATTCTGGTCCCTCAGCGTAGCAACAACTGTATTCAAATTGATGCCCAACTGTGTGATACGAGAGCGTTTAAAATACAGATAGACCCGCTCATCCTGTTCACCAAATCGCTCAACTTTGCTGATCCCGTCCAGCGTATAAAATTTTTCACTGAGATTTTTTGCGGTCTCCTTCATTTCTGACAATGAGAAACCATCGCTCCACAACGCAATCGTAGCGACCGCTGTTTCTCCCACTTGATCATTAACCTGCGGACCGATCGTGCCTTCGGGCAGTTCAGATGTAATATCTGTCATTTTATCCCGAAGATCTGCCCAAACCGGCGCCAAATCATCGACCGAGTCATGCAGGATAATTTTGATCAGGGAAACCCCGGTTTTTGAATCCGAGTCGATATGCTTAACTTCGGGTATCTGACGGATTTTTTCTTCCAAAGGGCGGGTCAAAAGGTCTTCAACGCGCCGCGAAGACATTCCAGGAAACTGGGTGGTTATGTTCGCATTTCGAATAACAATGGACGGGTCTTCACGGCTTGGATATGTCACAAAGGTCAAAACCCCCATGATCACAATTGCCAGAACCGACAAGATCGTAATTCGCGAGTTATTAAGCGCAAATTCAGTGATATATGCCATGCCGATATTCCCTATCCTGAACGCTGCTTTAATTCGCTACACTGGTTATTCGTTTGACTTTCTGACCATCCGACAAAAATGAAACGCCTGCAGAAACAACCAGATCCCCGGCATCAACCCCTTTTACCGCAATCAAATTTCCCCGGACCGTTTCAGGAATGACAGGGCGTCGTGACAGCGTTTGAGAAGCCGGATCAAAAATATAAACAAAACTGTCTTTTAAGTTCTCGGACGCAGAAATTGCGGTCAGGGGAATCAGAAAACCGTGTTCTCCAGGCGCATTCTGGGTCACCAGTGAAACCTCACCACTCATACCAGCCCGTAAAGCGGATGGTGGTTCAATTAAACTGACTTTCACTGGAAAGACGTTACCGACACCGGCAACCCGCGAGATTTCCGTAACACGCCCCCTGACAGTTTCTCCGGGTAAGGCACCAAATTTGGCGGTTGCCACCATTCCCATATTGAGATTTGAAATGACATTTTCAGGCACTGAAATTGACACTTCAAGAGCGCCTTCAGCATCCAGCGATAAGATCTGCTTTCCGCCGCCAACTTCTTCATTTGGTTCAGCGAATTTCTCGGCGACGACCCCTTGATAGGGAGCCGTCAACACGGCATCCGCCCGCGCCCTCTTAGCCTGATTTAACCGGGTTGTTTTAAAGTTGACCTCGCTCAGCGCAGTTTCCAACGCATATTGCGCCTGCTCCAAAGCCGCCTTACTTACCCAACCTTTTTCAAACAGCTGCTTATTGCGTTTGAAATCTTCTTCCTTTTCTGCGGCCGCGGATCTGGCCTTGCCAAGCTCCGCTTCAGCCGCTTCTACATCCAGCTCAAACGGGACCGGATCCAATGTAGCAAGGATCTGGCCTTTCTCGATTTTGTCACCAATATTGACCGAAATACTTTTTACCGTTCCGGCCAGCGGAAAGCTTAAATTTGCCGTATTGGCGGCAATGATCTTCCCAGAAAAAATACGTTCGTTTCTGCCCGCATTCTGCGATACGTCAAACAGTTTAACCGCTCTAATCGGTTCGGATTTGTTGGTTGCGGGTTCATCACAAGCCCCCAGCAAAAAAGACGTAACACTGAACAGGATAACCGACAATGACTTCATTCTTGCCTCCGTAGGGAACGTGTATAGCCGTTTGAAGGATTAAGCCACCGTCCAGACGCAAGAACAAGTATAATCTGAATGAAATTGCTGAATATCCAAGTCTGCGTTGCCCTCACACGATACTGGCAAGGCTCGTTCTGACTATTGAAATTAACCATAAGAGCGGCATCATGAAAAACATCTGCAGCAAATGCGGGCAACCCTATACTAAGCTCCCTCAAGACAGCAGACACGGCAAGCACGCCCTGACCGTAGACAATGGGGTGCTAGCAGGCCTTGGCCACGAAATTCGTTTATCCCCGATCCTTTTTCGACTTTTCCACCTGCTATACAGATATCCGTCAAAAACAATCAGTCATGACTTCATTATGCATTCTTTGTATCAGGAAAGGCTGGATCAGCCGTTTAGAAGCGCTGTAAAAATGCATATCATGAAACTGCGCCGGAAGTTGGCCCCAATCAACATTAAGATTAAATCTGATTGGGGCTATGGGTATCGATTGGAACTTCCGAAACAATCTGAAAAATTTAAAAACAGGCTTAGCGACTGAGAACCTGCGCCAGTATATCGGCCTGTGCCTTTAAATCACTGGCGACATCCTGTACTTCCTTGGCATTCTCACTCACCTGCATGACGTTCTGATTAACCTCGCCAACGCTGAAAGTTACTTTTTGAACGCCCGACGCTGCCTCCTGAACGTTTCTCGAAATTTCGTGTGTCGCCGCACCCTGTTCTTCTACGGCAGACGCAATAGCAGACGACACCTCACTTAGCTTCCCGATTGACCCGCTGATACTCCCAATAGAAGAAACAGCATTCCCTGCTGCAAATTGGATGTCCTGCACTTGTTTTTTTATGTCATCGGTCGCTTTTTCAGTTTGTGCTGACAGGCTTTTCACCTCACTCGCAACGACAGCAAATCCCTTGCCAGCATCCCCGGCGCGGGCAGCTTCAATTGTGGCGTTCAGGGCGAGGAGTTTTGTTTGCCCTGCAATGTCATTAATCAGATTAACAACATCACCAATTTTGTCAGACGCTTCGGATAATCCAGAGACCAACGCATTGACCTCCTTCGACTGGGCAACAGCCTCCGCGGACATTGTCGCGGAATTTGAAACCTGCCTGTTGATTTCCTGAATGGAGGAATTTAATTCCTCTGCCGCGGATGCGACCGTCTGGGTGTTGTTGCCGGCCTCATCTGCTGCCGCCGCAACAGTTTTGGTTTTTTCGCTCGTCACATCAATGGTTTCACCCATTACCGATGAACTGGCGTTCAGCTGCGCTGACGCACTGGCAATTGACTCAACCACCTCTGAAAAGCGTTTGATTTTCTGTTCAATCCCATCCGCGGCCGTGTTGATCTTTTGTGCGGCGTAACCGTATGAGCCTTGCAGGCCTTCAGGCGCAATTCTTCTAAAATACTGATTGTCAGCGATAAACCCGAGACACGCCGTCGACTCCCGAACATAGGCGTCCGACCGATCGATCATTTCGTTTATTTTCACACAAAGATGGCGCTCTAAAGACGCCTCGGTTGGAATATTTTTGATCCGGCTATCAAAATTACCCTGACAGGTGTCCTCGACAACTTTAATAATCTCCAAAATTCGCTCATAGGGGATTGATGTGTCACTTGCTCTTTCCGTTTGTGAATAAGCGTTCATTGCGCTACTCCCCACATGATCGACGAAACAAATTCATCATAGGATTTTCTGGCCTCCTCCAGCATTCCGTTCAAATGAGCGACAGAGTTCTGAATTCCCGTTTTTCGATCGGAAGAACGCGCTTCAATAGCGTTCAGCTCCTCATATAACGGCTCAATCGTAGATTTAATCACGGCATGGTCCGGCACCCGCCTTGTTGAATGATATCCGTTTACGCGCCCATCGGCATAACTTGGCGTAACATGAGCAACGACCCAGTAATGATCTCCGTTTTTTGTTGCATTGACCACATAGGCGAAAATCTCCTGCCCGTTTGCTATCTGTCGCCAAAACAGCTCGAAAACCCCTCGGGGCATATTTTCATGTCGGATAAGATTGTGTGGCTGACCAATAACTTCAGCCTCTTCATATCCCGCGATTTCTAAAAAAGTGTGGTTGGCATAGGTGATATGCCCTTTTAAATTGGTTTTGCTCACAATCAGATCATTCTGATCAAAGAAAACCTCAGTCCCTTTATAATTCACGTTTCCATTCCCCAGATGCAACCGAACTCGCCTGTTAAAACTGCTCGATTACTTCAAAAACCCTGTCTTGTTGTAATTAAATTTCTTAATAATTTATTTTGTAGGGATAAGTTGGGAGTCTATTATTAATTAATAGTAAATCTATATTTAACAGATTACGTTCTATTCTTATGTATGAATAATCAATATTTCCTAATAATATGACTAAAGCAAAGAAAAAACACGACCTAAAGCATATGAAAAAAGTTAAACTATTGAGTATGATTTGCAAAAACTGACCCGAAAGACCTAATTTTTTGTATGGATTTAAACTTTAGAAAACAAAAATAAAAAAATATCAAATATAACAAAATTCCTGTCAGATCCTCCAAAACAATCCTTCTTCGCCTTCAAAAAGCCGTTTCACGAATCATCCCTATTAATTCCAGAATTGATGGTTTTCGAAACTGTCTAAACAGGTTAGGCTGTCACATCCGGTTACAAGAAAAAGAGAAAATGACCACATTTACATTTAACACCACACCGCAGCTGATCTGCAATCCCGGCGCCATGGCAGGCCTGGGTGAGCTCGTAAAATCCAATATTGGAAACCATATCCTGATCGTAACCGATCCGGGGATTGTTAAATATGGCCTCCTCGAAACAGCTTTGGAAAGTTTAAAAGCAGCAGACATTCAGGTTTCCATCTTTGAGGATGTTGAGGCCGACCCAAAAGAAAGCATAATCCTGGCTGCGACAAAAATCGCTTTGGAACGCAGGGTAGATGCGATCATTGGCTTGGGCGGCGGCTCATCCATGGATGTCGCCAAGCTTGTTGCCCTACTGGCAAAGGGAGACGAACAACTTGGTGATGTTTACGGGATCGATATGATTAAGGGAAGTCGGTTGCCGCTTGTTCTAATACCAACGACCGCCGGAACCGGTTCTGAAGTAACACCCATCTCTATTGTAACTGTCGGGGCAGAAACCAAAAAAGGCGTAGTTTCCCGCAAACTCTTGCCAGACATCGCCATATTGGATGCTGACCTGACCTTGGGGCTACCGCCGCATGTCACAGCCGCCACCGGGATCGATGCAATGGTACACGCCATCGAAGCCTTTACCTCTCGCGGCGCGAACAATAACCCTCTTTCTGCAACATTAGGAAAAGAAGCGCTCAGACTTCTAGGTGCCAATATCCGAACAGCCGTTAAAGAAGGTCAAAACCGCGAAGCCCGCTCAAACATGTTGTTGGGGGCTTGCCTTGCCGGACAGGCATTTGCCAATTCTCCTGTCGCTGCTGTTCACGCCCTTGCTTATCCGATCGGTGGAATTTTCCATGTTCCCCACGGACTTTCAAACGCACTGGTTCTTCCGGAAGTGATGCGGTTCAATGCACCGGAATGCGGAGAAGATTATGCGGCACTGGCGCCGTTGGTTTTTCCGGATATCGACCAGACAGGCGGTTCACAAAAAATATGTCAGGACTTCATTGACCGCCTTGCTGACCTGTCGCGGGATCTTGGGCTCGAAACCACATTGCGCGAAGTCGGCATTCAAGAACAGGACCTTGTTAAACTGGCGGATGCGGCGATGGAGCAAACACGACTTCTGGTCAACAATCCACGGCCCGTCACCCATCAGGATGCCCTGACCATCTATCAGAAAGCGCTTTAATTTATGAACGCCAGAAAAGATCTGAGTTCCCGCCGGGATTATCCGCACTTCCTGACCATACCAACACGGTGGATGGATAATGACGCGTATGGTCATGTGAATAATGTTCAGTATTACAGTTACTTCGATACTGCCGTAAACCAGTTTCTAGTGGTGAACGGTGCGCTGGATATTCAAAAAAGTACAGTGATTGGTCTTGTTGTCGAAACCCAGTGTCGATATTCGAAAAGCATCGTCTTCCCCGATATTGTGACAGCGGGCGTCCGTGTCGCCCATATGGGAAACAGTTCTGTACGATACGAAATTGCCTTATTCCGGGATAAGGAACAGGAAGCCGCCGCTGAAGGTCACTTCATCCATGTATATGTGGACCGAATAACCAACCGCCCTGTTCCCTTACCTCAATTTATGAGAGATATCCTCAAAACCATTGCGGTTTAATCAGGCATATCTTTAGATTTTAGAAAAATCCCCGCTTCGCCCTAATCCTGAGGCGAAGCGCGCCGCCCCTGTTTGCGCTTCCTGTTTCAAGGCTTTTTCACCCTCTATCCCTTCAAGGCGCAGGGCATCCTCCACATCCATTCCCCATTGTCGGTAAGATGTCAATCGGTCTCCCTGCAAACAGGTTTGCGGGAACGAACATAATTGTTCCGCCAGTTTAACAGCTTCCGTATAAGCCTCTCCTTCCGCCACCAGACGGTTCGCCAGGCCCATCTGTTCAGCTTCGCCTGCATCCACTTCGCGCCCGGTCAAAATCATATCGAGCGCCCTGCTATGACCAATCAAGCGAGGTAACCGAACGGTGCCTCCATCAATTAACGGAACGCCCCAGCGACGGCAGAAAACACCGAAACGGGCGGTTTCAGCAACTACTCTCAGATCACACCACAGCGCAAGTTCGAGCCCCCCCGCGACGGCATATCCCTCTACCGCAGCGATAACGGGTTTACTGAGAAGTCTGCGTGTCGGCCCCATCACCCCATCGCCCTCCGGTTCGTAAGAAAGCTCACTTGAAGACAGGGATTTCAAATCAAACCCGGCACAGAAGTATTTTCCGGCTCCCCGCAGGATTGCAACCGATTGGCTATCATCGGCATCGAAATCATCAAAAGCCTCAAGCAAAAGCCGGCCCGTGTGATAATCCACTGCGTTACGCCGTTCTGGCCGATTTATTGTTACTGTGGTGATGGCACCCTTTTTTTCAACCAAAACGGTTTTGTTTTCTTGCGCTGGCATAACGGTTTCCTGATTTTTTTTTAAGTTTCGTTGTCCAAAGGATACCCCGAAGCCGAAAACCGTCAACCGCCCCTTACAACACAGTCGCGTTTTCCAAAAAATAGAAGACACCGGTTTCCTGTTCATATCGCACAGACAGCGTCCCTCGGATTGTAATCGGATCGAAGGAGAAAGCGATGCCCTTTGGCGCGATAACTTCAATCACATTTTCAGGGCCGATATGGTAATGATACGGACAACTTAAGGGATACGGTCCAATTAAAAAATTCTTTTGATCCTCTGTTTGCTCCAAGGGAAACATATATCCCATGATTGTAACAGTGGTTCCGTCCAGATTTCTAACGTCATCGGCATAAACTGGTTTTAAGTAACAGGCATCATATCCGTCTTTTTCAGTCTTGCAGACTTCAAAGGATTTTGTCGCCGCAAAGATTGACCACGGGACAGCCCCCCCTGTTACCTCAAGCGGTTTCCAGTTCTGTTCAAAATCCAACCGTTCCTGCTCAGTCAGTTCCTGTTCACTTAAGGCTTGAACCTGCAACGCACCGGCAAATGAAAAGATCAGGATCAGGCTCAAATAGAATATATGCTTCACACCTGCCCCCCCATCAAGGAATGCCGAATGTCGATTTTATAGGCCCGGTAGGCCGGCACAAGGCAGATCAGGGCAGATATAACGACAACACTCCCCCATAAATAAAGAAGCTCTGTCTTGTGAAGAAGGGTTTCAACATTCAGCCCCTCTCCTTTTAAAAATAAAGTTACCAAGACTTCAAACCCGACCAGCCCGCCAACAACCCCTAGAATACTACCAATAACGGCAATAAAAAGACCCTGCATCAAAACGATGGCAAAAATTTTGGAAGGCCGCGCCCCTAGAACACGATAAAGAGCCAAATCGTATTTACGTTGCTGGATCGCGGACAATAGTCCGACGAAAACACCCCCCAGTGACAATAACAACAACCCTCCTCCGATCCAATTCAACACCGTTTGACCAATACCGATCATGGATGAAAGTCGTGTCATTGCCAAGGAAGGACTAACGGCCTGGAACGGCGTCTGCGTGTTAATTTGACGCGGCAAACCATAGGCAGCCGCCCGGGTTCGATAAAAAACCAGCAACGCCGTGATCTCCGCCTTAGATGCCTTACCCTCAGATTGATGAATGTCCAGCACCGATTGCACAGGTGTTACAATCAAGCGATCAATGATACGACCGGTAGGCTTTAAAATCCCAACCACTCGATACGGGTGCTCGTCATGACGATGCGCGCCTTCCTGCCCTACAAGACCATGGTTCCCCGAAAAGGCGGAGCCAATGACCATCCCCGTTTCTTGCGCCACAGTAGAACCAAGAACCACCTGCATCGGGTTTTGCCATATGCCGCCGTTTGCAAATTCAGCTTCAAAATATTCCAGATATTCTGAACTGGTGCCCACGATCCGCCGCCCCCTATATTGATCCCCAAGTGCCAGCGGAATGACTTTCCTGACATGTCGGTTCTGCTTTATTGCCATAGCCCGGTTATAATCGATATTTCCAGGGGGAATATCCAGATGATAAATCGACGAAAGGACCAGCTGTAGCGGACTTCCTTTCGCGCCAACCACAAGGTCAATTTCGGCGGCTTCGTTGAGAAAGCGATGCTGCAAATAGTCAGAAAAAAGCAGCAATAAAGTAACCATCGCCATTCCAACGGCCATGGACACGATATGAAGGGTTGTGGCGAAGGGCCTAAAGCGCAAATACTGCAAGCAAAGCGTAACAAGGGTCATGCTTTTTCCCAAATTCTTAGATCAAGGCGCTGGTCATTTGGAAACATCGCCTTCAAGCGACTGTCATGGGTGACGATGATAAGGGATGCCCCGACTTTCTCCGCCTCTGCCTTCAATAAATTGACAGAAAGATTTGCTGAATTATCGTCCAGTGCAGAGGTAGGCTCATCACACAAGATCCAGTTGGGACGCCCGATGACGGCTCTGGCAATGGCAACCCGCTGACTTTCACCGCCGCTCAATACACTGGCTTTCTTTTGTAAGAGATGGCCAATTTCCAACCTTTCAAGCAACGATATGATCGCTCCTTCTTCGGGCTCTTTGCCGCTCATCAAGTCAGGCAGCATCAAATTCTTTTCCACAGTCAGAAACGGAACCATGTGATGGGATTGGAACACAAATCCCATATTGCTTCCGCGAAACCTGTCCACCTCCGAGGCGGACAGTTGATGAAAAGGAACTCCATTATAATGAATAGTGCCTGTAGTGACCGGAATTAGCCCCGCCAAAAGTGACAAAAGCGTAGTTTTTCCAGACCCGGACGGCCCATGAACAAGCAGATGGGCTCCCGGTTCCAATGTGACATTCACATCCCTTAAAATATGTTGATTATCAATACGATAGGATACTGTTCTACATTCCAACATAATCTATTTCTGTGACTTAAGACAGTCCTGCAACCCACGTGACAAGCTTTTTAACAGGTCTGTATACTGATTTTCCCCAACCGCTATTTCCGAACCGATAGGGTCCAGCGTTCCGCTTTTAGCCTCGGTCCCTTCCAAAACAGTCTTAACAAGTTTATCGGAGAATTGTGGCTCCCTGAAAATGCAAACAGCTTTGCTGTCGATCAGCTTACGACGAATTTCCCGAATGCGACCAACACCCGGCTTTTCATCAGGCTCTAACAGGATCGATCCCACGGCAGTCAGCTCATAATGTTTTTCAAAATACTGGTAGGCATCATGAAAAACGATATAGGGAATATCCTTTACTGCTTCCAGTTCTTTTGCCAGTTGTTGATCAGTCGCGCGAATACGGGCAATCGTTGCTTTGGCATTCTGCTTATACAAATCCTGATTTTCAGGATAGACAACAGACAGCTCGCGCGTAATGGTTTTTACAATTTCCACGGCATTGTCTGGATCAAGCCAAAAATGATGATCGTCACTGGTGCTGTGCATGTCAGCGTCATGGTCATCAGATGAACCGTGTTCGTGTTCGTGTGCGTGTTCGTCCTTATGCTCAGCTTCATCAGCATGCTTATGGTCATCTTCATGCGCGTGTTTATGCTCTTCTTCATCAGCATGTTTTTTATCATGGCCGTGATTTTTCGCATGGTCTTTTTCATGATCATGCCCCTTATCTTTGGTATGCTCACGCTCATGCTCGCTATCGTGCTCATCTCCTTCATGCGCGTGACCTGAATGTGCGTGCGCCTCCCAAGCACCTCCTGCCCGATTTTCCAGAACTTCCAGTCGGGCTTTATTCGCCATACTGATTTTTCGAATATGCGAAGGTAATGTTTCCAGAGTTTTGGATAGAAACCCTTCGAAGCCGCCTCCAATGTAGAAGACGAAATTAGATTTTTGCAACTTGCGGATTTGCGAAGGTTTTAACTGATAATTGTGGGGGGACGCATATCCCTGTATTAACAATTCAGCCTCTCCCGTCTCTCCCATGACCCCTTGGACCAAAGAATGTAACGGAGCGATGGTTGTCATCACACCTTTGGTTTCTGCTGCAAAAGACAGGGAAAAGGGCGCGCATGCGACGGCAACTGCCAGGACGTATTTCTTCATCACTTTACCTAAAAATTTTGGTTATGTTATAATATAACTATTCTAAGTCAAGCCCATTTGGCAACCCATTTCAACGGCGTTCAGAACCAGACTTCAAAAAAGGCGTTGACAAATTCACTCATCTAGATTTGTTATGTTATAACATTTCATTAAGTGGACTCACAATGCAACCTTTATCTTTTAAAATCTATTCGCTCGTCACTGCACTCAGTTTTCTGCCGGCTCTTGCCGTTGCCGGTGACGGCCATAATCACGGCAACGCCTCGCACTCCCCTCAAGGCGCCGCTGGTTTCTATGGACATCTGGATACCAAGATACACAGCGATATTGTCTACAACGCTGAAGAAAAAGACGAGGAGATCTCAGAAATCTATAGCCATACGCATTTGGATTTGGGGTACGTTTTCTCTACCGGCCTCTCGCTCAACAGTGTTATCGAACTGGAAGGAGAGCCTGCGGGCCATGATCATGGCGGCGGCGGGAATGCAGCGGAAGGCCACAGTCGTTTTTTTGACGATCACACCCTCAAAATCAGAGATTTGAATATTCGCTATGAAACCGACCAATTTGGAGTGATGGCCGGCAAGTTCTCTCCAGTGGTTGGTTTTGATTATCATCAGTTTCCTGGCATTTACGGCTATCAGGTTATTCATGAATATGCGCTGCGTGAAAAAATTGGACTGGGAGCAAATCTCAAATTAGATATGGGCGACTTCGGCAAGCACAAACTCGAAGCCAGCAGCTTTTTCGCCGATACAAGTTTTCTCAGCGGCGCACTCTTCAACCATCAAGACCCCGTTGAAAAGCAAGATGGCGGTGTTTCCAATACAGAAGATCTATCCTCGTTTGCAGTCTCTTTAGGGGGAAAGGATTTTTATTCCTTGAACAATAATATCGTACAGGGGCTATCCTATCGGCTTGGTTTTGCTCATCAGGCCGCTGGTAAAAACAATGAAGAGGATGAAAACCGGTATTCTGTTTCGTTGAACTACAAACACCGTTTCACCAAGGATCTCGAAGGCAGAATGATCGGGGAGATTATGCATATCCGCCACCTGAACGGCGAAGCCGCCCACGATCGCACCTGGCACACAGCAGGTTTGGAAATCACCTACAAAAATTGGAATGTCGGCTCTACATGGAGCCATATCCGCAATGACAATTCTGTAGAAATCGACGAAGCCATTGACGGAGACATCGTACAAGCGTCAATCGGTTATGAATTCGATAGCGGGGTGTTTCTGGGGGTTGGATACAAGTATCAGGACGAAGAAAATGAAGAAAACCACCGAGTTGGTGCACTTGTAAGCTATTCACACCATTTCTAGAAGTTCAAAAATGATTTGACAAATTTAGACCGGTCGGTACATTTAAACCAATTGGTCTAAATTTGGAAATCTTTGTGTATTCAAAATCATCAAAAACCCGTGAAAAATTACTCGAAGCAACATCCCTGCTCCTTCGGACAAAGGGTTATAATGCGATGGGGTTATCTGACATCATTGGTCAAAGCGGGGTCCCTAAAGGCTCGCTCTACCACCACTTTCCAGATGGGAAAGAAGGATTGGCCGCTGGTGCCGTCGATTTCGCGGGTCAGAAGATGCTGGTATCCTTGCAAAAACTCATCGACAAAACGGGAAGCCCTGTGGCGGGTATTCAGGCATTTTGCGATTATTACATTCAGCAGTTGGAGGAAAGCGGCTACCGAAAAGGATGCCCTCTTGCCACAGTCGCCTTGGAAACGGCAGCAGATGTTCCTATGGTGCAACAGGCCTGTGCCAATGCGTTTTCATCCTACGAAAAATTACTCGCCGAGCAGATCCACGTCTTCGGCGCCCCAGAAGAGAAAGCCAATCACTTGGCAATTACAACGATCTCTGCCATCGAAGGGGCGCTTTTGCTTGCAAAAGCACAAAACAGTACCGCCCCCCTGCAAATCATGCGGGACCAGTTGTCAGATCTTCTGAAACCGTTTCAGTCATCTCAAAAAATAAGGACATAAACCCATGACTGTTATCCAAGAGAACCTTTCGCTTCCGGCAAAAGACGGATACCAACTCAGTGCGACCCTTTTCACAGCGGAAATACCGTCCTCTCATTTTGTGCTGATTAACAGCGCAACGGCCGTCCCGCGTCAGTTTTACAAAAACTATGCGGAATTTCTGGTTCAGGAAGGATTTTCCGTTTTGACGTACGATTACCGTGGGATTGGTGGCTCCCGGCCCGCAAATCTTCGTGGTTTCACTGCGCGGATGAGGGACTGGGCATTGCAGGACATGGCCGGCATGGTCGACTGGCTCCGGTCCGAGAAATGCCCGGACAAAATTTTTATGATCGGCCACAGCTTTGGGGGTCAGGCCGCGGGCCTTATGGATAATATCGACAATATCGACGGAATGCTGACCGTATCGGCACAAAGCGGTCATTGGCGCCTACAGGGCGGGGAACAGAAATGGATGGTTCTGCTTCATAGTTGGGTCACGCTCCCGGTTACCAGTTTCCTTCTGGGATACATGCCGTGGAGTTGGTTCGGGGCCGAAGATTTACCAGGTAAGGTCAGTTCAGAATGGGCCGGTTGGTGTCGCCATCGGGACTATATTCTAGGCGACAAAACCCTGCCCCTTGATCGTTACAATAATTTTGATATTCCTGTCCTTGCCTACAGTATTGACGACGATAAATGGGGCACTGAAAAATCTGTCGATGCCATGATGAAAGCCTACCCTAATATGGAAAGACGCCATATCGTCCCTCAAACAGAAGGGATCAGCTCCCTCGGTCATTTTGGATATTTCCGTGCGAAATCTGAACCTCTTTGGAAGGAAGCCGTATCCTGGCTAAAAGGACTTCAGGCTGTTTCCTGAATGCCACCCTATTTTCGAACCAGAAATGCTGTTCCGAACAAAACAGAACTTGTCAGCACGAGGGACAAGGTGAATGTACCGTTCACCTGATATAATAAACTGGCGATTAACGGGCCAACCATCTGACCGGCGGCAAATGCCGCGGTCATCGCCGCAATATGGCGAAGCGCATCTGAGGCTGGTGCCAACCGGTGGGCTTCTTTCATACCCATCATGGTAATGATCATAAACGTTCCGCCAACACATAACCCGGACAATAAAATCATCCCGACATGACCGGATATCAAAGGCAACAATAGTCCCGTCCCTAAGACAAGCTGACTAATCCGCCAGATGGCGGCATTTGTAAAGTGACGTTGCAATCGCGCTGCAAGAATGGTCGAGACAAACGCAGCCCCTCCGAAAATTGGCCAGCTCCATCCGAAAATCAACGGATCATTGATCACGGTACGCGCCATTACTGGCAAATAGGTTGCCGGTATGACATAACCCACGCCCGTTGCGCCATATGCTATAATATTGCGCCAATTCAAAGGGGTCTTTTCAGCGGTTAGCTCTGCGGATTTCATCGCTTTTTTTCCGGGAATCTCGTCACCAATCAAAAGGAAAAGAAACGCCGCCGCGATCAATATGACGGCGCCGAAGATAATCCAGCTGTGCGAACTTCCAATGCCCAACTGCATAATCACCAATGCGGCCAGGCCAGATAAAGCAATCCCCCCGCCCACACCGGAAAAAACAACCCCCTGCATTGCCACTTGCCCGTGCTTGGCCAAATACTCGATATAAAAGCCACCGACCATCACAAGACAAAAGGCACTCAAAGAACCGGCTAGAAATCTCAGAATTAACCAAAGAGAAATCAGGTCGGTCAGACCCATCAACAGGGTTGACAGGCCAATGATCACAAGGGATGCCTTAAGGACCAATTTTGGTGCCAGCGGAAGCCGGGAGGCGACGGTCGCGCCAATCCAGTAGCCAAGAAAATGAACAGAGGCAACCCATCCCCCTTCCGATACTGTCAACAGATTTTCATTCTGCATCAACGGTAAGATCGGGGTAAACACAAAACGGCCAATCCCCATGGCGATGACGAGGGTTGTAAAACCAATAACTGTAATTCTCAGTGAATTACCTTTTTCCTTTTCCATCAAAGTCACTCTGCCCACCCTACAAATCAGAACTTGATACTTGCTGAGTATGCCGACTATCATATATCTTTAAAAATGAATAATAGTGATAGTTGGTTTCTATAAACGAGATATTAGAATGCAAAATATAAGCCTTCAGGCCTTGGAAATTTTTAGAACGGTTGCGGCGGAAGGCAGCGTTTCAAAAGCTGCTCAAAAGCTGGGGCGTGTACAATCCAACATCAGTACGCGGATCAAACAACTTGAAGAAAACCTAGGCAAGTCACTGTTTTTACGGAAAAATAGAGGTCTGGATCTCACATCCGACGGGAAATTGCTTTTATCTTACGCAGAACGTTTTCATTCTTTGTCTGAAGAAACCACAGAAGCATTTCGCGAGGGAAAGCCTTCCGGATCGTTCCGGATTGGCGCAATGGAAAGTACGGCGGCGGCCCGCCTGCCCGCTTTTATGTCTAAATACCACGCCCTTTACCCGGCGATTGAGATTGAGTTGGTGACGGGAACCGCAGCTGCATTACTGACCCGTCTTCAAAAGTATGAAATTGAAGCGGCGTTTATTGCTGAACCACTGACTGACCCGACCCTTGATAGTCTTTCGGTTTTTGAAGAGCAACTGGTACTGATAGCCCCGACTAATTACCCTTCTTTGGAAATGGGTGTTGATTTAAATGGTCGTCCGTTAATCGCGTTTGAAGTTGGCTGCGCCTATCGGCGTTATTTGGAGCGATGGCTAATGGATAATGAAATTTTTCCGTCCGCAACACATTCGTTAAGTTCTTATCTGGCTATTCTTGCCTCCGTCTCAGCGGGAAGTGGCTTTAGTGTGATCCCCCAATCCGTGTTGTCACGGGTGCAACTGGACGGTACATTTCAGACGCTGCCTCTTGACGGTGAGTATGCTCACATTCAGACCCTCCTTGCCTGGCGAAGGGATTTCTCTTCTCCCCGGCTTGACTGCCTGAAGGCACTTCTCATATAACAATACACAAGATCCCGTTGAAAATACAAAATTCAACGGGATCAATAGTTTAAGATAAATTTTTAGACCAGTTCCGCAAGTGATTTAGCGGAATAATCTTCCAGTTCATCCATGCGTCCTTCACGCACTTTCTTTGGCCATTCCGGATCCTGAATTAGGGCGCGGCCAACGGCTACCAGATCAAATTCATCTGTCTCCAGCCGGTCGCCGAGATCCTCAATACTGCGGGTACCGGAGTCTTCACCCTTAAACGAAGACATCATGTCTTTGGACAGACCAACACTTCCCACCGTGATGGTTGGCAGGCCGGTCAGTTTTTTCGTCCAACCCGCGAGATTTAATGGGCTACCCTCAAATTCCGGCTCCCAATATCGGCGGGTTGAGCAATGGAAAATATCGACTCCCGCCTCAACCAGTGGCTTAAGAAACGCGGCCAGTTCTTCGGGGCTCTCGGCCAAACGGGCACTATAATCCTGCTGCTTCCATTGGGAGAATCGAAAAACAATTGGATAATCCTCGCCCGTCGCAGCCCGAATGGCAGCTACAATCCTTGCGGCAAATGATGTCCGTTTTACTTGGTCTCCGCCATACCCGTCTTCCCGCCGGTTCATCTGCTCCCAAAAGAACTGATCGATCAGATATCCATGGGCACCATGAATTTCCACGCCATCAAATCCAATATTTTTAGCGGCCGTTGCAGCATCCGCATAAGCCTTGACCAAAAACCCAATCTCGTCTTCAGTTAAAGGCTCGGCGATTTTCTTTTCATTGTGCAATATGCCAGAGGGACTGGCGTTCGGCAGTTCAGGATTAGGCGCCTCGTTTGCCCGTCGTGCCATTCCAACATGCCAGATTTGCGGCATAATCTTGCCGCCGGCACCGTGAACAGCCTTCACCACATTTTCCCAGCCGGCCAATGCTTTTTCACCGTAGAAATGAGGAACATTGGGGTGTGGAGAAGCAACAGGATCGTTCACCACAGTCCCTTCCGTGATGATGAGCCCGGTTCCCCCTTCTACACGGCGACGATAGTAGTCGGCTACATTCTGGCCCGGAACGCCATCTGGCGAAAAAAATCGGGTCATGGGTGCCATCACTAACCGATTGGGCAAAGAAAGTTTTGGTGACGAAAACGGCGAAAAGAGTTTATCAAGTTTACGGGGCACAGCTTGTTCCTATTATTTATTCATCGTTAGACTGTTTTTAATATAGCTACTAAAAACGTAGTTAAAAGTATAGCTTTTTTTCAAACCCCGATTTCACCGCCTCTTTATAGTTGGGCCGTATTTGTTTCCACGCCGACAAATAACCTTCCGACCAACTCCAGCGTCGCGTCGCTGACCATCATATGCTGGGTTGCCACATGGACATCTCTGAAATGGCGCTGCAACGGGCTTTTGGCATAGACAGACGTTCCCCCGCCCAACCGATACATTCGGTCAATAACCCTGGCGGCCGAGTTGGTCGCATGGGTTGTCGCCAACCTGATATCCCGGCGATCCTCAATGCTAGGCTCATCGCCTTGCATCGCGTTTTGCCAACTTCGGGAAATGGACTCATAGAAAAACAGGCGGGCAGCCCGCAATTCCGCTTCCGCCTTCGCCACCTGACTTTGGGTCGACGGTTTTAGAGCAAGCGGTTTGCTACTTCCCTGCGGTGTCTTCTCGCTTGCAAATCCGACCAGTTCATCCAACGACGCCCGCGCAAGACCCAAAGCAACGGCCGCAATTCCAATGCCAAGCAGTGCAAAAATAGGAAATTTGTGAATGGCACCGTCTGGGCCAGACATGCGAGTGGCGTCAAATGTCATTTCTTCAGGCACGAACAAATCCCGCACGCGAAAATCCGTAGAACCAGTCGCTTTCAACCCTGAAACCTGCCAGGTATCAAGCAACTCGATGTCAGTCGTCGGCATAAAGAAGGCTCTTTGATCCGGGCGTCCATCCGGTGTTTTGAGAATTGCACCTTCAGGGTCAGTTACAAACCCTCCTCCCGAGATAAAAGCCGCATTTCGGGACCCTGACCCCCACTGCCACTGTCCGGTCAACCGATAACCACTTCTGTCCCCTTGAACTGTTTTAATCGCCCGTCCCATTGGCGCAAAGACACCAGCGGTAATGGCCTTTGGATCCGAGAGAAAAATTCGCCGGACTGCATCATCGGGCAGATTTGAAACCGAAATTGCCGATGTAATACCAATAAAAACCACCCACGCGACCGAGCCATCGGCATGCGCCAGATATTCTGTCACTGCCGCATAATCTACTGGAGACTTCTCCAATCCATGGAGGCTTTTTGGTGTGCATAATCGATAAAGACCCGTTTCTGCAATCCGATCGGCGAGGTCTTGCGAGACATATCCCTGTGCCTCAAACTCGCTCGCCCGCGTCCGAATTTCTTCAGAAAAGCTTTTGGCAATATTCATCACATCTTCTGACGGATTTATCATGGTTTGAAATGCTGTCATTTAGTCCCCCAATTAATTTCTGTTTTCATAATGCGGATAAACGCGTTACACAAAAAGGGCACAAAGGGACAACATGATAGGCAATACAGGACATGATAAAGCGCCTCGCTTTTGAAAATTCGCTTTTTTCTTTCCTTGAACAGGAACGCATACCCACCTTGCCAATCAAGCAGCAGCTTGAAACATGCAATGAGGACCGCCTTACCAGACTGAGACTTCTTGCCTATTATGCCGTTCAAGAAAGTCGGGAAAACCACCTCGGTTTAATCGTGGGCCTGAAAACCACCACATTATCCTACGGCATCTTGGGACATGCGATATTGCATTGTGATACCCTTCTCAAGTCACAGCAGTTAATGCTGGATCATATCTGGGTTTTACAGCCGACGCCGCGAAATCCTGTCAGTCTTGAACTCTCCGGGCAGCGCATGGCAATTCGCTATTTACTGCCTCCTCTTTGGCCTGAAATACCGAATTTCTTTCTGGATCTGTTTTTTTCGGCAAATCTGGCACGGGCACGCGAACTCACGGGTCATCCTTTAGACACCTGCCGACTGGAACTTAGAAGAGACAAGCCCGATGATTACGGCCGCTATGAAAAACTATTGGGGATTCCGGTCTCCTATGCCCAGCCCTATGATCGGTTGATATATGACCGGGCCTTTGCAGAACGTCCTTTGTCAGCATCCTACATTTCTCATTCGGCCGCTTACCGGGAACAATGCAAATTAATCCTTTCACGGATGCGCTCTGCATCGGGTCTGGCCGAACATATTCGCAAAATCATTATGGAGGATCGTTCTCGCTCACTCACGATGGAAAACGTGGCGGATCTTCTAAATCAGGATACCAGAACCCTGCGGCGCCATCTAAAAAAAGAAGGCACCAGTTTTCGCGACATTCAAAATGAAGTGCGGTGTCATATTGCGCGCCAATATTTAACAGATACTGATCTGTCGGTAGCCGACATTGCCGTGTTATCCGGTTATTTCGACTCCCCCACCTTTAGCCGCGCGTTCAAAGGGTGGACCGGGAAAACGCCTCCTGAATACAGAAAAAATAACAATTAATTCAATTATTTAAATAAAAACCCTAAATCAATTTCTGGATTCTATCCTGAAGCTTGGGAATGACATCAACTTCAAACCAGGGGTTGCGTTTCAGCCAGATGTTATTTCGGGGACTAGGATGTGGGAGAACGACAGTATCTGGCCAATATTCTTGCCAGTTTTTGACAGTGTCAGTCACTGTTTTCTGCTTCCGGTCGCGTAAATGCCAATCCATCGCATATTGCCCGATAACAAGAGTGAGGT